>JBCCUK010000007.1:0-134152 GCA_039196965.1 Pseudomonadota bacterium | reverse complement strand
GGAAAGTGAGCGATTTCAATGTCGTCGGGCGTTTGGATGGGAGTATTGTCCGGCTCTGGCACTCCGGCTTTGCCCGTGGGCGGACTGTCCGTCTTCGGTTCCAGATCGATCTGTAAAGCGAGGTACATGATCAGACGGCGGAGGAGCGTTTCGAGGGCTCTGAGTTGAGCGCTTGCCCTCCGGAGGCGAGTCCTTGTGACCCGTTCGATAGAAAGATGGATACTCGTCCAGCCAATCAGACCGGTGACGGACTTGTCGATCTCGCTGATCGCGAGGGTGGAGAGGGAGGGAACCTCGGACATGGGAAAAGTATAGGGAGCGAGGCAATTGAGGCGGATAGATTGTGGTTTTTTATTTGTTCCCCGCGTCGGCCTGCGGCCTCGCGATGGAACCCGCTCAGGGCTGCTGATCTCTCTCATCTTGTCATCCCGGAATTTGCGCCAGCAAATATCCGGGACCCATCAGAGCGCCCGGAAATTGATCCGGGGAATCAATTTAAGCAGAGATGGCCACGGCAGCGGCGAATAGAGAGCGCATCCTTTCTTCTGGGTCCCGGACAAGCGCTGCGCGCTTGGCCGGGAGCGACACCGAGGCGGCCCTGCTTTTGGCACCTTTCAGAGATGGGTCCGTGGCCGCAAGCGGCCGAGGATGACGGTTGAGAGTCTCAGATTCTGCACGCTGAGAGTATCTTAAGGGACAGAGAGTCTCACTCTGTCTTATGACGAGTAGAATTCGACGACCTGTGCCGGTTCCATTTTGACTGCGTAAGGCACATCAACCAGTTCAGGTATGCGCACAAAGGTCGCCATCATCGCTTTTGGATCGACCTCGATATATTCCGGGATGTCACGCTCGGCTGAGCCGAGGGCTTCAAGCACCAGTGCCATATTGCGGGACTTTTCGCGCACCTGAACCGTATCGCCGGGCTTCAGCCGGTAGGAAGCGATGTTCACTTTGGAGCCGTTCACCAGCACATGTCCGTGGTTGACGAACTGACGGGCCGCAAAAATAGTCGGCACGAATTTCGACCTGTAGACAAAGGCATCAAGGCGGGATTCCAGAAGACCGATAAGATTCTCGGCAGTGTTGCCTTTACGGCGGACGGCTTCGTCATAGGTCCGGCGGAACTGCTTCTCGGTAATATCGCCATAATGGAATTTCAGCTTCTGCTTGGCGAGCAGCTGGAGACCATAGTCAGAAACTTTTGCGCGGCGGCCCTGGCCGTGCTGGCCGGGCTTGGTTGGGCGCTTATTGACCGGAGATTTGGGGCGGCCCCAGATGTTTTCACCGACCCGTCGGTCGATCTTGTACTTCGCGCTGTGGCGACGTGACATGGTATACCTCATTATCGACGCGGGCCGGTGGGCGGCACTCATTTGCGCCCACGATTGCAACGGCGGCTCCGCACCACCCGTCCTGAAGCGCGGCTTAAAGCGGAAACGGCTGCCGGGGTCAAGCGCATTTGCCATTGCTCATTGCCCGCGCCTTCGTTGTTCGTGACAGACGGCATCTCTGCTGACTAATATCTAAAAAAACAGGGAGGACCTTAGGTGACCGATTTTAATGGACAGGTGGCGATTGTTACGGGTGCGGCGAGCGGCATTGGCCAAGCGGCAGCCATGAAACTCGCCAGGGCGGGAGCCATTGTGCTGGCAACAGACATCGACACAAGCGGCGTGAAAGAAACAGCAGCGATGATCGTCTCAGATGGCGGCAAATGCGAAACCCACGAGCAGGATGTGGCCAATGAAGAGACTTGGGATGCCGTTTTCGAAAAGGGCGCGGCGCTAGGCAAGATCTCGACACTCGTCAACAATGCCGGCGTGGCTGTCGCCGGTCCCATAGAAGACCTGTCACTCGAGGACTGGCAACGCCAGATGGCAATCAATGTCGACAGCGTCTTCCTCGGCACGCGAGCTGCGATCCGCGCCATGAAGGAAACCGGTGGCGGCTCGATCATAAATATCTCATCAGTGGCCGGGCTGCAGGGGTCCATGGGGCTCAGCGCTTATTGCGCCTCCAAGGGGAGCGTGCGCCTTTTCAGCAAGGCAGCAGCGGTTGAGGCGGCAAAACTCGGCTATAATATTCGCGTGAACTCGGTGCATCCGGGGATCATCGAGACACCGATCTGGCAGAAATCGATCACCGGCGTGACTCATACGATCAAGGACGAAAATCAGCTCAACCTTCTGACCGGTGGCGTGGGGGTCGGTGCCAACGCCATCGACGCGGCGGCATTCGGGTCCATGGTGGCTCCATTGGGACGGGCCGGCCATCCGGACGAGGTTGGGGATCTGATCCTGTTTCTCGCCTCGCCCGCCTCCGCCTATATGACGGGGCAGGAGTTTGTCATTGATGGCGGCATGACAGCAGGCGGTTGAAGGACTGCCAATGCGGGCAGGCTCTGTTTTGCATAAGAAAAGAGCCGGCACGCATGCCGGCTAAGGTAAAGCAAGAAGGACGTCGGCTCGAGGCGTCTCTGGGAAGGTGGCCCCTTCGAGGCCCCGCTCCGACAGGGACAGTTATGCCACGGTTAACCTGAACGAAGCCCCAGCTGGCTTGTTCATTTTCGTTCAGCTTTGTCGTGGAAAAATCAGATAACGGGCTGCATTGATGAACGAGGGCTGAATGCATTGCGGCAGTCGCGTGGCGGCACCGCGCCGATACCTAGTCAGGGCCAGAAAAGATCGCTTCAAGGCTGCGGAGATTCATACCGTTTTTCAGGTAATTTGCCGGAGTGAGATTGACCGCCTTGATGACGGCCCGCTCGATCTGGGCACCGGGTCCGTTGGCTGTGGGCGTCAGATCGAAGTCGATTATGTTGATGCAGCCGGTATCCTGCTCAAACCCGGCCGCAGCGCCAAGGGGTGCTTTCAAAGCCCAGGCCATGATCAGGCGATTGACCATTTCGTGGGCGACGACGAGAGCCGAGGCCCAGTTCGGTCGGGCAAGAAGATCGATCAGACCATCTTCGATGCGTAACATGGCGTCAGCGAATTTCTCGCCGCCTTTCAGGAAAGTCGCCCCGGGTTCACCCGCCTGCTCGACCTGAAACGTCATGATAGCGGCCAGCTGTTCAGCGCTCTGAAAATTGATGTACTGGCCACTGCGAAGCTCCTCGAACCGCGTCTCTTCCTCAAGCGGGATCGCTTCGGGATGCTCTGTAAGGACGATGTCCATGGTTTCCACAGTACGAGGCAGGCCAGAATGGATCGCGAGATCGAAAGTCACTTCAGCAAGGGCGGTCCCGGCGGCTTTCGCCTCCTCCCGGCCCCGCTCTGTCAGGCGGGCTCGGCTCGGGTCCATCGTCTCGACAACTTCCCTGGAGGTATAATCAACGAAGCCATGGCGCATGAGATAGATGCGGCGGCGGCCGGTCGTCCCTGGAAGCGCGCTCATCGACTATGAAATATCCCAGTCGGAGAGAATCTCGTCGGTGTGCTGGCCGATGCCGGGAGGTGGTCCCTGGATCGCGCCGGGTGAGCCGAGGAAACGCGGCGCAGGAGCTGGCTGGACAATGCCGGACTGGTTCACAAAAGTCTCGCGCGCTTTGTTGTGAGGATGCTCCGGGGCCTCGGCCATTGAGAGAACCGGCGCAAAGCAGACATCGGTGCCTTCCATGATCTCGCACCACTCATCGCGGGTTTTCGATTTGAAGATGGTGGCAATCTTCGTCTTCAGACTTGGCCATTTGGACTTGTCCATCTGAGCCTTGAATTCAGGATCGTTGAGACCTGCCTTTTCGATCAGGAGCGCATAGAACTGCGGCTCGATGGAGCCGACCGAAATCCATTTTCCATCGGAGCACTCATAGGTGTCATAGAAGTGAGCCCCGCCATCGAGGAGATTTGCTTCCCGGTCATCGGTCCAGACACCTGCCGCGCGCATGCCGTAAAACATGGAGGCCAGCGACGCCGCCCCATCGGTCATGGCGCAATCAACCACCTGCCCTTCACCGGTGGCCTTGGCGTGGAGAATGCCTGCACAAAGCCCAAAGGCGAGATACAGCGCACCACCGCCATAGTCGCCGACAAGATTGAGCGGCGGGCTCGGGCGTCGGTCGCCGTGGCCCATTGCGTGAAGCGCTCCGGTGAGCGCGATGTAATTCAGATCATGGCCTGCTGCGTGGGCGAGCGTCCCAGTCTGGCCCCAGCCGGTCATACGGCCATAGACAAGCTTTGGATTGCGCGCGAGCGCCGTATCGGGACCTAGACCCAAACGCTCCATAACGCCGGGCCGAAACCCTTCAATCAGACCATCGGCCTTTTCAATCAGTTTCAGGGCGGTTTCGAGCCCTTCATCGCTCTTCAAGTCCAGCGCGATTGAGCGCCGCCCTCGGCTGTTCACATCGGTAGGATTGCCCTGACGGTTGCCCGGTCGGTCAATCCGCACAACGTCCGCGCCTTGATCGGACAGCAGCATTCCGCAGAACGGCCCCGGCCCAATGCCCGCAAATTCAACGATTTTAATGCCATTTAGTGGCCCATGTGCCATGTTGGCCTCCCCTGACGCATACGTTTCGAGCCGTCCGGCCCTTATTTCAAAGTAAACCGGACATTAAGACGGCTCTGCTCAAAGAAAACCCTGACGTTGCGAAAAGAGGCAATCGAATTGCATGGGCGCTGCAGGTATTCTGACCCCCAGCATAGAAATTGTGGCAACCAGCCCCCGGCTGGAGATGCTGAAAACGCGGCTGCGCGCCCTGGGCTTCGGAGCCCATGATCACTCCGATCCAAAAGCCTCACCCGAACCACTTCTTATCGATCTCGCCTCTGCGTCAACAAACGACGTAAAAGCGGCCCATCAACAGGTCCTTCGGGGGGTCGACCGGCCTTTCATAATTGTCGGCGGAGATGCACCGCTCCGTCTGGAAGGAGCGATCGTCCTGCCGGGAGACGCCTATCTGGAGCATCTCTCCGGTAAGTTACGCCGTTATTATCGCCGCCGCGATGCCGAGCGGGAGACCCAGCTCAGGGCTTCAAACGTCGAGGCCATAAGTGGTTTCGCGCCAAAAAAGGGAACACGAACAAAACCGCGCCTATTGTTTGTCGGCGGCGGCTCGATTCGGTTTCTGGCCCTTCAAACCGCCTTAAAAGGTGCTGAAATCGATGTCGTAACGGCCTTTACGATGCCGATGGCACTGGATCACCTCGCGGCGCAGTCCTTCACAGCCGTAGTGATGGACCTTCATGAGGATTCCGGGGACTTCACCGGAGAGGATCTGCTGCTGGGACCCCATGGAACAGGCCCTGCTCAGCCGCTGTTCTGCCTCGGCAAACAAGGATTTGAACCGGGAACCGAGGACCATCCTCTCGTCTTTCTCGCATCTGAGATCATCGATAGCGACCGCCCCCTGGAAGAGGTTTCCGAAGAGCTTCTACAGCTCACATTCCACCACCATGGCAGCGCGCCCCTTGCGGCATCGGACGTTTCAGATACCAAGGTTCGGTGTCGGCTCACAGGGCTTTTCACGCCAAACTTCTTTGAAACGCATCTTGGTGCTCAGCTACGTCAGAGCGAACACGCGTTGGAGCCACTCACTCTCATAACCCTGAGCCTCAGCTCAAAGGGAGATAACAATGCGGCCGCCAGGCGAGCCCTGCCGGAGATTGCACAGAAGCTGAACCGGCACGTTCGCCAGACGGACTGCGCGGCGAGGCTCGATTGGACAACGCTGGGTATCAGCCTGCGCCGAACCGCCTATCTCGATGCAACGCGTCTCGTCGAGCGCTATGCCGCCAGCCAGATCGAGGCCGGCATGCCTGAGAGCATCAGCCTTGCCTGGCGTGTTTGCGAAAAACGGCGCACCCATTCGGCCTCCAGCCTAATCGCGGCAGCCATCGCAACCCCACAAATCCGCAGTGCAATACCCGTTGGCTCAGACATCCTGTCGCAACATAAGCAATTGACACCTTTAGCTTGAAATGCCCCCTGTCTCCCTAAACTGTCTGGGACAAGCCAGCTTGAAGGAGCAACTCTTTGGCGGGCGAGAAAACTATTCGCGTTGGCGGCGCAAGTGGCTATTGGGGAGAGAGCGATATGGCGCTGCCCCAATTCCTGGCCGAGGGCGGCCTCGACTATATTGTTTTCGACTATCTGGCTGAAATCACCATGTCGATCATGGCTCGTGCCAGGGCGAAAGACCCAAACCTCGGCTATGCGACGGATTTCATCTCCTCTGTTCTGAAGCCGAACTTGCGGGATATTGCACGCCAGCGTGTTAAGATCCTGTCGAATGCGGGCGGCGTGAACCCAATCGCCTGCGGCAAAGCCGTTGAGGCCCTTATCGCCGATGCCGGACTCGATCTGAAAGTCGCTGTAGTGATCGGCGACGACCTTCTGGGCCGGACCGATGAGATCGCGGCGAACGAGCCCATGGACATGTTTTCGGGCGACGACTTTCCCGAAATGAAGAAGCTCGCCAGCGTCAACGCCTATCTCGGCGCATTCCCTATAGCTGAAGCGCTCTCCCGCGGAGCCGACATTGTCATCACCGGCAGAAGCGTCGACAGCGCTGTCACTTTAGGAGCCTGTATCCATGCCTTTGGCTGGGCGGTCGATAGCTGGGATCTGCTCGCATCGGGGAGCCTTGCCGGGCATATTCTGGAATGCGGACCTCAAGCCACGGGCGGCAATTACACCGATTGGGAAGAGGTCAGCGAAACGCTGCACGAGGTCGGCTATCCGATTGCCGAAATCGAAGCGGATGGAAGCTTCACCGTCACCAAACCGGCGGATACCGGCGGCACAGTAACCGTTGGGACCGTAGGCGAGCAGATGCTCTACGAAATTGCCTGCCCGCAAAGCTATGTGCTGCCGGATGTAACTTGCGATTTTTCAGAGGTTGAACTGACGCAAACCGGCAAGGACCGGGTGCACGTTTCCGCAGCGCAGGGCTATTCGGCAACGGACACTTACAAAGTGTGCGCGACCTATGCCGACGGCTGGCGGGCCGGCACTGTGATGTTTTTCTATGGCGATGAAGCCGACAAAAAAGCGCGGAGCTTTGGCAATGCGGCGATTGCCCGAGCCCGCAAAAGGCTTAGAGCGCACAATATGCCGGACTATCCGGAAACCCTGGTCGAACTTATCGGTGATGAAAGCGTCTATGGCGCTGAAGCGCGCGCCGAAGGCTCCCGGTCGGTGGCCGTGAAAGTTGCGGCGAAACACGAGGACCAGAAGGGTGCCGGTCTCCTCCTGAAGGAGCTTACGGGCCTCGGCCTAGCAGCACCGCCGGGACTGTCTGGTTTTGCCGGTAACCGCGCAAAGCCCTCTCCGGTCTTGAAACTCTATTCCTTCCTCATCCCTAAAGAGGATGTCCCGATCCATATCGAAATGTCCGATGAGAGGTTTTCATTCTCTCCCGGTGAGACTGATGATGCCAATAAGAGACCAGCAAATTTCTGGCCCCATATCGGACCGGAACCCGGCTGTGGATGTGGCGACAAGGTCGCGGTTCCCCTTGTTGATGTGGCCTGGGCGAGATCGGGCGACAAAGGCAACAAAGCCAATATCGGCATATTCCCCAGGACGAAGGCCTATGCACCGTTTATCTGGGAAACACTGGACCAGGACGAAATTCGCCGCCGGTTTGCTCACTACCAGCCCAAAGGCATTAAACGATACTATCTCCCCGGTACAGGGGCCATGAACATCGTCCTCAATGATGTGCTTGGAGGCGGGGGTGTGGCCTCGCTGCGAAACGATCCCCAGGGCAAGGGCTACTCGCAAATCCTGCTGCAAACGCCTATACAGATTCCGAGGCGTTTGATCGGCAGACATTTATGAGCATTTTCAGATCCAGGATTATTCCATCTTCTGACGCCTTTAAACAGAACCGGGCCGACATGCTTGGCCTCGTCAGCAAACTGAATGAGCTGAACGGACGCGGGGCGGCTTTGTCGGCGAAGCGCAAATCGCGGTTTGAAGCCCGCGAACAGATTCTGCCGCGCGAACGCCTCGCCCGACTGCTCGATCCCGGCATGCCTTTCCTCCCCATCGGGAACATCTCCGGCTATCTTTCCGACGGCCAGCCAGACGAGAGATCCCTGCCCGGCTCGACGGTGATTTGCGGCATTGGCTTCATACAGGGCGTAAGGAGCATGGTCGTCGTCGATGATAGCGGCATCATGGCGGGAGCGATGACCGGCGCAACGGCCTATAAAATCATCCGCTCAGAAGAGATCGCGCTGGAGCAGAAACTGCCCTATGTGCATCTCGTTGAGAGCGCGGGCGGCGATCTTATCAATTACACTGTGAGGGGATTTTCCGAAGGCGGTGGATTATTCGCTGGTCAGGCAAAACTCTCCAAGGCGGGGATCCCGGTCATTTCCATCCTGCACGGATCATCGACGGCAGGCGGGGCATATATGCCGGGCATGAGCGACTATGTCGTGGCGGTGAAGAAGAACGGCAAGGCGTTTCTGGCCGGGCCTCCGCTCCTCAAAGCCGCGACGGGAGAGATCGCCACTGAAGATGAGCTTGGCGGTGCGGAAATGCATGCCACGGTCACCGGCCTTGCAGAGTACCTCGCAGAAAATGACAAACAGGCCATCGCCATGGCGCGCGAAGTGGTCGATCGGCTCGGATGGAATACAAGATGCCGCACGCCGGATACGGGCGATCCCAAACCACCGGCCTATGATCCAGACGAGATCGCCGGAATTGTGCCTATCGACTATCGCAAGCCCTATGAAGTGCGCGAGGTGATCGCCCGGATCGTCGACGGGTCCGACTTGACGGACTTCAAGCCGGGTTATGGTGTGTCTACGGTATGTATCCAGGCGGAGGTTTACGGGTTTCGCTGCGGCCTGATTGGCAATAACGGTCCGATTGATCCGGCAGGCGCAACCAAAGCCACCCAATTCATGCAGTTGATGGATCAGGCCGATACGCCCGTCGTCTATCTTCAGAATACGACCGGATATATGGTGGGCACGGAGTATGAACGGGCCGGCATGATCAAGCATGGCTCAAAGATGATCCAGGCGGTGACGAATATCGACGTTCCCCGCATCACCTTCATAATCGGTGCAAGCTATGGAGCCGGAAATTATGGCATGTGCGGGCGCGCCTTCGGCCCGGACTTTCTCTATTCCTGGCCGAATGCGTCCACTGGCGTAATGGGCGGCGAACAGGCCGCAACGGTGATGTCCATTGTCGCGGAAGGTGCAGCCAAGGCTGCCGGCAAAGAACCCGACCGCGACGCCCTCGCCAAACAAGAAACCCACCTGACCAAGCTTTTCAACGACCAGTCCAGCGCCTTTTACACGTCGGGTCACAATCTCGACGACGGGGTCATCGACCCGCGGACTACGAGAAAAACGCTCGGCTTCCTGTTAGCAACGGTCTGGGAAGGCCGCCATCGCAACGTGCGCCGCAACAGTTTCGGCATAGCGAGGATGTAAGCCATGACTGGTCCCGACCTGCCGTCCGTCGCAGCGCTCGATCTGGAGTTTGACCGTGGATGGCTAACCATCTGGTTCAATCAGCCTGAGAAGAAAAACGCGTTCACGGCAGAACTCGTCAACGATCTGAAACGCGTCCTGACATCCGTCCGCGATAACCGTTCCGTACGCGGCATAACGATGAGAGGACGCGGCGGGGTGTTTTGCGCAGGGGGCGACCTCAAGGCTTTCAAGTCCCAACATCAAAGTGGGAAAACGGATCGGGAAGACGTTGTCGCCATGTCAAAGAATGGCGCAGAGATGTTCGACCTGGTCAACACAATGCCGCAGGTCGTCATTGTGCTGATAGAAGGCGCAGCAATGGCAGGCGGCTTCGGCATATCCTGTTGCGCCGATGTCGTGATCTCGGCGGCAGATGCTCGATTTGCCATGACAGAAACCGCTATCGGCCTCAGCCCGGCGCAGATCTCTCCCTTTGTGATCCAGAAACTCGGCTACGCAACGGCCCGAAGACTGATGCTCACAGCTGCGCGGTTTGACGGAACAGAGGCGAAGGCCCTTGGATTTGCCGATATTGTGGCGAATACGGAAGATGCTTTGACGGAATCCGAACAGGCCATACGCCGTCAGGTGCTGGCCTGCGCACCCGGAGCCATCGCCGATACCAAGGCGTTGATTCTACGCCTCCGAGATCTGGACCGGAATGAGACCATAAAGGCCGCCGCCGAGAATTTTGCCGACCGTATGCTGAGCGATGAGGCAGCAGAAGGCATCTCAGCATTCCTGGAAAAACGCAAACCGGAATGGGTGGTCGAATGAGCATCGAAAAACTGCTCATCGCCAACCGGGGAGAGATCGCCTGCCGTATTATCCGCACGGCGCGGTCCTTGGGAATAAGAACAGTCGCGGTCTATTCCGACGCCGACGAAAAAGCGCAACATGTTCAGCAGGCAGATGAAGCTGTTCATATCGGTCCCTCCCCCGCCAGCGAAAGCTATCTTGTAGCTGACAAGATCATTGACGCAGCAAAGACAACGAGAGCCGACGCCATTCACCCTGGATATGGCTTTCTCTCGGAAAACGCCGCATTCGCAAAAGCCGTAGCAGATGCCGGACTGACCTTTATCGGTCCGCCAGCCAAGGCCATAAGAGTCATGGGCGACAAGGCGGAAGCGAAACGCGCCATGGTGGTGGCGGGCGTTCCCTGTATTCCAGGCTATGAGGAAGAAGACCAGTCAGCGGAGAAATTCATCAGCGCGGCTGACGCCATTGGCTTCCCCGTAATGGTCAAAGCAGCAGCGGGGGGCGGTGGTCGCGGCATGCGGCTGGTTCGCGACGAGCCCGATCTGAACGCCGCCCTGAAGCTTGCAAGATCGGAGGCGGAAAGCGCTTTCGGATGCGGCGATCTGATCCTCGAAAAAGCCATAGAAGACGCGCGGCATGTCGAGATTCAGATATTCGCTGACAGCCATGGCAATACCGTACATCTTGGTGAGCGGGATTGCTCCGTTCAAAGACGCCATCAAAAAATTATCGAAGAGGCCCCCTGCCCGGTGATGACCGACGCACTTCGGGCACGCATGGGTGAGGCCGCGGTGAAGGCCGCGAAGACAGTCAATTATGTTGGAGCAGGAACCGTAGAGTTCCTGCTGGACCAGGATGGTGAATTTTACTTCCTTGAAATGAACACAAGGCTGCAGGTCGAGCATCCGGTTACGGAAGAAATTACCGGCATAGACCTCGTGGCCCTTCAAATTGATATCGCTGACGGGAAGCCGCTGCCGTTCAAACAGGCAGACCTTGAGATGAACGGTCACGCCATTGAAGTTCGGCTGTGCGCCGAAGATCCGGCCTCGGATTTCTTGCCGAGCACTGGCACGATTGAGCTATGGAAGCGCCCCTCTGGCGATCATGTCCGAGTAGATGACGGGATCGACACCGGCGATGAGGTGTCGCCGCACTATGATTCCATGGTGGCCAAAATCATCGCCCATGGCGAAACGAGGGAGGATGCCCGAATCCGCCTTCTGTCAGCTCTCGAACAAACGGTTCTTTTCGGCCCGGCAAGCAACCGGGATTTCCTGATCGAGATTCTACAGGATGAAACCTTTGTAAGCGGTTCTGCGACAACGTTTTTTCTGGAACATCGACAGAAAGACAAGCAATCGGACAGTAGCACTGCAATCGCCATCGCAGCAGCGGCAGACTGGTCTATTCAGAGTGGAAACGCGCGCTCAAAGGCCCTGAATGTTCATTCGGAACAGCAAAGCTGGGCGGGCGGGATCGTTTTCCCTTTCTACTTCGATTATTCCTTTCAAGGACAGGAGGTTACCGCAATAGTTTCAGGCGACGCCTCATCGCTTAGTGTATCCGTAGACGGAGAGATATTCGATCTGTCTATCGATTCTCAGTCAGACGGACACATCTCCATAATCGTCGGTGGAGAGACGATATCGGCAAATGTTCTTCAAAATGCCCAGATGCTTTATCTTGCGACGGATAAAACCACGCTCACTCTGTTCAAGATCGATCATCTCGATACAGACGGTGCGCAGGATGGCAGTGATGGCATTGTCCGCGCGCCGATGCACGGATCTCTCCTGAAAGTGGACGTTGCCGTCGGCGATCAAATAGCGGCGGGGGATCAACTCGCCGTATTTGAAGCCATGAAGATGCAACACGAAATTCTGGCACCGGCAAATGGAACGGTCGCTGAAATTCCCGTCGAGGCCGGAACGCAACTCGCGGCGGGCGATGCCATCATCATTCTGGAAAATTCTGATGCCAGCGCGTGAAGCCGACCGAACAACCCTTCCTTAACAGATTGCTTATAATTTATGGGCAGTTTTGGAGGGCTCCATGCGTACATCGATTATCTTTGCAGCTATTATTGGTCTTTCGGCAGCGGCCGTGGCTGACGAACACGACTATTCCCACGAGCAGCAAACCTATCGCCATGGCGGAACCTATGAAATTGTATCGGCAGATGATGCAAACGCGTGTGCAAGCGCATGCGAAGCCGACGGCCTGTGCAAGGCCTGGAGCTTTCAGCGGGAAACGAGCGGCCTCGGACCAGCGCGGTGCGAATTGAAAAGCGCGATCGGCAAACGCGAAGAAAACGCTCTGATGGTATCGGGTATCTCGCCGCGTTATTCGAACTACGGGATCGCCACGCCCGATGGGAAGGAAAAGGATGAACTCCTCGGGGCGAGTGCCGCGGGCATTAACATCCCGAGTACGCAGCCGATCATTACCAGCGGAAACGCGCGGGTGGTATTTACATCGAGCGCTGACTTTTCTGTCTCAGCCATCCGCTAGGATCGCTCTTAAGCGGCGCGCTCCTTGGTCGTCGTAAACCGGATTTCCGGGTTCTTCTCGGCAGCATACCCTGCATCCCAGGCATTCTTGCCGAGATAAACCGGTGCACCATCAAGATCCGTACCTGTCGCTGACTTATTCTTGTCCATGAAAGCATAGACGGCATCCTCATCATCACTCGCCAGCCACCGGGCAATGTTATAGGGCGCGGTTTCGAAATCGACATCGAGGCCATATTCGGCGGCCACACGCTCGGCCATCACATCAATCTGCAGAGCACCAACGGCTCCAACAATCAGATCAGAGCCGATTGACGGCCGGAAGAGCTGCGTCACGCCCTCTTCAGCAAGGCTCTCTAGGGCCTTCTTCAGGTGCTTCTGCTTCATCGGGTCCTTCACCCGAGCGCGGCGAAGAATTTCCGGAGCAAAATTGGGGATACCTGCAAACTGCAGATCGCCCGCTTCCGACAGCCCATCACCGACGCGCAACTGGCCGTGGTTCGGAACACCGATCACGTCGCCCGCATAGGCGGTCTCGGCGATCTCGCGATCCTGGGCAAGAAACATCATTGGATTGTGGACATTGATCTGTTTGCCCTCGGAGGTTTTCAACCGCATGCCCCGCTTGAACTCGCCCGAACAGAGCCGGACAAAGGCGACGCGGTCCCGGTGGTTCGGATCCATGTTCGCCTGAATTTTGAAAACGAACCCGGCAACGTTCTTGTCTTCTGCGGTGAGCGTGATGTCTGCGCCTTTGCGCTTTGCCGCCTGGGGTCGGGGGCCGGGCGCAAATTCGGTAAGCGCAGCGAGAAGTTCGCCGACCCCGAAATGACGAAGCGCAGAGCCGAACACGACCGGCGTCATATGCCCCTCTAGATAGGCCTGCCTGTCAACGTTCGGCAGGGCTTCGCGGGCAAGCTCTGCTCCCTCGGTGAGTTCTTCCAGAACGCTTTCATCCATAACAGAGGCAACGGAATTGCCTCCCATGGCGACCCGTTCAGCGAGCCCCACACGCATCTCCTCATCGGCGGAGGACTTCTGGAAAACGCAGAACTCATTGTCCCGCAGATCCAGCATGCCGCCGAATCGGTTGCCGCTCGCTGCCGGCCAATATAGCGGAGCCGTTTCCAGCTGCAGTTTGTCGGCAATCTCATCGAGCAGAGCGAAGGGGTCCTGAGCCTCGCGGTCCATCTTGTTGATGAAGGTCAGTATGGGGATATCCCGCATACGGCAGACCTCGAAGAGCTTCAGCGTTTGGGGCTCAATACCCTTCGCGGCATCGAGCACCATGACAGCGCTATCAGCCGCGGTCAGCGTCCGATAGGTGTCCTCGGAGAAATCCTCGTGGCCCGGCGTGTCAAGAAGATTGAAAACGAGGTTTTCATGCTCGAAGGTCATCACCGAGGCTGACACGGATATGCCGCGATCGCGCTCGATCTTCATCCAGTCTGACTGGGTCCGGCGACGTTCGCCGCGCGCTGCCACCTGGCCCGCCAACCGGATCGCTCCGCCGGCAAGGAGAAGGTTCTCCGTAAGCGTCGTCTTCCCGGCATCGGGATGGGAAATGATCGCAAAGGTGCGCCGGCGCGCGGCTTCTTCTGCAGGGGACATAGACTTAAACCTGATCTTTCAGGCCCGCCCCTAATCGACTTTGACAATAAACGGAAGGGCCGAGCCTCAGGCTGCGTCGGACCAGAATGCGATGAGGCTGTCGGTTTGCCCCTGCCCCAGCTCTTTCTGCAAGCCCTGGAGAACAGGCTCTGCGAGAACATTGAGGCGGGCAAGGCCAGCTCCCGGGAAAAGGGCCGCATTCGCCCCTGTTTTCGCGATGATCAGGGATGCAAGGTCCAGTTTGGTCGTCTCATCAATCTCCATGCCTTCGCTGACATGGTTGCTGACCAGCATAATGGCGAAATCGACAGCATCGCTTGCGCGCATGGCCGATGGATCTCCGCAGCCCATCCGCTTCCAATGCCTCGCCAAATGAAGTTCCGGCGCGTCGATCTCGACAATCGATGTATTGAGAAGAAATAACATGGCATGTCCCCAAAACGGCTTTTTCAAGAGAACGTTGGTATAGCGGGGTAAATAAAAACCTAATCTGCCTTAACCTTCTCGGTCAGAAAATGGCGGCCTTCCCGGTCTTCAATCTCGACAACCCAGAGATCACGGTCACGACCGCGGGCACGGGCGACATAGTCATCAATCTCCTTTTCCTCCGGGCCGATGCCCTGAACAATGAGATTGAGAAAGATGCGGTCTCCATCAAGATCCATGGCAGGTGTGTAGAGCTCACCGGTGCCGTCGAGGCAGGCAACCTTGACGAGCACATCACCGCGTTCCCCGTCCCCCTTCTGGAGCACGAAAGCTGACGCACCGGCGACCTCGGCGCGGCGGACAAGTGCATCCACCCATAGTGAAGTTGGTAGTCTTGGTTCCATCACACGTTCGATATGGTCCGGTTTGCACGCTGGCGCAAAAAGCCGTTGCAGCCTAGGAAGGCTGAACCGAGGGTTAGGTGTTTGTTTCTGTTTAGGCAAACCTATCTGTATAGTCGGTCTGCGACGGCGAGATGATATGATTATATCGCGCCGCCATTGGAGTTGAGAGCGCTAATCGTGTCGAAACTGTTCAGGGATCCTAAAAAACGCGCCGAAGCCTTTCAGCGCATCCGCGATGCCCATCAGACGGAGTTGGCTGAAGACTATGTCGAGCTGATTGAGGATTTGATTGAAACCAGCGGTGAAGCCCGCCCTGCCGACATTGCAAACTGCCTCGGCATCAGCCGGTCAACAGCAACGCTCGCAATCCAGCGGCTGCAGAAACAGGGGTATGTGGATACCGAGCCCTACCGCTCGGTCACACTCACGGAAGAAGGTCGAGCGCTGGCGGCGAAAGCCCGCAGGCGGCACGAAATCCTTTATGACTTTCTCATTGCCCTCGGCATCTCCGAGGATATTGCCTTCTCGGACTCCGAAGGTATGGAACACCATGTCAGCGAGGAAACTCTCGCTGCATTCCAGCAGCTCACCAATTCTCTGAAGCGCTAAACGCGTCAAAATCCAACATTACGCATTTTTTGCTGAAAAGTTTGCACATGCAAATTTAAAGTTTGCATGCACAAACTCATCGCGTTAAAGACAATCTATCGAACGGGAACAAACACCGCAGACCGTCATAGCTACGGACGTGATGCGTGGCTTCGATACACCAAAACTGCAGGGAACCATTTGACAGCCAATATAGGGAAAAGATGAAATCAAAGGCCGCTTACTGGCTCGCCGTGCTCGCCGCAATCCATCATCCCGCCTTCGCACAACCTGGCGAGAATGAGGGCGCTGCGAAAGAGAACGTCCTCGATGAGATCATCATCCTGTCATCCCCGCTCCGATCGAAAATAGACGAGATAAGCCTCGGCGTAACTGTGCTCGGCAGTGACGATCTGATCAGCGAACTCGATGGAACGATTGGCCAAACCCTGGCGCGCCAACCGGGGGTCAGTTCCACTTTTTTCGGCCCCGGTGCTTCCCGGCCTGTTATACGCGGCCTAGGAGGTGAGCGTATCCGCGTCCTGATCTCCGATATCTCAACCTTCGACGTCTCCACCACCAGCGTGGACCATATCGTGGCGACATCCATCGAGAATGCCGAACAGGTTGAAATTCTCCGCGGTGCAGCGACACTACGCTTCGGCCAGAATGCCATCGGCGGCGTGGTCAATGTCTATGACAGCCGCATCCCAAGGACCAAGCCGGAGGATGGCTTCGACCTTCTCGCCACCAGTGCCTACTCCTCCGTCGATGATGGCTTCCAGATTGCGGGCAACTCCCAAATCGCACTGCCCGGCAGTTTCGTCGCGCATATCGATGGCAGCTTCCGGGAAACACAGGACTACGAGATCCCCGGCTTCGCCGTCGATAATCCCGGCCCGACCGTGGAGGAAGGTATTGTTGATAACAGCGACACCCGCGTCGCAACGGGCACTGGCGGCCTCTCCTACGTCTTTGACGATGGCTATATCGGCGCATCGGTGACCTATCAGGATGGCATTTACGGCGTGCCGGAGCCGGTGGAGGAACTGGACACAGCAATCGATTTTGAACAGGTGCGCCTCGACTTCGATGCCGAGATCGAGCGGGATTTTCTCTTTCTGCAAAGAGCAAAAGTGCGCTTCGGTTATGCTGACTATGAACATTCGGAAGGCGATATCTTCGGCATCGGCACCGTTTTCGAGAATGATGCCTGGGAAGGCCGCGCCGAAGGATTTCTCCAATCCTTTAATCTCGGGCCGGGGGAGATTACCGGAACATTTGGTGCGACCGTCGCCGACCGCGAGTTTTCCGCCCTCGGGGCAGAGGCCTTTGTGCCCCTCAACACACAATTCAATTGGGGGCTCTTTGCCCTTAGCCGGTACACGGTTCGGGACCTGATCTTTGAGCTCAGCGGCCGCGTGGACCGCCAGAGCAATGAAACAGAAGATCTGTTTCTGCAGGGCGCGGATCTCTCTGCCGATATCAACCGCACCACATTCTCCGTGTCGGCGTCGGCGATCTGGGAGCCGCTGGACGGGCTGAGCTTCGGCCTCAACCTCTCCAGCGCCGAGCGCGCACCTGTCGCCGAAGAACTCTTCTCAGGCGGCTTCCATGTGGCGACCAGTAGTTTTGAAGTGGGCGATCCGACACTCGATACAGAACGAGCACGAACAGCCGAGCTGTCCGCGAAGTGGTCATGGGACCCGTTCAGCATTGGCTTTAATGTATTCTATACGGACTATTCCGACTTCATCTCCGAAGTTCCCACCGGCGCAATTGTGGATGATGGCGAAGGCGAACTATTCCCGGTCTTCTTCTTTCAGCAGGCAGATGCTGAGATCTATGGCTTCGAGGCAGAGCTTGACTGGCTTATCCATGATGGCAAGGCGCTCCGCTGGGCTGTGGATGGCCAAGCAGACCTTGTGCGCGGCCAGACGCTGGAAGACAGTTCACTTCTCGATATCGCCGTGGAGATCGAAGGCGGTTTCGGATCTCCGTTTCCGTTTACAGGTCTGATCGGCGATGGGACCGTGGCGCTCGAAGGCAGCGACCTACCCTTTTTCCCACCGTTCCGGGTCTTGTTCGGGACAGATCTTGAGGTCAAAAATTTAAACTCGACGCTCCGCATTGAGGTCCAGCACAGCGCCTCCCAGCGCCGGGTGCCGGAGAACCTTCCGGAAACGGATAGCTTCACTTTCCTGAATGTGGCCTACACGATGCAGCCTCTTGGCGATGATCGAATGACGGTTTTTGTCCGCGGGCGCAATTTGACCGATGAGTTTGCCCGTCTGTCGACGGCGTTTCTAAGCCCCATCGCACCACTGCCGGGCCGGGATATCCGTGTGGGCGCGACGATACGTTTCTAATGCCCTACTGGGCGGCGTCGCCATAGGGCGTTACATCTTCGCTCGATGCGGCAGGCAGGGTTACGCGCACCCTTGTGCCCTTGCCGGGAGCGGTATCGATGACGACGCGGCCGCCATGCAGCTCGGCGAAGCGCTGCACCACGGCGAGGCCGAGGCCGGTACCCGCCCGGCCCTTGGCGTTATCACCTTGAGCAAACGGCGCAGCGATCCGGTCAAGATCGGCCTGATCCATCCCCGCGCCTTCATCCTTCACCGAAAGGAAAACGGTGCCAGCCAATTCGCCTGCTGACAGAGTGACCGTATCGCCCGCGTTCGAATACTTCACAGCGTTTGAAACGAGGTTCTGCCAGATCTGCCTCACTGCCCTTGGATCGGCCTCGGCCCAGACTTCCGCATCTCCGGTCTGGGTAAGCGTCACATCGGCGCGCGCGGCCTGATCCTCGAGCTGGCGGATAATCGAGGTGGCACTCGCCACAAGGTCGACAGGCTCCACTTCGAGGCGATGTGATTTAGCCTCGGATTTTGCCAAGTCGAGTATGTCTTCCACCAGCAACATCAGGTCCTGACCGCTTTCATGGATGATGGCCGGATAATCCTTATAGGCGTCTGGCAGCGGCCCGCGCACTTCAGCCCTCATCAGATCAGCAAAGCCGAGAATGGCGTTCAGCGGCGTTTTCAGATCGTGTCCGAGACCGGCAAAGAAAGCAGTTCTTTCCTGTAGTTCAGCTTCAGCGACTTCCGCTCTTCGGAGGGCATCCGGATCGCTGCCAAAATCGGCGAAGGCGTTATCGTCGTCGGGGATGAGAGCCAGCCAGCGCCCCCCATTTGCCTTCGCGATTTGCCGCACAAAAAAAGACTTCCCGTCCGATGCCACGAATGACAGATCGTCCACACTTGGCAGAATATCATCGGCGATGACCCCGGTGTGGAGTCTGTTCCAACGCAGCTCCTGCGGCCCGAAGAGATGCCGGACACGTCCATGGGATGATACCTCGACGAGCAGGATCGGCAGGTCAATATTATCCCAGTCCGGAAGATCAGGTACCTCTTCTCCCGGCGAACTGACCGTCTCAGCCGTAGCACCTGATATGCACCAGGTGAGAATGAACAATTGCAGCAGAGCTGCAATCGTCCAGGGCACAACGATCTTCTGCCATCCTTCCGGCGCGCTGTCCGCCCAACCGGCAAGTCCAAGGGATATGGCTGCGAGATAAGCGATCAAACTCAACGCCGCAGCTTCGATGCCCTCTCGCGGGCGGCCCAGCGTCAAAAGCGTCAGCGGACCAAGACCGAGCATGATTGTCAGGGGCGACAATGCGCCGCCGCTCACTGCAATGCTGGCGAAGCTGACAAGAAGCCACGCAATCGTTATCAGGTTTGCAAACGCGTCACCGATCTTTGTGTTATCGTATTGTAAACCAAGCCAAAGGAAAAAAGGCAGAATACTGACAAGTGTTGCCGATGCCGCCAGAGTCGGCGGCGCACCGGAGAAAAGCGCGATTAGACCTGCGAACAGAACAATGCAGGGCCATGCACATTGCGCAAAATTAATTCGCTCTCCTGCGAATTCGCCGAAAGTCTTAATAAAGGTTTTAGGTTCTCCAGAGAGCATTCCGGGTCACCAGTTGAAATATACAGTCCGAGGCGACTTTTGGCACATAGAATGGTTTCCCGAACAGAAGTTTTGGGTCAACGTACGAGGTAGACTATGCGGAGCATGTCAATGAGCAAACCCTGGAAATCACTAGCTGTTGCCCTCTGTGCCACGGCCGTTTCTCCACTAATCCATGCAGATGATGCAAACACAGTGCCAGGTGAGACGGTAAATAGCTCCCGCTCATCAACCCGGCTGGACAATATTTCCCGAGCCGCGGCCGTTTATGGAACCTACCACAATGATGTGAGCGGTATTCAGAACAAGCCCCTCTCATCGGCATCTGACATCGACAACGCCCTGACAAATCTCGGCGGACAGAATGCCGGTCAGCTTTCGAATGGATGGCTTGCCTACTCTGCTCTCGTCGCTGCTCAAGATGCCGAATTCCGGGCAGCTGTACGCGACATCGAAGGCTTCTATGGCAAAGACCGCGTTATGAGCGGAATGCGCAATGATATTGCCTATGCGCGGACGCTGGACGGTGCCAATGGGGCCGTCTCTCTGGCGCTAGCTGCCTCAGACGCCGATAGCCGCCGCCTATCCGATGCGGCCGCCTATGTTAAGGAACAGGCCTATACGCTTCAGGGCTCAGGCTGGGCGAAGGCACGTATTCGCGATGCCAATGGCATGGCCGCAAGCATTGACCGGACATCAAAATCCGGACGGGCACCAAGCTCCACAATCGTATCCGCCCTTCAGTCGCCGACATTGGACAACGCCCTCAGCCAGGCCGGCGGAAGCGGTGCACCGTCGCTATGGGACAGCACCATGGATACCGCCTCCGGGATCCGTTTTCCAAGCCTGCGGAAGCCAAGCTTTACGGCGCGTCGTCATGATGTGAAACTTGGCCGTGGGCAGGTCGCCAACCGTATTGCAACCCTTGCCGCATATAGGGTCATGGGTGTCGACAATCAGACAGCGAGCCAGATATCCTCTGCAATGGCAGACACGCAGACATCCTCTTGTATCCGCCGCTCGCAGCTGAACTTGCAGCAATGTGTTGCGGCCTCCTATCGGCAGTACGAACTCCCCTACTGCATCAGCCAGCATGCGCTGCAGGAAATCAGTGACTGCATTGGCAGTGTCAACAACTGACACCCCATCTCATACAAACTCAAAGACCCCCGGCTTGCTGCTCGGGGGTTTTCTTTTGCAGCGCAATGGACCACATGCTCCGTATGACGATTGCAGATGCCGCCGCCGAAATCCGGGAAGAGTTCGAGTTTCTCGATGATTGGGAAGACCGGTATGCCCATATTATCGACCTCGGAAAGGCGAATCCGCCCCTCAGCGAAGCGGAATGCACCGAAGAAACCCGTGTGCGCGGATGCGCCTCCCAGGTGTGGCTGGTCAGCGAAGCGAAAGATAACGGCACCCTGATGCTTCGGGCCCAGTCTGATGCGATGATTGTGTCCGGTCTGATTTCGCTGCTTTTGCGGCTGTTCTCCGGCCAGCGGGCGGAGGACATTCTCTCTTTTGGTGCATCGGAATTCCTTGAAGAGATCGGGGTCAGCGGGGCGCTGACAGCGCAGCGTTCAAATGGATTGGCCTCGATGATCGAACGGATCCGTAGTGATGCGTCGAAGCTCGTGGCATCGGCTTAAGTAGAACTCGGCCAAGCAATTTCGAGATCTAGTCAGCGCGGGGCACATAGGTGTCATAAGCGTGAGCCAAATCGACGAGAGCCCGGTTCAGAGCTTTTGGCAGAGTCTTGGCCGACAATCCGAAATCAATCGCCAGCTGGCTTTGGGACTTGTCTGAACACAAGGCCTCGCTGAGAAGTTCGTATTGGCCTGCATCGAGCCCTTGTTTTAGCGCGCCGATCGACTTTCTGGCCCTCATCGACTCTATCGACTGGCCCGGTGCCATAGATGATCGCTGCCCGGAATTGCCACGCGGCACCAAATCCCAGTTCATTGTTACAGCAGGACCCCTCATCGTCGCAGCCAGGTCTTTCACAAAACGCCGTGCAGCCTTCAGCAGCCTGAGTTCTTCGCGTTCGTCCCGCGAAACAGAAAGCGCCTTCTGAAGCGACGATCTCGAGCGACGGCTGGCGACCCTTACAAGCCCTACAGCTCCGCTTTTGCTAGCGCGGGCAGCATCTGCTGCCTGACCGATCCAGACAAACCTGCCCTCTTTCTCTGCAACCAGTCCATCGGTAACCAGCGCTTCGAACACCGGTTTGCTCAAGACCCCGACAACGGACCGCCGGGCATCGTGGGTCCTATAGACAGCAAAGCCACCGCTTCGCCGGATCGCCATGCCGCCCTTGGCCAGCGCTCGAAGACAACTGCTCTCAGACACGTTCAGGCAATTTCCCACTTTGTTGGAAACAGGCTCGCGGATCGGATGAGTACGGTTTCCAGGGATTCCAGCCAGTCATCGAAAACAGGGTTTTCCCGCCGGTCTTCTATCTGGCGGCAAGCGTGCGATACGGTCGTCCGGTCGCGACCGAAGGCATTGGCGACCCGCGTCAGGCTTAGCCCAAGCCCGACATACACGATATACATCGCAATCTGCCGGGCAAACGCCACTTCGGCACTGCCACGCCCCTCCTTCATGATTGCATTTGTTGACTGGCTTAAGCTGTAGCCCACCAACCCAACAGCAAGTCGCGCATGGGCCGCATCCAACTCGGTCTTCTGAAACACCTTTTTTACGCTCCACTCACTTCTCTGAATGGCCAGATTAGTTCCGTTGAACAGGTGTAGGATAATTTTCCTATATACTCAATCTAGAATCGTTTTATAGGTATATACAATCAATAGATTCAGCATCCTAGACGATCGGAAAATAGGGGGATAGAGGAGAGGACTAACCCGATATCAGGCGTTTCAGACAAGGTTTTTAAGCCGATTTCTTGGCCAGCCCTTATCGGCGACGCGTTTAAGATAAGATGCAGATTTTCTGCCCCGCGTCAGGCAGCTTGCCGCCCATAGTCAAATTTAGCATAGGACGAACATCCTACCTTGTCAGGATCAGCGGCAACAACCTCATCGGAGCACAATACCAGACGAGGATCTCCGGTCTCATCCAAAAGAGGCAGACGCAGCCAGATGTGCCACCGATCACCCATCTTGCGACTGCCGCAAACGGGATGACCATTCTCCAGTGTGACCTCCAAAGAAGCGCTGCCAGCTTCCTCAACGGCGACATCTATCTCGCGGATGAGTTGCCCCTGGACGTTGCCGCCAAAGACCGATCTGAGGCTCGACCCGGTAAGACGGAACCGAAATCCGTCCTCATCGCGCTCTATGAGCGAGATGCTTGCCAGCGCCGATAGAACATCGCCAGGATTGATATCGCTCCGGCATGGCCATTTGCCATCGGTGCTCTTTGATTTCCAATACTCTACAAGTTCTTTCTGACGTTCCGTCAGATGCGATCGACCATCGCGCAGGCTCATAACAACCATCCCCAAAACTCGCTTCCGAATCAGTGGTGGCCCAATTTCCTAATGCAAATCAAGCAAAAATTAACCATAATTACCAAAAAATTTCATTACGACAGTGAAACGAACAATGAGATAAGTACAGTTCAAGACTTTTTAGCTTGGCCCAGACCCATTTTCTTGGCGAGCTCAGATCTTTGCTTCGCGTAACTTGGAGCCACCATCGGATAGTCATGGGGTAAGCCCCATTTTTCGCGATATTCTTCTGGTGACATATCGTATTTCGAGCGAAGGTGACGCCGCAGAGAGCGGAATTTTTCACCATCCTCAAGGCAGACCAGATAATCGTCCGTGATCGATTTCTTGATCGAAACCGCTGGTTTCAGGGTTTCAGCTTTCTCATTTTCCTGCCCAAGCTCATCCAGCGATTGGTGGATTCGTTTGATCAACGCTGGCAGTTCACCCGCCTTGACCTCGTTTTTTCCAACATATGCTGACACAATCTGCGCTGTCAGCCCGATCAGGTCTGCTTTATCGAGACCTTTCTGGTCACTACCATTCAGTTTCATTGAGTTCCCCAACTCATGTCTTATATCTCCGCATTCTATGCATCTCTATACGTCGTACACGCAGACATAGAATACAATAATACAGTAAAGTGAAATATCTGGTCAGATTATGGCAAGCAGTAACACTGTTAAGGCGGACCAAAGAACGCCAGGAACAAAATTACGCCCAGGAGGCCCGCCGTCCATACGGCCATGCTGCCAGTCAGTCCGCCACGGGCCAGCACACCCTGGGGACTGAAAGCCGCTTCAAGCCGACCATAGGCGCGATTCCAAAGGGTGATAGAAAAGGCGGCGAAGAACGGGTTGGCCTTGGCATATACAGCCCCAACCCACCCTGCCAGAGATGCGCCAACCCGGCGATAGGACCAGTCAAAATCAAGAATGGTGCCGGGCTTCTCAGGTGGATAAAGAGACAGGCGTTTCAGGAACACGAAGGCGAATGCAGCAAGGATCAAAAGCTGCATCTGCGTCAGTATATGATCAAGCGTATAAGGCTTATAGGCGAGCGCAAACTCAGGATTCGGCAGCCAGGAGTAGAGAAGCCCATAACCAAGCCCACCAATGGCCGGAAGGCCGATCAAGACACAAATCAGGGCGGCAATGCCCATGGCCAGCAACATATTATAGGGAGCCTCTTCAACGCGTTTGCCGCTATCATGGGCGAAGAAAGCAAAATACGGAATCTTGATTCCTGAGTGTTCAAGCACACCGGCAGACGCGAAGAGCAGCATGGCCCATACAACGACATAGTGCTCTTCAAGCACAGCGCTCATAGTGAGGGATTTTGCAACAAATCCGGAAAAGAGCGGGAAAGCCGAAATCGATGCAGCACCGATGATACAGAAGAGCGCGGTGAGTGGCATCGACTTGTAAAGCCCGCCAAGCTCGCTCGCCTTGGTTGTGCCCGTCCGGTAGAGCACAGCCCCCATACTCATGAACAGGAGCGCTTTATAGATGATATGGGCAAAGGCGTGGGCGGCGGCACCATTAATCGCGAGCGGCGTACCTATCCCGACGGCACACACCATGAATCCAACCTGGTTGTTTAGGCTGTAGGCAAGCACTTTACGAAGATCGTTTTCGATCACCGCGAAGAAGACTGGGAAGACCGTCATCACGGCACCGACCCAGATAAGCAGCGTCTCCCCCGGAAACACACGGGCGAGCACGTAAACGGCGAGCTTGGTTGTGAAGGCTGACAGCACCACAGCACCGACAACGGTCGCCTTCGGATAGCTGTCTTGCAGCCAGTTGTGCAGCAGCGGGAATGCCGCCTTGATGCCGAAGGCGAAAAGCAGAAGCCAAGTGCCGGGATCACTGCCATGGGTCAGCTCCCGCAGCGCGACCGATCCCGTTGCAGCATAGAGTTGAGCTGCGCCAAACAGGAGCAGAACTCCCGACAAGACCTGGATGACGAGATACCGCATGGCCGCGCCATGAGCGGCTTGTGTACCGGTCTTGAGAATGAGGAACACAGACGAGACCGCGGTAAGTTCCCAGAACAGGAAGAGGCTCATAAAGTCGCCGACAAATGCAGCGGCGATGGCGGCACCGGCATAGATGAGCGCGGAAGCATCCTGCACCCGGTCATCCTGATGCAAAGCATAAATCCCGTTCAGCGTTGCGGCGATGAGAAATGCGATACCGAAAATGAAATTCAGGCTGTCGACCCGATAAAACACAAGATCCATGCCCATGGTGGAGAATGAGGCGAGATCCACTTCATGGGGCGATGCCAACAAAATGACGCCGGCCACCAGCGGCGTACCGATCGCCAGAATCTGGCGGATCCGCTGTTGCGGCGAGAGGGCGGCGAGGCACCCGCCAAGGATCAGGAGCAGGCCCGGATTGACCGTTGTGAAATCGATCACTGGCCGTCCTCCCCATCCGGTTCATCACCGTAGAAGTTCGGCTTTTGCCGCAGAAGCCGGCCAAGCGGCCACCCCATCAGCACGACGAAGGAGAAGGATATGAAGCCGTAAAAGGCGTAAAACCCGGTTATGCCCTCAATCTCTTCCTTGTAATGCCGATCGATCAGAGCGTCGGCGAGAAACAGAACAACAGAGAGGCTGGCAAGGCCCCAGAAAATGAACTGTCCGGCATTCTTGGCCTCCACCCAGCCGAATAGCGCTTTCGCCATCGGGTCAGTCTTGTCTGGAAGTTCGGTCGATGCGGGATCGGTCATGGATTTAAGCGCCTCCGAGTATCGGTGACAGGAAGTGGGCGATCGCACCCATGGCGAAGAACAGAACGAAGGTCCCGGTCGCCGTCACAACCGGCGCAATGACGACAAGGCGCGGTGCACCTTCAGGTCGTTTGTAGGGCGCGGGCTCCGGCGTTCCCTTTGGGGGCAGAAGTCCCAGTATCGGGATCGGCAAGAGGTAGGCGATGTTTAGGAGGGAGGAGATCAAAAGGACCCAGGCGACATAGGCGTGTTTGGCCTCCACCGCGCCGAGCAAAAGCTGGAATTTCGGCCAGCCGCCAGCAAGGGGCGGGATGCCGATAATCGACAGCGATGCCACGAAGAAAGCTCCGAAGACCCAGGGCATACGCCTACCGAGACCCCGCATGTCGGAAATTTCCGTAAGACCCGTGGCAACGTAAATTGCTCCCGCGCACATGAAGAGAGTGATCTTCCCCATCGCGTGGGCAGCGATTTGCAAACTGCCCCCGAGAAAGCCCGCTTCCGTCGCGAGCATCGCCCCAGCGGTGACATAGGCAAGCTGTCCGATGGTAGAGTAAGCGAGTCGCGCCTTCAGATTGTCTTTGGTCAGCGCGATCAGCGAGGATGCAAGGATGGTGAAACAGGCAACAGCCAGAACCCAATCCGTCGCCGGGAGATCGTTCAAGAGATCAATCCCGAACACGTAAATAGCAATCTTTAGCATCGCGAAGACGCCAGCTTTCACAACAGCAACGGCATGGAGCAAAGCGGAAACCGGCGTTGGGGCCACCATGGCATTCGGGAGCCAGAAGTGAAACGGCATCAGTGCTGCCTTACCAATACCGAAGGCGAAAAGCAGCAATAGGAGGTTGCCGACGACGGGGCTAACTTTTCCGGCAAGCAAGCCGCCCGGCACAAAATCCAGCGATCCGGCGATGGTTGACGTGCCCACTATCGCCACGAGAAAGAGACCAATCGACGTGCCAAGCAGCGTCATCAGATAGATCCGCGCGCCGCGCTGGGCGTTGGCGTCGCCCTTATGCGCCACCAGCGGATAAGTCGATATGGTCAGCACCTCGTAGAAGATGAAGAGCGTGAAGAGATTACCGGCCAGCGCAACGCCCATGGCTCCGAAAAGGGCAATGGCAAAGCAGATATAGAAACGTGTCTGATTGCGCTCCCGATTGCCCCGCATATAGCCGATCGAATAGAACGAATTGACGATCCAGAGCCCGCTCGCCACGAGAGCGAAGAGCGCCCCGAGCGGTTCCAGCTTGAAACTGAAGTCGAGCCCCGGTGCCGCGCTTGCAACCGTGAGCGATAGCCCCTCGCCGACTTCCATACCCGATACCAACAGGATGGTGGTGACAAACAAGGCACCTGCCCCAAGGAGTGTCGCCCCCTCCCGCAGGTCCGGCACAGTATCAAGGAGGAAAATAGCAAATGCCGTAATAAGAGGGATGGTGAGGACGGCAAGAATAAGGGTTTCACCACTCATGGCAACGCCCCCATTGGCAGCATGGAAGCCCCGGCCGCTGCATCGGTTAGAGCGATCAGGCCATTCGATTGGATGCCAAACCAGAGCGTTGCCAGCGCCAGCACCCAAAGCGGCACTAGCAAGATAAGCGGTGCTTCCTGGCGCACTCTCCTCGGATTGGCCGGCGGCATGAAGAATATCGCCTGCAGAACCCGGCCAACATAGATCACCGCGAGTATGCTCGCTGCCACAATCACCATGGCAGCAAATCCCCAGCCATGTTCAAGCATGGCCTGGAGTAAAAGCCACTTAGCTTGAAACCCAGCGGTGAGCGGCATTCCGATCAGGGAGAAACCAGAAATAGCAAAAGCGGTCATTGTCAGCGGCGCGGCGCGGCCAAGCCCTGCAAAGTCGCTGATCTTTGTGCCCTGGTAAGTCAGCACTACCCCGGCCACCGCCATAAACAGCGCGCCCTTCAACAGGGAATGGCTGACAAGGTGATAGAGACCAGCAGAAATACCAGCAGCCGTTCCAATCGAGATGCCGAGCAAGATATAGCCGACTTGAGCAACCGACGAATAGGCAAGCATTCGCCGAATATCATTTTGAAAAATCGCCTGGAAGGAACAGGCCAGCATGGCGATCATGGCAAGGGGGGCAAAAAGGAAGATAAAATCCGTACCCGGATTAAATATATTCTCGTTGAACACAGTAAACAGAAACCGGATGAAAGCATAGATCGCAACCTTGGTTGCTGTCGCTGACAGGAACATGGTGACGAAGCTCGGCGCAAACGCGTAGGCATTTGGCAGCCACTGGTGAAGCGGCCAGGCAGCCGCCTTGATACCGAGACCCACGGCGATGAATGCAAAAGCCGCCTGTACGGTCCGACTCGATCCGGTCTCACTTAGCTTGGCTGAAATATCAGCCATGTTCAGCGTGCCCGTAGCCGCATAAAGAAAGCCGACCCCGATGACGAAGAATGTCGCACCGATCGTACCCATGATCAGATAATTATAGGCGGCGGGAAAGGCGCGCCGGTCGCGATTTCCACCAAGAGCCACAAGGACATAGGTCGCAATCGAGCTGATCTCGAGGAAAACAAAGAGGTTGAAGGCGTCGCCGGTAATCGCAACGCCAGAAAGCCCAGTAAAACAAGTCAGATAGGCAGCATAAAACAGCGCCCGTTTTTCCTGGCGCACCTCGGCAGCGACGGTTGGCCATGAGAAAATCGCCGCCAGAAACCCAATCAACGTCACGACTAAAAGGAAGAGGATGTTTAGTGCATCCACTCGAAATTCGATGCCAATGGGCGGTGCCCAACCGCCAAGTGCATATGAAATAACGCCTAACGAAGATTCTCCTAGTTGGCCGAGCAATATCAAGGCACTCATGGCCGACAATGCCGTGGCGAGTATCGACAGGATCCAGGCAATTCTGCCGTTCAGCAGAAGACTGCTGATGCCCGCTGCGACGAGCGGAAAGACAACCAGCAGCGCTGGTGCGTGCCGACGCATAAAGTACGGCGAGATCTCCAGCAGCGTTTCCAGCATTATCCGGCACCCACCGTCACTGCATCATCGGCGTCCTCGGCATCGGCGATCTCAATATCTTTTAAACGGATCTCGTCCCGCTCAATCGTTCCATAAGCCTCGCGGATGCGCACCACGATAGCGAGCCCGACGGAGAGAGTCGCAACGCCAACGACAATTGCTGTGAGGATCAGAACGTGGGGCAGAGGATTGGAATAAACCTCCTGAAGGCCTGTCAGCTGGGTTTGTTCAAGCCCGACCGGAAGCACGCCCTCGCCCGCATCCGTAGCAGTCGGAAGCGTCTCAGCGGCGGGCTGTTCGCTGCCATGACCGATATCCTGCCCGACCACAGTGCTTTCATGGTCAGCACCCACATCATCATGGGCATCAGCGACACCGGCAGGCGCTCCATGTTGCGCAGTAGAGCCATGGGAATCATTTCCATGGCCACCACCATGGTCTTTTGCATCCTTGCCGTAAAAGATCGGCGCGCTGCCGCCGGCGACTTTGCCGAGCGTGATGTAAAAGAGAAAAACCGACGTCTGAAAAATGGAAATACCGACGAGACGCTTGATCAGATTGGTAGCCTGGAAGGTTATATACAAGCCAACCATCATCAATCCGATGATCGCCCAGTAATTGGCGCGCTCCAGAACAAAGTCGACAAGCATCCTACCAGTCCTCGTCGCGTATTTCTGCGACGCGTCCAGCGAACGCGTAGAATATTGTCACCATGGCTCCCGCCACGGTGAACAGCACGCCGAGTTCAATCAGAATGATGCCGAGATGCTGGCCGGCATGACCTCCTTCTTCCTCCTCGACGAGGAAATCATAATCGAGATAATCGCCGCCATTCATCATGGCCCAGATGCCAACCCCAGCATAGAGTAGCAATCCAATCGAAGCGAGCCCCCGAGCAAAGCCGGCAGGTATGGCTTCCAATGCCGCAGGAACGCCAAAGATCAGGGAATAAAGTATGATCGCCACGGCCATGATGACCCCAGCCTGGAAGCCCCCTCCCGGCCCATAATCGCCGTGAAATTGCACATAGAGCGCGTAGACAACAATGATCGGTATCAGGAATTTCGAGATCACCCGCAGGATGATGTGGCGGTCATTCATAGCTTCCGCCCCCGCCCGGACTTATCCTTCATCGATGCTGTAAGCGATCGCTCACCAAAGCCCAGCAAGAGCGCGACAGATATGCCGGCGGCAAAGATCACAGCGGTCTCACCCAATGTATCAAAGCCTCGATAGCTTGCGAGCACAGCCGTGACGACGTTCGGCACGCCGATATCGGATTCAGTGCGGGCGAGATACTCAGCACCGACATAGGCATTCACTGGCGATGTCACGGAACCAAGCGCCGGCAGATCAATCGTGGCGTAGATCAGCATAGCCCCTGTCGCGATACAGACAAGCAGAGGGGCGAGGCTCGCCAGACTGCGTTCGACCTTCGCAGTGCGGGACGTCAATAACATGGCTCCCAGCATGAGCGCTGTTGAAATCCCCGCGCCCACGGCAGCTTCGGTGAACGCGACATCGACCGCGTCCAGGGCGACGAACCAGGCCGCCGAAATCAGCGAATAAGTGCCGGACAGCATTACGATGGCGAACAGGTTGCGCATACGGACAATCGCGACCGCGATTACAAAAAGCATGGTCAGCAGACCAACGCTGATCAGAGCGGTTCCGACATTCATCCGCCATGCTCCTCAACGTTTTCACCGGGTGAACCGAACCGGCCGGTGACGGGTTCGAGTTTTGCCGTATGCGCAGCGTTAGCAATGGCATGGGCGGCAGACGGAGCAGTGAGAAACAAGAAGATGCCAATCGCGAGGATCTTAACGAAAACAAGGCCGCTGGGGCTGAGAAGACACATGCCGACAATCAAAACCAAAGCTGCTCCGGTATCGGTAACGCTCGCCGCGTGCAGCCGTGTGTAGAAATCCGGGAACCTCAAAACACCAATTGCGCCGACAAGCGCCAGAAAACCGCCAAGCATGCTCAGGGCTGCACCGAGCCAAGGGCGAAAAACGGTCCAGTATTCCGAAATGGTCGACAAGAACTCACTCATTATCGCCCCCCCGCATCGCCGGCGTCGCGTCGCACCAGAGTGACCTGGAAGGAACGATACCGGAAGAACTTCAACACCGCGATTGTCGCGACGAAATTGATCAGAGCATAGAGGATAGCGATGTCGAGAAAGTCAGGCCGCTCCATGAAGAAACCTAAAACGCCAAGGAGCAGAACGATCTTTGTACCAACAGAATTCACCGCAAGCACACGATCGTAAAGGGTTGGTCCAGACAGTGCTCGTATCAGGATCAGTGCCGTACCGAGGCAGAGGAACAGAACTGACGCACCGATCATGAGGCAGCCTTTCGTCCATCTATGGCCATGCGGGACCGCTGATCCATTTCAAGGAAGGCCTCTGGCTGGGCGCTCTCCTCATACAGCGCATGAACAAGAAGCCTACGCTCTTCAACCGCAATGGTGACGGTGCCGGGTGTTAAGGTAATGGAGTTGGCGAACATGGTCTTCGCCAAATCGCTCTCGCACTGTGTGCGAACCTTTACCAGCACCGGAGAAATATCGAGATCTGCTTTTAGGCAGGCTCGTGCAACCACTATATTTGACTTAATGATCTCGACGATCAGCCAAGGCAAGTAGACCAGCACGCTGAAAAAGCGGAAGTAAGGCGCGCCTTCCCTGTCGAGAATATCCAGCCTCGCTGCGAGAATGACGGAGAGCATAACCGAGACGATGCCGAGAGACAGAAGAAGCGGTGTATAGTGGCCAGACATGCCGAGCCAGAAAGCCGCGAGACTCACGATTAAACCAATCGCATAGATCACCCCGCTTCAGCCTCCCTGTGCCATGCCGATTCTTTATAGGTATCACAGAACTAGCGTCAGACCCTGCGCTTGGCCAGAGGATTTATCCGCGCGTCAGTAACGCCGTTCGTAGAGCAATCCTGCGCGGTCACGATGCTTCCTAATCGGGGCATGGATGCATCGGCAAATGACGGCCAATAGTAAGCCTATGAGCTTCATTATTCTTCAAAAACAGCATGAAGGCTAACGCCCGAATACCAATGAAGCTGTCCGTCGCATCGTCGAGAACACCTCTTCAACCGCCTGTGCTTCGCTCATACCAGGATCCACAGCCATGCCGGTTCCAGTAAGCGACCAGTTCCAATAACGAAGAACTGTCTGAGCCTTTGCAACGCTCAACGTGTCATAGATCTCAATAACATAAGTCAGCTGCGGGTTTTCGCTGCCGTCTTCCAGGATCTCCTGCCGCCGAAGGGATCGCCAGAGCGCGCGGAGATAGGGTCGCTTGAGGCCAGTCGCCTTGCAGAGCACAGCGAGCCCTTCTCCACCAAGATCACTGATGACTTTCGCCATACTGATCGGCTTCATGCCGGCAATGTAGCCGATCTCGGTGACGATATTTGTGCTCATGCCTGTTTTTTCAGCGGTTTCGATCGCGTCTTCGAGATTGTCGAACTCGCTGCGGGCAATGGCTGCACGATTGCGCTGCCGACGCTCAATCGCCTGAAGCGCCTTTCTCGCCACCGGATCGGACCAGTTTTCTTCGTTCATGATTTCGAAGACATCAGAACAGCGTTCAATCAGGAGCTTTCGGTCTGCGGCATGTCTAGCGAGAATCATTTTTCGCGTGGGCCCATCAGACCACCAGAACATTGCCATCGCCTGGGCCGGGGACAATTCCGGTCTCTGCACGATCAGCGGGCAAAACTCCCCCTGTTTGCGCGACAGCATGACGATCCTGTCCATCCCGACTTCGGAGATCGTTGTTCCAGCATTGCTGAGCAGCACACGCAGAACCTGCGACTCTTCATGCTCCAACAATGCTTCGACTTCCGTAACGCTGACCGATTTGCGCGCAGCGATGACAAGCCGGTGTTCGGTGGTGGTCGACCGGATAATGTCCACAAGATCCGAAGGATCGTAGGACATGTTCTCTTCCAGCAGCAAACGGGCAATCTCGATCGAGCACTGGGCGAGATAGCGCATTAGCCTCCGGGGAGCCTCGGTCGTGTCCTTAAGCCGTTCCGCGCAGAGCCGACGCGCGTCATCATCGGTATGAAACATCATATCGAGCAGGATATCCCCCGCGAGGGAGCGCTCCTGTGGTGAAATTAGGGAAGCTGGCAGAGCAACCGTATCAATCAGTCGACGCAACAGGGCAAGTCTCGCCCGCCCAGTCGCTATTTCCTGCACAAATGCTGGTTCGGCCATGTCAGCTCCTTTAAGGAGCCAAATGTTCGCAGTCCGGGGTTAACAGCGGGTGGATGCCAACGCCTTAATATCGACGGCGGCGGGGATGCGCGACGATGATCAGAACACTTGCCACGGCCATTGCAATGGCGAGGGAAAACAGCGCGCCGCCGTCTGTCACTTCGTCACCCTGAGCGAGCGAGACCGGGATTTCCCGGCCAAGCCACGGCGAAAGATGCAGCAGGATTGCTCCGGCCAAAATTAGAAACGAGATCATGGCTCCGAACCGGCGTGTCGGTGGAAACAATAAGAATAACGCCGCAAGAAGCTCGAGCGCAGCGGTGACAACCCGGCCGGCAGGCTCGAAAATAGGATAGCCGGAATTCACGGCTAGGGTTTGGAAAACGATGTTTTCCCCAGGAAGATCAAAGAGTTTAACAGATCCGGCGGGTGGGTTCGGCAAAGGGTGAACCGTCGCCTGGAGGAACATGGCAATGAGGAAAAAAGCGAGCCCCCAGCTAAACAGGTGACGTATTGCCAGCATGCTTTACTCCATACACCGCACTAACGACACTTTAGCGTCAGCCCCCGAGCGAAAGCAATCAAGCTTTGCCATGCGTAGTGTTGTTGCACCTTGGTCAGGCTACCTTATAGGCTGACACATCAATAATGAACTGACAGGCGCTATGGACGGGCCAATTCCCGAAAACCTAGAAGAGAATGAGGCAGGCCAAGCAGGCAGCGATCAGCGCGCGCCGGTTTCAGGTGTCTCCACAGCCCTCGATGCCGGCTCGAAATTTTTGCCCGCTGCAAGGTCGCTTCTTGCCCGGCGGCTGAAACGAAACGTTAATATCGAATTGCCGGCCTATCTGATGGTGCAATCCAGCTGGTTCGTTGCCTTCGGCTTGCAGATGGTACTGTTCCCCTATCTGATTACTAATCGGCTGGGGCTCGATGGGTTAGAACTGGGCCTTGCCAATATGGCGCTGTCCGCTCCATCCGTGATCTTCCTGTTACTTGGCGGCGTTATCGCGGAACGGATGGCGGGGAAACCTCTGCTCGTCTCTCTGCACGTTCTCGCGGGGATACCGGCTTTCGCCCTCGCTTTTGTCGTGATGACAGGCAATCTCGCCTATGGGTTCATGATCATTTACGGGCTCGCCATCGGCACAGTCGGAGCCTTCATGATGCCCGCCCGCGATGCCATTCTGAACGAAGTGATAGAACGTAGATCGCGCATAGGATCGGGGATTACGCTTCAACAGGGCGTTGCTTTTGCCACCCTCGCCCAGTTTGCCGCCCAGATCACCGGACTGATCCTGGCAGGCTATGCAGACAAGAAGACAATGATGCCGGACTGGCTCGGCGGCTTCGGGATCGGCCCGATTGATGCCTGGCGGCTCGTTATGCTGCAGGGTGGCGTGCTCACACTTGGGGCTGCCTTTGCACTCTATCTCGCCCAAGGTCGTCAGGTGATCACCGGCAGAACAGGCCTTGGTTCAACGTTCGGCGATATTAAGGAAGGCTTTGATGCTGTCCGTGCCAGCCCGACACTTTCGGCTATGACAATCCTCATGTTCGGTGTCGGTTTCTTCGTGATCGGCTCGTTTCTCGTCGTTCTACCGATCATCAATCGCGACCTTTACGGCCTCGGATCGGATGGCATTCGAGACATGTTTGTCACCTTCTGGCTTGGAGCATTTCTTTCCTCGGTCGTACTGTCGATCTTCCGCAATGTGCAGTTTCCCGGCCGCTTGTTGCTCAGCGCCCAGCTTCTCGGATCGCTCATCATCCTGATCATGATCCGGGAAGTACCTCACGAAGCCTTTCTTCTGGTGGTTTTCGGATGGGGCCTTGCCGCCGGGATCTCGATCGCCATGAGCCGATCGATCGTACAGAATGCAGCGCCGAAAAAACAGCTCGCCAGAGTGCTCTCCATCTACCAACTCGGCTTCATGGCCGGGGCTCCTTTCGGAGCGGCGCTGATGGGATATCTCACCGATATGTTCGGCCCGCAGAAAGTCGCCATCGTCCCGGCGATGGGCATGTCCATCCTGATTGCCTGGATGGTCTTTCGCACCCCGATTTGGCGGATGCGGGAAGACGAATTCAAGGCACAATCCTGATCTTATAAGTCAGTTGGCACCCGTCTTGCTCGAAAATGAGTGGGGTTTGGGGAGACGATGGATATGCGACAAACAGCGAACCAGCAAAGACTTGAGGAACGTATTCGAACCTATGTCCGCTCTCAACCGGAGCGCAACGCAACAGCGCTGAAATCCGTCCGCAGGCGCATTAGCGGTTTTGAAGGCCCCATGCGGGATCATCCGACCCCGCCAAACTGGCCACCACAGGACATGGCTGCTTTAGAACCGAAAAAGGTCGGTTTCTTCCACGCCTGCTGGATCTTACTACTGGCAAGTGCCGGTCTCGTCGCTCAGACCGGTAGCGGCTCGTAGGTTACCCAGCAGTCCATCGATCCTTCTTTAACTTGCCAGCCGCTCTATCAGATGAGCGTCCTTGGCGATTCGGTTCATCACAACGCCAAGAACATGGCCGCTATGGCGTTCCAGCTCCTGTCTCAAGGCGATCACATCGCCCGAGCGAGTTGCGTCCGCTTCAACGACCAGAACGACATGGTCCATATGCTGTGCCACGGCCAGCCCGGCACCTGAGACAGAAATCGCCGGGGCATCAACAATGATCCAGTCGGCTGAGCGACGGAGCGCCCGCCACCAGTCTGGCCGTGTTGATATCCGAAGCCTTTCCCTACGAATCAGCCGGTCCGTTCGATATCGCGTAACGATTAACCGGCTGCCCTCGATCTGATGCGCCGACATCATCTTTTCGCTGGAGGCCTGCCGAGGCCGAGCCGGTCCAACGCGGTTATAGATGGGCGCTGCGCCAAGTGAGGCATCATAGGGACGGCCTGGCCTGCCAACACCCTCGGCAAAGCCCTCTGAAAACCCTTCGAACAGGGGATTTTCCATGAGATCGAGATCGACCAGCCATGTCGGGCGGTGAGCTTTTTCGGCCGTCATCATAGCGAACGAGCTGGCGACACTGCTCGTGCCTTCCCCAGCTTTTGCAGCGATGAACATGATGGCCTGCCCTCCCTCGACCGAGGCCAGCCGACCTATGGCGCGCCAGAGCTTTCCAAGATCCTGCCGAAGATCGTGCATGCAAACCCAATCCTATACTGATCCTATTGGCATACCGTCTCAAGGTTAACCCAAATTCACCTCGCAATTACTGCTGAGGAACCGCAGACACGACGGGCAGACCTGTGCTGCGCTCCAGGGATCGGGGCGTAGCAAAGCCCTCCTGAGCCAGCACCCTCAACAGTCCGGCTGTCGCCGCTGCGATCAAACCGAGCAATAGAAATACGAGCAGAACAGGCAGCCGTTCGGTCAGATCGCGCCGCTGGAGCTTTGCCGGCACGATCACTCTCACAGCATCACCATGGCCGATAAGCGCAGCGAAACGAACCTCGGCCCTGGACGCCGTTGCTGCAAGTCCCTTCAAGGCTTCCAGCAATACCGAACGCCGCCGCTGAAGGTCTCTCCACTCAGGTTCAAGCCCCAGCAACTCCGACTTTCGGCGCGCAATCCGCTCTATCTGGGCATCCAGATCAAGCAGATGACGGCGCGCCGCTTCTGTCTGGGCCTCAAGATTCTCGATCTGTTTTGCAATGTCGGCATGGGCCGGGTTGGGCAGCTCGCGGCTCGGAATGCCCTCCGAGGCCTCGCGCGCCGCAGCGCGGTTAAGCTCCGCCAGTCTTTTGTCGACGGCCTTCACCGTCTGGGAGGATTCCAGATACCGGGTCAGCAAGTCGTCCCGTTCGGCCTCAAGATCGGCAAGTTGCGCCGTGGCGCTATCCTCGGACGGAACGGTCAGAAACACCGAGGTGTTCTGAAGCTCGGTTTCGAGATCGGCGAGGCTCGCCCCGAGCCCTGTCAGTTGAATATCCGTCTCAGCGCGATCCTGGGCGATGGACGCTTCAAAGCCCTGGAGGGAGGCCCGCTCGGACTGGAAATCGCTTATGCCATGGGCGGTCCGGAACGCAGACATCTCACTTTCCAGCTCGGACAATTGCGCATCGAGCGAGACGCGTTCTTTCTGATAGGGCGACCGGTTTTCAGCCTCGAACACATCGGAGCGATATCCGAGATAGGCACCCATCAGGGCATTCAGAACCTCGGTCGATAACACAGGATCGGCATGGGCGAACTCGGCGAAAATCCGCCGTTCGCCGGGCACCGCTCCGACGGTGAAATCATCGAGAAGCGCCGCAATTCCGCGATCTGCAATACGTTCCGGAGCAGCCCCTTGCTGGCTTTCAGCCTCGGCGGCGATCGCCGGATAGAGCCTCTGCAAGCCAAATCGACGGACCACACGATTTACCGTTTCAGCACTACGGAAAAGACTTATCTCAATCCGCATAACGTCTTCTGCGGTCACGCTTTGCTGTCGCAACAGCTTTGCCTCATCGAGGGAGACGATCAGTTGAGCAGACGAAACGTGCTTCGCCGGCCTGTTCAAAGACAGAAAAATGCCAGCTCCCAATATAGGCAAAAATATCAGCAACATCAGCCACTTGGCGCGCCAAAGGTGAAGCAGCACATCAACGAGACCGAGGCGCGGCCGACGGCGAAAGGCAAGTCCTGGCGCAGTCTCGCCCTGGCCATTCCTGCCGGTCGCTTCACGGCTATTGGCCATTCTTCACCTTGATGCTCATCAGACCTTTCACAAAAGTCATGATAAAAGCGATTTGATATTTCCTTAATCATTAATGGAAACAGTACATTTTGGGGTTTCGCTGAGATATTGGGCTGATGCCGTTTCCGCACTTCAAACTGCTGGGCCTTGTGCTGATTTTGTCTGCCTGCGCGTCGAACCCGAAAACCGTTCCGGCAGATGAACCCGCTCTTCCCGTCAGCCCAGATTCCGCTGAACTGATCTGGCCCGGCGATCGGCTCTTCATCGATGTCCCATCGGCACCGGAACTGTCCCGTGAGGTGACCCTCACTTATGGCGGTCAGATAGACTTTCCTCCCATCGGAACGCTCGACGCGGCGAGCCGGACGGTGCCGGAACTAAAGGCCGCGCTTGAAACAGAATTGCAACAAGAACTGATCGAACCGGCGGTAAACATCCGACGCCTGAAAGCCGCGCCCCACCGCGTTTTTGTCGGCGGCGCGGTCAGCCGACCGGGGGCAATCGAACTACCGGGTCAGGTCGGAACGCTCGAAGCGATTATCATGGCAGGGGGATTTCTAGCGGATATGAAGCAGCGGGAGATCATGCTGATCCGTCGTGGATCCGACAATGAGATCGTGACGAGATCCTATGATCTGAGAAACGGACTTACGGGCGAAGCGATTGCCAGTTGGGGCCCCCTACAGCGCTTCGACATTATCTATGTTTCTCCGAACGAGGTCACACGGCCGGACACCGCCTGGCGCAGCCGCCTGAACAATATACTGCCAATCGATTTTGCGATCTTTTTTGGAATTTCGTAGACGCGCCCGGTAGTCGCCAGGGTCAAGTCAGGCAGCAGTGCCCACACCCAGCGGTCTATTTCAGCATGTCCCGCGAGATGATGACGCGCATGATCTCATTGGTGCCTTCAAGAATCTGATGGACGCGCAGATCTCGGACGATCCGCTCGACACCATAATCCTTTAGGTATCCATAGCCGCCATGGATCTGCAGGGCATCATTGGCGACCTTGAAGCCGGTATCGGTGACGAAGCGTTTGGCCATGGCGCACCAGCGCGTGGCATCGGGCGTTTTTGCATCAAGGCGAGTCGCAGCCTCATAGAGCATGACGCGGGCAGCCTGGAGTTCGGTCTCCATATCGGCAAGTTTGAACTGGGTCGCCTGAAACTCGGCAATGGCCTTGCCGAACTGTTTGCGCTCCTGAGCATAGGCGAGCGCGCGGTCGAGGGCGTCCTGGGCTCCGCCAAGGGAACAGGCTGCAATATTGAGCCGGCCCCCATCAAGGCCCGCCATGGCGAAGCGGAAGCCGTGGCCCTCCTCGCCAATGCGGTTCTTTGCCGGAATGCGGCATCCATCGAAAATGACCTGCCGCGTGGGTTGGGAGTTCCAGCCCATTTTTCGCTCATTCGCCCCGAAGGAAAGACCGGGCGCGTCCTTCTCGACGATAAAAGTCGAGACGCCTTTGGCACCATCATCGGAGGTGCGGGCCATGACGACATAGACATCGGACGTTCCTGCCCCTGAGATAAATTGCTTGCCACCCGTGAGGACATACTCATCGCCCTCTTTGACGGCTTTTGTGGTCATGGAAGCTGCATCGGACCCTGAGCCCGGTTCGGTCAGACAGTAGGACGCGATAAGCTCCATGGAAGTGAGCTTTGGCAGCCAATATTGACGCTGCTCTTCCTCGCCGAACCGATCGATCATCCAGCTCGCCATATTGTGGATCGAGATGAAAGCCGCGGTGGAAACGTCGCCCTGGGAGAGCTGTTCGAAGATCAGAACAGCATCGAGACGTGTGAGTGCCGACCCGCCGACATCCTCACGAACATAGATACCTGCAAATCCAAGCTCGGCGGCCTGCCTGATGACATCGACGGGGAAGTGCTTTTCCTCGTCCCAGCGATCAGAATTCGGGGCGAGCTGGTCAGCAGCAAATTTGCGCGCCATGTCCTGAATCATGACCTGTTCGTCTGAAAACGGCGCACTCATTGGCATGTCCTCACAAAAACGCTTAATGGTACGCAAAGACATGCCATAGGGGGGCATAAAATCAATGGCTGGGTTGCCGCAAGGATATACGCTGAGGCTTGCTGAAGAGCGGGATATTCCGCAGCTCGTGGTGATTGAGCTGGAGAGCAATGAGCTGTTCCGTCCCCTTGGACTGATCCCCGAGGAGAACATGGAGGACCATGTCTCCATCGACTATCACAGGGGCTCTATCGCTGATGAGACAAGCTTTGTCGTTAGCGATGACACCGGCACAGCTGTCGGATTTGCGCTCTGTTCGGAACGCGATCCCGATCTTTATCTCGACGAGGTTTCGGTGCATCCAGACCATGGCCGCAAAGGCATTGGCAGAGCCCTTGTGGAGCGGGTGATTGAGGAGGCACGACAGCGCGAAAAACCATCGGTGTCCCTATCGACGTTTCGCGATGTTGTGTGGAACGCACCGTTTTATGCGACCCTCGGTTTCCGCGAGATCACCGAAGACGACTGGGAAGACTGGATGCATGACTTCAATCGCATTCAGGCCGAGACGCTGGATGTCTCGAAGCGCTGTTTTATGCGACGATCGTTTCGCAAAGGACTGTTCCGGCGCGGTGGCTGATCAGTCAGATGGTCTCCACATGGCTGTTCCATTTGCGGATGACCCGGCCGCCGATCATCGCGCCATAGATCGCAAAAGCGACGATCGCCGTCAGTATCCAGAGCCCGATCATGCCGCCAATCATACCGACCATGGCGTTTTCGCCGTCACCCTCGGCCCAGACCTCATTGAATGACGGATCACCCAACCAGACGAGGCCGGTGACGATGGCGAGCGTGCCGGTGCTGAGCACGAAATAGAGAATTGCCCGCCTGAGCCGCCGCCCTCGCCGGAAATAGCGGATGGGAAACACCACAACGCCATAGAGCCATGCGATGGCGAAGAACCCAATCGTCGTGTCCCAGAATTCCTGCTCGGTCAGCTCTTCAATGGCTGTGCCCTCATCATTCAGAAGGAAGCCATAAAGCGCGAGGGCGAACATGGCGATCAGCGCCGCGATCTCATACCATTTGAAGGGAAGGAAATCTCGATACTCCTTGTCGCCTACGGGCTCGGCCTTGCGCTCAATTTTCTTGCGCGGCTTGACCCTAGAGACGGCGGGCACCGGCCCAGAGCCAACTCCGCCAGCGGCATTGTCAGTCTGGCTTTCTTCGCGTGGTCCCCCTTTCGGACCAAATTCCTGTTCGGCAAGCCTGTCAGCCAGCTCATCGAGTTTCGCCATGGGATTGGGAAAGACCCGCACCCAGTTGCGGCTCGCCAGCTCATAGAGAAAATGCCCCTTCGGACGCGTATCCTCGATCAGGACGGGTATCACATCCTTCTCCATGACGTCGGCCATGGCGAGTTCCTTGCGGAGCTGGCGGGAATTGTTGCAGTCCTCGGAAAACAGGATCACCAGAGTTTCAGCTTTCTCCAGATTTCCGGCAATGGCATCACGCCAATCGATACCACCCTCGATTTTCTGGTCCCACCAGACGGTGAGACCTCGTGTCTCAAGAGCTTCCACCAAGGCTCCCGCGAGTTCCTGATCAGACCGGCGGTAGCTAAGGAAAATGTCGTGGTTCATAGCGTCTCCCCTCGCTGGATTTGAATTTATAGCGATTGACGGCAATTGACTAGGCGAGTGGCTCTTGCTGAATGAACCCTATGAATAGTCTGCCGTTTTCCCCAGCATTCCCCTCAACACGGCTGCGCCGGGTGCGCCAGGCCCCCTGGATCCGCGATCTGGTTGCCGAAAACCGGCTCGCACCGGGCGATCTGATCTGGAGCCTGATCATCCATGACGGCGAGGAGCCGCTGGTGCCAGTGCCGTCCATGCCGGGTGTGAACCGCCACACGGTGAAAGAAGCGGCCAAGGCGGCTGTGCGGGCGAGGGATCTCGGCATTCCGGCCATCGCGATTTTCCCGAATATCTCGCCGGATCTCAAAGATGCGCAAGGCTCAGAATGCCTCAATCCCGATGGTCTCGTGCCGAAAGCTATCCGGGCGATGAAAGCCGCCGCGCCGGAGGTGGGCATTATCTGCGATGTCGCCCTCGACCCCTTTACGAGCCATGGCCATGACGGCGTGATCGACGCGGCCGGCTATGTCCTCAATGACGAAACGACGGAGATGCTGGTCAAGCAGGCCCTTGTCCAGGTCGAGGCGGGCGCGGATGTCGTTGCGCCATCGGACATGATGGATGGGCGGATTGGCGCGATCCGCCAGGCGCTGGAGGCAGCAGGCCACTCCAATGCGTTGATCCTCTCCTATGCTGCGAAATATGCGAGCGGCTTTTACGGCCCCTACCGCGATGCCATCGGCTCCGCCACGGCGCTGAAGGGAGACAAGCGGACCTACCAGCAGGACCCGGCCAATTCCGACGAAGCGCTGCGTGAGGTGGCAATGGACATTGCCGAGGGCGCTGACATGGTGATGGTGAAACCGGGCCTGCCCTATCTCGATATTGTTCAGCGCGTTTCGGAGATGTTCAAACTGCCGACCTTTGTCTTTCAGGTTTCGGGAGAGTACGCGCAGATCATGGCGGCCTCGCAAAATGGCTGGATCGATGGCGAACGCGTGATGATGGAAGCGCTATTGTCTTTCAAACGCGCAGGCGCAACGGGTATCATTACCTATTATGCGGACCGCGCTGCGGAGCATCTGGCCTAAGACTGCCAGAGAGCGCGGCGACGGTCCAGCAGTATGGGACGGCGGTAGCCAGCGACCCCGTTCGGCCCTAAAAGATTCACCATTATCGAAGGTACACGAATCCGGGGCTCGGGTTTGTCGCTCACTATTCAAGAGGTTTCCATGAAGACACATTATCTTCTGACGGCCGCCCTCGGCCTTGTTCTTGGTGCATGTCAGTATTTCGCCGAACCCGCAGGCGAGACGCCAGAACGGGCCGACGATGCCAACAGCGTCGTTACCGAGATTGTAAAACCGGACTATCCGGGCGGTATTGAGCTGGTTGAAGAGGTTTCCCGGACGGGCGATGAGATCGTCATCCCCTACAAGAAATTCCGCCTGCCAAACGGCCTGATAGTGATCCTGCATGAGGACAATTCAGACCCCCTCATCCATGTCGACGTCACCTACCATGTCGGCTCGGCAAGGGAAGATATCGGCAAGTCCGGCTTTGCCCATTTCTTTGAGCATATGATGTTCCAGGGCTCAGAGAATGTCGGCGATGAGGAACACTTCCGGATTATCTCCGAAGCTGGCGGGACACTGAACGGCACGACCAATTCCGACCGGACGAACTATTTCGAGACCGCTCCGGCCAATCAGCTAGAAAAAATGCTCTGGCTGGAAGCCGACCGTATGGGCTTCCTCCTACCAGCGGTGACGGAAGCCAAATTCGAGAACCAGCGCGAAACCGTAAAGAATGAGCGGGGCCAGCGGGTCGATAATGCGCCCTACGGGCTGCTCAGTGAGCGTGTCGGGGAAGCGATGTACCCTGAAGGTCACCCCTATTCGTGGAGTGTGATCGGTTACATTGAGGATCTGAACCGAGCCGATCTTGATGATCTGAAACGCTTCTTCCTGCGTTGGTATGGCCCGAACAATGCCGTTCTGACCATTGGTGGCCGCCTCAATGAGGCCCAGACCCTGGACTGGGTCGCCAAATATTTCGGGCCGATCCCGGAAGGCCCCGCGGTGGAAGACGCAACACCGGAGCCCGTAACCCTCCATACCGACAGATATATCTCTCTCGAAGACAATGTGGCGCTACCGTTGCTCTATATGTCGTGGCCAACGGTCCATGCCCGTCATCCTGACGAAGCCCCTCTTGATGTCCTGAACTCAATACTCGGCGAAGGTCGAACGTCGCTAATGTACAAAAATCTCGTGCGCGATGGACAAGCCGTTCAGGCTCAGGCAACGCATTTCTGCCAGGAACTTGCCTGCCAGTTCGCGCTCTACGCCCTGCCAAATCCGCCGAGCGGAACATCCCTTGCTGATATCGAAAGTATCATCCGATCTTCTTTTGAAGAGTTTGAGACGCGCGGCGTGGAGCCGGACGATCTGGAACGGGTGAAGGCCGGCATAATCTCTTCGATGATTTTCAGCCTCGAAAGCGTATCGGGGAAAGGCAGCCAGCTGGCCTTCTACGAAACGTTCACAGGCAACCCGAATTATATTCAGGACGATGTTACAAGGTATGAAAGCGTGACCGCTGAAGACGTTATCCGAGTCTACGAAAAATACATCAAAGACAGGCCAGCCGTGATCATGTCAATCGTTCCGAAGGGCCAGATCGATGGCATCGCGGCCGAGGACACTTGGAACAGGTATGAGCGCGACATCCCTGAAACTGCACCGGATGGTGAATTGGCTTTGAGGATACCGACGGATACGTTTGACCGGTCCGTGCAACCAGAGGCCACGGATGTGGATCTCGCGCTGCAATTGCCTGAGCTCTACCGAATCGAGCTGGAAAACGGCATTCCGGTCTTAGGTGCACTCAACACGGAGACACCTACCACAGCTCTCCGTATTCGGATCAATATCGCGCAAAGGAATGAGCCGCTCGACAAACTGGGTCTTGCCTCCTTGACGGCGGAAATGCTCGATGAAGCGACGCTGAATTCGACCAATGAAGAGCTCTCCAATAGACTGGCGAAGCTGGGATCGAGCATAAGTTTCGAAGCAGGAAATGAATTCACGGAAATAACGGTCCGCTCCCTGACGGTAAATCTTGACGAAACACTGGAGATCGTCCGTGAACGTCTGTTTGAACCTGCTTTTTCCGAAGAGGATTTCGGCAGACTAAAAAGCCAGCGTCTACAATCCATTGAGCTGGCCAAGACCCAGCCCTCGACCACGGCAACGTCTGTCTTCAGCCAGCTCCTCTTTGGCAAAGACAACGCCCTGTCCTATCCGGATCAGGGTCTTATGAGCACAGTGGAAGCGATTACCTTAGATGATGTGAAAGCCTTCTACAGCGAGAATTATTCGGCGGCGGCAGCCTCGGTGATTGCCGTGAGCGACCTCTCCGAAGCTCAGATGGGGCCAAAGCTCGCCATGCTTTCGGACTGGGAGGAAACGCCCGTGGAGACCGCTGAGCTTGCGTCTTTCCCCGAACTTGATGGTGGCACGCTGTACCTGATCGATAAACCGGACGCTGCACAATCCGAAATCCGGATCGGCAAGCGGGCGCTATCGTTCGACGCGACAGGCGAGTATTACCGCGCCGGGATTATGAACTTCATTCTCGGCGGAGCGTTCAACAGCCGCATCAATCTCAACCTGCGGGAAGACAAGGGCTATTCCTATGGTGCATTCTCATTCTTTAACGGCGTTAAGGACTATGGCTTCTTTCGAGCACAGGCGGCCGTCAGAACCGATGCAACAGCGGATTCGATCCGGCAGTTTGTGAAAGAGATCACCACCTATCAGGAAGGCGGGATAGAGGAAGACGAACTGGCGTTCACGCGCGCTGCCCGCCTGCAACGTGAAGCCCGGGATTATGAAACACCATTTCAGAAACTCGGCTTTATCGAGGATATCCTGAACTATGATCTGCCTGACAACTTCATTGACGAGCAGAAAACGATACTCGCCAATATCTCCGCCGAGGAGGTCAACGCGCTCGCAGCGAAACACTTGGCCCTAGATGAAATGATCCTCGTGGTCGTCGGGGATAAAAGCGTTATCCTGTCGGAGCTGGAGACCCTTGGCTTTGATATTGTTGAACTCGATGAAGAGGGCAATCTGATCGATCCAGAAGACTAAAGAGCGACCAAACGGAAAAGCGGCTCCGCCAGAAACGGAGCCGCCCAACCCTCACCCATACCTCGGACGTTTTATTATCTAGTCGTCAATTCCGTCGGCGAACATGTCGCCCATTAACGCCTTGTCGCTCACCTTCCATGCTTCGACAACGATCATGGCCAGGAGCCCTATCAGAACCACCCACGGTGTGGAGGGATGTTGCGCGGCCATCATCAAAAATTCGAACATCAAAGGATCACCCATGGTTTCTTTCATTATGGGGGCAGTGTCGCTGAGAGGTCTTAACGGAGCTTGAGTCAAATAAGGTGTGAATCGGACCAAAGCGTAACCAAAATGCCCCGGTTTCTTTACCTCTCCGAACAAAGGGTTAAACAACGGCGCTATGACGGTGCGAAAGACAAACTCATCGAGGACGACCAGGGTCTGGCAGCGCATGCTGTCCGGTCGGCGGCTAGACCTGATCGACCCATCTCCCATGGATGTGGAGATCGAAGACATCGCCCATGGGCTAGCCCGCGTGGCACGTTGGAATGGGCAGACAACAGGCGCGCATGCGTTCTCCGTGGCCCAACACTCAGTGCTGGTTGTGGAGATTTGCGAAACCCTGCACCCGGCCCTGAAGGCCGATCAGAAGCTGATGGCCCTCCTCCATGACAGCCCGGAATATGTCATCGGAGACATGATCTCCCCCTTCAAGGCGATACTGGGCGACAGCTATAAGGGAATTGAGCAACGCCTCGAGGAGGCCGTTCACCTTCGCTTCGGCTTGCCGGCCCGCACGCCGCAAAAGCTAAAAAAAGTGATTAAACAGGCAGACAGGATCTGCGCCTGGTTCGAGGCCGTGCAGCTCGCAGGATTTGAAGTCAAGGAAGCTGACAGGTTCTTCGGCAAGCCTCCGGAGAAAATCAAACTCGATCTTGAGCCTAAGCCGGCCGAAGATGCCCAGGCGAGTTTCATGGCCAAGCACGTCTCGCTCCTCGCAGCCATGGAAGCGGAGCGGCGGTCTTGAGCGACGGACTTCTCATCGGGCTTTCGGCGGTGATCGTCGCGGTGGAGAACGGGCTCCCCCAAAGCCTCGAAACCTCGCGTGAGGACGGCCTGCCCGCCCTCCCCTACGGAACCTTTGATCCAGTCTCTGATAGAACCTTCGAGCTTGCCCTCCGTAGCTGGGTCGCAAAACAGACCGGCTTCCGTCTCGGATATGTGGAACAGCTCTACACATTCGGGGATCGTGGCCGCGAGACGCCGCAGGCCGTGCTGCCGAATGCGCGGGCGGACGCCCGCACCGTCTCGGTCGGTTATCTCGCACTGACCCCGGAAGCCTCCTCGGTGGGCGCAGGGTTCGAGGCGAGGTGGACAAACTGGTATGCCCATTTTCCGTGGGAAGATCATCGCCATGGCCGCCCGGCTATGATCGATGCCGTCATTCTGCCGGCACTGAACGACTGGGCCATCGATGACGAGACCCGCAAGGGACGTATTCGCCTTGCGTTCGCGGCAGATGACCAGCGCTGGATCGAGGAGCGCGCTCTAGAGCGCTATGAGCTGCTCTATGAGGCCGGGCTGGTCTCAGAGGCGGTTCGCGATATTTGCGACAAAGGAACAGGATCGGGGATCGGCGAACCAATGGCTTCTGATCACCGGCGAATCCTTGCAACGGCGATTTCGCGCCTGCGTGGTAAACTGAAATACAGGCCAGTCCTGTTTGAGATGATGCCGGAAAAGTTCACGCTTCTGTCTTTGCAGACCGCTGCGGAAGGCATACTCGGCCTATCTCTGCACAAGCAGAATTTTCGTCGTACGCTTGACCGGGCTGGCCTTGTCGAGGGCACCGGCCAGATGGAAACCGGAACGGGCGGACGGCCAGCAGAGTATTTCAGATTCCGCCGCGAGCTTCTGAGCCAGCGCGCCATCAGTGGCCTGTCTATGCCCGTGGCAAAACGCGACCACTGAGCTGATATATCGAGATACTCCCCGCCGCAGACTGAGCGTTAGCGCCATTACACTACAATCAGGCTGTCATCCATGGTCATCGTTATCTCTTCATCGGTGTCAGCGAAACTGAAGGCGTCCTCCTCCAATCCAATAAAGTTGTACCCCGGATCTGAGGTCGGTATGCGTGGAGGGCCGAATTCACCAAAGCCCTTCTCATAGGGCATGGTGTCAGGAGCTTGCAGCACAGCAGCAAATTCGAAACCGTCAGCCTCTTCAGGTTCAATGAGGAACGGTGTCAGCTCTGACGGAACCTCGAGCGAGCTTGTCGTGGCAACAGGTAGCTGTTGATTGATCGGCACACTCGCCGATGCCAGCGACAAAGTCGTTGTGATAGGTGCAGGTGCAGGCGCGAATGTGATCTGAAGCTGGGCCGCTGTCGCCTCACCCGCGCCTTCCAGTTCTTCTGCTTCAACGCGGAAGATACCGCTGTCAGTATCAAGGGCGAACAGCAAATCGAACGTACCATCGGACTGCGGGTCCGTCTCCAGAAGCTCATTGATGAGCTCGGATATGTCCGGCGTTTCGAACACTTCCTCATCGGCAAGGTTGCCCTGATCGAAACTGATCGTATCGAATTCGTCGAACCCTGAGCTTGTTAGAATGCCATCGGGCAGGACCGCTGGCACTGTTGCCGAGTTGAACAGACGGATGTTCACGCCATCTGCGCCAGTCTGTGTGCGCTGGGAGGTAAACACGATCTCGGCACTTTCGATTACCGCACCGTCAGGGATTTCTATGTCCTGGAACAGGAAGCCTGCCGTGTCGTTGCCGCCAATTTCAATGTCGTTGTCACCCGTCGGTGTCTGGACTGTGGCCACCGGGCCGTTGCCTCCTTGCTCACCATCTACTGTAACCCTGAACAGAACCGGATCATCGGGAATGATGACATCGTCATCTTCATCAGAGACATTGATTTCGAATGTCTCCGTATCAGTTAGCCCGCCTGCATCGGTAACCGTAACCTCCACTTCGAATGTATTGTCGCCATCAGCGCTACCGGGCACCTCGAAATCCGGAGCAGTTTCAAAGGTGACAAGACCGGTCTCAGTGTCGATCGCAAAGGCGTCAGCATCAACACCGCCGCTAATTGTATAGATGAGTCCGTCGCCCTCGCTACTGAAGTCGTCAGCGGCATCTACGTCCACGGCGATGGACTGGTTCTCGGGGGCATCGACCACTAGCGGATCATTGCTGATGACCGGTGCTGTATTCGCGCCTTCAAACTCAACGGTGAGGAAGCTGGTCGCGGTGAGCCCAATGTCGTCGGCGATCGTGTAGCTGACGGAGGTCGTGCCTGTGTCGCCGTCTGCAACGAGTTCGTCAGCACCATCAAGGTCGAAGGTTACCTCGCCATCGGCAGTGATGGTGAAAAGGCCGCCGCCGGAGCCGGGAAGCGGTGTCCCCGCCCCGACAAAGCCAGCCGAGCTGGCAACAGCGATAACCGACAATTCGTCAGGCGAGACGCCGCCTGGCACCGCGCCTTCAACCGGATCGAAACCGGTGTCAGGATCGCTAGCATTGGCGAGCACATTCGGTAGGGGATCACCGAACGTGACAGTCTCATCCTCATCGACGGGCTGATCATTTTCGCCGGTGACTTCTACAGCGATGGTCGATGTGATTTGCGTCCCTGATCCATCATCGATTGTGTAATCGATGGAGAAGCCCGACACTTGGCCCTCTACCAGCGTTTCATAGAGGTCTGCGGGGTCAAAGGTGAAATCACCTGTCGTGAAATCAATATCGAGACCAGGTGTGCTCATCGCATTGGAAACGACGGAAACAACTGACGGCGAGTCATTCGGATCGATATCAAAGAAATTGTCGAAAATGTTGCCGGATACGGGCGCGCTATTCTCCGTGACCTGGATGAGCTCATCGCCATCTGAGGAGGCTTCCGGTTCAACATCCGTCACGGTGATAGAGAGCGTCTGCTGGTCCGTTAGACCATCGCTGTCGGTGACTGTGACCTCTACCTCGTGAATGTTGTCGCCATTTGCATCCTGCGGATCTTCAAAGTCCGGAGCTGTATTGAAGGTCAGTTCTCCTGTGTCGGTATCGATGTCGAACAGGTCGTCATCTGCCCCGCCGGAGATAGCAAAGGTGAGGCCCGCACCCTCCGTATCAAGATCATCAATGGCCTCTACATCGATGGCGAAAGTCTGGTTTTCGTCTATGGTCGCGATTGGATCGCTGACAATCGTTGGCGCTCCAGTGTCGTCGCCGAAGGTGAAGCTAATGGTCTGGGTCGCGATCTCGTTGCCAGTTCCGGCATTTCCATCAAATGCCGTGACGGTGAGTTCGAATGTGCCATCGCTAAAATCAAAGTCCGGATTGGCAAAATTCGGTCCGGAATTACTGGTCAGGACGTAAAGCGGAACGCTCTCAGTCTGGGTATCTAACACCTCGCCCGTGTCGGCATTTGTGATCGAGAAAACAACCGATCCGAAATCATCATCATCGAAATCTTCGCCGCCGAAGGCCTCGCTATTGAGGTCGACTGCGATCGAGCGGAAGGCCGGATCGACCAGCGACGGATCAATGACATCGCCATCCTCGATCCGGACGATGTCACCATTATCCATGACGAACTCATCTGCATTCGTATCAAGCAGTGCGAAGACAAAGGGGTCTGGTGCGATGAATGGTACATCAAGAACCGTAATCGGTAGTGAGGCGTCGGAAATGAAACCAGGCGCAGACGCCGTTATAGTGACGGACTGGTCATTGTCCGTCTCTCCATCGACTACACCGCTAATGCTGAATATCACAGACGTCTGACCAGCTGGAATTGTTACGGTCGGAGGTACGGTTGCCTCACCTGTATCGCTGCTTGCGAGCGATACAACAAGGTCCTCTTCCGGTGCAATCGACGTCGTGACCATTGCTTGAATGGCCGCTCCTTCGGAAACCTCATCAACGCCGCCCAAGCCCTCGATCGTTAGTACAGCATTTCCAAGGTCGATATCACTGACCGTAAGTGCCGCACTCGCATCAGCAAATCCGGAGGCTGAAGCCGTGATGTTCACCAGTTGATCAGAGTCAATCAGACTGTCGAGCACACCGGAAACTGTGAACTGGGCGGATGCCATGTTCGACGGGATCTCGACGCTTAGCGGAACTATTGCTTCCGTCGTGTCATCACTCAGTAGCATGACAATCAGGGCGTCCGTCAGATCGCCCGTGCGCATGATGGTCGCCGTGGCGGTGCCATCTTCGGCAATGGTTGAGGGATCGATCTCCAGGCTCAATTCAGCCTCAGGGAGACCAATGGTGAAGTTGATAGTCTCTGTGCTGAGCACTGTGCCATTGCCGTTATTGGCGCTGAATGCCGTGACCATGAGGGTGTAGTCGCCATCGACCAGCGGCGGGCTCGAATTATTGAAGTCTCCGCCAACATCTCCGAACACAGCGAAGGGCTGGAAGTTCTCGGTCTGTGTGGCGATGACAGCGCCACTGTCGTCCTGCAGTTCGAATACAAGCGAGCCGTCATCATCACCTGCAACGCCGTCGCCGATAAAGTCGGCTGCAATCGCGCGAGTAGAGGGTGCTAGCGCATCGAGATCAATGGCATCCCCATCGGCAAAGTCCGTTACAAACCCGTCCGTATCTGCATTGAAGAAGCTGAAAACGAAGTCGCTGGGATCCATGGCGATGTCATCATCGGTAACGGTCAGCGTTGCAGTGACATCTGCTGAATCAACCGAGGACGCTGTAACTGCAACGAGTTGATCGCCGTCCACATCAGCATCGTCGACTGCGGTGACGATAAATGTGGTGGACGTCTCGCCGTCGGCCAGCTCAACATCTGTTGGAACCGTGGCTTCGTCGATCATGTCCGACGCCAGCGTTACGAGCAATGCCCCGGAGGTGTCACCGGTTCTGGTCAGCGTGGCAGTTGCTTCGCCACCATTTTCGGAGATGGTATTGGGATCGATTGCAAGTGAGAGCACTGCCGCTTCGTTGATTACGGTAACGACTATGTTCTGCGTGTCCGTCAGGCCGTCACTATCGGTGACGGTAACTTCGACATCATAATCATTATCGCCATTGTCATCGCCAGGATTTTCAAAATCGGGCGCAGCATTGAATGCCAGAACACCAGTGTCAGGGTCGAGCGAGAATTGATCATTGTCAACACCGCCATTCGTTGTGGTGAAGCTGAAGGTAAGACCAGCCCCCTCGGTGTCGATATCGTCGGATGCCTCAATATCGATGACAACCGTCTGGTTCTCGACAACATCGATAGCTTCAGCGCTGATGATCTCCGGTGCCAGCAAAGGATCGACGGCTTGATCCTGTAGTTCGAAGGCACCGAGATCGACAGTATTATCGCCGTTGTTGGCCACATCTGTTTGATCGACAATGCGGTCGAAACCTGTGCCACGCGCATCGAAACTCTGATCGATATTGCTGTCTAGACCTGCATCAAGGGCTGGGTTGGCCGTGCTGGCGAGCAGCGCAACTGTATCTAGCAGGCCTCCATTATCAGCGAGAACACCGCCGAGCACATCTGCGTCGAAGGCGACTTCACCTGAATCCTGCACACCGTCGCCATTCAGGTCCAGGAAATTGACCGTGTCAGCGAAAACCTGACTGGCGAGCGCTGCACCGTCGTCACCAAGATCCACTATCACAGCCGGATCGTTTACTGTACCGCTACCTGTGAAGAGGCTTGTACCGAGGATCGAACCGAGTGCACCAAAAGAGCCAGGTATCTGCAAATCGTTATCAGTCGTGGCATCATTGCCGAGCACGATCGAATTGTTGAACATGAGGTCATTTGAATTCGTCGTATCGCTCACACCGCCACCGCCATTGACAGCGAAGTTTCCTGTTATGGTGCTATTTGCCAACGAGGCCTCGCCGCCTGCGAGCGCTATTCCGCCGCCGACTCCATTGAAGGCGGAATTCGCAACAATCGTCGTGTTCACTGCTTCGAGGATGCCCCCACTATTGGCGATGCCGCCACCGTCACCCATGGCGGTGAAATTGCCGCTGAGCGTTGCATTGGTGAGACTTAACTCTCCACCAGTGATGGAGATCCCGCCCCCGCCAGTATCAGCGCCGTTCTGACCGATTGACGCAACATCAATCGAGACATCCAGAAATCCGCTCGTTTGTTCAAGCGCCAATCCGCCACCATCACCGCCGCTGTTATTGCCTTGAATAACGAGGTCGCTCGCATTGACTTCGCCTCCCGTACCGACGGCTGAAATGAACAATCCACCGCCTGAAACGGTTGCGTCATTGTCAAAGATATCAACGTTAGAGAGCGTAACCGTCGCACTGTCATCGAGTCCGACAACGGCTAGGCCCCCGCCCGTGCCACCCACGTTTCCGGAAAACTCACTATTGATGACGGAACCATTAGCATTGCCGAAGAGAAGGCCACCGGCTGTCGGTGTAGCTGCCCCCGTGGAGTCGCCACCAGTGATGCGCAGTCCCTCCAACATTACCGGCAAAGGACCATTAAAACTCTGAACTTCCAGCACGAGATCGGACAGATTGCTGCCGTCCAGTGTCACATCAAAAATGCCGTCATCATTTACGTCACCATCAATGGACGTGCTTTGGTTGGTTATGAGACGACCAAGACTTGCGTCGAGAACAATCGTGCCGCCATTTTCGAATGCCTCACCAGTGCCAGCCGCGAAAGTAATCGCGCTTGTATCGGCGTTGGAGTTTGCGAAGGCGATGGCCTCGCGAAGGGAGGTCACACCGTCCGTATTATCGATTGTGTCCGCGGTCGTTGTGACGATCAGGCTTGGCGCATCGACAACGTCGTTATCGTTGACCGTTAGATCTACCGATGCGCTATCAAACCCGGTCGCCGACGCAGTAATCTGGATCGTCTGGTTGCCGTCGACGATTGCATCTTCGATCGCGTCGATATCGAATGCAGCTTCTGTCTGGCCGGCCGTGATTGTGACCATCGATGGTGTGGCAACGGCTTCCGTGTCATCACTGCTCGCGAGCGTCACGACTAAATCATCAGCAAGGGGACTATCAATCGTAACCGTACCACCGCTTGCCCCAGCACCGTCGCCCTCGCCGACGTTATCCATCTGCAGAACGATATTGAGATCGGGCAGATCGACGCCGTCATCATCGGTGACTGTGAGCATAGCTGAGCCGGATACGACACCGTCTCCAGATGCCGTTATCGTCACGGTCTGATCGCCGTCGACAACTGCATCGTCGACAGCCGCAATGAAGAAGGTTGCCTCTGTATCGCCCGCAGCGATGATCACGATATCGGTCACTAATGCTTCACCGGTATCGCTGCTGATAAGAGTTACTTCTAGATCGTCAGTGAGAGGTTCACTTAGAGTGACGGTTCCCGTTGCAACCCCAGATGCTTCGGAGATTGATGCAGGATCGATTGCGATACTTAAAGTCGGGAATACGACCCCATTGTCGGAAATGGTAAGGAGAGCCGTATCGGCAAGCGGTGCCCCGCCTGGACCTGCTACAACAATCGTTGCGATCTCATCATTCGGTTCCAATACGCCATCTGCGAGGGCAGTGATCGTGAATTGAGCTGATACTTCGCCCGCAGGAATGCTCAGGAATGGGAAGCCAGTTGCAGGTGTCGTTACTGCCCCTCCCGAAAATTCCAAATCGCCTGGTAGCAGGGTGGCCAGATTAACATCTACCGCTTCATCAAACGGCCCAATCCGGGTGACCGTTGCGATGACGCTGTCTCCCTCAGCTACGGCATCGGCGCTGAGCGAGAGTTCGAGACCAGGAAGGTCATTATCGGCGATGGCGACAACGACAGCTTCATCCCGCGCAAATTCCGTGTCCGGAATCATTTCCATCGGATTTTCAAGATCAACGATCAATCCGTCATCGGCGAAACGCGAGTCCATTGTCAGATCGTCATTGACCGAGATGAGAAGGCTTGCGAATTCGAGGCTCTCAATCACGTCGTCATCAATCGTGGTCAGCGTGACTGTCTGTGGTCCGGCATCACCAGATTCGAACGTTATCTGTGTCGAGCTGAACGGACTATCCGCTTCGAGCGGCGTGATATCGAGGACGACGTCGCCTGTCGGTATTGTGCCGAGCGCAAGGGTGAACTCTGCATTGTCGCCTTCTGTGATGGACAGGAATGGATCGGAGACAATGATCGAACCGGCATCGACGATTTCAGCATCGCGCGTGATGTCGGCGACATTGCCAAAACGGGCCTCGGACATGTCGTCTACCACCGATACCGTGATGGTTACGAATTCAGGATCTTCGATCAGTCCATCCTGGAAGGCTTCGATGTCTACGAGCCGCGCCGACTGATCGATGTCGGTGAATGTCAGAAGTGAAGTAACAGCGCCTGCTTCGGCCGGATCATCCGCTGACGGATCGCTAACTGTGACGACAAGCGTAACGGTTTCGCCCTGCGCCAGCACATCAGTTAGTCCGACCACAATCGGAGCGACGGCACCCTCCGCGATAACAAGATTGACTTCATTGCCATTGTCAGTGGTTACTGTTCCGGAGGCCGAAACAGTGATGCCGGGTGCGGAACCGCCAAAAGGGGGTATCAGTGTGAGGTTGTCAAAGAAGGTTACGGCGACCAGCGCAGTATCTGTCGCACCAAACGGGTCTTCCACCTGGAACTCGAACGTATCGGCAAGGCCAGTGCCCGATGGCAGATCCGTGAATGGCGGCGCAGTGATTGAGAAAGTACCATCGCTGTTGACCGAAACTTCGTATCCATCCAGATCGCCAGAAAAGCCTTCAACCAGAGAGAAAGTCAGGTCATCGCCATCGACGTCGGTGCCGAACGCGCTGAGGTCGAATGTGTCGGTTGGCGCGAAGGGCGAAATTGGGGTTGCGACAGGCGATGGCAAAGCACCGGATAACAAGGTCGCAAAGGTCGCATCTTCCGCTTCAGGAGCGTCGTTCACTCCCGTTATAAGAACATCGATCTGACCAACGCCTTCAGCCGCCGCATCGTCGGTGAAAGTGAATAGAATGGTGGCGGTGGCGGACTCCCCGACACCAAGAGAATCCACGAGGTCTCCTGACGGCGTGAAGACAATATCGCCCTCCGGTACGAACACAGGCGATCCGGTAGCTATGTCGATAATGTTCCCTGCATCATCAAAAACGGGGCGCACAGTTTCAACAAGCTCGCCACCCTCCGACGCAAACACGGCCGTTCCGGCGCTTCCAGTTACACCGTCAACCGTAATCTGCGGAACGGCCGCCACATCGGTGATCGAGATCGCATCGGGCACATCGTCATCGACATCTTCCACCTCAACCCCGTTATTGAGAATGCCATCAATATTATCGATCAGATCCTGATCGTCGAATGTGATCGCGACCTCTTCTGCTGTCGTTGCTGTAGCGATCTGCGTGGCGACGGGCGCGTCATTTACCGGAGTGATCAAGAAGGTAAATGTGGCAGTCGTCTCAGCACCTGCCGCATCCGCGAAGACAAACGTCGCGGTAACAGTGTCGCTGCCAGTAATCTGAACGGCGTCATCAAGCCGATTGGTCAGGCCAGTTAATGGATCCTCTTCTGTATTCGTTGCGTTGAAAAAGTTCTCGATGAAATCGAACCTGAATATGCCGGTTCCATCGAGCGGATCACCAGTCGCCGGGTCAATTTCAACCACACCGGCGAGGTTTGAGTTTGTAACGCTTACGAGGCTGAACTCGGTCTCGCCATCGACATCATCAATGAGCGCAGCAATATCAATTGTCGGGTTCTCGTCCTCAACGAAGGTGAACGTGTCATTGGCAAGCGTGGGCGCATCGTTCACGGCGTTCACCGTGACGAGCACGGGAATGCCACTTGTAATGGTTGCGGACCCATCGGGGTTAAACCCGCCATCGGTGATCGCATAGGTGATGACGTCGACGCCGTTAAAGTTCGCATTCGGCGTATAGTTCAGCGTGCCGTCTGCATTGACCGTTACGGTACCATTGTCGGCCGTTGGCGATATGTCATTGCCGTCAGCGTCCATCGTTGCAATCGATAGCGTTGAGTTGTCGCCAGTATCGGGGTCGAAGTCGTTTGCGAGGACATCGATCATAATCGGACCACCATCCTCATCGACCGAAATATCAACCGTTGGCGTGGAGGTGACGATGGAGTTGCCGTCCGCATCGAATGTGATTGTGGTTTCGACGTTTGGATCAGCCACACCGATAGGAGCCTGATTCTCGTCGTCCTCAACCCGCACGGAGATGGACTCGGCATCGGCTTCATCAAAAGCTCTATCGGTAGATACCATAGTATCAACAACGATGCTGATCTGGCCAAATTCAGTGCCTTCCAGAAGCAGATCATCTTCTACGCTGACCGTTACAGTAACGAAATCGCTCGGATCTGCGGGATCGAACGTGTCGTCAAAGGTCAGTCCCAAACCGCCCGCGGGGGCCATTCCTGGCGCGGATATGACGAATTCCGCATCATTGTCTGTGAACAGCGCGACAAGTACTGTCGTACCAGCAGCAGGTGCCTGATTTAGTCCCACGGTGAAGGTGGCGGTTGTTCCATCCTCCCCAACGGTGACCTCCGTTTCGGACACGATAATCGCCGGAGGTTCACTAATCTCGACCTGAACGGTTTCAGAGAGCCCAGGTGCATTGGAACCATTAGGCAAAAACGGCGATCCGTCATCTGCATCTGTTGTGACTGCTGTGAGTGTAACGTCCGTTGAATCCATAATCTCGACGACGCCGTCATCAAGCGCTTGTGCTCGAAAGTTTATTGGCAAGCCGAACGCGCCATCGTCGAGGCTGAAGCTGATCGTTGTAATGTCGGTTGTATCGTCGGTGCTAGACGTTGCACCGGTCAGACTGTCCGGTGTCGTGATAAGGATCTCCGTACTATCAAACGTCAGCTCGAAGTCAGTGGTACCATCGTTCGTGGTATTGCCGGAGGGGTCAGCACCGGGAACAAAAATTAACTGCCCGAAGTCGCCATCTTCAAATAGCAACTGATCCTCGGGCAGGAAGATCAGCGGATTGGTCGCTTCGAATATGCCAGAGCCAACAACAGCTTCCTCGGTGCCGAAGAAGACAATTGTTGCTGTAGCCGTGTCAAAGCCCCCGAAGAAGTCTTCGAGTGTATATGTAAACGTATCAACGAACACGTCATCAGCATCGAGAGATGCAAGATCTGCTACGGTTGAGCCGTCCAAAAGTGTAAGTGGTCCCGTGGGCGGCGTATAGTTGAACTCGTCACTGGTAAACGACTCCGTGAAGTCAATCCGCCCACCCTGATCAGTCACGATATCTGGGTCTACATCCGGTGCTCCGAATGTCCCTGTGTCATTATCATCTTCTGCAATGGCGAGGTTTGTTCCCGGAACGTTCAATAGGCTTCCTGGGATATTGGGATCCTCGGCAAAAAGGGTCCGGTTGCCGTCCAGATCGAACGCACTGTCATCAATGTCGAAATCATTGTCGATTAGGCCCGAGAATGTGAACGTCTCGGCTCCGCCGGTTCCTGCAAAGGATGCTCCAGCGGCTGATGCAAATGCGTCATCAAACGCTACGGGATCGTCATTAGTGCCTGTTACAATAAATGCAATTTCACCGACACCAACATTTCCGACTGCATCTTCAACAACTTGGGTCGCCACGAACTCGACGGAGTTAGCCCCTTCCGGCGGCTGTGCGAGAAAGTCAAGCGTCCCATCTGCGTCAATCGTCAGAGACCCATCCTCATTCAGGAAAATCAAGCTCGACCCGTCGATTAATTCAGTCGCGACAATATCACCATCCTGATTGAGAATATTTGCAACAACGGTGTCGAGAATCTCTACGACAGTGAGTTTATCGAACGCGTCGAGGTCGAAATCGTTAGCGGTCAGCTGTTCGTTGGTGAGCGTGACGAAGCCATCTTCGGTGATGCCCAAACCAAGATTCGGAACTACGAAAGTATCATCGCGGGTCACCTGCGGCGCATTGGTGTTGACGCCATCGTCTATACCCGTGAACCCACCATTGCGACCGGATTGCTCGATATCAAAGACGAAGGGATCACCCCCTATCGGGCTGCTGAAATTAGATAGCGCTAAGGCATCATTATTGAAAACCGGGATACGGAGGACCCCGTCTGTCGCGAAGACATCATCATTGATACCGATATCCCGCAGAACATCATTGATCTGTTCTTCGAGATCGATGTTGAAAAGTCCGTTGACGAGATCGTTGAGGTCTTCGCCGTCGAAGCTCTCTTCAAAAATCGCTACATCGATCTCCAACAGTGTATCGGGTCCGAGATTGATCGGATTGTTCAGGGCGGCTTCCAACCCGCCCACAACGAAATCAACGAACAGGCCGAGATCAACAGATGTAAGATTGTCCAGGGTCGGAGCGAGCGAGAAGGTCGGTGTCGCTATAACCGCGTCACTGATATTGAGCTCGGGAAATTCATCGAAGGGTACCGTTATGCTCGTAACGTCGGTGAATGTCTCGGTGATCTCTCCGGTCACGGGATCGCGCGTTAGCGCATCCACCATGACAGGCATGCCTGCCAGGTCTGTGAAATCTAGCGTCAGCATCAGATCATTTGGCGAAAGCTCAAGCTCCTGGGTGAGGCTGAGATTTGGACCGGCATCGATGTCGAGAAGATCAACGTCGAGGTCGATCAAACCATCGAGAAGGGACGCGTTGAAGCCCGTACCGGTGGGGATCGCGCCGAAAGTGAGAACGTTGAGCGCCAGGGCGACTGGGATATCGACATCAAAACCGAGCTGGGCGAACACTTCGGAAGCGTCGCTCGTAACCGTGCCCAGAGGCTGCAACACGCCCTCATCGGCGATGTCTGGCACACCGAAGAAGAACTCACCAACATCAATGTTAAAAGGCGGCACATTGCCGGAGCCGAGCCCGTTTCCATTGAAAGAAATATTGTCGGTAAAAATGAAAAGCCGCGCGGTAAAAGGATCAATAACGGCGTTAAAGGTGAGATCGGTCAGGTCGACCTCAACCAATGGATCCTCAACGCCAAGACCGAGAATGTCGTTTAGAACAAATGGTGAGGGGTTCTCTATAATCTGAAGACCGTCAGTACCGGCCGCAACGAGGGTCAAACGCCCGGCTTCCTGCTCAAGAACAGGTTCCATCGTATCAGGATCGATGATCTCGTTTCCGTCATCATCCTCTGCCACAATCGGCGCGAGGCCGCTCAAGATCTCATCGAGCAGAGCGCTATCAGTCGAGTCGAAGCTGATATCTTCGAGTAGACCGCCTAGGAAGTTCTGGCCAAACAGACGTCCTTCAACATCCAGCGTAAAGGCAAACTCCAGAACAGCTTCGAGAAACGCGTTGGCTTCGGGAGTGGACGTCTCGAACTCACCGGTCGTTATGACCGGATCGGCATCGCTTACAAACTGAGACAGAGCGCCGGACTGACCACGGAAGCCATTGAACGCCGCGCCCAGGGCATCGAATTCGAACTCGCTTTCAATACTGCCCAGATCAACATTGAAACCAAGCTCTACTCCAAATTCTCCAGACAGGCTCGCTTCCGCGGAGAGTTCGGTGTCAAAATCAATTACGAGAGGAGGAACGCGGATATCCGGCAGAAAGGGAATGCGAATTGTAAAACCGGGAATAACCTCAACCCGGCCCAACTCACCGCCAATGTCGAAGCCGGTGGTAAAGCTAAAAGTAAGTGGGATAACCGCTTCTATGGGATCGAAGTCGAGCCCGAAAACGGATTCTTCGTCACCAATGAAAATGAGGTCGCCAAAGCTGAAAGTTGTACTCATGAGATTACCTGTGCGAGTGTTCTGCCTGCCGTTCGAGCTGCTGTTGGGGAATGTCGGGAATTGTGCGTCCAACCGATTGGACATGACCTACCGAGAGATAGCTTGGACAAACTGTGTCTGCCGGCCCGTGATCACGAGCGCAATGACGTTTATAAAAAGAGCTCGTGTGCTCCCTCACGCCCGCCTGACGGTCAGAAGTTAAACGCAAACCTACCCCTCTGAGGATCGAAGCGATCCATCTACAGAGCTTAGCTAATGGTTAACGAAGCGGGAACAGAGCGGCTTGAACTGACGGCTCGCTTTCGACGAATGGTCGTTTTTTTTCGCCGAATGGCATCGGCACGCTATTGTCTAAAACTTCTGTTCTCCCGTTAGGCGAACGAGTTCACTTTATTACCGATTGGCTTGTCAGTCCTTGCTGACTACATAATGGCACTCTAGCATAAAGTTATGCTGGTGAGGATCATTTTAGTCTGTGTTGTGCTCCTTGGCCTGATAGATAAAGAGGCCTCGGCGAAGGGCGTGTACGATGGATTGCATGCCGCCGATGGGGGAGTTGTTCGCGTTTGTCCCGCCCGGTCTATCGGTGCACCGGATGCCCTTTCACCACCCGATTTTGACGATCCTGAGTGCAAGATTACAAAACTCCTCGACGTGGAGCCGAACAACGGTCTGCTCTGGGTCGGCAAAAAACTGATTATGCCCGCGACCTGGGATACCGAAGTTGCGCTCGAAACCGTAGGCGTATCGTCACGAGCCTATTACCTTAACGGAACCTATCTCGGAGCTACGGGTCGACCTGCTGCCTCATTGGAGGGCGAGGTGGCAGGTCTGGTCGACGCAACCATTTTTGTCCCTGCCGAAATGCTCGTTCCCGGCGAAAACGAAGTCGCCATACTGCTCTCGAGTCAGAAAAGGCTCATCAGACGAAGTAATCCGCTACGGGAGATATGGTTCTGGGAATATAATGGTCAGTATACTTTTCTGATGCGGCGCTATCTGCCGGCTGCGTTCACTCTTGGCATCTTTGGGCTGGCACTCGCTTACTTCAGTTTTCAGGCCATAATGGGATTTGATCGTGTACGGTCCATATTTTTCGCTGTACTTGCGGGGATGATTTCGCTTCAACTGCTTGTCGAGACGATGCGCGGCTTTGTCCCCTATATTTATCCCATACACGATATCCGATTGACCGCTATTTTCGGTTTAACACTGTCGGTTGGCCTAATGGTCCTTGGATATGTTGTTTATAATATCCGCTTTTCGAGACCGCGGTTTATTCTTGCCGCTACAGCAATCATCGCAATCGGTTTTGCAATGCAGTTTCAGGATATGGATGACCGATCGGGATCAGCATTCCGGGTGATCTTACTTACCGCAGCAAGTCTTTCGTCCTTCAAGGCTATCGCCGGAGATGATCGTGGGTGGATCTATGGCTGGTTGCTTGTAGCAACGCTGGCAGCTGACTGGATTTTGCCCGCTGATCTTCTGGACACCGGTATTTTTTACATGGCGGCGATACTTCTGACAGTCGCTGCAATAAACAGCATTTACAGCAATCGTGAACAGCTGCATCATAAGGATGATCGAGACTTGAGTGATCGTCCGGCTGTTACCGTGGCGGACGGTCTTAACGATGCTGCAAGTGATATGGATGCCTTGCAAGATCTACGGCGGATGGAAATACGACGCGCAGGATCAACAGAGTTTGTCGAGCTTGACGACATCTCTCATATCTCCGGTGCTGGCGACTATGTCGAGATTGTTCGGACAGACAAGAGCAAGCATCTGGAGCACGACAGTTTACGTTCTCTCGAAACCAGGCTCCCACGAAGCTTTCAGCGGGTCCACCGGTCGCATATTGCAAATCTCGTCCATGTCAGCGCTCTACGCCGCAAGCCATCGGGAGCCGGCGAGTTGCTTATGATGAATGGAGATTTGGTGGCTGTGAGTCGTAAGTCGATGCGTGAAATCAAGACTGCGCTAGAAAAGACGACATGCAAGCGGGCGGTGGACTAGGTGGCCACCATTTTCTCAACGGCATTCAAGGAAGAGAAGGGAGCGACTGCACAGGCGATCCGAAAAGACGATATGTCTCCAATGGGTGAGCATCAGACGGGGACGCAGCTAACTCAGGACCGCATGCCAAAGTTTGATGGGGAATAACTGATCGAAGAAGGTTTGGTGGGCCCGGAGGGACTCGAACCCCCGACCAGACCGTTATGAGCGGTCCGCTCTAACCAACTGAGCTACAGGCCCACGCGCAGCAGGACAAAAAATCGTCTTGATCCAGCCGCGATGCCGGTATGTGTTAGAGGGCCTTCAAGGGAGACGCAACCACCATGTCACATCTAAAAATTCTTCGAATACCAGCTACCATTCTCGCCATGTCTGTACTCGTGCCAGCCGCCTGCGCTCAAGTGCCGGATAGCGGCGCACCTGCCGCAGAACGCGATATCCGCTCCGGCGGTGCACATCCGAATTCCATTCAGCCGGAAACGACCTTGAGCCTGTCAGCAAGGGCGAGCGTGAGCCGTGCCCCTGACATTGCCTATATTACTGCCGGTGTCGAAACCGAGGCCAAGACCGCAGGAGATGCCCTCGCCGAAAACGCTCGCCGGATGAACGGCGTATTCGGCGCTCTAGGAGATGCCGAAATTGAAGAGAAGGACATTCAAACGTCCAATTTCAGCATCTCACCGAACTATGATTACAGCCGGGATGGACCGCCCCGGCTGATTGGGTATCGCGCCAGCAACCAGGTACGGGCCAAGGTCACCGACCTCGACAATCTGGGCACGACAATCGATTCGCTCGTGGAAGCCGGGGGCAACAATCTGAACGGCATACAGTTTGGCCTTGAGGATGATAGCAACGCACGCGACGAGGCCCGCCGCAAGGCTGTCGCCGACGCCATGGCGCGGGCTGAACTCTATGCCGATGCCACGGGCTATGATGTGGTGCGGATCGTGTCGATCTCGGAAGGGGGCAGCATGACTGTTGCACCGATGCCATTCCTTGCGACCCGGGCCGAGGCTAGCTTTGCGGACGCAGCACCCTCGCCTGTATCGGCCGGCGAGCTTGATTTTTCAGCCACGGTGAATGTGCTGTTCGAACTGTCGAAGGAATAGGGCTTACATCCAGTCCGGCGTGACAACATCCGCAGGCGGTATATCCGGCTGCGGGTACCGCTGGAGCAGTTTCTCGACAATGATATCCGCGATACGGTCAGCCTCTCGTAGGGGCTCATATGACCATGTATCCAGGCCGCCATGGAGCCAGCGCGCCGCACCGCTATCAATAAAGCTCTGATGCAAACGATCGAATTTCTTCGAGCGCCCGGTCAGCCGCGCCATATGGATCGGCAATCCGAAATAGGCTGCATCGGAGAGCATGTTTGAACTGTCTTCGGTAACAATGGCGGCATCGGAAAACAGGAGCCAGGCGAGATAGGGGTTCGGCCCGTCGGCGGGCCCCTCCCAGAACCGGGCTCCGAGCTCATCAGCCAGAGCGCGGAAGTGGGCACGAACCGGCACCGGTGTGCGGCGGGAACAGGTAATGCGTAATCGCCAATTGGCCGACGCTACGGCACGGATGTGGACGTCCAGCCGCTCTGTTGCTGACTTATCGAACGTGTGCGCCTTGGAGTTTCCACCAAGGATGACGATCGCACTGCGCCCGCGCTCATCGGCGAGATCGGCAAAGGCGAGACCAGCCTCTTCCACATCATCGGCAGTAAAATAGACCGGCGAACCGATGGTCTCGACAAGATTCGGGCCGGCGGCTTCATCGTGGGCTGGAGCGACAACCATATCGAAGGCGTCCGTTGGGAGATCTGTAGACATAATCTGAACTGATAGGGTCTTCCGGGCCGACCATTCCCGTACCGATGCCGTATATTTTGCGACCCGGCGTCCGGCCCCGAGCCACAATGTAGGCCACGGCGAAGTCAGTTGATCTCTCTGATCAGCAGGTAAGGCTTGCAGGGGCCATGAATTCCAGCTTGACGGCAGCCAGGAAAACGGCGCGCGCGGGGTCAGGGTTAGCGCATCATTCCGACGCCCCTCGCCGCTGATATGCGCGATCCGCATCCAGCGTCGTGTGTCGCTTAAAGCCTTGAGGAGTGACCGAACCTGGGCGGCGTTGCCATCGCGTCCGTCTGACACCGCCCAGACGGAAGGCCCGAGCGATGCCGTGCCATCGGTCACTTAAATTCGACGCTCGAAATCTCATAAGCGCGCGGACCACCGGGAGCCGCGACCTCGGCCTCGTCGCCTTCTTCCTTGCCAATCAGGGCACGGGCAATTGGTGACGTGATCGAGACCTTACCAGCCGACACGTCAGCCTCATCCTCGCCAACAAGCTTGTAAATCGCCTCTTTTTCGGACTCGACGTCGATCAGGGTGACCGTAGCACCAAACTTTACCGTGGAGCCTGACAGCTTGTCGATATCGATCACCTCGGCACGGGCAAGCTTGTCCTCAAGCTCAGCGACCCGCCCTTCAATAAAGCTCTGCTTTTCCTTGGCGGCATGATACTCGGCGTTTTCCGAAAGATCTCCATGCTCGCGGGCCTCGGCAATGGCCTGAATGATGGCCGGCCGCTCAACGGATTTCAAATTTTTCAACTCTTCGTCGAGGGCCGCATGGCCCTCGCCGGTCATGGGTATTCTTTGCATCTTCGGATTACCGTTTATCTACTTTGCCCAGCCTTGGCTGGAATTTTAAGTTGGTCAAGATTGGAATTTGCTACGCAGATTGCAAGGGACGAACGTCAAGATGTTGAGATTTTAACGCCAATATCGCCTGAATCGAGGCCAAAGAGGCCGATAGCGTGGTGAAATAAGGTATCTTTCGCGAAACAGCCGTCGAACGGATAGAGGCCGAATCAGCAACGGATTGTGCCCCCTCGGTGGTGTTGAAAACGAGGCTGATCTCCCCGTTTATCAGCGCATCCACGATATGCGGCTGGCCATCGACAACCTTGTTTATCCGTTCCACCGGCAACCCTTCGGTTTCAAGGAAACGGGCTGTTCCTTCTGTGGCAACGATGGAGAATCCTTCATCGAGAAGCGTACAGGCCCCTTCGAGGATGGAAGGCTTGTCTCCATCACGTAAGGAGATGAAAATCTTCCCACTTGTCGGCAGTGTTACCCCGCCTGCGATCTGGCCTTTGAGGAAGGCAGCGCCGAAATCATCGGCCCAGCCCATCACCTCCCCCGTGGAACGCATTTCCGGCCCGAGAATCGGGTCAACGCCGGAAAACCTCGCAAATGGGAAGACTGCTTCCTTCACACACATGCGGTTTGGTTTGGCATGGCGAAGATCGAAGCCGGACAACGCCTCGCCGGCCATCACTTTGGCGGCGATACCGGCAATAGGAGCCCCGACGGCCTTGGCCACAAACGGCACCGTTCGCGATGCCCTTGGATTGGCCTCAAGGACATAAATCTCTTCATCCTTCACCGCGAACTGAATGTTGATAAGACCCTTAACATCGAGGGCCTTGGCAAGGGCGATGGCCTGCTCTGACAGGCGGCCGATGGTAGATGGCGCAAGGGTGTATGGCGGGAGCGCACAGGCACTATCACCAGAATGCACACCGGCCTGCTCGATATGTTCCATAACGCCAGCAATGTGTACATCCACGCCGTCGCAAATCGCGTCGACATCCACCTCGACGGCATCGGAGAGATAGCGATCGAGGAACAAGGAAGGGTTCTCCCGTCCGGTCTTCATCGCTTCGATCAAAGCATCCTTGGCGAAGCGGATTATGTCAGCATCAGTATGGCAAATCTCCATCGCCCGGCCGCCGAGGACAAAACTCGGGCGTAGCATAACAGGATAACCAAGAGAGCGCGCCGCGGTGAGCGCTTCTTCCTCTGTTCGGGCGGTTCGCGATGGTGCCTGTTCAATGCCAAGCTTATCCAACAGGGCTGCGAACTGCTCTCGATCTTCAGCGAGGTCAATGGAGACAGGGCTGGTGCCGAGTATCGGAACGCCGGCATCGTTCAAGGGTGTCGCCAGCTTAAGAGGCGTCTGGCCACCGAACTGAACAATAACGCCCGCAAGCTCACCAGCGCCCTGCTCTTTTGCGATGATTTCCGACACGTGCTCTTCGGTCAGCGGCTCGAAGTAAAGCCGGTCGGACGTGTCATAGTCGGTCGAAACCGTCTCCGGATTGCAGTTGACCATAATCGATTCGATGCCAAGGTCTGCCATGGCAAAGGCAGCGTGGCAGCAGCAATAATCGAACTCTATGCCTTGCCCGATCCTGTTTGGCCCGCCGCCCAGAATGACCGCTTTTTTCCTGTTGGACACACCGGCTTCACAGTCGGCCTGCATTTGCCCAAAGGTGGGTTTTTCATAGGTCGAGTATAGATAGGGTGTCTTCGCCGCAAACTCGGCAGCACAAGTGTCAATGCGCTTATAGACAGGTCGAACGCCAATTTGGTGTCGAAGTGCGCGGACGTCGTGCTCTGATTTGTCAGAAAGGGCTGCGAGGCGAGCATCGGAGAAGCCCATCCGCTTCAATGATAGCAGGGATGGTGCATCGGTCGGCAAGCCGTCCCGGCGAACAGCCTCCTCTGTCTCCACAATCTCGGCAATCTGGCGCAGGAACCAGAGATCGTAAGAGGTGATATTGTGAATGTCTTCGACACTCATCCCGGAGCGGAGGGCCTGAGCAACGATGCGCAACCGGTCAGGCGATTGAATGGCGAGCGCCGAGCGCATCGCCGCTTCGGTTTCAAACTCCATCTCATCGAGGCCAGTCAGCCCCGTTTCGAGCGAACAGAGCGCCTTCTGGAAGCTCTCCTGGAAGTTCCGGCCGATGGCCATCGCCTCCCCGACGGATTTCATGGCGGTGGTTAGGACGGCTTCTGCACCGCGATATTTCTCAAAAGCGAAGCGGGGAATTTTGGTAACGACATAGTCAATGGTGGGCTCGAAGCTCGCCGGTGTGACCCCGGTAATGTCATTATCCAGCTCATCGAGAGTATAGCCGACAGCGAGCTTGGCAGCGATCTTTGCGATCGGAAATCCGGTGGCTTTGGAAGCGAGCGCCGAGGACCGGGAGACGCGCGGGTTCATCTCGATCACTACGAGACGGCCATCCGCCGGATTGACTGCGAACTGAACGTTCGAACCGCCGGTCTCTACGCCAATCTCGCGGAGCACAGCGATGGAGGCGTTTCGCATGATCTGATATTCGCGGTCGGTGAGGGTCAGGGCTGGGGCGACAGTGATTGAGTCGCCGGTGTGGACGCCCATCGGATCGACGTTCTCAATCGAACAAATGATGATGCAGTTATCCGCCTTGTCGCGGACCACCTCCATCTCGAACTCTTTCCAGCCGAGCAGGCTCTCATCGACAAGGATCTGCGCGACGGGCGACGCCGCGAGGCCCGACCTGACAATCTCCTCATATTCTTCTTTATTGTAGGCAACGCCGCCGCCAGTGCCGCCGAGGGTGAATGCCGGGCGGATAATCGCCGGAAGACCGATATCATCAAGAACATCGATCGCCATTTTCAGGCCGGTGATCCGATCATAATCAATCACATCGCCTGCGTCATTCTTAATCTCTGGAGCCTGTATGATCGCGGCGCGAGGATTCTCAAGTCCGATCTTGTCCATCGCCTTGCGGAAAAGCTCGCGGTCCTCAGCCTTCTCAATGGCCCCAGCCCGGGCACCGATCAGCTCGACACCATATTTTTCGAGCACGCCAGCCTTTTGTAGGTCGAGCGCGCAATTGAGCGCCGTCTGACCGCCCATGGTGGGCAGCAGCGCATCCGGCCTTTCTGCCTCTATGATCTTTTCAACGAAGCCCGGCGTGATTGGCTCAATGTACGTCGCATTGGCAAGGCCCGGATCTGTCATGATTGTCGCCGGGTTGGAATTCACCAGAATGACCCGGTATCCTTCGCTCTTCAGCGCCTTGATCGCCTGAACGCCCGAATAGTCGAACTCGCAGGCCTGACCGATGATGATCGGACCAGCGCCGATCACTAAGATGGACTTTATGTCAGTGCGTTTGGGCATGGGGTTCGCCTCGTTCTCTCGCGCGCAAAGCCGCCGTCGAGGCGATTACCCCAGCGCGGTTGTTTCGAGTTGTTTGCTAAGCGGGTCTCTTAATTGAGGATTCGAGTTGTGGGAAGAGCGAAGTGCCCGGACTGTCGGCCCTAATGCACTTCCGCCCAAGTGTTGCCCGCCGCCGCATCGACCACAAGCGGCACCGATATTTCCCGGGCCGGGAGTGGCGCGCGCTCCATCGTTTCGCGAACGACCTTGATGGCTTTGTCTGCCTCAGCTTCCGGCGCTTCGAAGATAAGCTCATCATGGACCTGAAGCAGCATGCGCGTTTTCAGGCCAGCCTTCTCCAATGCGCCGGGCATGCGCACCATGGCGCGTTTGATCACATCGGCAGCCGAGCCCTGTATGGGTGCGTTGATCGCCTGACGCTCGGCAAAGCCGCGGGATGGCCCCTTGGCATTCTTGAGATCAATATTCAGGCGGCGGCCGAAGGCGGTTTGAACAAAGCCGTTGTCTTTTGCAAAATCCTTGGTGTCATCCATGTATTTCCGGATGCCCGGGAACTTCTCAAAGTAGGACTTGATGTAAGCACTCGCCTCATCACGCGGGATTGACAGCTGACGCGACAGTCCGAAGGCGGATATTCCGTAGATGATACCAAAATTGATCGCCTTTGCCCGGCGGCGCACCATAGGATCCATACCCTCAATCGGCGTATCGAACATTTCGCTCGCTGTCATGGCGTGGATGTCCAGACCGTCTTTGAATGCATTTTGTAAGGCATCAATGCCAGCAATGTGGGCCAGCAGGCGTAGCTCAATCTGAGAATAGTCGGCAGAGATCAGAACATGACCCGGCTCGGCAATAAAGGCTTCCCGAATTTTGCGCCCCTCATCTGTCCGTACCGGGATGTTTTGCAGGTTCGGATCGGAGGAAGAGAGGCGTCCGGTCTGGGCAGCCGCCATGGCAAAGCTCGTATGGACACGGCCCGTATCGGGGTTGATCGCGGCCTGTAGCGCCTCAGTGTAGGTGGATCGAAGTTTCGAAAGAGATCGCCAGTTCAGGATCGTAGCCGGCAGGTCGTGCCCAGCGGCTGCGAGGTCCTCCAGCACTTCCGCTCCCGTTTGCCAAGCTCCGGTCTTTGTCTTCTTGCCGCTTTCGATGCCCATCTCGTCGAACAGGATTTCACCTAGCTGTTTCGGGCTGCCCATATTGAACTCGCGTCCGGCCTGTTCATAGGCTTCAGCCTCGTAGGCCGCCATGCGCCGGGCGAAATCGGACGACAGACGCGACAGGGCATCGCGGTCCACCTTGATACCGGCCCGCTCCATTTCGGCGATCACCGGAACGAGCGGACGCTCTAGCGTTTCATAGACGGTGGTGACGCGCGCCTCGGGAAGCTTGCGTTTGAACTGATGCCAGAGGCGCAGGGTTATGTCGGCATCCTCAGCGGCGTATTCTGTGGCCTTCTCGAGGGGTGCACGGTCGAATGTAATCTGGGACTTTCCTGTTCCGCACACTTCCTTGTACGGAATAGGTGTGTAGCCAAAATAGCGCTCGGACAGCGTGTCCATGCCGTGATTGTGGGTACCGGCATTCAGGACAAATGACAGCAGCATCGTATCGTCGACCGGAGCCACCCGGATACCGACTTTATCGAAGACATTGATATCATATTTGATGTTCTGTCCGATCTTCAGGATGGCCGGATCTTCGAGCAATGGCTTCAGCAAATCGAGCGCCGCTTGCGTCTGAATCTGGCGCGGTGGATCGGCGTCAAACATGTCGCCGTCCTTGCCGGCATCAGGATCAATGTGGGCGAGAGGAATATAGCAAGCGTCATTCGGTGAGGTGGCAAGGGAGATGCCGACGAGCTTTGCCACGATGGGATCGAGGCTGTCAGTCTCGGTGTCGATGGCAAAGACCCCAGCTGTCCGGCATTTCTCGATCCACGTTTCGAGGGCTGTAATACCCCGCACCGTTTCGTATTTTGAACGGTCGACCCCCTCTTCGGCCGGGTCATGTTCCTCAATGACACCTTCCAGCTCTAGCGCCTCGCGGACACGCCTTGTGATCGTCCGGAACTCCATTTTTTCGAGAAACTCGATCAATTCGGCTGGTTCAGGATCGGCTACGGCAAGGTCTTCAATTGGAACCGCCAGCGGGACATCGGTCTTCAGGGTCACGAGTTCCCGAGACATCCGGATATTATCCGCATGGTCAATCAGAGTCTGGCGGCGTTTGGGCTGTTTGATTTCTTCAGCGCGGTGCAGCAGGGTCTCCACATCGCCGTACTCATTGATGAGGGTCGCAGCGGTTTTCACCCCAATTCCAGGTGCGCCCGGAATATTGTCGACGCTGTCACCTGCGAGCGATTGAACGTCGATGACATGTTCCGGTCCAACGCCGAACTTCTCATGGACAGCGGCGATATCGAGGGTCTTGTTCTTCATCGTATCGAGCATGACCGTGGTTTCGGAGACGAGTTGCATCAGATCCTTGTCCGATGACACAATGGTCACGCGCGCGCCTTTGGCTTCGGCCTGCCGGGAATAGGTCGCGATCAGATCGTCGGCCTCATAACCCTCCATTTCGAGGGCATGGGTGGCGAAGGCGATGGCAGCTTCACGGACGATAGGAAATTGCGGGCGCAGATCTTCCGGCGGCTCATCCCGATTCGCTTTGTAGTCGGAATACATGTCATTCCGGAACGTGTAGGAACCCTTGTCGAAAACACAGGCGAAATGGGTCGGCCGATCATCTCCTTTCAATTCCTCAAGAAGCTTCCAGAGCATATTGCAGAAACCGGAAACCGCACCAACTGGCAGCCCATCTGACTTCCGGGTCAACGGCGGCAGAGCATGGTAAGCGCGAAAAATGTAGGCCGATGCATCAACGAGATAGAGATGGCTGTCTTTCGTGATCTCAGCTGATGGCATGGCGCGCTCCTCTTGTCGGCTTTGCTCTAGCGCGGCGATGCCGTGAACGCTAGACACGTTAACAATCACAAGGAGGAACACTCGATGCCGACCAATCAAACCTGGTATCTGCGCAAGCGTCCCATTGGCAAACTCGCCGATGGAGACCTGGAACTCGTCACTGAAGAGATGGCTCCCCTCGCCGACGGCATGGTGCGCGTGCGTACGGTCTATCTCTCCATAGACCCGACCCATCGAATCTGGATGAGCGATATGGATGCTTATCTGCCTCCTGTGGAACTCGATACGCCCATGCGCGGTGGTGGGATCGGGATTGTCGAGGAAAGCAATCATGACGCGGTTCCAGTGGGAGCAATTGCCAATACCGGGATCGCCAGCTGGGCGCTCTACAATGATCTGCCAGGTGAAGCTGTAAACGTCTTGCCGCAACTACCCGGCGTGCCGCTGACCGCCTATATGGGTCCACTTGGCGCGACTGGGATGACGGCCTATTTCGGTCTGATGGATATTGGCCAACCAAAGGCAGGCGAGACAATTGTTGTCTCGGCGGCTGCAGGGGCCGTCGGATCCATGGTCGGCCAAATCGGGAAAATCCAGGGCTGCCGGGTCGTAGGCATCGCCGGATCTGATGATAAGTGCCGCTGGCTGACGGAGACAGCGGGCTTCGATGCCGCCATCAACTACAAGACCGAAGACGTTGGTACCGCTCTCGACAAGCACTGCCCGGACGGGATCGACATCAATTTCGAGAATGTCGGCGGCGAGATCATGGAAACCGTCATCGCACGCTTGAACGATTTCTCCCGCATGCCGCTCTGCGGACTAATTTCAACTTACAACACAGACCCGGAAGAAAGCGTCGGACCGCGTAATTTCGCCAACCTGCTAATGCGGCGTACCAAGGTGCAGGGATTCATCGTGATCGATTTCCTCGACCGCTTTATGGAGGGTATTCAGGCCATTGGCGGGTGGCTCATGGAAGGCAAGATCAAATACGAGACAGACGTGGTGGAAGGGCTCGAACATGCGCCGGCGGCTATGGATAGGCTGTTTACCGGTGCCAATCTCGGCAAGCTCGTGGTGAAAGCAAGCGAAGAGCCGAATTAGGAAACAGCGGCCATTCAAGCTAGACTGTCCTCCTGAGACATATATGGGGGAAAAATTGGTTGCAGCAGTTGAAAGCGGAGTGAAAACACCCTGGCATCTTTGGGCCGTGGGTGTCCTTAGCGCCCTTTGGAACTCCTATGGGTGCTATGACTTCGCCATGATCCAAACCAGCAATAAGGAATACCTCGCAGCATTCTCAGCAGAACAAATCGCCCATGTGAATGCCTATCCAATATGGATGGATCTCGCCTGGACGCTCGGCGTTTGGGGCGCAATTGCCGGATCGGCGCTTCTGCTGCTGCGCAGGCGGTTCGCGATGCCTGTTTTCGGTGCCTCTTTCGCCGGTCTTATCGTATCAATCGTCTATAATTACGGCTTGACTGAGGGCGGGGCACTTTCGGGAACACAAGGCTTGATCATCAGCGGCGTATTGGTTGCGGTCGCCCTCGCTCTGTTTCTCTATGCCCGATCCATGGCGAAACGCGGTGTGTTGGCCTAGCCGAGAACGAGCGGCGCGATGAAATAGCCAATGGTGGTGATCACCACCGCTCCGATCAGATTGACGCGGATACCCGCCCGCATCATCGTCGCAACGGGGACTTTCTCCGTTGCGTAGATGATCGCGTTTGGCGCAGTGGCGACCGGCAGCATGAAGGCGCAGGACGCGGCCACGGCCGCTGGTCCGAGCAAGCTCTCGGGCGCGGTGCCTATGCCAACAGCCAAAGTGCCGAGGATGGGCGCAAGCGTTGTCATTGTGGCGACGTTTGATGTGAGCTCGGTCAGGAAGATCACAAGCAGCACAACTATGGCAATGAAGACGATGGGCGGGAACGCGCTGAGCGCTGACAACTGCTCACCGATCCAGGCTGATAGACCGGTACGCGTAATCGCCTGTCCTAAACTGATGCCGCCGCCGAACAGGATCAACACGCCCCAGGGTAGCTTTACCGCTTCCGGCCAGGTCAATAGCGGGCGCTCCGCCTTGCCGCCCGCCGGGACTAGAAACATCACTACCGCTCCGGCAATGGCGATGCCCATGTCGGAGAGACGTTCGAGCCAAGGGATTGGCGGCACAGCAATCGATATGGGCAGAGACAGCAGGCTGAATTCGAACGATGCCCCCCCGGCTAATTGTTGTAACGGCACACGCAAAACCCAAAGGAAGGCCACAGTCCCGAAAACGATTGCGACGCGAGCCTCAGGCGGCGTCGTACCGCCAAGCGCGGCTTTTTGCCGGCGCACTTCGGCAAGTGCTTCAACCGCATCCGTCTTTTTTGATAGGTGCCGCGTAACCGTCCACCATGCCGCTGGCACTAACAGCAGAAGTGCTGGCAGACCGAAAACCATCCATTGAATGTAGCCTATTGTGGCACCGGTATTCTGTTCCAGCCAGTCGATCGCGATCAGATTTGTCGGCGTGCCGATAGGGGTTGCGACACCGCCAATGGACGCCGAGTAACAAACGCCAAGCAGCAGCGCGAGTGCGAATTTTTCATCTTTCCCGTTGAGCGCCGCTGCTGCCGAAAGCGCAATTGGAACCATCATGAGTGTGGTTGCTGTGTTGGAAATCCACATGGACAACGCCGCCGTTGCTACCATGAAACCGAAAACGAGCCCCCGTTGGCCGCCCCCCACCATGGCGACAACTGCAAGCGCGATGCGCCGGTGCAGCCCCCAGCGCTCGATTCCCAGGGCGATGATGAAACCGCCGAGCAGCAAGAGCACAATTGGGCTTGAATACCCGGCCGCCGCTTCCCGGATGGTGCCTGCATTGATGATCGGCAGGACAGCAAGTGGCAACAGCGCCGTAGCCGGTATCGGGATTGCTTCGGTCGCCCACCAGACAGCCATCCAGGCAAGCAAAGCGCCAGTCGCCCAGGCCGAAAAGGCAAGCCCCTCAGGTGCCCCAAGGGCAAGCATAATGAGCGCCAATAGTGGCCCCAGAATCAAACCAGTGCGTTGAGCGGTTCCCAATCCCATATGTTTGACCGTGAAGGGTCAACATGGCGTCCGTCAAGCCGTGTTGCCCGTTTACCGCAGTGTTAAGGATACGCCTGTAAACCCTTGCAACTGCTGGCCATTCACCCCACTTGGGTTACGCCTTCCATTTGAAAGCTGTTACATGTCGAAACGCGATTATTATGAAATTCTGGGCGTCCCCAAGGGCGTCGATGAAAAGGCGCTGAAGTCTGCCTATCGTAAGCTTGCCATGAAATATCACCCGGACCAGAATCCGGGAGACGCTGAAGCAGAGGCCAAATTCAAGGAAGTTGGCGAAGCCTATGCGATCCTTTCAGATGCGGACAAGCGTGCAGCCTATGACAGATTTGGCCATTCTGCCTTTGAAAATGGCATGGGTGGCGGCGGCGGAAACCCCTTTGGCGGCGATCCGACAGATATTTTCGAGAATATTTTCAGTCAGGTTTTCGGTGGCTCTATGGGCGGCGGTGGGCGACGCCGCTCAGGGCCCGCAAGGGGCGCAGACCTTCGCTACGACATGGATATCTCGCTAGAGGAAGCCTTCAACGGCAAGGATGCGGAGATCACAGTCCCAACCTCCATAAGCTGCGACACGTGCGAGGGATCAGGCGCAACACCCGGAACCAGCCCGGAAACCTGTAGCCAGTGCGGCGGCGCAGGCCGCGTGCGGGCGCAACAAGGCTTTTTCACCATGGAGCGCACATGCGGGCGTTGCGGCGGACGCGGGCAGGTTATCACCTCCCCCTGTGGCGCATGCGCTGGTACAGGCACTGTGCAGCACGAACGGACCTTGGCTGTACAGATACCGGCAGGGATTGAAAGCGGCATGCGTATCCGCCTCGCTGGCGAAGGTGAAGCAGGTGCCCGCGGCGGGCCAAAAGGCGATCTCTACGTTTTCATCGATGTGGCGGAGCACGACATTTTCGAACGCGACGGGCCGAACCTTTACTGTCGGGCACCTGTGCCCATGGTGACAGCCGCGCTGGGCGGAGAAATCGAGATCCCGACGATCGATGGCGGACGGGCGCGAGTGACCATTCCGGAAGGTGCACAGACCGGACGGAAACTGCGCCTGCGTGGAAAAGGTATGAGCAATCTTCGTGGTTCAGGAGGCACGGGCGACCTGTTTATCGAGCTGTTTGTTGAGACGCCGCGCAAGCTCTCATCCAGGCAGAAAGAACTGCTGCGGGAGTTCTGCGACTGCTCTGGGGCCGGCTGCAATCCCGAAAGCGAAGGCTTTCTTGGAAAGGTCAAACGCTTCTGGGGCGACCTGACCGATGCCGATGAGGCGCGTCCAAATTAGGCAGCGGCTGGCATTTGCCGGAAAAATCTGGCTATAGCGTCGCCATGTCGAAACAACTCTCCATTTCAGTCGCTGGGGCGGCTGGTCGTATGGGTCGCCAGATTATCGCTGCGGCCATCGCCCGTGATCACAACGTCACCGGTGCCACCGAACAGGCAGACAGTCCCAACATCTCAACCGATCTCGGTGCGCTGGCAGGATTGCCGGATCTGTCGGTCACGCCGTCGACGACGGTCGAAATGGCCACAGTCGCTTCGGATACATGGATCGATTTCACTCGGCCGGATGTGACGCTTACGGCTCTTGAAGCACTTGCCTCAACACCGGTGAAGACAGTGATCATCGGAACGACGGGCTTCTCTGCCGATGAAGACAAGACGCTCCGCCAATACGGAGAACGCTTTGCAATGGTCAAAGCCGGCAACTTCTCCCTAGGTGTCGCGCTTCTGTCCGCGCTCACCCGCATTGCAGCCGAGACGCTTGGAGAGGACTGGGACATCGATGTTTTCGATGCACACCACCGCAACAAGATCGATGCGCCTTCAGGCACGGCACTGATGCTCGGCGAGGCCGCAGCCAAGGGCCGTGGGGCACCGCTCACAAATCTTCGCTCTGCGCCTTATGACGGTACCGACGCCAAGCGCGAACCCGGCAAGATCGGATTCGCCTCAAGCCGGACGGGGGACATTGTCGGAGAGCATGAAGTGCGCTTCGGATCGAATACGGAGCTTTTGAAGCTCTCTCATGTTGCACTCAATCGGCGCGTTTTCGCCGAAGGCGCGATTAAAGCCGCCGAATGGGCCTCAGGCCAGTCGCCCGGCTTCTATACAATTGAAGATGTGCTTGGGCTCAGCTGAAGGCGTTCAGTTCTTCTTCCGGTAGCGCGTCAGATCACTGATGCCCTGCTGGGTCGAAAACATGTTTGGCGGTCCATCTCCCGTTTGGGCCGTATCTACGCGCGGCACGTTCGGCATCGGCGGAGAGGATGATTTTGGTGACGGCGCGCGTGGCTGAGATGCCGGAGGGACCGCTTTCGGGGCGGCTCGCCCAGCTTCAATTGCCAGAGCCATCTTGCGCTCAGCTGCCTCAAGCTCCCGCACAGTATTGGCAAGTTCGGCAAGCTCCTTGCGAGCCCGCCCGCCCCGCACCAGCGCACGCCATGCGGTTATAAAGGCTAGAAACGCAAGAAAAACGGCCGCGCCGCTTAGGATCAACGGCAAATCGTCGCCCAGTAGGGCCAGAATTCCATCGGCAGACATGACTTAAAACACCCCAACGCTCATTCGACTGTCTAATGAGAATAAACTGTTTCGGAAGTCAAACTATTGATGCCATTCAGCTCGCAGCAAGTACGGAATCGGCAACAAATGCATTGTCCTTGCGCTCCTGACCGAAGGATGAAGCAGGGCCATGGCCGGGAATGAATTGCATATCTTTGCCCAGAGGCCAGAGCTTGGTGACGATGGAATTCAGAAGGTCCTGATGATTGCCCCCAGGCAGGTCTGTCCGTCCAATTGACCCACGAAAGAGAACATCTCCCACAAAGGCGAAGCGCCCTGGCCGATTATGGAAGATGACATGGCCGGGTGTATGGCCCGGGCAGAGGCTGACGCCGAACTCCACGCCACATATGTCTACCGTGTCACCATCTTTAAGATAGCGATCAGGCGCAACATTCCGGCAATCGGTCATCCCATAGGTCGCGCCCTGCTGCTCAAGGGACTCAAGCAACCATTGGTCATCCTTGTGAGGCCCCTCAATGACACATCCTGTCTTCTCCCGGATTTCATCTGCGCCGCCAGCATGGTCCAAATGTCCATGGGTCAGCAAGATTTTGGTTATGGTAACACCAAAATGCTCGGCGGCTCCCATCAGTTTGTCGACGTCTCCACCCGGATCGATGAAGAGACCGTCCTTGGTCTCCTTGTCCCAGACAAGACAGGCATTCTGCTGAAGCGGCGTGACTGGAACGATGCGTATTTCCAATTGGGGCGATGCCATGGGTCGATCCTTTTTCTTCTCCTCAGGAAACTCGTGCCATGGAGAGGCGCGCCGTTGCAAGATTGTTGAGAATGACGCCGGCCGCGAAAAGATAGAGTCCATAGCGTGGTTCGATGCTGCGCAGCTCTGAAAGCTGTGTCAGCGCGACCAGCAAAGCGACAAGGAACACGTCAAGCATCGACCATTTTCCAAGGAATCCGAGCAGGCTTGCGGCCCGCGGTGAGGCGCGGTTGCCAATCCTGAAAATCACAGCTGCGATAAGCGTTTTTGCGAGCGGAAACATCAGCGAGAAGACAAATACGATGGTCGCGAGCAGCCACAGACCTGAACTCGCCAGCGATGCGAGGGCATCGATGATATTGTAAGTGTCTCCACCGATCAGTTTCGGGCGGTAAACCGAGGGCAGCAACAAACCTGCAGTGATCAGTGCGGCAGAGACATAGAGCATCCACTCGGCGAGAATATCGATCACGGGCAGAGCGAGTATCGGCGCATCATCTTGATTGGTGTGGTTCATGGCACATCCCCTACAGAACAAAGCAAGCGATCCATGAAGATCAGGCGCGGTCAATCCTTGCCCCTCAGCTGCCGGGTCGGATAAGCTTGCCAAGGTGATTGAGGTGGAGACGACAGGTTTATGCGACGACCAAGACGGGGATATTCGCGCAGAGGCGGAGGCGGCGGTGGACTGGGCAGCCGGTTTACCATTGTGATCATCGGCATAGTCGGCCTTGCGATCTACTGGTTTTCGAACCAGCAGAAAGTCCCGTTTTCCGGCCGCAGCCAGCTGAACACGGTGTCTCTGGATCAGGAGGTAAAGCTCGGATTCCAGTCCTACGCCCAGATCCTTCAAGGCGAAGGTCAGAATGTGCTCTGCGTGCAGGGCGGTCAGTGCCCGGCGGGCGCGCCGGAACTCGTCGCCGAGGTTCGGGAGATCGGCGAGCGGCTTGAAGCGGCGGCGATAGAGCTGGAAGGGGAGCTTCTTGAGGAAGGATTCAAGTTTACGCCGGTCGCCGAGGTTTTCGAGTGGCAGTACAATGTGATTCTATCAAACCAGCCAAATGCCTTCTGTCTGCCAGGCGGCTATGTCGCTGTTTATACACAGATTATGGATGTCGCAGGCGATTTTGACGGCACCTTCGAGCCGGACGACGATTTGCGCGATGTCGATAAGCTGGCGGTGATTATGGGCCATGAAATCGGCCACGCGCTTGCGCACCACGGCGCGGAAAGAATGAGCCAACAACGGATCACCCAGCTCGGACAGATGGCGGTGGCCGTGGGTTTGGGCGATATGGCGATTTCAGAGCAGCGGGCGGTTATGCAGGCGTTCGGCATGGCGGCCCAGGGTGGCCTCCTTGCCTTTTCGCGGGAACATGAGACAGAGGCCGATAAGATTGGTTTAGATCTCCTTGTCAGGGCTTGTTACGACCCTCGCGAAGCACCGGAGCTGTGGGAACGTATGGGCGAGCTAGGCAGTGGACAGCGGCCACCGGAATGGATGTCGACCCATCCGGCGTCAGAGACACGCGCAGAGAACTTCCGCCGCTGGATGCCAGACGCCGTCGCCGAATATGAGCGCCGCTGCGGTGACCGTAGTGGGGGATTTTGACAGTATGCCACGCATCCTTTTTGAACTCTCCCATTTGGAAAGCCCTTTTGTCTGGCGGTCGAAGTTCGCCCTCGCCAGCAAGGGTCTCGAATACCAGCCGCAAAAGCTCAATTTCACCAACATCTCGAAGGTTTTTGATGGCAGATCCCAAACCGTGCCTGTTCTTAAAGAAGAAGATGGAACGGAAGTCCCCGATACCTGGGCAATTTCTGAATATCTCGACCAGGCCTATCCCGACACGCCGCCCCTGCTAGATGGAGCAAACGAAGCACGCGCCCGCGAAATAGACGAGATCGTCTCCAGCGCGGTATTTCCGGCCTTTTTCCCGATTTATGTCCACGATATCTGGGCTTGCCTGCCCGAGGATCAGGGCAACTATTTCCGTGAGAGCCGCGAAGCCAGGTTCGGCATGACCCTTGAGGAGATGAGCGCCAACCGAGAGGCTCGCCTGCCGGACGCGCGCGACGCCATCCAGCCCTTGCGCGATGCGTTCGGTGGCAGGCCCTGGCTACATGGGGACACACCGGCATATGGCGACTATATCGCCCTCGCCTTCTTCGTCTGGATCAAGTCGGTCGCAAAAGTTCCGCCGCTTGCTGCGGGCGATCCGCTGCTCGACTGGATCGACCGGGGATTCTCCATCTATGACGGCGTAGCTACAGCTGTTGAAGGCGGGCCTCTGGCAACCTGAAACAATCCTTATCCATCGAAGTGGCGGTAAAACCGCCGGTGAATTACTGGCGACTTGGGAAATGAGGCTCTGCCCGGTTCCGCATGAGCGATGGCCGCCAGGACGTATTAGGGTCGACGGTTCCATTCTCAAAACCAGTCACCAAGCGATAGGCGAGCCACAGGCCGATCACACCAAACAGAATGCCGCCAACGGACTGGCTGATCAGCACGCCGGGAGCACCGCCAAGATGCGCCCCAACCACAACGAATGGGGCGACACCAATTGTGTTCTTTCCCCAGTTAAGCATGGTCGACCAAAGGGGTCGCTTCAAATTGTTGAAAGCGGCGTTCGAGATGAAAAGCGACCCATTGAAAATAAAGAGCGGGGCGACAGCAGCGGCGTACCAGAAAACGAGATCTCGCCCCTCGCCGCTGAGTTTAAACCAGTCAGCGATCGGCCCGTAGAGAACCATCAGCAGCCCCCAGGCGAGCAGTGTGTAGGCACTCGCAAACATCATGGCTTTACTCAAAGTGCCGCGCACGCGGTCAAACTGACCGGCCCCGAAATTCTGTCCGATAATCGGGCCTACGGCTCCTGACAGGGCGAAGATGACGCAGAAGGCAAGCGGCGTCAGACGCCCGATCACTGCATAGCCCGCCACGGCGGAATCGCCGAACTGCGACATGGCCCGCACGATGATGCTGCCGCCGACGGGTGTTGCCACATTGGTCAAAACAGCGGGGACGGTGATGCCAAGAATGGGCGAAAGATCAAGGCGGAGACGGCTAAGGCTGAATCGCGAAAAGCCGCCATAGTGGCGCACAACCGGGACAAGGGCGGTGATCGCAGTGGCAATCCTTGCACAGACGGACGCCATGGCCGCGCCCTCCAGACCGAGGTCAAGGACGAAGATGAAAATCGGATCGAGGATGGCATTCACGGCACCGGCCGTAAGGGTGACCGTCATGGCCCTGCGTGCGTCACCATGGGCGCGCAAAAGACCACCGCACATCATGCCGAACGTGGCGATAGGCATAGCTGGCAGAATGATACGGATGTAGCTCGATGCGGCCTCAGCCGTGCGGCCATCTGCCCCGAGCCAGCCAAGGAGGGTTGGGGCGGCCAGCCAGACGGTTCCACCGATGACAACGCTCACCCCGATGCCGAAGCCTATTGCACTGGTAGCAACCTTTCTCGCCTCGTCGTCGTCACCCTGGCCGATCATCCGAGCAGCGAGGGCGCTACAAGCAATATTCATCCCCAATGTGACGGCAAAGGTGAAATATAGAAGCGTTGCGGCATAGCCGACAGCAGCCGTAAGAGCGGGATCGTCCAGCAGTGCAATGAACAGAAGATCTACCAGATCGACGAGGAATATTGATACAAGACCAACACTCGCCGACAGCGACATGACCGCAACATGGCGCATCAGATCGCCTGAAAGAAATTTCGCTTGCTGGCTCAGAGTCTCTGCGCTCCTGATTGGTCTTCGGCGGAGCCTTAGATCCTAGCCGCTAATATCCTCAGACAATACCGTCATCTGAAACTGATAGGCTGTTTCGCCCTCATCTACATCCTTGTAGACGACGGCGAGGAATTCAGCACCGAGATAAACTTCGACACTGTCATCGGTCTTGTCGCGAGGCACCAGCCTGAGTCCGGGATGGAGTTTTTCTTTTAGATAAGCTTCTAGTCGAAGAGTCTCTTCGCGTTCCATGATATTTCCCTGTTTGGTTCGGCGGGAACCTAAACCGTGACGCGGTGAAGGCAAGCGGCAATAGCGCAGGTTCAGATAGAATAATCCGGGATAGCCGGTAAGGTCTGATCCATATTTTTTGCGGCATCGGCACATGGGCCGCCCACAGGCTTGGCCGGCACACCGGCTACGGTGCAAAGCGGCTCAACATTCTTAAGCACGACACTGCCGGCGGCAATCTTCGCCTGGTCACCAACCTTGATGTTGCCGAGGACTTTCGCGCCGACGGAAATCAATACGCCATTTCCAATCTTCGGATGACGGTCGCCGACCTCTTTCCCGGTACCGCCGAGGGTGACGCCCTGGAGGATCGAGCAATCATCGCCGATCACTGCCGTCTCACCAATCACTATGCCCGTGGCATGGTCAAACATGACGCCAGATCCAATCTGGGTCGCCGGATGAACATCCACCTGAAAAAGCTCGGATACACGGCCCTGAAAATGAAAGGCGAGCGTCTCGCGGCCCTGTTGCCAGAGCCAGTGAGCAATTCTGTGGGACTGGAGAGCGGCGAACCCCTTGAAAAAGAGAAATGGCTGCAACATTTGCCGGCAAGCAGGGTCACGGGCGTACACTGCTTGTATGTCCCTTTCCGCAGCGCGAATGATCTGGGGATCCGCCTTGTAAGCCTGATCGCATATGTTCCGGACTTGTAGAGCCATGACCTGACGATCAGCCAATTGATCAGCTAGGTGAAAGCCGAGCGCATGGGAAAAATCGTCATGATCGAGAATGGTTGCGGATATATAGCTAGCAAGAGAAGGCTCCTGCTGCGCGGCATCCCGTGCCTCAAACCTTAGCTGAGACCAGACAGGGGGATCAGACACTGCCTTGTCAGTGTTGGGTGCTCCATCTTCCATGGACACTGTCTCCCTTCTTGACGTTCCAAATCACATGGCCATGCATAGCGCTCAACGCAAGGCCGAATTACTCAGCCGGCACGGAAGCGCCCGATCGTGAACCGAATAATGCTCTGTAAAGTCTGGTAAAAGGCTTCATCGTCATAAGCCTGAAAACAGCCGGGACGAAGTAAAGCGCTAGTAGCGCAGAGCCGAATACGCCGCCGGCAATAGAGCTTGCAAGGGGCAGCCAGAAAGGATCACCGCTGAGGATCAAAGGCACAAACCCGCCCATGGTCGTAAGGGTGGTACCGACGATATGGCGGGTGGCATCAACCACCACTTCCCGCTGCGCAATGCGATCATCGGCCATAGCCCTTGGGTCAGTTCGCAATTGCGTCAGCACAACGATCGAGCCGTTGATAGCGATTCCAAGGAGGCCGAGGGAACCGACGATGGCATTGAAGCCCATTGGCAAATTGAACAGCCAGACGCTGAAAAATGCCATGCCGACCGAGAGGAAACCGGAGCTCAGCACAAGGAAAGACATGCGAAACGAATTGAAGACGAGTGCTACAGCACCGGTGATCGCCAGTATCAGCGGAACCGCCAAGGCGACGAGATTGCTCATGGCATTGCCACTCGCCTCGGCTTCGCCGCCAAATTCTATCCTATAGCCTGCGGGCATCTGGAAGCCGGCCTCGTCAAGCAATTCACGATATGCAGCGAGCGTCGGTGCCGGAAGCGTATAAGGCTCAAGGAATGCCTGAATATTGTTGATGCGTTCCCCGTCGCGACGAGTGATGATCGCAGTATCGGGATCGAGGCGGACCTCACCGAGGGCCGACAGCGGTGTACCCACTTCACCTGGACCTGCACCAATTGTCTTCGATCTAAGATCCGAAAGCTGGCTGCGTCGGCGGTCCGTGGCGAGGACTCTAACGGGCAGTTCCTCGACGCCTTCCAGAACGCTACCAGCAATCACGCCTTCCAGTTCCGCGCTGACATCCTGAGCCAGTGTCACAAGCTGCGAGCCGACCATTGCGGAGGCAACTTCGTCAGCCTCGAAGGTCACCTTGGGCGAACCGAGCTGAAGACTGGATGTCGTATAGGTCACACCGGGTGTCTGATAGAGCACCCGTCTAGCTTCATTACCAAGTTCATTCAGCGTGGCGAGGTCCGGACCAAAGATAAGCATCTCAATCGGTGCGGCAATGGGCGGTCCTTGCTCAAATGGTACGATAAGAAACTGCGCTTCTGGAAATTCATCTCGCACCCTGGACTGTAGACGGGATACAATCTCGCGAGCCCTGTTGGGCCCGTCGAGTTGGATCCATCCGGCCGCAAAGTTTGTCAGCCCTTCGGAGTTGTTGAAAGCGTTGTAATAGACGCGCGGCGCACCCTCGCCGATTGTCCAATTGATCCCTTCGACACCATCCTCGGCGAGCAGGAGATCAGTAGCCCGCTCAACGGTACGCACGGTTTCGGCAATCGAGGTCTCGGGCGAGAGGACCATCTCAATCTGCATCTGATCCCGCTCGGTCTGCGGGAAGAACTGCGACGGCAGCGAACCGCCGAGCTTGAAACCAATCAGGGCTGGTACGATGCCGATTAGAATGCCAAGTGGTGGGAAGGCTAGCACAGCTCCGACGGTCCAGCGATAGCCATCACTGACCGCATCGATGACGATGCCATCTCTCCACCAGCGGCGCGCTCCAAGCACTCGCTTTTCTGGGTCGAACCGGCCGGCAACAGCTGGAATGATCGTCATGGCAAGCAGGAAAGAAGACGTGACGGAAAATATCACTGATGTTCCGAGCACACCGATAAATTCCCCAGCACCGCCCGGAAGCGTTGCAATCGGCACAAAGGCCAGAGCGGTGGTTAGCGTCGATGCACCAAGCGGTGCAAAGAGATGATCCAGTGCATGGTCGATGGCCTCCAGCCGGGCGACATTCTTAGCCCGGAGCTGATCGTACTCATCGACGACAACAATCGCATTATCGATCAGCAACCCAAGGGAAATGATCAGTCCAGTGACGGACATCTGATGGAGCGGTATGCCAAAGACATTGAAGAGGATCAGAACCAGGCTGACCGTGAGCGGTAGTGCTAGCCCGACCACAATCGCCGACCGCCAGCCCATAACGAGAAACAGAACCGCAAAAACAATAAGGGCAGAGAAGCCAAGCGAACGCGCAAGGCCATTCAACCTCGCTTCGGTATACACGCTCTGGTCAAAGACAAGCTCGACGCCGACGCCAGCTGGCGAGGTGCTTTTGAAATCGTCGAGAATATCCCGCGCTCCAGCAGCCCAGAGGTCAACCCGCTGGTTCGGCTGAATAAATGCGCTGATCAGAACGGAGCGCTTACCATCATTGAAGTTAAGGACGTCCGGCGGATCCAGAAGTCCCTTGGAAACCGTCGCCACATCACCAACCCGCACAGCCGATCCGTCAGACCTCTGGATAAGTGGTGCTGATCTGATCCTCGCAATCGAGTCGAACGCTCCGTCGACTTCGAGATTGAGATTTCTCTGGCCGGACCGCACCTGCCCAGCCGGTGTCCTTGCGTCGGCATTTGCAATCAAAGCCGCGGCTTCGCGGGTCGACAGACCGGAGGCTGCGAGCGCCTCGGTATCCATCACCACACGGATCTCTTCGGTCGGCAAACCGAGCACTTCAACCTCTTCCGTACCGGGATGGTTTCGAAATTTGTCTGCTAGATTCTCTGCCATTCGCGCCATTACGGCGAGCTCTGGCGAGCGGTCCTCCTGCCAGTTGAGAGAAACAATTATGGTCGAGGCACCAACATATTGGCGATCCACAACAGGAATTGTGGCTTCCGGTGGCAATTCAGCGCGCGCTTGCTCGACTTGTGACCTGATCAGGGTCCAGGCGTCATCGACCTCCGCTTCGGAAAGATTTTCGTCAATTTCGATAGCAACCTGAGAGATATTGGCGCGGGAGGTTGAGTCCAGTTCGTCGACCTCAACAAGCTCTCGCAAAGCCCGTTCGATCGGATCGGTTACCAGCGCTTCCATACGCTCGGCGTCTGCACCTGGCATAGTAGTAAGAACGAAGCCATAGCGTTCCACCAAAGTGGGATCTTCCTGCCGCCCAAGGGTAAGCAGAGCACCTAGTGCTCCGGCAAGGATAATCAAAAATGCAAGTATTGTCAGACGCGGAAGGCGATAGAAAAGTGTGCGCCAGTTCAGGGATGTCATGGGTTCAGGCCCCCGACGATGCGAGGACGTTCTGCAACGGCCGTGTCAGCAGAGATTGGTCTGACTGACTGGCCGGGAACCAACCGGCGCAGGCCATCGCTGACGAAGCGCTCGCCATTTTCCATAGTTCCGCGAACATAGGCGCGATCCGCGTCGGAGTAGACAATCTCAACCAGGCGAGGCCGCGTGACATATCCACTTCCCTCAGCTTCCACCGCATAAATAGACCACAAACCCCTTTGCGCTTCGGAGAGCGCTGAAACTGGCACCCAGAAGCCCTTTTCATCAACGGGCTGATCAAGCGGCAGACGCACCACCGCACCTGCGGGAATCGATTCCGTATCGAGTATATCGAACACCGCAGTTACTGTTCTTCTGCCCGGATCGATCACGCCTGTATCCGCACGCAAGCGGGCTTCCACCACACCTGTTGACGAAGCCAAGCGATAGGTTTCGCCAACAACAAGATTAGCGGCAGCTTTTTCCGGCAATCCAATACGCGCTTCAAGCTGTCCGGACTCCACGAGTTCCAGCAAATTCATGGCTGGTGAGGCAATTGCGCCTTCATCGCCCATCCTTTCGGTTATGGTTCCGGCATAGGGTGCTCGGATCGCCGCAAGATCGATATTGACTCTCAACGTATCAGCCTGGGCGATCGAAGCTTCAATTCTGGCAGCCGCCGCGTCGGCTGATGCCTGCACCTCGTCGACGCGCTGTTGCGAAACGTGCCCCCTATCCAGAAGGGTCTGCTGACGTTGAACCGTCGTTCTGGCAATGTTGTAGTTTGCACGCGCCTCAACGATGGATGCTTCAGCAGCGGCGAGTTGAGCCTTCAAGTCTCGTGTGTCCAAACGCGCCAGCAATTGTCCCTGCTTGACGCGATCTCCAACATCCGCATTGATGGTTTCAATACGGCCACCACTGGAAAAGCCGAGAAGACTTGTCCGCTGCGGCTGCACGATTCCGGTGAAACGCTCCTCCAGAACAAGGGCGTTCTCATACTGCACCGTGCGGGTTTCCACGACGACCGGCGGCGGTGTGGTTTTGGCAACAGCGGGCCCCTCCGCTGATCGCTGAGTAAAGGCCGCAAGCACAAGCAGCGCCGTTATACCGATCAACAGGAGCAAAAAGGCCAAGCCCTTAAATGCCGTGGGCCTCTTCTCCCGTGTCTCAACTGTATCACTCATTGCCCTCTTTCCTTGCTTTTGGGCCGATGCCGCACCCATTGCCCAAATTGAATTTTGCGAAGATCATGCCGTTAGGCCCTCGATCAAAAACGCGGCATGCGATCTTATAAGTTGGTCTTCAGAATGCCGCGGTCCAGTAATAAAATCAGATGCAAATTGTGGCATATGGCTCATAATCAAGGCGAGCCCATGGGATGACGCCCAGAGCGACTTCGATGCAAGATAGGTGTCCAGATCCTGTTTGAATAAGCCAATACTCACACCGCCCTCTACCATCGAGTGAAGCATCTCGAATGCACGTTTCTTGTTGGAAACATCAGAAACGGCGCAATCTTCCGGTTGTGCCTCAAATTCCATCCGGCCGGAAAACGCGGCAGCATAATGGTGAGGACGTTCAAGAGCCTTGCGAATATAGTGCTCAAGACACCCGCGCGCATACTCCAAAAACAGCGCACGATCATTTGGGGCTTGTTCACCCCTATCCAGGATCTGCGCGAAGAAGGCCTCCTTTAACTCGTCGACAAGCTCTTGTTTAGAATCAAAATATTTGTAAATCGCCCCTGGAGAATAGTCGATCTCATCGGCGAGACGGCGAATAGAAAGGCCCGCCTCGCCCTCTTCTGCAAAAACGCGCTCGGCTGCATCCAGAATAGTCTGGCGCACTTTCTGGCGGCGGCGTTCCGCAGGGGACATATCTTCGTCGATAATTTCGGTCACTCGTACATTCCAAGGCGGCGATAGTCGGCATATGGTGTACATGATTCAAAAAGCAAACACTGTTTACTGAAATAGCTTTGAGAGAGCTTCGCAAATGAGAGTTTTGTCCCTAAATAGGGTCCTATGACAGCAAAATTTCCTCCCCAACCTAATATTGGCAAACCAATGCTCACAACACGGTCCAGCAGCGATGCAAGATCTTTACTGGCGCTGCGGCGCTCGGCTGGAAAAGCCTTCCTCACAGATCCCGGGCCGAAACCAAAGGAACTTGAGGATATTCTCCGCGTAGCAATCCGGGTGCCTGATCATCGCCGCGTCGAACCCTGGCGGTTTATCGTCTTTGACGGATCTGGACGAGCGGCCGGCGGCGAGATTGTTGCAAGCGTCTTTGCGAAGAACACTCCGGATGCCACCAAAGACCAAATCGAGGCAGAGCAAGACCGCTTGCAGCGGGCACCAGTGGTTATCGGCGTCGTCTCATCCCCCAATAAGGCCCACAAGACACCCGTCTGGGAGCAGGAGTTATCCGTGGGAGCAGTCTGCCAAAACCTGCTCCTGGCAGCGAATGCGGCAGGCTGGGCGGGCGTCTGGCTCAGCGAATGGATCTGCTATGACCGCAAGATTGCCAGTGAGTTCGGCCTGACCGAGGATGAACGCTTCGCTGGATTCATCTATCTCGGCACGCCTACGCGGAAATCTCCAGAACGAATGCGAGCAGAGATTTCGCAAAAGATCACACGGTGGACGACCTGAGCTTTCAGCTGGGCTTACTCTAGTCAGCAACGATGGCAGCAATCAGTCTTGGTCCGTCGGCAGCAAAGGCACGCTCAAGAGCGGAATCAAACTCTTCCGCAGTCGTTGCGAGCTCAGCAGCAACCCCCTGAGCTTCGGCGAGTTTTACCCAGTCAATCTCAGGATTACCAAGATTCAACATGGCCTGTGAGGCTGGGCCGGGATTACCGGCACCCGTCCGATAAAGCTCGATATTCAGGATCCTGTAGGAGTGGTTGACGAATACGATGGTGACAACGTCCACGCCCTCGCGCGCGAAACTCCAGAGCGCCTGATTGGTGTACATTCCGGCTCCGTCGCCAGACAAGCATAAGACTTTACGGTCCGGTGCAGCAACGGCAGCACCCAGCGCAAGAGGCATGCCCATACCGATGGCACCACCGGTGAGCATTAGCCAGTCATGGGGCCGCGCCGTAGCCGTCGGCATAAAGGCCGCGAGCGACCCGGTAACACCATCATCGGCGACAATCGTGTTATCGGGCATGTGGCGGGCAATGCTTGCGCCAATCGCCCCAGGGTTCAGCTCTCCGGTGGGGGCATCGGGGATGAGAAGCTCGGTGGCTGGTGACGCATCGGTCGCACCCAAAGCGTCGGCAAGCGCGGTAAGTGCCGCTGCGCTGTCATGGTCGGCACCACCAAGGCTGAGCGTTTCGCACCCCTCCGGCACTAGAAGGCCAGGCTTGTCTGGGTAGGCGAAGAAGGCGACAGGTGCATCAGTGCCCGCCAGGACAAGCAAATCGACGCCGTCGAGTTGAGCGAGGGCCATTTCCCCAAAATATTGTAGCCGGTCAGGAGCAAAGCGTCCCACCCCGCGTGCCTGCCGCGGCACGAACGTATCGGTAAGGATAATCATGCCGGCCGCGTGAAGCCTCGCCAGCGCATCCAAGCCCGCTTCAAGTAATACAGTGCCATTGACGAGCAGAGCTGGTTTTTTCGCTTCCTTGATTGTCGATGCCGCGGCACTTATCGCATCGGCACTCGTGTTCAAAAGAGTCGGGCGGTCTTGAACATTTCCTTCCGTCCCACCGGTGGTCCAGGCGCTGTCGGCGGGCAGCAGAAGAGAGACGGGGCCCGGCTCTGGGCCGAAGCTCGCGGCAACAGCCTCGCCCGCCAAGCGGCCTGCATCGCTGACTTTTTCCACCGACTTCACCCAATGATTGTTGGGTGCAACAAGGTTGACAATATCCGAGGCAAGCGGTGCGTCGTGGCGTCGATGGTCGACCGCATGGTCGCCGATCACATTGATCATAGGGCTCTTCGCCCTGCGCGCGTTGTGCACATTTGCACCGCCATTTTGATAGCCCGGGCCCAAGTGGAGGAGCGTCATGGCGGGCATGCCGGCAATCCTTGCAAATCCGTCTGCGGCCCCTGTAGCGACCCCCTCAAACAGGCAAAGCACGGACCGTATGCGCGGCTCCTTATCGAGCGCAGTAACGAGATGCATTTCCGACGTGCCCGGATTTGAGAAGCAGGCGGTCACACCGTTCTCCGCCAAAGTGTGTACGAGGGCTTCGGCCCCGGTCATCTGATCCGTTTCCGTATCAGCCATGACAAAGTCTCCCTATTCTTTTCTCTTTTTAGACGGCGACGGGTTCCAATGTCTCGTTAAACCGCACGGGCTTACCGCTGCCTTTGCGCAAAATCTCGCCGTCTTGCATGACGATATGACCCCGGATGATTGTGGCAATTGGCCAGCCGGTCGCTTCAAAGCCATCATAGGGTGTCCAGCCGCATTTGGAGGCCGACCATTCGGTCGTGATCGTCTCTTGTCGTTTAAGATCCACAATGGTGAAGTCTGCATCGTAGCCTTCGGCAATCCGCCCTTTGGTAGCGATCCCGAAAACGCGCTGCTGCCCATAGCTCGTCAGCTCAACGAAGCGCTGCAGGCTCAACATGCCGTTGGCCACATGGGTCAACATAACCGGGACCATGGTCTGGACACCTGGCGTACCAGACGGCGATGCAGGATAGGGTCGATCCTTCTCTTCTTTCGTATGCGGGGCATGGTCGGAGCCAAGCACATCGACAATGCCTGCATTAAGAGCACGCCAGATAGCCTGGCGGTGGCGCTCGTCCCGAATGGGCGGATTCTGTTGAGCGTAAGCCCCCAACCGATCATAGGCATCGGGGGCTGAGAGTGTCAGGTGATTTGGCAGGACTTCAACTGATGCCACGTCCTTTGCATGGACAAGGATGTCCATCTCCTCAGCAGTCGAAATATGCAGGACATGTATCCGCTTGCCGACCTTGCGTGCGATGCGAATAAGTCGAGTCGTCGAAGAAACAGCAGTTTCAACATCGCGGACGATTGGATGGGTATGCCAGTTGCCCTGTTCCGCCAGATGCGCCCGGTCCTTCAGCATGAACTCATCTTCGGAATGGAATGCAGCCCTGCGCTTGATCGCCTTCAAAACGGCCTCGACGCCCTCATCATCATCAACGAGAAGCGATCCAGTGGACGAACCCATGAAGACTTTGACACCGCAGCAACCGGGCATCTGCTCCATTTCGCCGAGCACAGGAGGGTTTTCTTTTGTGGCACCAGCGAAGAACGCATGGTCAGTGTCCATCCGATCCTTCGCTCGATCTAGCTTATCGAGTAGCAAGTCGGGGGTCGTAGTGGACGGGTTCGTATTCGGCATTTCGAATACGGTACAAACCCCGCCGAGCGCCGCCGAGCGCGCTCCTGTTTCAAGGTCTTCCTTATGCTCCAGACCTGGCTCGCGAAAGTGCACCTGGCTATCGATCACGCCTGGTAGAACGTGAAGCCCCGACGCATCGTAGACCTCACCCGCATCGGCGGTCTTAAGATCACCAATGGCAGCGATTTTCTCTTCACGGACACCGATATCTGCAGTGCCCTGCCCGCCTGGCGTCACAACAGTGCCACCGCGAAGAACTAAATCGAATTCTTGTGTCATGGTGAATGGCGTCCAGCATTCAGGCCGGTGCGTCAAGCGTGAATCGCGACTTTCTCGTCACAGTAGTATCGAAATGTCGAAGCTAACAGGACTGTTAGGTGCCCTGGTTTAGAAGATGGAGTAGCTCGATGCCGGGTGCTCGATAATCTAGGAGATTATTTTGAAGTATATTTCTGCAAGACTCTTTAGCGTTGTCGCAGCCATTGCTGCGACAAGCTTGCCCGCCTCATCACAGGGACTGTTTGAGCCAGCTGAAGGTGACTTTTATGTCTCGGCCTTCGTTGGAGGCTTCTTTCCAGATGATAATGTCGGCGGTATCGATCTCGACGATCTTAACATTGACCTCGATAATGATGTCTATTTCGGTGGTGCTATCGGTACGTCACTCCCTTTCAAATCACTCGGGTTTCTTCAGCCGCGAATCGAAGCGGAAGTGAGCTATACAGAAGTGGATCTCGATATTGACGGTGTTGTAGGCGGCCCTGCAATCGATCCATTCGTGCCTTCGGATTTGGACGTGGACGTCATTTTCGTGCAGGGAAATGCCTATGCTGATCTGAAATTCGGCGATGACCCGATTCTCATTCCCTACATCGGAGGTGGCCTCGGAGTGGCAATTGCCGACGCTCTCGGTGAGTCGGAGACGGAGTTTGCAACCAATACTTCGATTGGTGTGACCCTTCCGATCAATAAACTCGATCTCTACACAGAGGGTCGTTACAAGCGGATCTGGGGCGATGGTCCGGATTTCGATGCGTTCGCATGGACCGCTGGCCTTAGAATACGTTTTTAGCGGATTTCTCCGATTATTCAGGCCGGTGGAATCATCCGCCGGCCTTTTTACTTGATTGGTATTCACGGGCATCGTCATATCAGAGCGATGATAACTTCGCTTCCCTACACATCGACATTGGTGCTTCAGGGCTCCGATACGGTTGGCCTTTTGGACAGGATCGTGACCTGCTCAATAGGCGATATGACAACTGGCGATTCCCGACCCGGTGCGCTTCTAACCCCGCAGGGAAAGATCATTTCAGACTTCGAGCTGACACGCACAGAAGCTGGATCTGTTCTGGCCGTCCACCCCGACGCCATTGATGCTCTGGAAAAGCGGCTGAAGCTTTTTCGGTTGCGTGCTGATGTAGAGATCACCCGGCAAGAAGCATCCATGATCGATGTTGATCACGATGCCAGGATTGCAATGGGGCGGCCATGCTTCGGCTATGATTTCGCTGAAGCCGAGGTGTTCCCCACAGACGTAAATCTCGATCTGTTTGGTGGTATTGACTACAAGAAGGGCTGTTTCGTCGGGCAGGAAGTGGTCAGCCGGATGTATCGCCGCGGGAAGATTCGCAAGAGATCGGTCGTGCTGGCAGGATCGGGCCTGGAGAAAGACATGGATGTACGCGCCGGAAAAAAACTGCTTGGCCGCGTGACGAGCGCAGGGGATCAAAATGCCCTAGCAATCCTTCGCGTTGACAATCTTGCAAAAGCCATGGAGGCGGATGAGGTGATCACGGCAGAAAAGTTACGGATAGAGGTTGTGATCGCAGATTGGCTGAACGAAGAAATGTCTGCTTTTCTGGCAGGTGAAAATGCTTGAAACGGATATTGCCTGCGCTTGGGCTCCTGCCGATGACGCGCTCTACCGCAATTATCACGACACAGAATGGGGCGTGCCGGAATATGATAGCCGGGCGCTTTGGGAAAAGCTGCAACTCGACGGCATGCAGGCCGGCCTGTCCTGGATCACCATCCTCCGCAAACGAGAGACGATGCGCCAGGAGTTTGACGAGTTCGATCCGGAGAAAATTGCCCGATGGGATCAGAACCGGGTCGATAAGGCTCTTATAAACCCTGGCATTATTCGCAGCCCGAAGAAAATCGAGGCAACCATTGGCAATGCCCGGGCATTTCTCGACATGGCCGAGGCCGGAGAGGATTTCACTGACTACATATGGGGGTTTGCAGGCGGCTCACCTATCGTAAACCGCTTCAAACATTATCGGGATGCGCCGACCAAAACCGATGTTTCCGAAGCGGCTTCGAAAGACCTCAAGAAAAGAGGCTTCAAATTCTGCGGGCCGGTGATCGTCTATGCCTTCATGCAGGCGGTTGGAATCATCAATGACCATGAGGTAGGCTGCCCGCGTCACAAAGAGGTCCAGGAATTCACGCGATGAAATATGCTGTCCTTTCGTTTGGAATGGCGCTGACACTTGGAGGTTGCGGAACAATTGGAGATTCTTTTTACAACGGCCAGGCCATCACCGAATGCGAAGAGATCTTCGATCCGGCAAGGGCTTCGGACTGCCGACTTAATCAGGTTGAATCTCGCCAAGTGCGCCGCAGCGAGCGGCGAAACGATAAAGAGAAAGATTGATCCTCTGAGCAAAAGGCTCGACGAACCATAAGGCTCGACGGCAAAGTCGAAGAGGTCTAATCAGGACACAGAGATTAGCTAGTCGGGAGTATGGGTGGCGCTTGTCCCCCACCAAAATGATTACACCAGTTATATCCGCAACCGGGCTTTGGACGCCTCCAAACTCGGTGTCCAATGAAGAGCTTGTCGACACCTTCAATCGCTGGGTCGAAAAATGGAACGAAGCCCATGCCGCCGACATTGAAGCGGGCACCGTCGAGCCGAAAGCCCCCTCCTCTGTCGAATTCGTTGAGAAAGCATCGGGCATCAAAGCCAGATACGTGATCGACAAAACCGGCATCATCGATCCATCTGTGATGCGGCCGGATATCCCCGAACGCCCCGACGAAGAGCCAAGTCTGCTTGCCGAAATGGCGGTGAAAGCAGCGCGCGAGGCCCTTGATGCGGTCGGACGACGAGCCGAAGACGTCGATGCCGTCCTTTGTGCCTGCTCCAACCTTCAAAGGGCCTATCCGGCCATATCGATAGAAATACAGGAACTGCTCGGCATTGAGGATGGCTTTGGCTTCGATATGAATGTCGCCTGCTCGTCGGCCACATTCGGGATCCAGACGGCTGCCGATATGATCCGCTCAGGTAGTGCAAAATCCATCCTGGTGGTGAACCCGGAAGTCTGCTCGGCCCATCTCAACTTCAAGGACCGCGACAGTCATTTCATCTTTGGAGATGTCGCCACCGCCATTCTGCTGGAGGCGGAAGACGTAGCCCCAGCGGCCCACTGGAAGATTCTCGGCACACATCTCAAGACAAAGTTCTCGAACAATATCCGCAATAATTTCGGGTTTTTGAACAATGCCGCGCCGGAAGGGATCGGAGAAGCCGATAAACTGTTCATTCAGGAGGGACGGAAAGTGTTCAAGGAAGTCGTCCCAATGGTGGCGACCATGATCGGCAGCGAAATGGAGCGGCTGGAGCTTGCCTCCACCGATTTGAAGCGTCTGTGGCTGCATCAGGCGAACGCAAATATGAACCGCCTCATCTCAACCAAGGTACTGGGCCATGAAGCATCCGAAGATGAGAGCCCGACAGTGCTCGACACTTACGCAAATACCTCTTCTGCCGGATCAATCATCGCTTTCCATAAGCATTCAGAAGACTTCAAGAAGGGCGACAAAGGCCTGATCTGTTCTTTCGGCGCGGGATACTCCGCCGGCACGGTATTTGTGGAGCGCGTGCGTTAGCCCAAGTTTGAGGAGACCACAGCATGCGGCCAATCCCAGTAACCACTACGGCCATCATTGCATCTGCAATGCTATTCGCATGCCAGCAGGCCGTTCCCGTGGACGAGGAGGCTGTCATTGCGAACCCGGTCGATGGCGAAACAATGACTTTCTTTCTGACAAGTGCCGGTCCGGGAAAAGGCGCAGATCTTGGCGGCCTTGAGGGCGCGGATGCCCATTGCGCCTCCCTCGCCAGCAAAGCCGGTGCCCCGGAAAGAACATGGCGCGCCTATCTCAGCACCGCGTCCATGGACGCTCGGGACAGGATCGGAACCGGGCCCTGGGTGAACGCCCGTGGTATCCCGGTTGCCGCAGGATTGAGAGACCTTATCCCAGACGCTGCCGATCTGACCAAGGCGACTGTGCTTTCCGAAACCGGCGATATCATAAACGGGCGTGGTGACAGCCCTAACCGGCATGACATTCTGACGGGGTCGGACACTGAAGGCCGCCTCGCAAAGGATAAGGAAGGGACCCCACTTACCTGCGCAGGCTGGACAAGTTCGGGTGATGGACGCGCGATGGTTGGACACCATGACCGCGTCGGCGGAGGCGCTAACCCGACCCACTGGAGTTCAGCCCATCCCTCTCGGGGATGCAGCCAGAGTGATCTCCAAGGCTCAGGCGGTGACGGGCTGTTCTACTGTTTTGCGATCGACTAGATCATCGGCACAATCGGCAAGACCCAGCAGGCCCAGAAGCCAAGTGCAATAAACGGCCCGAAGGCAATGCGTTTGTTGCGATCCGGAACGCGCCCGGCCGCTGACATGACCACGAGTATCAATGCGGTACTGGAACTGATGAGAATGGTCGTCGGTAGTGCCAACGCGCCGAGCCATGTGCCCGCTGCGGCGAGCAGCTTGCCGTCCCCAAGGCCCATACCATCCATGCCGCTGCGCGCCTGCCAAATGACATTTATCAGGCGAACCAGCAGATAGCCGATCAGGCCACCCGTGATCGAGAGCGGCAGCGAACCGCCGCTCCATATGGTCCATCCAAGCCCTGCTGCGATCAGTGGAAAGGTGAATAGATCCGGCAGGATCATGTGCCGGAAATCATACCAGATCAGTGTCGTAAACACGGCGAGAAGTACGGCCGATGCCCAAACGGGCCTGTAAAAGGGGTAAACGAGGTGCGATACAATGCCGATCAATAGCATAACCGCTGCCAGCAGTGCAGTTTGAACACGGGCGCGATGGGCATCAGTCATAGGATGCGTTTATTGAGTCCTATTCGGCGGGGCAATTGTACAAAACATGACGAGGCTCGCCGTATAGAGATAAGATCCGCCCATGCCCCTGACGATCTCCAACCGTGATGCCCGCCGACTCTGGCTGAGTGCCCAGGGCCTGTCGCACACGCCGACGGGCAAACTCGACCTGAAAAGCCTGATCACATCCCTCGGCTTTGTACAGCTTGACTCGATCAGGGCGGTATCCCGAGCGCATCATCACATCCTCTGGAGCCGAAATCAGCATTACCGGGAGCCCATGCTGAACAAAGCTCTGGTCCGCGACCGGATGATCTTCGAACACTTTACCCATGATGCCTCGGTATTGCCGATGGAGTTCTACCCTGCCTGGGACAGACAGTTCCGGCGGATGGAAGAGAAAGTGCGCAAATGGGAATGGCATCGCGGCATGCTGGACGCAAATGGCAGGAATGCCCTGCGCGAACGGATCGTCTCAGAGGGACCACTGAGCACGGAAGCCTTTGATACGAAAATCATTGGCAAGAAAGAAATGTGGTCGAGGCCGCCGCACAAATTGGCTCTGGACTACATGTGGTATGCTGGCGAACTTTCGACATCGCACCGCGTAAATTTCAAGAAATTCTACGACATCACAGAGCGCGTTATTCCCAACAGTATACGGTCGGAATGCTGGAGCGACGATAAGCAGATAGACTGGCTTTGCCGGGAGGCAATTCGGCGTCAAGGCTTTGCAACCGCCGGAGATATTCAGCGGTTCTGGGACGCAGTATCTTCGACGGAAGTTAAAACCTGGATCAACGCACATGGTGGAGATTTGGTGAATGTCGAGATCGAGTGCACCGACGGATCAAAATATAGCGCGCTCGCCATTCCCGATATCGAAGAACGCCTCGCCGCCTGCCCATCACCGACTGGCCGCCTTCGCATTTTGAACCCTTTCGACCCGGTGATCCGCGACCGCACGCGGCTGCAGCGCCTCTTTGGTTTTGAGTACAGGATCGAGATTTTCGTCCCGGCAACCAAGCGCAAATGGGGGTACTACGTATTCCCCCTTTTGGAGGGCGACCGGTTTGTGGGCCGGATTGAAGCCAAGGCCGACAGGAAGGCAGGCACTCTGAACGTGTTAAATTTCTGGCCCGAGGCAAAGATCAAGTGGTCGGAGGCCCGAATAGAAAAGCTGGACGCTGAATTGAAGAGGTTCCTGCGATTGGCGGAGCTATCGAGCGTAGAATGGCAAGCCGAACTGCATAGTAGACAATGAGATTGCCGGTTTACGCAACCTCTGATGAGGAGGGTTTGCTCTTGTCAGGCCGGTGATAGGCACCGCGTGCATTATAAGATGCCTCTACACCCTCCACGAGTCCTGGTAGCTGCTCTCCCTCGCCCAGGAACATGAGACCGCGGCTGCGAAGCTGCTTTGTCATCCTGTCGGCAACGTCACCCGCAATAGTAGTGGCCATGGACTTCAGAACATTTCGGCAGAGAATGATGTCGAATGTGCCGAGCCCACTCAGATCCTGAAGGAGATTCTGCTGCCGGAAACTCACACGCTGGCGTATCTCACCGCGCGCGCGCCAGTGATCATCCGTTTTCTCAAAATTCGAAAGCATGCGCTGAACGGATAAGCCTGTTTGAATTTCGAAATGGTCGAAAAGTCCAGAGCGAGCCCGCTCAGTGCTGGCTTTGCAGATATCAATCGACACAATATCAACAGTCCGGCCATCGAGATAATCCAGGCCAGCCTCCTGAAGCAGAATGGCGAGCGAATAGGCCTCCTGTCCAGAGCCGCCCCCAGCGCAGAGGATGCGCAAATTGTCTTTTCCCGTCGACTGCTCGGCCAAGCCCGGCAGAATGTCTGAAACAATACGGCTCAGAACTTTTCTATCGGAAAAGAAGCGCGTTTCCTTGCTGGTCAATGCTGCGGCAATCTCCTGCTCGAACACCGGATTTGGCCGGGCACGCAGGCAATTTGCAAGCTCTTCAAGGGTCGAAAAGTTCTCCCGGCGCATGATATGCGACAAACGGGATTCCAAAAGATAGGCTTGGGTCGTGCGGAACACGAAGCCGGATGATTGCAGAGCGAGGTCTGCAAGTTCATCAAATCCCGCGATTGCCATTCACATCTCCAAACACCTGTTCAGTGGTAGTGTGTGATAACAATCGTTAAGACAGTGTTCACAGTTTTAAAAAGCGAGTCGCGCAGCCTATTGGTTAGCAAGCGCTAAAGTAAGCCCGCCTCAGCGAACTTGCTCTCAATGATATCGGCATCGAAGGGCTTCATTATGAACTCATTTGCGCCGGTGCGAACGGCTTCTCCGATGTGATCAGCGTCGTTTTCCGTAGAGCAGAAAAGAACGACCGGTTCCGATCCCTTGGGCTCGCGGCGCAGCGCTCGCAAAAAGTCGAGACCATTCATAACTGGCATATTCCAGTCTAGCAGTACCGCATCCGGCATGGTTTCCCGGCATTTTTCCAGAGCCTCTGCACCATCTGCCGCTTCAACAACTTCGAACTCAAGGTCCTCTACTATTCTGCCCGCCACTTTCCTGACGACCCTTGAATCGTCAACAATTAAACAACGTTTCATGACACAGATGCTCTCGACTGAGTGACTCTACTTCCGATAGTAATCGGCCAATCTTAAGAAAGTCCTTAACGATTGATGGCGGCCGCCAGCGGAATTTCGTTCGCCGCGATGATCACCTCTGTCGCAGAGAGCTGATTGATGGTGATCCGCGTGCCGAGCTGCTCGGCAACTCTGCTAGCAAACAGAGGTTGTATGGTCTGTGCCTGCCATTTGAAGGCATCTGCACCGTCGAACAAGGCCGCCGTAACTTCTGGCTTGATCTTCGCTGTCGCTTCCAATCCCGGCCGGTCGCTTTTGGCAATCGCATGGATAGCAATACAGGGTTTCCCGTCCTGATCCTTAATGCGAACGGTCATGTTTCCGCCCCGCGGCAAACAGGAGATGCCGAGCAGAACCATGTGCATCATCAGCCGCGAATGGAAGTAGCTGAAATGGGCAGTCTCTATCTCCCAATCGAGATTTGGCCGGTGCATCGCCACATAGTTTTCAGTGACTCGCTTGGCTTCATGGATATCTGCAACGGAATCCGACATGCCCATATTCCCGAAAGCGTAACGCAGAAACAGGAGCGTCGCTTCCAGGCGCTTTGAGTTGTCGCGTAGCAGAACTTCACTGGATTTGCGGAGTTCCTCATTAAGATCCGGTTCGTCCATCATCCCAATTGCCGAAGCGACCGAGGAAGCGGGATTGACCAGATCATGGCAGAGAAGCGATGCTATATAGGCTGTATAGACGGCCGGATCTAACATTGGGGGTAGCCCTTTTTGAGTTTTCCGAACCTCATAACTGATTCTGGCATATCATGGGCAAACTTCGTCACGGACGAAGATTATATATTACCGCCAGGTTCGAAACAAAGCTTCAAGTGGGAGGGTCTACCCGCTCATCATGGCCGGATTTGGCGCTGTGAAAGGTAAGACCGAACAACACAGCGGACAAAAGGAGTGACAAAATTGAGCCGAGTGCGATGGCAATCCAGCCATGCATGCCCAATTGAACACCGTTTTGGACAGCAACACGGGTTGTGAGCCAGAAAAGAAAAACCAGACCAAATGCCGACAGCAAAAGGGTTATAAGTGTCGATCGACTTAGAGACATGGGATTACTTTTTCACCCATCTACCATTTGTGGCCATGTAGTATTGTCCGGACGGCGTGCCGGCAATTTGCTTCTCACCTGTGAGAAAACCGACCTGTTCGACCGTCGCGCCTTTCTCTCTTGCTAAGCGTTCATAGAGCGCACGGCGACGCGCATTGATCTCGTCGACCCTTCGGCGAACGGCAGGTTCCACTGATCCATCGACCAGTCCCAGATAACCGTCCGGTCGCTCTCCGACCTCTCCTTCGACTTTGGCCGTATCGATCACAGGATCAGCGGCATGGGCCACTGGGCTTGCCAGGGCGAACCCAATAAGCAGAAAAGTCCCCAGAAAAAGAACGCGCAGATCAGCAAATAACGACATGGGAAACCCTCCTTAGAACAGATCGGGGTTGTCTGAGATCAAGTCTTCGACATCCTTGTCGAGGCGAACACGGACTTCCTGATCAATTTTGACGTTCAGATTGATCTCTATGGGCTTGTCAGGCGCTTCAAGTTTCACGGTGGGTGAGCAAGCCGACAACATCACGGCAAATGCCAATCCGAGTGCGTACTTCATAGTAGCCTCCTGCAAGGTCGCTTCTCTAAATAGTCACAGGTCAGCTGAACATCAATTGAATATCGGCAGGTGCGACCGTTCATCCTCATCTGCCGCCTTCATCCTCGGTAATCAGCTCATATGCTTCGCCCGCATAAGTCTCCAAAGGTGATCCTCGCAGCGATGTTAGCAATTCGGCAAGACGGGAATCGATGGAGATATTGTATTTAAAGTCGGCACCATTAAGGACATCGGGATTGCTACCAATTATGACTGCGGTGACGAGAAGATCACCTATCAGATTACCATTTGCGCCGAGTTCCATGACGGAGTAATCAAGACGTTTAAGAGCATCGAACGCGATTTCGGCGTACTGATTGCCTTCTGCGACAGCATCCGTCTCTTCGCCTGAATAGGCCAGTGTTCCACCCGGAGGGTCCGCCACAAAGCGCGCATCGCGAACAAATATGTTCGCTCCCTCAATATCGACAGGAAACGTCCCCGAGACTGTACCCGTTGCTTTCAGCTTTGGAACTGCAAGGACTGCCAGCAGTTCTTCAAGCTCCACGCCCTCAGCCGCAACAGTGACCTTTTGGCTTGCAGCTCCAAGACGCCAATCCATAGGTCGTACTGACAAAACGCCCCCTGCAAGCGGCCAGCGGGCGTCCTGCAGGCTGGCTTCCGTTGGCCCATGCAGCTGAAAGGACACCACCCCATCAAGAAGCGGCAGACCGACATTCATCTCCCCAATCCGAAGGCGCTGTTCTGATGGTGTTCTGAGGCCAAGCAAGTCGGAAAACTCAATCCGGCTGTTCACGCCTGAAATGGTGCCGAAGTTGAACGTCTTGAAGGACAGGTCAGACACTTCGACAAATCCGGTGCCGGACATTTGCCCGCCGTCGATATCAACCGTGGCTGATCCGGAGAGCGCGCCAGTGGCATCGGTCAGAATACCTCGCAAGCGTTCCGAGATATCAGTCGGTTGGAAGCCGCCCGTTCTGAAGACAAGCGGATAGGTATCCAATTCGACCTGTCCTGCAAGAGATGAGAGATCGAGTTGTGTGAGTGTCCTTGCAAGGGGGGCAGATACGCCATCCGCATACACATCGCCTTCAAGCGTCAGAACAAGATCATCGAGCGTGCCGGACAAGTCAGTAACCAGAGGATTGAAAAGCGGATCCGGATTCGGATCCGTAAGTCGGACACTTGATGTCTCCACCGTCCCTTTGATGCCCGCAGCGGGAGCTCTCGCGTTTAAATCAAAGGATTGCGCATCCACAGCAAATGGTAGAAGACTACCTTCAAACCTCGCGCGCGCTAAAGATGCACCAAAGCGAAATGGTCCCTGACCAGCAGAGAAGAACACGGCTGGGGCTTCGCTTGATATCGTTAGCGTATTGCTGCCTGTATTTAGCGGGACGTCCAGCCCATTCCCTGTCAGATCCAGACGAAAGCCCGATGCGTTTCCTAATTGCGCGAAGGCCCTCTTTAGACGGAATGTACCTGAGGTTTCTTCCGTAGCGAAGTCAACTGCGATATCACCGAGCGGAACGCGGCTGGACGACGCATTCCGGGAGCCAGCTATGAGAACACGGTTTTCAGGGCAGATATCGAGATCCAGTGCCTCGAATACGAGGGATTCAGCGCGCGCGCCCTTTGAGCTAAACTCGATACAGCCATTTCCAAGAACATCCGCCTGCAACTCCTCGTCTACGGATTTTATCATTAGACCGCCATTCAAGGATGTACGCTTCAGAGCAATTCCCGGAAACTGTCCGGACACGGCGATACTTCCCCTAGCCACTGCCTGAGGGCCGGAATGGTCTGATATTTCAGCTTCCTCAATTTGCAAACCGACGGAGCGATCGGCGACTGTCCACCTTTTTAACTCCGCACCGCTGATATGCGCTTCAATCCCCCTTTCCGGTTCATACAAAATGCGATCCGCGCGAAGGAGTAGTTCAGGCCCACCGCCTCCCTCCAACTTAAAGGTGCCCTGGGCGGCTATTTTATTTCCCTCGGCGTTCAGCAAATTCAAACCGGCAAAAGGAGACGCGGTCGCAACCACCCCAGACGCTGCCTTAAGTAAAATATCCGTCCGTGAAGATACAGAAATTGTATCATCTTCATAAGAGGCCAGAACGTCTACCGTAGTGCTAAAGTCCGACGCCGCGCGACGTATCGCGGTTTGTAGTTGCTGACCGTGGGCATAGAATGGTGACGGTAAATCCAGTACTTCCAAAGACGGTGTGATGATATCATCTGCCAGTTTACCATTCTGCACCGTGACGGACCCGTCAAACACCGAAGCGCCAGATGGACTTTGCGAAACTCTGCCAGTGCCTGTAAGTGCAAAGGCACCTGCACCGACAGGGCCTTCAACATCATGCAACATCAAACACACTGCTCCAGCAAGGTAGGGTTCCTCCAGAACAGCGGCTGACGTTAGGCGCAAGGATACGCCTGTGTGGCCAATACCAGCACTGGCCATAGCAAGACTCTCGGTTTCAATATCCAGCGACAGTGTTTCAACTGCAGCCAAAATAGATACAAACGCAACACCCTCGGGTCTGCCTGATTCAAGTTTCAGTTCAGCCTTCGCTGATTCAAGCATTATATCGTTGAGCGAAATTGATGTTGCAGAGAAGGCTCCGTCCGCTTTGATAGCTCCGCCAGCATCGGTTATGTTGATGTTGAGCTCAATACTTTCCACAGCCAGACCCGGCAAACGCACAGGACCCTTCTCCAATTCGATGTTTCCGCTGGTTTCGCCATCGGAGAAATTGAGAACGAGCCGCCCGCCTGGCCAGCTAAGAACATCGTCTCCATCACTGAATTCCTGACCCGGTAGAGTTATATCCACCCGTCCGTCCATAAATGGTTTCCCAGACACATCCACCGACGCACTAAGCTCACCCCCTGGCGTCTCAAGACGGACACTGCCCTTACGGACTTGTAGTTCCGGTATCGGCGCGCCCGAACCGCCGGATGTTTCGTCGGCATTTAAGAGGGTTTCCAGGCCAAAAAGATCGACCCCATCTTCCGAAAGGCGGCCCCTAATCTGTGGTTTTTCCGCATACACCTTCGATATGTATGGATTGAAAAACCACCGCCATCGCAGATCGAGATCGATGCGCTCTGCACTCACAGGCTGCCCTTCCGCAGTCTTGATAGAGAGGTTTCGGGCGACCACAGCCGTTGGATCGATACGCGTGAGTTCAGCCGTGCATGTCCAGCCATTTGTATCGCACCAACCGGTTAAAGCCCTCGCCGCTATCGAAGTCCGCTGGATCCAAACAACAATCAGAAAACCAGCAATTAGGGCCACCAGCGCCGCGGCGATCCAGCGTCGCATCGGCATACCGCTCCCCTTCTCAATATTAACTTGCATATGGAAAGCCAAATCCGGCTTGAGTCTTGCTTTCCTTACGACCATAGTAGCTTTGGCTAAATTGCAACAGGATTTTAACCTTTCCTCCAAGGCGATGGTATAAAATCAGCTGCATAACTTCCGGGGCGTTACTGCGCTGACGAGCGTCAAACATTGAGCGATGCTCGTTACCTGGAGGATGGCGGATGAACCGGCAGAAGCAAGACGAGATTGATTTGAAAACGGTAAACAGAAAACTGAATAGCGGTCTTTCAGGCACTCTTCTTTTGCCACTTTTCTGCATCGCGGCAACAGGTGCTATAGGTTGGCTTGTCGGTGCAAGTGAGTATGGGACGCCCGTGCGCGATTTCGCCAAAGCGCAGTTCAGTCAGTCTTTTTCTGCTGACGCCGCCATACATACAGCGACTGCTGAACCGATCGTTCTAAAGGTCGACTTCCAATCGGAAATGCCGCCTTTGAAGGTGCTGAAAAAGACCGGAAAACTCCGGCGCAACAGCACACTGACAACCACTTTGGAAAAGCTTGGTGCGGACAGGTCGGAAGCGGCGTCTGCCCTCAACGCTCTTTATAAAGAGGGTTTCCTTGACCCCCGCAGGCTGCGAGCGGGATTGAAGATCGACGCTGAGTTCGATGAAAGTACATCGGAACTCATCGCGGTCTCCTTGCGTCCTGACTCAGAGAAGGGCCTGATTGCCAAGCGTCAGACTGATGGATTTTTTTTCGCAACGGCTCTCGACACAAAGCTAATATCAACACCAAGGCGCGTAAAAACAGAGATCACCACCAGTATTTATGATTCAGCTCTATCCGCCGGAGCCACAGATCAACAAGTCGCCGACTTTGCCCAGATCTTCGCCTTCGACATCGATTTTCAGCGGGAAATTCACCCAGGAGATGCATTCGAAATCGTCTATGAGGCGTTTGAGGATGAACGTGGCAATCAGGTCAAAACCGGTGAAGTTGTGTACGCGGCTTTGAATGGCCGCGCTCTGACAAAAGGCTTTTACCGCCATGCGCCGGCGGATACAGGCCAAGCGGACTACTTCACGTCTGAGGGCAAGAGCGCGACCCGCTTTCTCATGAAAACCCCGATCAATGGCGCGCGGCTGTCCTCGAATTTCGGCAGACGGCGTCACCCGATCTCTGGCTATACAAGGCTGCACAAGGGCACTGACTTTGTCGCGCCAACAGGAACACCGGTTTTCGCCGCTGGGCATGGCACGGTCGAGCGCGCGTCCCGCTATGGCGGCTATGGCAACTATGTCCGGATTAGACACGCCAATGGCTACAAGACAGCCTATGCTCATCTTTCTAGATATGGCCGGGGCGTGAAGTCAGGTCGCCGGGTCCGCCAGGGCGACATCATCGGCTATGTCGGATCAACCGGAGCCTCCACAGGACCTCACCTGCATTACGAGGTAATTGTAAGTGGCAAGCACGTGAACGCCATGAGGCTGAAACTGCCCACCGGCCGGACACTGGAAGGCGACCTATTGGCGGCCTTCAAAGCTACACGCAACGAGGTTGACAGTCTGCGTACTGACCTGGTTCTGCCGGTAGACGTTGCAGCCGCCAACGTTTCCGAAAGCGGCTGATCCACGCCTAGGGTGGAAGCGATAAAGCCTCTAAGTCCAAACCTATATCAATTAAGACGGGCGTTCCTCCTCTGCAGCTTCCAAAGCCGCTAAAGCAGCCTTGGCAAATTCCCATGTTTCTTTTGGGAAAGGCATACTTTCCGCCGTTTCCGGATTCGAATAACCGTCCTCGTACCAAGCATCGCTGGCTTTGCTCATTTCCGCATCGCCCTGGTGGAAAACATCTGATGCTTTCAGCCAGCGCCGGGCAATTTCAAGAGCTTCAGGCGTATCAGTTGGACCGTCCTTTAGTTTCTCAATATCTTCAAAAATACCCGTCCATAGCTCATCGACCTCTGCCTGAAATGCCTCCGACATTTTATGCTTCACAATCTGGTCCTGCTGCGTTTTTGTATAGTGGCGGTCTGCGAGTTTCTGGTCAGCTTCCGTCCATTCATATTCACTTATCACTAGTGTCTCCTTCGTCAGTTCGATTAGATCGTCCGTAGAAAGACTGGCTTCGGATGACAGCCGAATTTGGGCCTTGTGCACTACCTCAAGGGCAACATCCAGCCTCGTCTTCTGTTCTTTCAGAAGAACTTCCTGAGCATCCAGTAGTTTATCGATGGCAATACCATCCCTTAACAGCCCGGATACTTCAGCGAGAGAAAAACCCAGCAACTTCAGTGTCTGTATTTTGTGAAGCAGGACAATTTCGTCCAGACCATACACTCGCCAACCGGCGGTCGTCCGCCCAGGTGAAATCAGTCCGCGTTGTTCATACAGTCGAAGCGCCTTAGTACTTACGCCCGTAAGATCAGTGATCTGCTTTGCCGTCCGAAATTGGGTCATCTTTTCTCGTCTCCTATGGACATCAGCCTTATCGGGCCGGCCCCTGGGGACGGCTCAAGTCTTTCTGCAAAAATTAATGACGCATATCAAAATGCTAACGAATGCTCGAATTTCTGCACACTGAGTAACCGCATATCAACCAAGATCGGTTAATTGCGCCTCTATAGTGAAGGATTTCCCATGACTGAAATCACAAACCGTATCGGCACTCACTCGCAAAAAAGCGCCGTCGGAGCCAGTCCTTATATATTTACGATTTTCTTAAGTGCAGGACTGATTTTTCTGGTGCAACCAATGTTCGCGAGAATGGCTCTGCCAGTTCTTGGTGGAACACCAGCTGTCTGGAATGTTAGTCTTGTATGCTTTCAGGCGGCGCTACTCATCGGATATATCTACGCCCACCTGCTTGTGAAACTGAAGAGCGTTCTTAAAGAAACAATCGTCCATGGTGCTGTTTTGCTCGCTGCCGCTCTCGTCCTGCCATTTGGCTTGACGGATATGCTCGGAGCTCCCGACGTCTCGTCTCCAACACTCTGGCTCATGGGAGTTTTCGCAATCTCGATTGCACCACCATTTGCAGCAATCTCTGCAACTGCGCCTCTGATACAATCCTGGTATTCGCGATCAGGCCGACACGATGCAGCTGACCCATATCACCTATATGCCTCGAGCAATGCAGGGTCCCTATTGGGCCTAATAGCTTACCCAGTTGTAATGGAACCCCTTCTTCCCGTTGCTGATCAGACTTTTAGCTGGAGCATCGGATATGGTGTATTGGCCGCTGCTCTTTTGGGATGTGGATTTCTCGCTTCGAGAACGGGACGCGGAGTGGAAGGCGTCGCAGCCATTGAAGCATCTCCAGAAGCTGAGATGATTTCAGACAATGGATTGTTGCTACAAAGACTGAAATGGCTCGGCCTCGCCTTTATTCCTTCGAGTTTACTAGTCGGTGCGACGACACATATCGCGACCGACGTAGCTTCAGCACCATTTCTTTGGGCACCGCCACTTATTATTTATATTGGCAGCTTTATCGTAGTTTTCTCTTCGGCAGGACCAAGCTCTTTACAGCTATCCAGCAGATTACTACCGCTTGCCATAGGCATTGTTCTTCTGGGAATTGTTTTGCCAACCAACCTTCCCATCGCCCTACTTTTCATAATGGACATCATTGCGCTGGCTTTCGCCGCTCTTGTTTGCCATGGTATTATGGCGAAGACACGCCCCCACGCCGGCCGGTTGACGGAATTCTATCTAGTTATGTCCTTTGGCGGGGTGCTAGGCGGCTCGTTTAACGCCCTGCTTGCACCGATCATGTTCAATTCGATCATCGAATATCCAATTATGCTCGTTCTGGCCTTGCTTGCCCGCGAGGGTTTCATTCGCCTGCCCGAGGAACGGCGCGAGAAGTTATTTCTAGGTGCCTCGATCAGTGTCGCCATGTTGGGTATATTGACTCTACTCGCAAAAATCGAATTGCCACCAAATCTTGACTTTGCGCTGCTTATGATTCCTTTCTTCACGCTGATTATTATTCGCAATAACAAGCTTGCCGCATTTGTAGCCGCAGCATCAATGGCCATCGGCGGTGGCGGACTATTCGCTTATAAGAGTAATGAAATTACGTCAGAAAGAAGCTTCTTTGGTGTTGTTAAAACGGTAACCACGGATAAAGAGCGCGTTATGTTTCATGGTACTACGATACATGGCGCGCAGCTTCTTGAGTTTGATAGTAATCCTCCACCTATCAGCTATTATAATGAAGTAACACCGCTCGGGCAGATCTTTAATGAATGGCAAGACGCCGAAAATGTTGCAGTGTTGGGACTGGGCGTTGGATCGGTCGCCTGTCTGCTAGGCGAAAACCAAAAGGCTACATTTCTGGAAATCGACCCCCTTGTGGCAAAGGTTGCTGCCGATCCGTCGCTATTCAATTATCTTTCCCATTGCGGACAGAACTCCAGGATTGTTCTAGGCGACGGTCGCTTCGCGTTACTTGACGATCCGGAAGAGTACTACAATCTGATGCTCTTCGACGCTTTCAGCTCCGATTCAATCCCAGTGCACTTGCTAACTGTCGAAGCCTTCGAAACATATTTCTCACGGCTTTCAGAGGGCGGGCTTCTAGTCGTTCACATCTCCAATCGACATGTTGATCTGCGTCCCATGATTGGGCGGTTAGCAAATCATCTTGGTGTCGAAGGACGAGTAAGGACTTTCTTCACCGAAGACATCCCTGAACATGAGTTCGTGAAATCAAGTCGTGTCGTAGTGCTTGCAAGAGATGAAGAACATCTCGGTCCCCTACTGGGCGATGATCGCTGGCTTCCTCTAAAATCGGACGGAAGGCGGTTGTGGACCGACGATTATTCAAACCTGCCTGGGGCGATTCTTCATAATCTTAACTATAAGGGCAAAGCAGAAAATTAGAGAAGAGTCGCCACTACGCCGATGCTTCGTGGCGATTTACTTAGTTCACCGTCGCGTTGCCTTTTGCAAGCTCATTAGGCACGCCATTTATGGCAAGGCTGTCATTCTCTACGTCGACGGATATGATCTTCAGATCTCCGATACTGCCATCGAGGATCAATCGCGCCAGGGGATCCTGAAGTTCTTTTTGAATAACGCGCTTCAAAGGCCTGGCTCCGTAGACAGGATCATATCCCCGAGCTGCAAGCCATGCTCTGGCGGCGTTCGTTAATTCAATCGATAGTTTCCGCTGTTCCAGCAACGCACCGAGACGAGCAATCTGTATATCAACAATAATATCTATTTCAGACCTGCCCAGACGTTTGAAGAAGACGGTCTCATCAATCCGGTTTATAAACTCGGGCCGAAAGTGGCCGCGGATCGCTGCCTCAACAGCCGCCCTCTGCGCATCGGTGATGAAATCATCTTCACCGCTTGCGAGAGCATCCGCGCCAAGATTGGACGTCATGATGATGAGAGTGTTTTTGAAATCTACTGTCCTGCCCTGCCCGTCCGTGAGCCGGCCATCATCCAGCACCTGCAAGAGTGTATTGAACAGATCCGGATGAGCCTTTTCGACCTCATCGAACAGAATCACCTGATAGGGTCGACGACGAACGGCCTCTGTTAGCACACCCCCTTCATCATATCCGACATAACCGGGAGGCGCGCCGATAAGCCTTGCAACCGAATGCTTTTCCGAAAACTCGGACATATCGAGACGAACGATTGCGGCCTCATCATCGAACAGGAACTCGGCGAGAGCCTTTGTTAACTCGGTCTTACCGACACCTGTAGGGCCAACGAATAAGAAGGAACCTATTGGCCGGTTGGGATCCTGCAAGCCCGCCCGCGCCCGGCGTACGGCATTGGACACTGCTGTAAGTGCCTCCTCCTGACCAACGACACGCTGGCGTAGACTGTCTTCCATGAGCAGGAGCTTTTCGCGCTCGCCCTCCATCATCTTATCGGTTGGCACACCGGTCCACTTTGATACGACGGCGGCGATATGGTCCGGCTGCACCACCTCTGACACGAGCCCCCCACGGCCATCGTCTTCGCCCTCTACGGAAGCAATCTCCTGCTCGAGCCTCGGGATCTCGCCATACTTCAACTCCGACGCCCGAGTGAGATCCCCGCGGCGCTCTGCATCCGCCAAATCGGCATAGGCACGATCCAGAGTTTCCTTTGCAGATGCCGCGCCCTTGAGTTTGTTTTTCTCCGCCGCCCAGACAGACGCCAACTCATCAGATTGCGACTGCAGCTCACCAATTTCGACTTCGATTGTCGCCAATCGGTCTTTCGATGAGGTGTCTTTTTCCTTCTTCAAAGCTTCTGCTTCGATGCGCCGCTGCATGAGACGACGGTCTATTTCGTCCAGCGCCTCGGGCTTGGAATCAACCTGCATCCTCAGCCGCGAGGCCGCTTCATCCATCAGGTCTATCGCCTTGTCGGGAAGGAAACGGTCTGTGATGTAGCGATGGGATAATGTTGCGGCCGATATCAAAGCAGAGTCTGAGACACGCACACCATGATGCGCTTCGTAGCGGCCCTTCAAACCGCGCAAAATGGAAATCGTGTCCTCAACCGTCGGCTCATCAATATAAACTGCCAGAAAGCGCCGGGCGAGCGCGGGATCACCCTCTACATATTTGCGATACTCATCTAGAGTAGTCGCACCGATGCAGTGCAGGTCTCCACGAGCCAAAGCTGGCTTTAGAAGGTTGGACGCATCCATCGCACCGTCGGCTTTGCCCGCGCCCACAAGCGTGTGCATTTCGTCTATGAAAAGAACAACACCGCCTGCCGCCTCTTCAACCTCCTTAAGGACCGCTTTCAATCGTTCCTCGAACTCACCGCGGAATTTCGCTCCAGCGATGAGCGCGCCCATATCCAGCGCTAACAGCTTTTTCCCCTTCAGGCTTTCAGGGACATCACCATCGACAATCCGCAGAGCAAGACCCTCGGCAATCGCTGTCTTGCCGACGCCGGGCTCACCAATCAAAACAGGATTGTTCTTTGTCCGGCGGGAGAGGACCTGTATGGCCCGTCTTATCTCCTCGTCTCGGCCAATTACAGGATCAAGCTTGCCAGAGCGGGCATCCGCCGTGAGATCACGAGCATACTTTTTTAAGGCTTCGTAGCCCTCTTCAGCGCTCTGAGAGTCTGCTGTTCGACCCTGGCGAAGATCAGCAATCGCGCTTTCGAGGCTCGCAATCGTGAGTCCAGCACCTTCCAGCGCCGCCGCGGCAGGGTCGCCCTTCAGGCCAGCGATGGCGAGCAGAAGCCGCTCAACGGTCACATAGCTGTCACCGGCAGACTTCGCCCCGGCTTCAGCGTCAGCCAGCGTCTTGGCCATCTCGTTGGAGGCATAGAACCGTCCATCGCCGCCGCTGACGGACGGGATTTTCCCTAGCGTAGCAGCAACCGCGCGTTCGACCTGCTCCGGAGCCCCACCGGCCGCGCGAATAAGATTCGTCGCAAAATTTTCTCTGTCGTCAAGAAGGCTCGATAGCAAATGGCTTGGTGTCAGTTGCTGATGACCAGATGAAAGTGCTAGCGATTGCGCACTTTGCAGAACGCCGCGCGCACGGTCTGTATAAACATCGAGATTCATGTGTCCCTCTCCTTAGAAGCCGGGTAAACTTAATTCTCCACCGGAATCATCCGCATGGAACTGACAGGCAGAAACACGCCCTGCATGGCAGCGACGTCTATGCCCTCCGACATATCTGGGAACTTCGGAAGGACTGTACAAGCGGTGCGGCGAACTATGTCTGCGTAAGCGAAATATCGCGCACGGCGCACCAGGCACTATCGGCCTTGAGCACAACACGGGCACAAGTTGCGCCTCGCGGGTTTAAAGATAGGCCTTCTCGATATGATTCAGGACGAGCCTTGCTCACTTCTATATCTGTCAACTCAACGCGTGACGACGGTCACAATACTTAGCTGGCGCTGGTGATTACATTGAAAGTCGCCGGTTTTTGGGCTCAGTGCTATGGTCTCTTCGGAGTATATCTTGACCGCCCCTTAATGACGTCAATTAGTATATATACTGAGTATCTCATACCTGCTCCGATTTGGGGATCTAGCCTTGAAACAAAATTATACAATCTTGCGCATGCCACCAGAGAGACAAAACACTGAAAGTGCCCAGCGAGACGGCGAAGCGGAGGATAATGAAAGTCTGATCAACCTAGAGCATAAGAACTTGGATGCAGATGAAGCCGAGGAGATGCGCAGGGACAGTAGCTGCATTGTGGCGCAGCCCATGACCCTATCCCTTATCGAACCAACAAAATTTGATAAAGACGTAAGGGACACAAAAGACACCTGGGGATTAAAAGCGATTGGCGCGCCCGACAGCGAATATACCGGAAAAGGGTCAACCGTCGCGATACTTGATACCGGTATTCGCGATGACCACATCGCGTTCGATCACATCAATAAAGAAAACATCGTACAGAAAGATTTTACTGACACCGGCAATGGTGATACTCATGGGCACGGCACGCATATCGCCGCAACTATATTCGGCAAGTCCATCAGCGGCTTGCAAGTCGGCGTCGCGCCCAACATCGACAAGGCCTATATCGCCAAAGTGCTCGACAAGACCGGGAAAGGTTCAACCGGAGGATTTTACGACGGACTAAAGTGGGCCATCGATCAAAATGTCGATGTAGTTTGCATGTCGCTCGGATTCGATTTCCTAGACCAAATTAAAAAAATAGTAAAAGTTGAAACCGCGACCCACGAACAGGCAACATCAAAAGCACTCGTTGAATTCGCACAAAACCTCCGAACATTCGACGCTTTGGTTGCGAGCGTAGAGACAAAGAAGCATTGGGAGACGGGCACGGTTATTGTCGCGGCAGCTGGAAACGAAAGCAACGCCGATACGAAGATAGCTGCCACGCTCCCTTCAGCAACAAGGGGTATTATCTCCGTTGGAGCTATAAAGCAGCCGAGCAGCGCAGAAGGTTCCAAGTATACAGTTCCAAGTTTCTCTAATATCTTACCAGATGTTGTTGCGCCAGGCGTTGGAATTGTTTCCGCCCGCGCCGACGGCGGTGTTGCGATAGCGGATGGCACCAGCCAAGCATGCCCACACGTCGCCGGAGTGGCTGCGCTCTGGTGGGAGTATATTCGAAACAGTCAGATGCCGACGGAGGCAGCAATTGTGCGCGAGCATTTATTAGCGTCCTGCCGATTCGATGAAATTGAGACGGAGGTGCGTGTGGAAGCCCGGGGCAGAGGGCTCGTCACCGCCCCTTAGGCTACAAACCCACCTTAGTCGAACAACATAATTACAACCGCGCACAGGAACATCTACTATGGACCTCATGCGCGGTTTAGATAATTATATTATTATCATATATAATTCAGACATTATGCATTTTTTATAAGTAAGTTCTGTAGGTGTTTCATCAAAAGGGGATCTGCTTCTTCCGGCTTCACCTTAAAGTAAAGACGATGAACTGCAGCTGCCATTTCATGCTTACATAAGTGAAGCGCATAAAGCTGCTCGGTTGTAAGCCCTTCTATATCAGCCTGGTGGCACTTTATCTCAGCGGATCGATACGCGGCACTTTTAGCCACAACGTTTCCATCAGCCATGGTTAGTCTCCTATAATTGGTCAGTATTATTTCGGTAACCTACACCGACATCGCTGTCGGCAAATATGAATAACAACATTGCAATGATGCACTATGATCGGGATCACGCGCAGAGGATGGATATCTTAGTATATATTCAGCCCCATTGGCCAAAATCAAGAAGAGACTATAGGGAGATCAATTTGCAGCAGGGAGACTACGCCTATCGGTTTACCGGGCACTCCATTGACAATGGTTATGACCACTATCTTGTAGGTGTGGGGACTATGAAACTTGGCACTGGAGGAACGATCGGCGGATACCAAAGAACCGCACTTACGAGGCTAAGCGGGCACGACTCAGCTCTGATCATAGGCTCGTGGTCAATTGACGGCAGCTTCGCCAAGCATGAGAACCCATATGGAGAGCATGACTATTCCGCAAGAATGACATTCACGGAGCAAAACCCGGATAATCTGGAAAGGCGTCAGATACTTGAAGGCACTTTTAGCTTCGTCCCCATCAGCGACAAGAGAATATGGGTCATTGCAACTGGAGGAAGAATTCTGTCGTCGAACGGGGAGCCAATCAATGAAGCGGTCAGCGGGGAAGCAGAATGGATTAGCTGACTTATTACGCATTACGATTGCCCACCTCAGAAAGCTGCCGGAATTCTGCCGCTATGGCAGCTTCAAAATGCTTAGCTCCCATTGTCTGCGCTAAGTCAATAGCGGCGAGAAGATCATTTTTCGCACGCTCCACATGCCCAAGCTGAAGCAGCAATGCCCCTCGAAGCCGTAGACTCTCCGGACGAAAGTAGCGCTCGTCGGGATTGATACTCAATGCTCGATTCAATGTCATTAAAGCCGCCTCAAACGATCCAGCTAGACGCTGTGTCGCTGCAAACCACGTTAGATAAGTTGTAAGTCCGGCACGCGACTTTGTGGACTCGTATCCAACAATGCCTTTCTCCAAACAAGCAAGTCCACTATCGATATCCCCGCCCTTAGCCTGCGCAGACCCAAGAATAATAGTTGAGTTCCATATAAATTGGGGAAAGCCACCACGTTCGGCAAAATCTATCGATTGCTGAGCAAAGCGCTTGGCCTCGAAAAAATCCTCCAGTAGGAAAAAAAACATACTCACCATGTGGCTAGAAAATGCACGCTCATATTTATGAGTACTGGTTTCAGCAAGATCGACAACAGGTCGAATACGTTTCTGCGCTTCTTCCACTTCTCCCATGATCCAAGCATTTATAGCAGCGTTACCATATAATTGCGCCACCGCGCCTGGCCGCTGCATATAGCTTTCGTTCCGGAAGTATTTTATACCACTTCTAAAAGTCTTATCCGCACCTCTAAGATTACCGATGCGGTAGCGAGAGGTCATAAGGATCATCTTCGCAGTGGCGAGTTTATCGGGACTTCTCGTTTGTTCAGCCAGGGTCGAAAGGCGATTTGCCAGTTTTTCAGCAACAAGGTAATCTGCAGCGCTGGACGCCGCCATCCATTCTCCAGCCGTATGGGTAAATTGCCTTTCAGGATCGTTTGTCTGGTCGACAAGTTTACGCGCCTGCCGCATGGCTTCCTGGGTTCGCGGTGCGGAATATCCACGAGAAATCTGCAGGGCATTTACGTAGCTCTGCCAGAGCGACACTTCATCATCGAGCCTTAAATCAGGCGGACATTTGGCGATGTTATCAATAGCTTGCTCATAAGCATCGGCTGCCTCACGGTATGCGAAACTGGTCAAGGCATGCCTTGCAGTCTGCTTCCAGGCAACCCATGCATGGCCATACTCCTCCGCCGCAGTCCAGTGACGCGCAAGCAATTGTGGGCGGGACACAGAGAATTCCTCAAATCCATCGCGCAGCGTTTCCGCAACACGCCTATGAAGCACTTTTTGTTGCCGTTTCAAGAGGCTTGAGTATGCTGCATCGCGTAACAGTGCATGGGTAAAGATATAAGCTGTTTCGGAGCCTTCCTCTCCCGGCCGGATAAAGTCTGCATCGACCAACTGGTTGATTAAAGATCGCAACTCAGGATCAGAAAGATCAGAAATGAGCAGCAAGACTTCATAATCGAATTCGCGGCCAATTACTGACGCCAGTTGAGCAATCAACTTGGCGTCTCCCGTTTTATCGACACGCGCGCTAAGGGATGCATGTAAGGTATCGGGAATTATATCCAGTTCCAGAAGACTGTCGGAGTTCGACAATAAATGGATAAGTGCTTCAGCGAACAGCGGAACGCCACCTGCCCTGTCTACAAGGTTATTGAGCAAGTCGGCGCTAACGTCATGGTGCTCAATCAAACCAGAAATCAACTCGTGGGTCTGTGCCGTTTGCAGTCGATCCAACTCGACTTGCAAATGGTGTTCCCTCCTTTGCCAGGTTGCGCGAAACTCCGAACGTGTTGTCGCTAAAATAAGCAGATGCTTCCCGGCTTCCTCCTCCACAAGCTGATTGATCAATTCGAGTGTCGAGTAATCAATCCAATGGAGATCCTCAAAAACGAGAACAACGAACTCGTGCTGCGAGATTTGCCGTACCCAGGACTTCATGGCGCGAAACATCTGGTCACGCATTTTCTCGGGGGCTAACACGGGCGCGGCCTGCTTGGTGGCTAAAGCCATGTCCATAATGGCCGCAAGTCCAGAAACCGTATCGGCCAAAAATTCATTGTCGATCTCAATTGACTGCAAGATATCTTCGAGTTCAGATGCATTGACCGCTGTCCGGTCTTCAAGCTTCAGGTCAAGTCCGCGAAACAGAATTTCCGCTGCACCATGAAAAGCTGTTCCTCTGTATAATTGACGACCAGCGCACGCAATCCAACGGCAAGACAACTGAGATTGAATGGTGCGTATTTCCTCAAGCAAGCGAGACTTTCCAATACCCGCCTCGCCCGTGATCAAGACAAATTGTGGAGCGCCTTCGCGCGCCATTCGACACTTATTTTCAATTGCTGCCATCTCCGGCTCGCGGCCGATCATCGGAGAAGGATCGCCACCAAAGTGCGCGCGGTCCGCATCATTCAGCATCAAAGCGCCATGAACTCGAAAGAGTTCCAGGGGTTCATCAATTCCGTCCAGCGGGCGTGCACCGAGACTCTCAACGCGAAACTTACCAGCAACAGCCTGATGTATCTGTTTCGTCATAACCACTGAATTCGGCGCAGCAACCGACTGAACTCGGGCAGATATGTTGGGAACATCGCCGAATATTTCAGCACCTATATCAGCGAGAGGTGCCATAACGACAGGCCCTGCATGAATACCCACACGCGCTTCCAAATTGATGGCCTTTTCGCCTAGATCGGTAAGCGCTTCGACGGCTGAAACGATTTTTAGTCCAGCATTGGCCGCCCGCTCCGCGGAATCCTCCTGCGCGTTCGGATAGCCGAAATAAGCCATGATCCCATCACCGAGGAACTTTCCAACATGACCGCCAAATTCAGCGATCACTTCGACTGCCGCCTGTTGATATTTTGTAACGATCCAATGCCATTGCTCAGGATCAAGGTTCGAAGATATCTGTGTTGACCCTACCAGATCGCTGAACAGAACCGTCAAATTACGGCGCTCGCCCTGATTCTCCAGATCTAATTCTACTCCACGAAGAACGCGCATCCCACAGCCACTGCAATAGTTTGCATTGGCTTCGTTTTCGCGGGTGCAGTTAATGCACTTCATTCCTCAGCCCAGTTGTCTTTTTGGAGACGGGACACGCGGCCATTCCATCTCAATGCGCCAGCATTGGCAAAGTAAGCAAGTTTATCCACTGATGAAACATCATTAAAAATTGCTGGGCGATATAACCGTCCAGCGGGCCTTTTGACGATGAACTAACCCGCGACGCTCCAATGAAGAGAGCGCGCGCGATGTTGCTTCGCGACTTGCATGAATGCGTTGGCCCAGCACTGATACCGATGGCGCTGAAGAAATAATGTTTAACTCTTCGTCAGCAGGATCTGGTTCAGCAGATCGAACGAGCTCTGCATGAAGTCGAATGGTTACAGGCATTCCAAGGAGATCAACCAGTTGACCGGACGTGGCCTCTAACCGTTTTGCAAGTTGGCGCGCAAGAGACAATCCCAAGGCACCGTCCCGCATTAGTAAGTGCTCAAACTCCGCCGCCGTAAGGCTGAGAACCGTGCTGGGTGATGACGCGATAAGACTGGACGTGCGCTTGATATTGGCAAGAACCGCAAGTTCACCCACCAAATCTCCAGCTGACAAATCCGAAAGCCATATTTCATGCCCGTTGGACGTGTACTTTACTGCACGCAACTCACCTTGTGCGATTAAAAACACGTTATTGGCAACATCGTCCTGATGCAACAACGTATCCCCCAAAGGCAATTGAATTTGGCGACTGCGCCCAGCCAGCTGCTCTATAATCGGATCATCAATGTCGCGTCCACTGAATTGCGTCCATGCAGCCTGTATCTGTCTTGGATGCAGTCTTTTCATTATCGCCTCATATACCCTGCTCAGAGGCAGAAAATCCGACAAATCTCATCAAATCAACAGAATACACAAGTTAGCTGAATACGAATCTCGAATTCATCAAATATCGACACACCATATCCGAGCAAATGATCCCGACATCTACCAAAAGTTATTATCATCAGTTGGAAATGCACTCTTTGCGGAGAAAGCATTCATACAACCGAGCTGACATCAACGCCAACTGACCACCCACAGGGATGTAACCGGATCACAACGCGATTAACATTTCAATGAGCGCACCGCTGCCTCCAAGTGAAGATATCGAATTAGCTCAGCCCAGATGCAGTTTCCAAATGACACCGAAAGTCACTTAGCCTTTGAATTAATTTTTGTTTTTAGCTCTTTCATTTTGCAATGAAGACTAGGGAACGCTAGTTTTCGTCGCACGCCAGTCATATTCATCGTCGAAGTCATTTAATCTGCATACGAAACAAATAGTCATTGTTTGCTAATTGGCATAAGCTTGGGAAAACTTGCCAAGCGTGCGACATCCCTAGCTGAAAGTCTCCTCACTACCAGATCAGTCATCGACATTGTGTTGCACAAAAACATCACAAATTGCCTGCGAGGCTCGCACCTACCAACCGTATGTCAATTTGGTCCAATAGCGATGCTGTGAGAGTAAGTATCCGGCCCTTCGCAGGCCGTCAGACCACGCGAGCACAACCGTAGGCCCCACCATCCGTAATAGTACGTAAGACTAAGCGCCACCTATTCTGATAAGGATCCCATGAGCGATCATAGAAAATAGACATATTTACATGTCTATTACAAATGACACCGGGGATCGTTATGCGCATTCTGCTAATTCATCCGAATTATCACTCGGGCGGGGCAGAAATTGCGGGCAGTTGGCCACCGGCTTGGGTTGCCTATCTCTCAGGGCCGCTAAAGCGCGCCGGCTATACGGACATCCATTTCATAGATGCAATGACAAATGATCTGAGCGACGATGACCTGCGCGAGAAGATTATTGAGATCCAGCCGGATGTTGTCGGCGCAACGGCGATTACGCCATCAATCTATAAAGCTGAAAGTGTGCTGAAAATTGCTTCGGAAGCTCTACCCAAAGTCATCACGGTGCTAGGCGGGGTCCACGCGACCTTTATGTACAAGCAGGTTCTCTCTGAAGCACCATGGATTGATGTTATTGCACGAGGTGAAGGTGAAGAGATATTCCGTGAACTGATCCAAACCATCGACGTAGGACGCTGGCCCGACCGCAAATACCAGATCAAAGGGCTCGCCTTTCGTGACGGCGATAACATTGTGGCGACCGAGGCGGCTCCCACCATAAAGGACCTCGACGGACTGGATCCGGATTGGTCACTTCTGGAATGGGACAAGTATATTTATGTGCCCCTCGGCGTGAAAGTAGCGATACCAAACATGGCGCGAGGATGTCCCTTCACCTGTTCATTCTGCAGTCAGTGGAAGTTCTGGCGCGACTACCGCGTTCGCGACCCCAAGAAAGTCGTCGACGAAATCGAAGATCTTGTGAAGAAGCACGATGTGGGCTTTTTCATTCTTGCCGACGAAGAGCCAACGATTAATCGGAAGAAGTTCATTCAGTTTTGCAAGGAACTGATCGACCGCGGTCTGCCAGATAAGGTGAAGTGGGGGATCAATACGCGCGTCACTGATATTATGCGGGACAAGGAGCTTCTCCCCCTTTACCGGGAAGCCGGGCTGGTTCACGTCTCCCTTGGCACTGAGGCTGCAGCGCAATTAAAGCTCGACCAATTTAACAAAGAGACCAAAGTCGAAGAGAACAAGGAGGCGATACGTCTTCTTCGCGAAGCTGATATTTTCGTCGAAGCCCAGTTCATTGTTGGCCTTGACAATGAGACCGAAGAGACCCTCGAAGAAACCTATCAAATGGCTTGGGATTGGCAGCCAGACCTCGCAAACTGGGCAATGTATACGCCATGGCCATTCACGCCTCTGTTTCAAGCGCTCGGTGACAAGGTCGAGATTTTCGACTTCGAAAAATATAATTTCGTCACACCAATTATGAAACCTAAAGCGATGGATCGCGGTGAACTTTTAAATGGTGTCATGAAGAACTATCGCCGCTTCTATATGCAAAAAGCGCTGTTCCACTATCCATGGCGAGGTACGGGATTCCGGCGGCGATACCTCCTGGGTTGTCTGAAAGCTTTTCTGAAGGCAGGCTTCAAAAGGCAGTTCTACGATCTTGGGAAGGCGGGTTATTGGGGTCCGCAATCAAAGAAGACGGTCAATTTCAATTTCGACCGTACAAGGAGGATCGAACCTGCTCAGCTCGATGACTGGCAAGCCACTGCGGACAAGGCCGCGATCAAACGAGCGCGACGCTTGTCCGAGAACCCAGAACCGGTCAAAGCTTGTGGCGGGGGCGATCAGCAAATGCAAGAGAAGCAAGGCACTACCACCCTAATCGATCGGAGGTAAATGCTCCATGGTCCTGGTCTCCGAAACACCGCTAAACACTGCCAACCAGTCACAGTTGAGTGGACGCATTGGCCCAAACTCCGTTTTACAGCTCGAAGCTGCATTGAAAGAGTTTGGCGGAGCGCCCGCCGCCAGAAGCGTTTTTTCCCTCGCGCGCTTATCCCATCTGTTGGATGACCGACCTGGGGACATGGTGGACGAGGCGATACCGCGGGCCCTGTTCACGACTCTATTTGAATGCCTCCCACGTCCAAAGGCAGCTAAAATCGCCCACAGAGCGGGCGAACTCACAGGCGATTATATTCTCAAACACCGCATTCCGGGGGCCGCTTGCCGCCTATTGAAAGCCCTGCCACCGCGCTTTGCAGCTCCACTCCTTCTTAAAGCGATTCAAAAACACGCCTGGACTTTCGTTGGATCAGGTATCTGCGGAACGTCTTCCGGCTTGCCAAGTAAGATCACAATTGAAAATAATCCGCTCGCCATGCCGAATTGTGCTTGGCATGTCGGCGTCTTCGAGGCCCTCTTTCAAAACCTAGTCAGCCCGGCCACTCAAATCGTCCACAGGCGGCACTGTTCCGCAACAGGCGACCCCATATGCAGCTTTAGCATCCATACCCCACCATGCCACTCAGAGGTCAAACCATAATGACCGAGCGCATTAGACAGTATCTTACCCGCCCGGTGCCACGATATACGAGTTATCCCACCGCTCCGCATTTCTCCGATGCTGTCACATCGGACCTCTATGCAGATTGGTTACTACGACTAGACCCTGCCCAGCCGATTTCGCTCTATCTGCATGTGCCATACTGCAAGCAGGCTTGTTGGTATTGCGGATGTAATATGAAGCTCGCCGCGCGTCCTGAACCTGTTGCCCAATACGCAGAGACGCTTATACAGGAAATCAAGCTTCTCTCGGCTAATCTGCCATCGCGTATGGTGCTTAGCCACCTGCATTGGGGAGGTGGCACACCGACTTCGCTGAGCCCGGACGATCTCGAACGGACCATGGAAGCTGTTCACGCCAATTTCGATTTCACGTCCGATGCGGAGATTGCTATTGAAAGCGATCCGCGCACCCTGAGCGACGAAATGATAGCTCGAATCGGCATTATTGGATTTAACCGGGCGAGTTTTGGGGTTCAGGAGTTCGACCCAAAGGTTCAAGCGACTATCAACCGTATCCAGCCGCCGGAAATGGTCGAGCGCGCGGTCGATGGCCTGCGCGCCGTTGGCATATCAAGTATTAATTTTGACCTTATCTATGGTCTGCCGAATCAAACCCGAGACAGCCTCATTCGGACGATAGAACTGTCGGCGAGGATGGCCCCCGATCGGATTGCACTCTTCGGTTATGCCCATGTTCCCTGGGTGGCCAAGCGCCAGCGCATGATTCCGGAAGAGGCGTTACCGTGCGCGAGCGAAAGGCTTGCCCAGGCAAGCGCCGCCGATATCGCCATAAAAGAGCTTGGCTACCTGCCTGTCGGCCTCGACCATTTTGCCTTACCCAACGACTCGCTAGCAAAAGCTGCCAAGACCGGCCATCTAAAGCGGAATTTCCAAGGCTATACAACCGACGATGCCGCCGCATTGCTCGGCGTGGGGGCAACCGCTATCGGTCGGACCCCATCCGGCTTGGTACAGAGCATCGCTGAAACGGGTGCCTGGACACGCTCTGTAAACGCAGGTGTTCTTCCGGTGATGCGAGGGCACGCCTTATCCAACGAGGACCATTTGCGCGGCGCAATAATTGAAGCCCTCATGTGTTATGGCACAGTGGACCTCAATGCGGTCAAGAAAGACCATGCAGCTATATCCGGCTGGGCTGACCGGGCACGTGAGCACCTCGTTGACATGGAGCGTGATGGCCTCGTCTATTGGCAAGATGAGCAACTGATCGTCAGTGACGAGGCCCTGCCACTGATCCGGCTCATCGCCTCGGCCTTTGACACCTATCTAAAACGCCAACAGGTTCGGCACTCTGTCGCGGTGTGATCAGCTGACCGAGTTTCGAATATTCGAGATTAGGTTTCGCCAATTACGGTATTCTCGGGAGTTCGGTCACCATCGCCGCCGTACGTAGCGCATAATGAAAAGCCCAGATAGAATCTCGCTAAACCTCACATGTGCTTAATAGAAGAAAAGTGGGAACGATCGCAGAGTTTGGCGGCGATTGTGAAGTGCCCAATTCAACCATCCAATCGAACCCAATCAGGCATTACCGTGATCACTGCATCCATTAAGTTCAAAGATCATAACCATTGAGATATATACTATCTCTACCTGATCCTATTTTGCATTTTTTACTTTTGTATCGAAGGCCTCAGGATGCAAGTCTGAGATTAGCGCGGGGATATGCTTCTTTGCAGATTTGATCAGATCATTTGCCAAAACTCTGTCAAGAATCATGTCGTCTATTTGATTAATCGGAGAGAGCAGCTTTATACTATTAGTCATGATCGCTCCATCTACAGATGAAAGCTGAGAAAACGAAATAGATTCTTCAACAATCTCTATACCGATTTGGCTAGCGTTTCTCATTAGCCAACCGCGCATTGTACCTTCTAGCACACCGTCTGATAGAGGCGGTGTGCGCCAAACACCATCAATTGCCAGAAAGAGATTTCCGGTTGCCGCACAACAAATATCTGCGTGCTCATTTATGAACATGGCATTGTCAAACCCAACCTCCCGCGCGCGACCCATTGCTATAATATTATCAACATAGCTGAGCGTTTTGTGCTTGCTGGTTGGAGATGAGCTATTTCGTAAGATATCACTTGTCCCAAGCGTCAGTGGTTGGAATAGCTTCGAGAGCTCTAAGGGACTCAACTGCGATATCATTGTTGGAATCGAAGATGTACTTACCGATAATCCCCTCTCGCTTGGCCCACGAGTGATTGTGATCCGCAAGACACCAGACGGCCTGTTGGCTTTGATGGGATAAATAAAATCCTCAATCTCCGACGCGGATACGGATATCCCTAAGGCATGCGCATCTCTTACTAGACGTTGGATATGCGCCTCTTCGAAAATCATCTGGCCCTTTACCATCAGCGACGTGTCGAACACACCATCAGCAAGCAACAACCCACGATCGCGTAGATCGAAAGAGTGTGTTGTATCTGAGGAGGATCGCTGGCGAATAATTAGCATTTGCAGGTATCTGTAATTTCGAGAAAATTCTTCAACAGTGGATGGCCATACTGACTCAATATCGACTCAGGGTGGAATTGAACACCGAATGTCGGGTGCTTTGCGTGCCTCAGTGCCATAACTTCACCCTCCGGTGACGAAGCGCACTCAACCAATTCACTTCCGCCTAACCCTGTTACGATTAACGAATGATATAATCCGACTTCAAACTGTCCGGGTAAACCCTCAAATAACCCAGCACCATCATGCATGACGAGGCTTGATTGACCGTATTTTGGATGGTTCGCCCGGGCTACCCTGGCACCAAAAGCTTCGGCAATCGCTTGATGCCCCAGGCAAACTCCTAAAATTGGAACCCGACCCGAAAACTCGATAATTACATCAATGCTAATTCCCGCCTCAGCTGGTGTTCCCGGTCCTGGGGATATAATAATTGCTTTGGGTGCCATCGCTTCAATTTGAGGTATATTAATTGAATGAGATCCGATGGTCTCCGTTTCCTCATCGAGCTCTTCGAAATACCGGCTAAGATTATAAACGAAACTATCTCGATTGTTCAGTACTAGGATCAAATGACCTCCTCATCCGCGTATGTTCCATCTAGAATTTTCTGTGCTTTTAAAAGCGTTTCGGCCAACTCATCTGCAGGCTCGGACAAAGCTGTTATCCCTCCACCAATGTTCAGTTTCAGCTGGGTGCGGTCCATCTGTATGGTTCGGATCATGATATTAAAGTCGGCAGCACCATCAAATCCGAAGTATCCAAACGAACCACAAAATGCCCGTCGAGGTTCCTGCTCCAGCTCATCAATAATCTCCATAGCACGGAGTTTTGGTGCCCCTGTTACAGATCCGCCAGGAAAAATAGCTGCAAAAGCATCGAAAGCGTTAAGGCCGTCTCTCATTTCACCCCTTACCGAGGACGTCAATTGGTGAAGGCCAGCGTACGATTCAAGTTTGCATAGCTCGGGGATTTCTACCGAATTCGGCAAGCAGACTTGTGAAAGATCATTACGAAGCAGATCCACAATCATAGTGTTTTCAGCCCGGTCCTTTGCCGAATTTCGGAGGCGTTCCTTAAGCCGTTCATCCGTGTCGAAATCGTTCGAACGCGGAATCGTTCCCTTGATCGGTCGCGCCTCAATCAAACCTCCGGCGCTGGCAGAAAAGAGCCTTTCTGGAGATGTACAAGCGATCCCACGATTACCAAAGCTCCCAAATGCGGAAAACGGAGCGGGGTTCGATTGTCTGATAGCGGAATAGAGATCAAAGCGCGTTACAGCCTGTGGCAACTCGCCGTCGAGGGCATGGCTGAGATTTGCTTGATAGATATCGCCAGCACTGATATGCGTCTTCACCTCTTTTACTTTTCGGGCATAATGTTCATCAGAAATCTGCCGGTGCCAGTCCACATTAACTGGCTGTGCACCTCTCGCAAGAAGTGAGTCGATATCATTGCAGATGGATTTGACACGGTCTTGCGCAGCTTTGCGATCTGACCGCCGGCTTGTTGAGCTGAGTCCCGAAGACAGCACCCAATAGCAATCATCCAGATGATCTATCGCAATAACCGTATCATAAACCCGAAAGTAGGCTGCCTCTCGCCCCGGTTGAAAATGTGTTTCGGTAATGGATCGCGCATCTGAAAATTCATAGTCGAAGAAACCTACGAGCCCACCTTGAAATGGCGGTCCGTCCTCCAGTCGAGATATTTCAAAGGACTGCAATGCGACTTCCAATTCGCTCAATGATACATTGCTCGGGAATTCCAAAACTGCCTCAACACAGAGATAAGAGTAGCGTCCAAATCTGGGATACTTCATGGAGCTATCGAGCCAAATAAAGTCGTCCATTTGCGATAAGAACCGCGCGGTCTCATCAATGGCGAGAGAAGATGTCCGCTTTACCCCGTACATTGCAAATCGCTAAACAACGAGTCCACCGCCCTTTCCTACTCCCATTGAATGTATGCGTTCTGCTCAATGCAGCGAGCAACTTCAAGATAATGCTCTCATTTTTCAGAGCGAACAGCTCGACACTACTCTCCTAAAATAGCCTCTATTTGCGGTTTGTTTGTTCCTTGGAAAGGAGACAGACAAATTGGCGAGAACAATTTCGATACGCGGCAGTTTATCAGCGTACTGGGGGAGTACTCCGCGGGAATGAGCGCCGCTGATCTGCGCTGCACGTGGAGCATACCAGACATGACCTTCTATAAGTTGCAATGTAGGCACTGTAGCGTGTCCGCCTCGCACACCAATCGCCTAGCGCTGCTGGCCAGCATCTTACTCTAAAGTCATCGCTCGGTGAGACAGCTCGCCGCGACAACCGGCAATCCACATATCATTGTTTCGGGCAACGGGATCGACTCCAATCACACCCGACGAAACAACTGCCTCGGTGTACCGAGTACGCGAACCAAGATCAAATATGGGGCAGAGCTAAACCTTAATCTGGAGCACTTCGCGAAGCAGGTCACAATAAATGGTGGTTGGAGAGAGACTACGCCAGAAGTATCACGACACCATTGAGTATCTCAAAGATCACGAAGTCTACAAATATCTCTTTATAGCAGAAGGCCTTACGGTCGGCGGAGGTGGAAATGACACCAGCCGCCGCTGAACGGGCGCTGCGTGTCGAATTCTCAAAAGCTGATCCAAAACCAAAGAAATCGTCCTCTCGGATGTTTTCTGTGCGTTTGAGTGATGAGCAATGGAAGGAACTGCCACGCCTCGCCGAAGGAAAGCCGCTCGGGGTTTATGCTCGCGCTGCCATGTTTGGTGGCGACGGTCATCTGAAACGTCGGAAACAGTCAAAGGCGGTGCATGATCCCGAAGCCCTGGCCAAGGCCCTTGGGCTTTTGGGTGGGTCGGGAATATCTGCAAACCTCAACCAACTCGCCAAAGCCGCAAACGTCGGGGTTTTACCCGTCACGCCTGAAACATGCGCCGAGCTGAATGAAGCCTGTGCGCACGTCCGTGAAATCCGCGCCTTACTGACCAAGGCGCTCGGATTGCGGGGGCGCTCATGATCCTGAAGGGCAATCAGCGCGGTCATGCAGCCAATCTCGCCGTTCACTTGATGAGCGACGAGAATGAGCTTGTTGAAGTGCTGGAACTGCGGGGGTTTGCTGGCGGTGATTTGATGGACGCTCTGCTGGAGGTTCAGGCAATCAGCCGTGCCACACAGTGCCAGAAGTTCCTCTACTCACTGAGCCTGTCGCCACCCAAAGGCTCCAAAGAATGCGCTGAAGACTATATTTTCGCGGCTGAAGAGGTCGAAAAGCGCCTCGGCCTTGAAGGTCAACCCCGCGCCATTGTTCGCCACATCAAGGATGGTCGCCCTCACGCCCATGCGGTGTGGTAGCGCATCGATCTGGTCTCGATGAAGGCCATCAAACTCAATTTTCCAAAACTCAAGCTCAAAGGATTGGCCTTTGAGCTGTTTCAACATCTCGGGTGGGACATTCCACCCGGACTTCAACCTGGCCAGGAGGCCGATCCAATGAACTATACATACAAGGAATATCTGGAAGCCAAGCGCGGTGGGCGCATGGCAAAGAAGCTAAAAAATCACATCAAGACCAGCTGGGATTCATCAGACAGCCGCGCTTCTTTTGAAGCTGCTCTGGAACGTGGTGGTCTGTATCTGGCGCAAGGTACACGGCGGGGGTTTGTCTGCGTGGACTTTGAAGGGAACATCTATTCGCTGTCGCGCTGGTCTGGCGTGAAGCGTCAGCAACTCACAGAACAGCTGGGAGAGCCTGAAGTGCTGCAATCCGTAGAACAAGTTCGCAATGATATCGCTGAGCGTATGAGTCCTAGGCTTGAGCAATACATCGATGAGGCAACATCAAGCTACCAGCATCAACTCGACGACTTGCTTTCAACTAAAGCAGCGTTGGTTGAAAGCCAGCGCATTGAACGTGATGAGCTGATCATTCGCCAAGATGAGAACTGGTGTCAAAGATGCGAAGCGCGTGCTGCCGAATATTCAAATGGGCTTCGCGGGTTGTGGGGCCGCGTCACGGGAAAACACAAACAGCTGGTGATTCAACATGAACGTGAAGAGCAGCGCGAAACTCAAAAAGACCGACAAGCGCTAGAGCGGCTCGACAGCAAACATTTGCAGCACCGTGAGCGGCTGCAGTCTCACATTGATGCCGCCAAAGAAGCTTTTGAAACCGCGAAGTACACCTTGTTTGAACAATTGGCGGAATACCGCACGATGCGGATCGAACCACCGATAGCTTTTGAACCCCGTGTGCAGGCTGAAGATCAGCGTCAAAGCCGGTCTTTCAATCTCGATCAGTAGGGAGGAGAGATATGCTTCCCGAAGATGAAAGACGACTACAAAGAGAAGCTGACATCGCCCGCTCTGTTCGCGGGCTAGATTACTCTAAGCTTGAGCAATCAATTGCAAAGAACAAGGCTGAATTTCGAGCGGCGCAGCGCGCACAATCGGAAGCAAATGCAAAAGTGCAAGCATTAGGGAACGAGATTGAGGCACGACAATCGGCAAGTGGCAGGCGCTCGACAGCAAAGCTTGAGGTATCTCGTCGTCAAATCACGGCTCACGTTCAAAGGCAGCGTTCACTAGGGTTTGAACAATAACCAATTGGCGATGGCAAAACATGTGCCAAAGTGTTTCGTCTCCTCCCGGCGGCATAGGAGACATTCATGAGCTTATTAAAACGCCCAGAATAGGAAGCCTGCGGCCAGAGTTTTAACGACGAACGCCTATAGCCATCATAGTATACCGCCAGATACTCGTTTCTGATTTAGTGATCGCGCGAGAGCGCGGCATAGCCACGTTTGGCTTCGTATTCGTCGCTTCGTCATAAAATTTTGAACCCTCGGAAAGTGCGGCACGACTAAACGTTATGACCGAGCGATCAGACGTGAACACCACTTTGTTTGCAAAACTCTGGAGCACCGCTCGGTCACGCCGTTGAGTTCTACAATAGGGGTCCGACTATGTATTCCAACCACAACTCTGGAGATAGCGCTATTCGCGTTTCAAAGCTGAAGGCTTCCGTCTCCGTCATCACGCTCTTGAGCGTCGCCAGCTTTACAGCCCCGGCGCTTGCACAAACTGTTGTAAATGACGGCGACAACGTCACTGTAACAAGCCAAGCAAACGGCGAGACAATCTCCGCCGCAGCAGGTGTAACCAGCACAGTCGACGGCGCACCAGTTGTTGTCTTCGCAAATGACATGGTCACGCTCGAGAATGCTGGCAGGCTGGCGACTATCAATGGCAGCCAAACTGTTCAGGTGAATGACGGCGCGACAGGCGGCATCATCAACAATGCTGCAACAGGTATCCTGAATGGCGATAGCCGCGTTGTTCAAATCGACGGCGATTCAGCAACCCTGAACAATCTGGGCAACATCATCGGTACTGGTGATCAGCGCAATGGCACCGTCTACACGAATGTAACGGCAACTGACTTCACTCTGAACAACTCCGGCACGATTGATGCCGGTATGGGCAGTGTGGGTGCAGGTGCATCTTTTGAGGGTGCCGCTGGTGGCACAGAAATCAATATCGATAATTCTGGCACCATCCAGGGCCGCGGTAACGCAGGCGCTGGTCTGGCCACTGCTGGCGATGGCCTCCGCTTCGAGCGTACGCGCGTTGCTGGCATGCTCGATGGAACGACATCTGCTCTGTTCACTGGTGACATCACAAACTCCGGAACAATTGATTCTGAAGGTGCTAATGGCACGGTTGCAGGCGTCCGCTTTGTAAACGGCGTTTCTTTCTCTGGCACGCTTACGAACACAGAAACCGGCGTCATTTCCGGAACACAAAACGGCGTTTACTTCGGCAACCCGACACCAGCTGGCGGTGGCGACTTCACTGATGCCGTTGTTAACAATGCTGGTCTGATCTCTTCAGACAGTCGCGCCCTCAACCTCGACGGCATCGGCCTGACCGTAAACAACTCTGGTCAGATCCTCGGTACCGGCAATCAGCGCAACGGTACATTCTACGCTGACGGCACAGCTGACGACTTCGAGATCAACAACCAAGCTGGCGGCGTTATCGATGCTGGTATGGGCAATGAAGGCTCAGGCTTTGGTGCTGAAATCGGCAGCGCAGCTGACGGCGCGAATACTTTCACACTCACCAATGCTGGTACGATCCAGGGGCGCGGAAACGCGTCTGCAGCTGAAAACGCGGCTGGCGACGGCATCCGCATCGGTAATGTTGGCAACATCGGTATTGCAGAAGCCACAATCACTAACACTGGCTTCATCAACTCGGAAGGAGCCAATGGTACAGTCGCTGGTATACGTTTCGTGAACGGCATCAGCTTTGCTGGTACGCTTAAAAACTCCGGTACGATCTCCGGCGTTCAGAATGGTGTTTACTTCGGTAACCCAGTCGACGGTGAAGGTGCTGATCACTCGAACGGTATCGTGAACAACCTTTCCGACGGCATAATCTCTTCAGACAGTCGTGCGTTCAACCTCGACGGCCTCGGCCTCACAGTGAACAACTCTGGTCAGATCATCGGTACCGCTGATCAGCGCAACGGCACGTTCTACGCTGACGGAACCGCTGACGACTTCGAGATCAACAACCTTGAAGGTGGTCTAATCGACGCTGGTATGGGGAACCAAGGTTCAGGCCTTGGGCTCGAAATCGGTGGTGCAGTCGATGGTGCGAACACATTCGTCATCGTCAACGACGGAACCATCCAGGGTCGCGGCAACGCATCCGCAGCTGACAATCTGGCTGGCGACGGTATCCGCATCGGGAACGTCGGAAACATCGGCGTTGCTGAAGGCACGATCACCAATACTGGTCTGATTGCTTCTGAAGGTGCAAATGGCACGGTAGCAGGCGTTCGCTTCGTCAACGGCATCAGCTTTACAGGTGCGTTCGACAATTCCGGAACCATTACCGGTGTCCAGAATGGTGTTTACTTCGGTAACCCAGTCGACGGCATGGGAGCCGATCACTCAAACGGTATCTTCAACAACCTCGAAGGTGGTGTGATTTCTTCCGACAGCCGCGCGTTCAATATTGATGGCCTCGGCCTGACTGTGAACAACGCCGGTGACATCTTCGGAACCGGCAACCAACGCAACGGGACTGTTTACGCCGACGGAACAGCTGACAACTTCACCTTCAACAACGAAGTTGGTGGTGTTGTAGACGCTGGCGAAGGCAACACTGGCTCAGGCTTCGGTGCTGAGATCGGCGGTGCTATTGACGGTGCGAACACCTTCACATTGACAAATGCTGGAACGATCCAGGGGCGCGGCAACGCACCTGCTAGCGAAAACGCAGCTGGCGACGGTATCCGCATCGGCAATGTTGGAAACATTGGCACAGCTGAAGTCACGCTAACCAACACCGGCACAATCGCTTCCGAAGGTGCAAACGGAACCGTTGCCGGCATCCGTTTCATCAACGGCATCAGCTTTGCCGGCCAAATTGACAACTCTGGAACGATCACTGGTGTTCAGAATGGTGTCTACTTCGGTAACCCAGTCATGGGCGCAGGTGCTGACCACTCCAACGGTGTGTTCAACAACCTGGCTGGCGGTGTCATTTCTTCCGATAGCCGTGCATTCAACATCGACGGTCTCGGTTTGACCGTAAACAACGCCGGTTCGATCCTTGGAACGGGCAATCAGCGCAACGGTACAGTTTACGCTGACGGAACTGCCGACAATTTCACTTTCAACAACCTAGCTGGCGGTGTGGTTGATGCTGGCATGGGCAACACTGGTTCAGGCTTCGGTGCTGAAATCGGTGGTGCTGCAGATGGCGCAAACACTTTCACCCTGACCAATGCAGGCACAATTCAGGGCCGTGGCAACGCCCCCGCAGGTGAGAATGCAGCGGGTGACGGTGTGCGCATCGGCAATGTCGGCAATGTAGGCGTGGCTCAAGGCACAATCACAAACTTCGGCACAATTGCCTCTGAAGGTGCAAACGGAACAGTTGGTGGCGTTCGTTTTGTCAACGGCATCAGCTTTGACGGTGTGCTTGAGAACTCCGGAACAATCACCGGCGTTCAGAATGGCCTCTACTTCGGCAATGCTGTCATGGGCGAAGGCGCTGACTTTACCAATGCAGTGGTCAACAACCTTGAAGGCGGCGTGATCTCTTCCGGCTCACGTGCGTTCAACCTGGACGGCTTTGGTCTTTCAGTGAACAACGCCGGTTCGATCCTTGGTCTTGGTGATCAGCGTAACGGTACCTTCTACTCTGACAGCACCGCTGACCAGTACACACTAAATAACCTCGCCACAGGTGTTATCGACGCCGGCGTGGGCAACAATGGTTCAGGTGTGTCGCTGCAGTCTGGTGATGTAGACGGCGAAACTGTCAGCTTCACGATCGACAATGCGGGTCTCATCGCAGGTCGTGGTGAGGCTTTGCCAACCGGCGCTGCAGCTGGTCTGCGGGTCTTCCAGGGCGCTGAAGGTGTGATTGTCGACGCGACCATTAACAACTCCGGCACAATCACATCCGAAACCTCTGCAGCGATCCTTATCGAAGGTGTCAACTTCACTGGAACGATCACCAACTCTGGTGACCTGACGGGTGCGGCGGCGTTCGATGCGTCCAACGCTCTTGGGGACGTTGAGTTCATCAATGATGGCGGTTCTTTGAACGGCGGTTTTGTTGGTTCGTCCTTCTCCGACACTCTCACCTTCCAGGGCGTATCGACGCTTGCCGGATCTATCCTAGGCGGTGTGGCAACAGAGTTCGGTGGAACAACAACCGTGTCTGGTGCTCAAAGTGTCGAAGGTGATGTTACGGCCAACGGCACTCTGAACTTCGTTCTTGGACAGGACAGCCTGGCCATTGACGGCGATGCGACCTTCGCAGCTGGCAGCATTGTCAATGTCGGGACCGCCGACGATGTGACAATGACCTTGCTGAACACGCCAGTCAGCATCATTTCGGAAACTGGTGCGTTCACCGACAATGGTTTGACCGTAAACGTTCTCGATGATGACTTCCTGGTTGACTACTCTGTTGCTCTGGCCAGCGTAAGTGTCACGGCGACAGCCGCTGATCTTTCGGTCGTCTCTGCCGACGCAAACGTCTCTTCGTTCGGATCAGCGATTACGTCAGCCTTTGCAGCAGGAGCTCTAGACGCAGATGTAGCTAATACACTGAACGACGTCACCGACGCAGCTGGTTTCGAAGCAGCATCACTCTCGCTTCTGCCTGCTATCAATGAGGGCGTGACCCGCGAAGTGTATGAAAGCCATGAACTGGCGGATCGCTACGTGTCTCGCCGCCTTGCTTCCGACGCACAAACGGGTGCCTGGATCCAAGCGTTCGGTCGGACCGCAGACCGTGATGCTGAATCGACGAGCGTTTCCGGCTACGATGCCGACAGCTTTGGCGTTGCCATCGGTGCTGACACGAAAGTTGGCGAGAAGCTAACCGTTGGTGCGGCCTTCAACTACGCCAATGTCAGCATCGACAGCGAAGGCCCAGGTCTGGAAGAAACCGACATCGATACGTTCCAAGTCTCAGCCTACGCAGGCTACGACGCAGGCGCAGCCTTCGTGAACGGTCAGATCGGCTACATCTTCGGTAACGGTGATAGTGAGCGGACCGGTGCGACCGGACCCATCACCGGCGACGCCGATGTGGATGGCTTCACCTTCCGCGTTGACGGTGGCTACGACTTCGAAGCTGGTGCTGTGACGGTCACGCCTCAGGCAGGCCTGCGTTATGCAAGCCTCTCGCAGGATGACTTCACTGAAACCGGCGGCCTTGGTCTCTCTGTTGATACGAGCAGCGTCGACTTCCTCGACCTCCGCTTCGGTACGGAAGCGCGTGGCGACTTCGAAGGCTTCAGCCCATTTGTTCGTGGGGCCTACGTGATCGACGTGATCGGTGATGCCCGCGAGTTCAACGTTACCGTGCCTGGTGCCACGACAGGTCCTGTCGTCTTGACAACGACCGATGCACCTCAGTCTCGCTTCGAGATTGGCACAGGGTTCAGTTGGGCGGCCAGCAACGGTTTCAGCATCGGTGTTGAGTATGATGGCGAGTTCGCCTCCGACTATTCCGCACATGCTGGCTTCGTCCGCGCTCGCGTCGCTTTCTAGGCGAAAGAATACAAAACACTTCTACTCGGTATCTCCCCCTTTTCCGATTAGACGCTGCCGGCTGATGCATTTGTATTGGCCGGTTCGTTTTGTGGCCTGCCACAAAAGGCGATGACCCTAATGCTGTGATCCGCAAAGTCCCTGGCAGCGCGGCACTAATGAAAACACAAACCGTCTTCTGCGCCAGTATCTCCCCAAAGGAACCGATCTATCGAAGTGCACGCAAGCTCAACTCAACAAGATCGCGAGATCGCTGAATGAACGCCCGAGAAAAACACTAGACTATGAGACCCCAGCTGAGCGATTAAATGCATGTGTTGCGATGATCGGTTGAATCGGCAGGCGAGTTTAGGACGCTCATCATGCCTTCTTCGAGCCAAAAAAGGACATTGCGTCGATCTGCCTGATGGTTTTCGACGGCACATGCGCGATGGACGCGGATGCACAAATATTCTCACTCTTCTGCGGTGATGTACTTTCATGGTT
>JBCCUK010000006.1:0-140081 GCA_039196965.1 Pseudomonadota bacterium | reverse complement strand
GAGCAGACGGAAAGTGTTGAGCCCTTTGCGGTCTTCAGCGATGAGGCGGGAGATCTCTTCGCGGGAGACACTGCGCTCATCGATGGGGCCTATACGCTCACCGTGACAGCATTCGCCGGAAACGGCGGCTCAGGCCGCGTGATTGCAAGCGAAACCCTGGCATTCAATCTTGCGTCGGGTGATGGAGAGGAAGGCGCAGCTACGTCGAGCCTTGATCTCGACTCGACGTTAACGCAGTTCCTGGTTGGCTCTGAAGAACCAGATGCATTTGAGTTCATGGAACGAACTGTGCCATGGGAACCTGCCGATCAGGCAAACAGCTTCGCTTCCTTTGATGGAGCTTTCCAGCCAGGTGCGAGCAACCAAGAGGTGGAGTCTTCCTTCGTGTTCGAGGAAGATACGGATCCCATATTTGAAGCTGATGTCTGGCACGCCAATAATGACGATGACGCCTTCGTCAGCGTTTAGAAACTGTCGCTGAATTAAACGACGTGCCCGCTTCCTCTCCGGTCATCGCCGGGGAGGGCTAGTGGCGTTTCGCAAGCGTGGTGTGAATATGATCTGCCAGCGCAGATATGCGCTCCGGCACATATGATCTGTCTGGTCGCAACAGCGTCGCCGTTGCCGCTCCCCAAATATAATCCGGCAGTATTTCAATCAAGCTGCCATCGGCTAGGGCCTGTTCCACCATGAAGTGCGGCTCCTTGATGATGCCAAGCCCGGCCATGGCGCAATTGCGGAGTATATCGCCATTATTGCTGATCAGGCGCGGTTTGATCCGGATTGCTCCGCTTGTCCCGTCTTGATCGCTATAGGTGATGCGGTCGGGATCGGTATTGGCTCCATAAGCGAGCACATCATGTTCGCTCAAATCCTCGATCGAGATCGGTGTGCCACGTGATTTCAGATAGGCCGGGGAGGCGACAAGCCGGTAGGGATAATCGGCGAGTTTTCGAGCTTTCAATGTCGAATCGACCAGAGGTCCGATGCGGATTGCAAGGTCGAACCCCTCGCCAAGTAGATCGACCCGCCTGTCGTTGAGATCCAGTTCGATCTGGATCTCAGGATGGTTCGCCATGAACTGCGATATGGCATCGCCAAGATGGAGCAGGGCGAATGACAAAGGCGCTGCCAGTTTGATGCGGCCTCGCAAGCTTGTATGGGCATCCTTTATCCGGTGTTCGGCATTGTCGACGTCTTCAAGGATGCGCTTGGCATCCTCCAGAAATGCGGCCCCCGCTCCAGTGAGCGTCATCGATCGGGTTGTTCTCTTGAAAAGATCGACGCCCAAGCGGTGTTCAAGATCTTTTACCCGGCGGCTGATCGCCGATGGCGCAATATGGAGAACTCTCGAGGCACCTGTAACGCCATGTTGTGCGACAATGGTGAAGGTTCGCATTTCTTCCATTCTGTCCATGGGCTGTATTCCTCGGGTTTGATAATTCTTAAAAACAGAATTTAGTGTTCAGATATATTCGATTTATTCTCGATTGGAGAATAGGCGTTAAATGGTTGCTAGTGGGGCTCCGCTCGATGGCACCTAAGACTGGAACGTGAGTTGTTGAACTGATTGGGGGGCGCAAAACCCTAAGACTGAAATCGATCAACGGGACCGATTTCCCAACTTAGCAAACCGTTTTGAAATGGTGGTCGATACTGGGATCGAACCAGTGACCCCTACGATGTCAACGTAGTGCTCTACCGCTGAGCTAATCGACCAATTTCCATTTGCGGAAGTCGGCTGCAATCCAACTTTGTGGCGCGTCTGTCAAGCCCGATAGATGTTCTGGCGTCGGAAGTCGCGCTATGCCGCTAGCACGCGCTCCACCTCGTCGACGATTTCACGCAGATGGAAGGGTTTCGACAGGATCTTCGAACCGGCCGGCGTGGGTGATCCTGAAGACAGAGCGACTGCTGCAAAGCCGGTAATGAAGACGATCTTCATGGCCGGGTCTAATTCGGCACCGCGGCGGGCAAGTTCAATCCCGTCGAGGCCAGGCATAACAATGTCGGTCAGCAAAAGATCAAAGACTTCGCGCTCCAGCGCCAGCAGTGCCCCTTCGCCATCTTCATGATCCTGAACGTCATGGCCAGCGCGGCGCAGGGCGGCCGCAAGAAACGTCCGGAGGGAGTCATCATCTTCAGCCAGTAGGATTTTTGTCATCAGTCCGCCTCGGTCCACGTCAGCTATTCTTTGCATTAAGACAGATTTCGGTAAATCTGAAATGAACGTAGCCCTTGACCAATCTGGCGGCCTGTCAATTTATGAAGATGTGGAACAAAGCGCGCAAATCATAACTCCGGAGCCAGTTTGCCCAGTCGCAGGTCTTAGCGCCTTCACGGTAAGCTCTCCGACAGAGCCAACCGTGCCTATTCTGTTTACCTCGCCCCATAGTGGAGCGAATTATCCGGCATCCATGTTGCCCGGCCTAAGAGTGCCCGTAATGGACCTGCGGCGTACTGAGGATGCTTTTGTCGACGAGCTCTTTGCCGGTGCAGCGCGCCATGGCGGGCAGATGATCTCCGCCAATTATGCGAGGGCATATGTGGATCTAAACCGTGACGCACGAGAACTCGATCCGGATATGTTTGCCGATGGAGCACCGCGAACCGTGGCTGTGCCGAGCGCGAGGGTAGAGGCGGGCCTTGGTTGCCTCCCGAAAGTGGCCGCTCGCGGTGAGCCAATATATGCGAAGCGGCTAAGTAGGGCTGAGGGAGAGTATCGCCTTACTCTCGTTCATGATGCTTATCATAGCTTTATCCGCCAGACCCTCGATGATTTTCGCGCGAGGTTCGGTATCGCGGTCCTGATCGACTGCCATTCCATGCCGTCCCAGCAGCCAGGGCGCCGCAAGCTCACCGATATTGTTCTCGGTGACAGATTTGGATCCAGCTGCGACAGCCGGTTAACCAGTTTGGCAGAACGTAGCTTCCGGCGGCTCGGCTATTCGGTGTCTCGTAATGCACCCTATGCCGGTGGTTTCACTACACGTGCCTATGGTCGGCCGAAGCAGCGTATCCATGCCCTGCAGATTGAATTGAACCGGGGTCTGTACATGGACGAGGTCGCCGTCGAAAAATCTTTTAATTTTAGTGTTTTGCGGCCTCAAATACTGGAGGTTGCAAAGGTGCTTACCAGTTTTGCCAAGGCCAGATCGAAGTGAATGAACAAAAAAAAGCCGCGCAAAAGCGCGGCTAAATAGGTATAGGGAGGAAACGCCATAGGCGTTACGCCGAAGCGCACAACCACATTTATTGTGCACCGCAAAAAAGGCAAGACGTTTTTTGCTGCAACTGCGAGATGGCAACTATGCTTAATTGCATACGGGCGTTTTTTTCGACTAATTCTGAACTCCGGCACGGGTTTTGCTGACCAATCCTTCACGCATCCTGAAAGGGGACGACCGTGTCTCTGGATGTTCGAGTTTGGAGCGAGATATGGCAGACGATACCGACCTGCACGTTGGCAAGCGACTGCGCCGTCGGCGGCGACTATTGGGCATGACCCAGCAGGAACTAGCTGAGCAGGTGGGCGTACGCTTCCAGCAAATTCAAAAATATGAATGCGGTGCCAATCGCATGACATCTTCCCGGCTATATGACCTTTCAAAGGCCCTGAACGTATCCGTTCAGTATTTCTTTGACGGTCTTGAGCTGCATGAAGGACCGGGAAAGCCTGCCAACGATGCAGAGCAGCTTGAGGGCGACGTTCTCAGCCAGAAAGAGACCTTGGAGCTTGTCAGGGCCTATTATCGCCTTGGAGAGCGTCCTCGCAAGCGATTGCTTGAGCTGGCGAAGGCGCTGGAAAGCGATGCTAGCGACGTTGCGTCCTAAAGCCTGAACCAGTAAGCGGTCGTCATGGCTGCTGAACTTTCTGAAGTTGAATTGGAAGCCGCCCTCTTATTTGCAGGGCGGCTTGCTGATTCTGCGAGAGCAGCAATCGCGCCACACTTTCGTGCGCTTAGCGAGGTGGAGGAGAAGACTGGCTCTGCGAAACAGGGGTTTGATCCCGTTACGGAAGCGGATCGCGGCGCTGAACGCGCCATGCGCGCTCTAATCGAAGCTGAGCGACCAAGTGATGGTATCATTGGCGAGGAGTATGGCGAACGCGAGTCGGAGAATGGCTTTACTTGGCTCCTCGATCCCGTCGACGGGACACGAGCTTTCGTTGCCGGTCTCCCTGTTTGGACCACGCTGATAGCGCTTTGCGACGCGTCGGGCGATCCAATCATCGGCATAATCGATCAGCCCGTTTTGGGAGAGAGATATAGCGGTTGGCCGGGAGGAGCCGCTCTTGAAACCAATTCAGGGCGAACGCCGATCAGTGTGTCTGAAGAAGCGGATCTAAGGAAAGCGACCATCGCCACTACAGATCCATTTATCCTCACGCCGGCAGAGCAGGGGGCATGGACCCACCTTCGCCATACGGCTCGGATCGTTAGATACGGCCTCGACGCCTATGCCTATGCGCGTCTGGCGGCCGGTACCATTGATCTGGTTGCGGAAAGCGGCCTTGCTCCTTGGGATACGGCGGCCATCATTCCTGTGGTTCGAGGTGCTGGTGGGCTGGCCTGTGACTGGTCAGGTGCGCCAGCGAAGCCCGGTGGGCAGATAGTCTGCGCATCAAGCCAGGGTGTGCTCGACCAGGCGTTGATTAGCCTTCGTAGAAGCGCTGTATAAGGCTAGGGATCGATGTAAGGGCTAAGCTGTGGAAAGATCCCGGCTTTCGCATTGACCACAGAGTGAAGCCTCGCCAAACATGAGTACATGTCGAGAACATCTCCTCTAATGCAAGATATGTCGTCTGAGCCGACCACTGTTCATCTGAATGATGCAGAGCTCATGCTACTGCCACAAGGGGCACTATGGTGGCCGGCTGAAGGCACATTGGTCGTTTCTGATCTGCACCTTGAAAAAGGTTCATCCTATGCGTCTCGCGGGCAGCTTCTACCGCCCTATGACACGTCAGCGACGCTGAAACAGGTGGAAAGTCTTGTCGCTGATTTCGGCCCAAAACGCGTCATTTCCCTTGGCGACAGTTTTCACGACGGTGAGGCAGAAGCACGCCTCGCCGATCAGGACAAGGCGCGTATCAGAGCACTGACCGGAACGGTCGAGTGGATCTGGGTGGAAGGAAACCATGATCCTGAACCCCCGGCTTCGTTGGGAGGAATTGGTGAGACCGAACTCAGTATTGGCGGGCTCGTTTTCTGCCATGAGCCCTTAGGTAAGATAGGAGAGGTTTCAGGTCACCTGCATCCGTCTGCAAAGGTGCGGGCGAGGGGAAGAGCCGTGAGGCGTCGATGCTTCGCTGTCGGGCAGGGCATCATCATCATGCCGTCGCTCGGTGCCTACACTGGCGGTCTGAATATCTGCGATGAAGCTTTCATGAATGTCTTCGAAGGCGTGCCGGACGCCTATGTTCTGGGCGAGACACGCGTATTCAAGCTGGATACTCGCCGCCTTATTCCGGATACGTTCAGGCCCGGCGGTCTATGGTCGCTTTAGCTACGATCTTTCCCGGAGATCTGGTTTAACTCAACGATGAGCCGCTCCGAAATCTGTCCCGTCGATTGCAGACCGTTCGTCACCTCAAACTGGCGTATGGCAGCCTCTGTTCTCGGCCCAAATGCGCCATCGGGTGTGCCGGTGTCGTATCCAAGTGCGTCGAGATATGTCTGAATTGCTTTCACCTGGATCGGTGTAGGTGCCGCTTCCCAGGACACACTGGAGAGGTCGCCATTTGCGACGGCATCGAGCTCGGATTCAGTCCATGAGCTGGCGCGGTCGGCAACCTGGCTTGCTGCTATCTCCGAAACCCGTTCACGAAGTGCTGCCGCACTGGCTTCCGCATCGCGGTCACCTTGGCGTGCTGCCACCTCAAACCAGAAGAGGGCCTCTGTCAGACTTGGCGAAACGCCAAGTCCATCCTGATAGAAGAGCGCCAGGTTGAACTGGCTGTCGACGACGCCGTACTCAGCGGCTTTGCGATACCATTCTGCGGCGCTGGTGTAGCTCTGCGAGCCACCTTCGCCTTCGGTCATGAAAACTGCCAGATCGTGCATCGCCTTGACGTTTCCGCCATTTGCGGCGCGTTCCGTCCAAGCTCTGGACTCCTGAATATCGCGAGCGACACCAAGTCCCTGCTCATGGAGCTTTGCAAGGCGGTATTGTGCTGCGGCCGCGCCCTCCGAGGCAGATGCCTGGATCAGTTTCGCTCCATCTGCGGTTTCACCGGCGGCGAGTTTCGACAGCCCGATTTGCAGCATGGCTATGGGATCACCGTCTGCCGCCGCTGCTTCCGCTGTGAACAGGGACGGGATTGCCGGAAGGTCTTTGAAAATATCACCGCCCTGTAGATCGCCCGCCTCAGCGGGTGTTGCCGTGTTTATATCGGAGGACAGATCTGGTGCACTCTCTATGCGAGCTGCGAAGAGAGAGAGGCGATCGGTAGATGCTCCCTCTACGGAAGTCTCTTCTGCATCGGCATTGGCCGCGTCGTCCAACTTCTCTGTAACCGATGCGGTTTCCAGCGGCTTGAGGGTTAACGGTGCTCTTGAGGCCGCACTCAGCGTGGCCTGGTTTACCGACAGGGAGGGAGCGGCCTGTTTACCCCTTACATAGAGATACCCGGCAGTTCCGGCAGTTGCGATTGCCAGTGCAGAAACCGCGGCAATTTTCGGCACGGAACCAAGACTCTCCTTGTCAGTATCTCCAGAAGATTCAGCTGCGGTGGCCGGGGCTGCCTGAGATTTCTGCTTGCTTCGATTGCCGCCCCAGCGAGACTTTTTCGAGTTCTCGTCGGCTTCTGCGGCAGCTTTCGCCGCAGCCCGCGCCCGGCTGAGATAGGTTTCGATTTCCGGCTCTTCCTCTGTGGAAACAGATGCTGCGGTTTCCTCAAACTCATCGATATTGGCGTCGAAGACGGTATCCGAAGCAGCGGATAGTTCTGAATAATCTGTCTCGCTATCGAAGATATCGCCATCACGGGCTTCGCTCGCGCTGTCTGCCCAGCTCGTCTCTGGGTCAGCTAAGTCTGCGAGATAGTCGGGCATGTCGATGCTTTCTGCAGTCGCAGGTTCGATGGCCGAGCTGGCAAATGTAAGCTCGTCCTTTGTTTCTACCAGACCAGCTTGTGGCTCCGCCTCGAGTGCTGCGTCGGCTATATCCCAGCCTTCAAATCCGGCTTCGAAAAGTTCATCTTCGGAAGCTTCTGGCGCGAGATCACTTTCTGAACTGAAAGCATCAATTTCCGAGGCAAGATTATCGGATGCCGCTGCTATGTCGGTTTCGAAGAGCGCGCCGTCGTCTGGGACGTCTATTGCCGTCTGGATCTTCTGCGGTTCGATCAATTCGGGAAGATCAGGTGCTTTCGCCCGCTCGGCATAGGGCGGCGTCGCGAAGTCCTCAATAGACTCAATCCGCTGAGCAAGTGATGCGATGGCTTTCTGAACAGGCGATATTGTCGAGACCTGCTGTTCCTGCATGCGCTCAAGACGATCTGATACATTCGCCAGCGCGTCGGACAGACGGGACGCCTGGCGTTTTTGCGTATCCTCCAGTTTTTCCGAGAACATACGGAAGGCATCTTCCTGGCGCTGATCGATGCGCGCTGCCACCGACGCTACCTGTTCGCCGACCTGTTCGATGGCCTCAGCCGAGCGCTGTTCGCTGGCGAGCACGCGTTCGTCGAGTTTGTCCGCAAGCTGCTCGACTTTGTCGCTAACCGCATCGAGGGCACCAGTATCGAGCGATTCAAAGTTCGATATGCGCTCATTTATGGAAGCGCTGAGCTTCTGCATGTCTTCACGCATTTCGCTCTGCTTCGACTGTTCTTCCTCGACCATGTTCAGGCGCTTATCGAGCCCGTCGGAGATCCGTGAGACCTGATCTCCGAGTTGTTCCATCGCCTGGCCCTGCTGCTGTTCATTAGCGGTCAGCCGCTCATCAACGCTTTCGACGACGCGGTTAACCGTTTCGCTGACCAGATCCATCGTCTGGCCATGGAGCTCTTCATTTGCGTCGAGGCGGTTCCCCATCGAGGACACCGCGGTTTCCAGCTCACCAATGACCCTGTTATCCACGAGCTTCGTAGCGGCTTCAATTTCTTCGGCCATTTCTGCCCGCGCCGAAGCGACAACCCCGCGCAAATCGTCGGCAATGCCTTCGAAGCGTTCCTCGAATTCGCGTCTGAGTTCACTTGCAGCACCGGCATCAGCGTAGCGGGCGACATCAGAGAGGCGCTTGTTCAGGCTTTCGCAGGTGCTTTCCAGGCCCTGAAGAGCTGCATTCGTTGTGGTTTCCGCCTGAGCCAGCCGTTCTTTGATGGCATCCAGGGCGGTATTAATCGAACCAATCTCTTCGGTTGTATCGCGACGGACTCCGGAAATTGCGTCTGTAATCTCCGCGTGGACAGTGTTCATCACACCGCCGATGGTTTCGACATGTGACAGCTTGTCGGCAACATCGAGTTCGAGGGTGGTAAAACGCTCACCCAGATGTCTTGCGGCTCCTTCAGCGCGCAATTCGGCATTCGAAACTGTGGAAGAAAGCTGATCTGTAGCGAGGGCAACCTTGTGGTCTATCTCCGCATCATAATTATCGAAGCGGTTCTGAAGTTCGCCCAGTCCGGATTCGAGTCGCGATTTGATCGCCTCTGTTTCATCAGAAACCAAAGAGTTTTCATCGTACACATGGGATGCGAGTTTCCCTAGGGCATCTTCCAACGACTTTAGCGCCGCAAGGTTTATTTCGCCGCTGTCATCGGATTCCATTTCGGTAATCTTCTCGGCGAGCTGTGCATGGGTTGCCCGAACATCTTCGAGGACACCATCGACATGGATGCTAAAGGCTTCTTGTGCGTGTTCAGCATTTTCGAGGCGGGAGAGCAGGCCAACCACCGACTGATCGATGCCCGTAATTGCAAGGGTCGAGCGGGCTTCTGCCGTCTCGATGCGTTGTGTCAGGCGATCGAGGGCATTGGAGGCAATGTCATGGGCTGTGCGGGGACTCGGAGCTTCATTCGCTTGCCGATGTCTGAAATCGGTAACATCTAGATCGCCCTGACTATCGCTGGAGGCTTCCTCAAGGATCAGCTTGTTGAGATATGCTCCAAGCGTGACCCCTTCCACTCGTGCAGCGTCGCGGGCGGCTTCACGAGCGCGGTTATCGATGCCCTTCACGCTCCATGGTCCTCTCTGCGTCACGATATACTCCCAAAGAACTAACGCCCGAACGGGTCGCATTAACGATTATGGTTTTTTGGAGCTTTGGTCTTAAGGGTAAGTTAAGAGTAAACGCGGTTGGCATCCTTGCCGGTGAATTTCGGGTATTCTCTACAGGTTTAGGATAGATCTTGGCTTTACGTTGACGTTCGCGTAAACTTTATCCATAACAGGCCCATGGAACACAAAACCCCCCAAGCCTTTGTTCATTCCGTTTCAGCAGCGGATTCCAGAACATATACGATTTCCGAACTCGCAAGAGAGTTTGGGGTCACCGCCCGTGCGCTCCGCTTTTATGAGGACAAGGATCTGCTGCACCCAGCCAGGGATGGCATGACCCGTGTTTACTCTAACCGTGACCGCGCCCGTCTGAGCCTAATCATGCGAGGCAAACGGGTTGGTCTGCCGCTCGCTGATATCCGTGAGATCCTCGATCTCTATCAAATGGGCGGGGATCAACGGCTGCAATTACGCGCAACGCTGGATAAATTTCGAAAGCAGGTCAAAGAACTTGAAAGCCAGCGCACCGATATTGAGACAGCATTAGATGAGCTGAAAAAGGGGATTGTCTGGGCTGAGCAGCAGCTTGAACAGGTGAGTCCAAGTAAAGAAACAGCTGAAAGTGTGCGCGCCTATGACGCTGTCGCGCGCGCCCACTTAGAAGATCAGAATCAGTAGGCTGGCTCCCGCAATTGCCGCCTTAATCAAAGGACAAGACCCTATGCCACGCTACGATGCCCCGATCCGCGACATCCAGTTTCTCCTTCACGAGCTTCTGCAGATGCAATCCTATTCGAATTTGGAAGGGTTTGCCGATGCGACCCCCGACGTCGTTGACCAGATCCTTGAGGAGAGCGGAAAGTTCGCCAAAGAAGTCCTGTTTCCGCTGAATTCCGTCGGCGATCAGCAAGGCTGCATTCGAAACAAGGATGGCTCGGTGAAGACCCCTGATGGGTTCAAAGAGGCCTATCAGCAGATGGTCGACAATGGTTGGCCGCTCTTAGGCGCGCATACCGAATCCGGCGGACAGGGGCTGCCGTACGTACTGAGTACAGCTTTCAACGAGATTACATCGGCGGCCAATATGGCGTTCGGCATGTATCCCGGCCTGACGCGCGGTGCCTATGAAGCGCTTATGGAAGGGGGATCCGACGAGCAGAAGGCGCTTTACGGACCGAAAATGGCAGCTGGTGAATGGGCTGGTACCATGAATCTGACAGAGCCCCATTGTGGCACTGATCTCGGCCTCATGAAAACCAAAGCGGCTCCCCAAGCAGATGGATCCTACAAGATCACCGGTTCGAAGATTTGGATCTCCGGTGGCGAGCAGGACCTGACAGAAAACATCATTCACCTCGTTCTCGCCAAAATCGAGGGTGCTCCGGACACAATCAAGGGCGTTTCCCTTTTTGTGGTGCCTAAATACATCGTAAATGAGGATGGCTCCCTCGGTGAGCGCAACGCGGTGTCATGCGGCGGCCTTGAAGAGAAAATGGGCATCCACGGCAATTCGACCTGCGTCATGAATTATGACGGCGCGACTGGCTGGCTTGTCGGCGAAGAAAACAAGGGCATGCGGACGATGTTCGTGATGATGAACGAGGCGCGCCTCGGTGTTGGCATGCAGGGGCTTGCGCAGGCCGAAGTCGCCTACCAGAACGCGACGGATTTCGCCCGCGAACGGCTTCAGGGCCGGGCGCTGACCGGTCCAAAGAATCCAGATGGTCCAGCAGATCCGATCATCGTGCATCCTGATGTGCGCCGCATGTTAATGGACAGCCGTGCCTTCATTGAGGGCGCGCGGGCCTTTGTTCTATGGACGGCCCTTTACGGCGATCTGCAGCATAAGTCTCCAGATGAAAAAGTTCGGGAAAAATCCAATGATTACATGGCATTGATGACGCCCGTGATCAAAGCTTTCCTGACCGATCGTGGGCTCAAGTCCTGTAATGATAGCCTTCAACTCCATGGTGGGTCGGGTTTTACCCGAGAATGGGGCCTCGAGCAGATCGTACGAGACGTACGTATTGCGCTGATTTATGAGGGAACTAACGGCATTCAGGCGCTCGACCTTGTCGGCCGCAAATTGTCTGCCAATGGCGGCCGGGCCATCTTCAGCTTCTTCGCCGAGATCGATGATTTCTTGAGTGAAAACAACGATAATGCCGAAATGGCAACTTTCAATGAGGGCCTTTCAGCTGCGAAAGGGAAACTTCAGGACGGAACTACCTGGCTGATGCAGAATGGCATGACCGACTTTAACAATGCCGGAGCGGCGTCCATGGATTATCTTCAGCTTTTTGGCCTTACGGCACTTGCTTATATGTGGGCGAAAATGGCGAGGACATCGCTCGAAAAGGCCTCTGAAGGCGCAAGTGATCCCTTTTACGAAAACAAGCTCGTGACCGCCCGCTACTATTTTGAGCGCATCCTTCCGGAGGCCGACGCGCATCTTACCAAATTGAAGACGGGAGCGGCCACAATGATGGCGCTGGAGGCCACGGCATTCTAGGAGCTCCTATAACGGAGCAGATAATGAAAGATAATATGATCCCTAGCAGCCCGGCCTGGTCAGGCTGGGCTGTTTCGCTTGTTACACTCTTAGTATTTTTTGTTCTCAACGAATTTGACTGGGTACTTTTTCGTCGGTTTGCTGCAGATACAGAGGGTTACATTCGGCTCGCCGCTGTGACCAGTTTGCGATATCTTCCGCAACTTATAGTGCCGTTGATATTGGCTGTAGTGTTGTTCGGGTGGACCGCCGCTCCGAAGGCGCTCGGTCTTAATGGTTCGCTTTTAAAGGCTTTTGCAGTCGCCCTCGCATCAACATCGATCATGCTGATTGCAATTGCGGCTACGTCTCCATTTGATCTGCCGGATGAACTGATCATCGGAGTTGCTCGCGGCGTTGTATTGCCTGGCATATTTGAAGAAATCTTCTATAGGGCGTTTCTGTTTGGATTTCTTTTCCGATTTGCTGGCTGGGGCTGTCTTTTTCGGTGCGGGGCATCTTTATCAGAGCGGCGATCCTAACGAGGCAGCAGCAATTTTTGCAATCACGGCGCTTAGTGCTCTCTGGTTTGCGTGGCTTTACGTCGAATGGGAATACAATATCTGGGTGCCAGCAGCGATGCATCTTTTGATGAATCTCTGGTGGGGGTTATTTGCTGTATCGGATTCAGCGCTAGGGCCCATGTCTGCGAATGTATCCCGGTTAGGCGTTATCCTCTTATCTATTGCCTTTACCATTTGGTTTTCGCGTAAAAGGGGTGGTCGTGAGATTAAAGGCTCCAGATGGCTGTTCTAGAAGGTGATCTTATTTTCTATCTTCCCTTACGTCATGGGTGCCTAGGCGTATAAGTTACGCTATAAAGAGTTGACGCGAACGTAAACGAGAGGACTTGGTTCTGCGCTGCCCTTTCGACTAAAGTGAGATCCTTATGCAAACGAGCCCGCTGGATGTGAAGCCGTCGCCATGGCGCGACGATGAAGAGATGAACATCTTTTCCGATGCTGTGGGGCAGTTTTTCGAGCGTGAATGTCAACCTCATGTTCAGGAGTGGCGCAAGGCTGGGATCGTGCCTCGAGACGTTTGGTACAAGGCGGGTGAGGCCGGGCTTCTTTGTGCATCTATGCCGGAAGAGTATGGCGGAGCCGGCGGCGATTTCCGCCATGAAGCCATTATTATCGAACAACAGCAATGGAAGGGTATTGATGGCTTCGGCATCTCGCTCCACAACGCGATCGTTGCGCCGTATATCCATCATTACGGATCGGAAGAACAGAAACAGCGCTGGCTACCGAAACTTGCTACCGGTGAGCTTGTTTGTGCGATTGCCATGACTGAGCCGGGGACAGGGTCAGACCTGCAGGCGATCAAAACGACAGCCATCAAGGATGGCAATGGCTATACGATCAACGGATCAAAGACCTTCATTACGAATGGCCAGACCGCTGACCTGATCCTCGTTTGCGCCAAGACGGACCCGAATGAGGGCGCGAAGGGCATTTCCATCATGGTTGTGGAGACCGAAGAGGTGGAGGGCTTTGAACGCGGCAAAAACCTCGAAAAGGTTGGTCAGCATGCGGCGGATACGTCGGAGCTCTTTTTCAATGATGTGAAAGTTCCCGCCTCGGCGCTTCTTGGACCTGAAGAGGGGCAGGGCTTTATCCAGTTGATGCAACAATTGCCGCAAGAGCGTCACATCATTGGGTTGCAGGGGATCGGCATGATCGAGCGTGCGCTGGAGGAAACGGTTGCCTATGTCAAACAGCGCAAGGCCTTTGGCGGCACGATCATGGATTTCCAGAACACCCAGTTCAAGCTCGCCGAGTGCAAGACCGAAGCGACTGTCGCGAAAGTATTCGCTGATCACTGTACGGAGCTTCTGCTGAAGGGTGAGCTCGATGCATCGACGGCGTCTATGTCCAAATACTGGATTTCTGATTTGCAATGTAAGATCATAGATGAGTGTCTTCAGCTCCATGGCGGCTGGGGCTATATGGATGAGTATCCTATAGCGCAGATGTATGCCGACGCCCGTGTCCAGCGGATCTATGGCGGCGCGAACGAAGTGATGAAACTCCTGATCGCGAGGACGCTTTGATTGCCTGACGCTGCCCGCATCACCGACGTTTTCCCCGAGCCGAGCCCAAGCTCATCCACGCTTGGTTTTGAGATCCTGTCCCTTGATATGACGAAGTGGACGACGCGGGTCCGTTTTTCCGGAAAGCCCGAATTCCGAAATCCGGCCGGTTATATTCAAGGCGGTTTTCTTGCAGCCATGCTCGATGATACGATTGGCTTTCTTGCCGGGATGAAAACGGCCCCGAAGGCGCTCCCGTCGACCGTAGACCTCCACACAACATTTTTACGTCCCGTTCGTGTTGGCGCGATTGAGGTTGCGGCACGGCTATCCAATATTGGTAGGGCTATGGTTTTCGCTGAAGCCAACCTCTTCGATTCCCGCGGGAAAGAAGCGGCACGCTCATCGGCGAGCCTCACTGTGAATCCGGTTCAGGCCAAGCCAAAGCTCTAGGGACGTAAAAGGAAAGTTTCTTCGCAGAAAAGCGCCAACATGCAGAACTATGCCGATCTCCTTTTTTCAGAGCCTGTGAAAGCGTTCCAGGAAAAAGCCGGTATGCGCGACCGTTACCAGCAGATTTACGAAACCCGCTTTCGGGATGACCTGGACGAAAAGACCGTCACTTTCATTGAACAAAGCACAAGTTTTTACGTTGCTTCTATTGGCGCGAATGATTGGCCGTATGTGCAGCATCGCGGCGGTCCGGCGGGCTTCGTGAAAGTGCTTGGGTCTGATACGATCGGGTTCGCTGACTATCTTGGAAATCGTCAGTTCATTACTCAAGGCAATCTGGAAACGAGCAAACGTGTCTCGCTGTTTTTTATGGACTATCCCCACCGTGCCCGACTGAAAATGCAGGGTGAAGCGACGATGATATCAGCGGATGCCGATACTGAATTGGCATCCACGCTCTCAGTTGAAGGCCAAGGACCTGTTGAACGACTGACGGTGATCAAGATTCTCGCGCGGGACTGGAATTGCCCTAAATATATTACGCCCCGCTTCACTGAAGATGAGGTGCGTTATTTGGTCAGCCGCGAGTTGAAGCCTCTTGTTGAAGAAAACGCGTATTTGAAAGCCCGCATAGCCAAATTGGAGGGGAGCGATTGAGCCCCCTGCCTTGCAAAGACCGAAATCAATTTTATCCGATTAAAAAAGGAGCCCCATCCAATGTCCGAAGCTTATATTTATGACGCTGTGCGCACGCCGCGCGGTAAAGGCAAGAAGTCAGGATCTCTTCATGAGATCACAGCGCTTAGCCTTGCCACGCAGTCCCTTGAGGCCATCCGTGATCGGAATGATCTCGACACCTCGAATGTTGACGATGTTGTTCTTGGCTGTGTGTCTCCTGTAGGAGAGCAGGGGGCGGATATTGCTCGTGTTGCGGTGCTCAATGCGGAGTATGCTGAGACAACGGCTGGCGTTCAAATCGATCGGTTTTGCGCGTCGGGTCTGGAAGCTTGCAACATGGCGGCTTCCAAAGTCATCACCGGTGAAGCCGACATGGCGATTGGTGGCGGCGTAGAGGCCATGTCGCGCGTGCCCATGGGGGCGTCCGGCGGTGCCTGGTCATCCGATCCGTCTGTCGCGATGAAAACCTATTTTGCTCCGCAAGGCATTGGCGCTGATACCATCGCAACGAAATACGGTATGAGCCGCGACGATGTGGATGCCTATGCTGTTGAGTCCCAGAAGCGCGCTGCAAAAGCCTGGGAAGAGGGACGTTTTGGCAAGTCCATCGTTCCGGTGAAAGATCAGATGGGCGGTACTATTCTCGACCATGACGAGCATATGCGTCCCGACGCAGACATGCAGTCGCTCGCCGGCCTTAACCCCAGCTTTGCCGGAATGGGCGGCATGGGCTTCGACGAGGTGATCAAGCAGCGCTATCCCGAGCTTGAGAAAATTGATCACGTCCACCATGCAGGTAACTCGTCCGGTATCGTGGATGGTTCGGCTGCCGTGCTTTTTGGCTCGAAAGAGGCCGGTGAGAAGACCGGTATGAAGCCGCGAGCCAGGATCAAGGCCATGGCTTCTATCGGGTCTGAGCCCGGCATTATGCTGACCGGTCCGACATATGTCACCCAGAAGGCGCTGAAAAAAGCCGGTATGGACGTCAATGACATCGATATTTACGAACTTAATGAAGCCTTCGCATCTGTCCCTATGCTGATGATGCAGTTGCTCGATATCGACCATGAGAAGATGAACGTGAATGGCGGCGCGATTGCTATGGGCCACCCGCTTGGTGCGACCGGTGCCATGTTGCTCGGCACCATGGTGGATGAGTTGGAGCGTACTGGTAAGGAAACCGCTCTTGTTACGCTTTGCGTCGGTGCTGGAATGGGTACCGCAACTATTATTGAGCGCATTTAATCGCGTCTGTTCAGAAGTACGGAATTACAAAAATGAATCTCGAAACATTTAAATTCGACGTCGATGGTGATGGCGTCGCCCACGCGGTGTTTGACGTCCCCGGGCGTTCTATGAACACGCTGACAGCCAAGGCTATTGCGGACATTATCGCCATCTCGAAAGAAGTTGCTGAGAATGATGCGATCAAAGGTCTTGTCATTTCGTCTGGCAAGCCATCCGGTTTCTGCGCCGGGGCCGACCTTGGTGAGATGAATGAAAGCGCTGGCGGCGGTGCCAACCCCGCCGATATGACCGAGGCCGAGCTGAAGGCGATGCAATTCGAGCGCGGATTTGCGCTCAACAGAACGCTTCGCGAACTGGAGGCCTGTGGCAAGCCCGTTGCTTGCGCCCTGAACGGTTTGGCTCTCGGCGGTGGTCTGGAAGTTGCGCTTGCCTGTCATTACCGTGTGGCCGCGAACGATAATCCGAAGATCCAGTTTGGTCTGCCAGAAGCTAAGATCGGACTGCTTCCCGGTGCTGGTGGTACCCAGCGCTTGCCTCGCCTGATCGGTGTTCAGGCTGCGCTTGAATATATCCTTCAAGGCAAGTCCATGCGCGCCGACAAGGCCGCAGCTCTTGGCGTTGTTAATGAGCTTGTCCCTGGCGATCAGACAGTTGCCAAGGCAAAGGAGTGGGTACTTGCCAATCCAAACGCGAAAGCGCCTTGGGATATGGAAGGGTTCAAAGTGCCCGGCGGCATCGTGCACAAGTCAGCCGGTGCCGGTCAGGTTGCGACCATGGCAAACGCCATGCTCGCCGCACAATCCTATGGCAATTATCCTGCGCAGAAGAACATCCTTTCATGTGTGTATGAAGGACTGCAGGTGCCAATTGATGCAGGTTTGCGGATCGAGACACGCTACTTCCTCAACACACAACAGCGCCCCGAAGCCAAGGCCATGATCCGGTCTCTATTCCTGAACATGCAAGCGCTTTCCAAAGGCGGTAATCGCCCCGCAGGTTTCGAAAAGACCGAGTTCAAAAAAGTCGCCGTTATCGGTGCCGGGCTTATGGGTGCCGGTATCGCTTATGTGCAGGCGAAAGCAGGTATCCCGACGGTTCTCGTCGATATCTCGAAAGAGAATGCCGAGAAGGGCAAGGATTATTCTCGCCGCCTTGTTGAGAAAGATATTTCTCGCGGGAAGTCCAATCAGGAGAAGGGTGAGGCGCTCCTCGACCTGATTACGACGACTGACAATTATTACGACATCAAAGGTGCAGACCTCGTCGTTGAAGCCGTATTCGAGAATCCCGAGTTGAAAGCCAAAATCACTGCTGAGGCGGAGGCGCAGCTGGAAGAAACAGCCGTATTCGGATCGAATACGTCGACCCTACCGATTACAGGTCTCGCCGAAGCGTCATCTCGCCCTGCGAACTTCATCGGTATCCACTTCTTCTCCCCAGTGGAGCGTATGGGTCTCGTTGAGATTATTATGGGTGAGAAAACCAACCAGGAAACACTGGCCAAATCGATTGATTATGTTCTTGCCATTCGCAAGACACCTATTGTCGTTAATGACAGCCGCGGCTTCTATACGTCCCGCTGCTTCGGCACCTACACTCAGGAAGGCATGGCGATGCTTGCAGAGGGCATCAAACCAGCAATTATTGAGAATGTCGGCCGTCAGTCCGGTATGCCCATGGGGCCGCTGGAAGTTTCCGATAGCGTTGGTCTCGACACGGCACTAAAAGTTGGCCGCCAAATGGCCGAAGCGTCGGGCGTCGATTATTCTGGCAATGAACTTGGTCAGCTGATGGCCTGGATTGTTGAGGACAAGGGTCGCGTTGGCCGGAAGGCTGGCAAAGGCTTTTACGATTATAATGAGAAGGGTAAGCCGGATCGTCTGTGGCCGGATCTTAATTCTCAAATCGAAGTCAAAGTCGATGAGTGCCCGCCAGAGATGAAAGATGAGATCAAGAATCGCTTCCTGATCCGCCAAGCAATTGAGGTGGCCCGGTGCTTCGAAGAGGGCGTAATCACCGATGCGCGCGACGGCGATATTGGGTCGATCCTCGCTTGGGGCTTTGCACCATACACCGGCGGTTGCTGCTCCTACGTCGATCTGATCTGGGGCATCGACAAATTCGTCGAAGAGGCTGACCGGCTCGCCGGAAAGTATGGCGACCGCTTTGCACCACCGGAACTCCTTCGCGACATGGCCGCCAAGGGTGAAGGGTTCTATGATCGCTTCCCACCAGCTGAGGCTGCTGCCTAGAACGCGAGGTGGAGATCTGAATATTGGAAAAGCCCGCACCACTCCGGTGCGGGCTTTTTCTTTGAAGATAAAATATAGGAGGAGCTTATGGCCGATACCGTCCGCATTAAAAAATCCGGTCCTGCCCAAATTATCACAATAAACCGTCCCCATGCCCGGAACGCTGTTGATCCTGAGACCGCGGAACAGCTGAAAGCGGCTTTTGAAGCGGGTGAGGCAGATGACGAAATCGCGGTTCATATTCTCACGGGAGCTGAGGGGAATTTCTGTGCCGGGGCGGATCTCAAAGCCGTCGCCAGTGGCGGGAGCTATAAGTCGGAAGCGCCCATGGGGCCGACATGGCTTGAGCTTACAAAGCCCTCCATCGCTGCCGTGGAAGGCTACGCTGTTGCTGGCGGGCTCGAGCTCGCCGTTATGTGCGATCTCCGGATTGCTGCTCAAAGCTCCGTTTTCGGAGTATTTTGTCGGCGATGGGGCGTGCCGCTGATCGATGGCGGGACTGTGCGCTTGCCGCGCCTCATCGGGCAGTCGCGCGCCATGGATATGATCCTTACAGGGAGACCTGTGGGAGCGGAAGAAGCCCTGTCCTTCGGGCTCGCCAATCGCGTCGTCCCGGATGGGGAGACCGTTTCGGCGGCAATGCAGATCGCGGAACAACTTGCTGAATTCCCTCAGGTCTGCATGCGGAATGATCGTATGAGCGCGATCACGCAATGGGGAAGGAGCCTTGATGCTGCCTTGGCTGAGGAGGCCACCATAGGCCGATCTTCCCTTAGAGCTGGCGCAGCAACCGGCGCGTCCCGCTTTGCAGGGGGCAAGGGCCGGGGCGGCGATTTCGAGAGCATCTGAGCGCCATGACTTGAGCATTCGCACCCTATCGGGTTACACAAATCTTGTGTGCGCTGCCTTGATAACAAAGGATCTTTCCATGATCAGATCAGCATGTTTTGCCCTTGCCGCTATGTTTCTGCCGATTATCGGCTCTGCTTCGGCGCAGACGCTTTCAGCTGCTCAAGCTGAATCCATCATCGATGGGTGCCTGGCCTTTGCGGAGCAAAATGATCGCATTCACGGGATCGCTGTTTATGATTCCTCGGCCAATCTTCTCGCTTTTCTTCGGATGGATGGTGCCAGTGTTGGCGCAGCGAAATTTGCCATGGACAAAGCCAAAGCGGTTGCCATGTGGCGGTTTCCGACATCCAGAATGGCAGATGCGGTAGAGAGCACGCCAGGCTTCGCGAATGCTCCCGGCGTGGTCACTGTTGCTGGAGGTGTCCCGGTCTTCACAACGGATGGCAAGACATTTCTCGGTGCGGTGGCGACATCCGGGGAACCTCCCGCCCAAGATGTGGAATGTGCCGAGGCGGGCGTTGCGGCGGCAGGACTTTCCTCGAAACGGCAATAGAGACGGCGGCGATCTGGACGTCCGGTAAATCTCCCCATAAGATTCACAGTTAATCTGTCTGGGAGAGCTCCGCAATGAAACATCTCGCCACCGTGTCCATCGCCGCGCTTGCTGCTTGTGCCATTATGCCGACGGCGATCGCCGAGAGTGATCTGCGGACATCGATTGCCGCCGATTATGACGCAAACCTTCAGGCGCTGTTCGAGCATTTCCACGCCAATCCAGAGCTTTCCCACCGTGAGTTCAAGACGGCAGAGCGCCTTGCCGACGAGATCGGTGCACTTGGATATGACGTGACGGAGGGCGTCGGTGGCACAGGTGTTGTCGCGGTCATGGAGAATGGCGACGGTCCGACAATCATGATCCGCGCCGATATGGATGGTTTGCCGATCAAGGAAATCAATGGCCTGCCCTATGTTTCCAAAGCGACCCAGGAAGATATTGATGGGATCGTGAAGCCGGTCATGCATGCCTGCGGTCACGACACCCATATCACGTCTCTTGTCGGAACAGCCCGCCAGATGATGCAGCGGCGTGATCAATGGTCAGGTACGCTGGTGCTGATCGGTCAGCCTGCGGAGGAGCGCATTTCCGGCGCGCGGGAAATGCTCAAAGACGGCTTGTACGAGCGCTTTCCGAAACCTGACTATGCCCTCGCCTTCCATGTGTCGGCCAATACGCCGACAGGCCGTATCGAAGTGCCTCTTGATATCACGGCGTCCAGCTCCGACAGCGTGGATATTATCGTACGCGGGGTAGGGGCCCATGGCGCATCTCCCCACAAGGGCGTTGATCCCGTACTTGTCGCGTCACAGATTGTGGTTTCCCTGCAATCGATCGTGTCTCGCACGATCGCGCCGCTTGAAGCTGGCGTGATCACAGTTGGTTCGATCCATGGCGGTTCCAAGCACAACATTATTAGCGATAAGGTTCGCATGCAGCTGACCGTGCGGTCGAACAATCCAGCTGTGAGGATGCAGTTGCTCGATGGCATTGACCGGGTGGTGGCCGGAGTTGCTGCTGCGCATGGTGTGCCCGAGGCTCTTTATCCAAAGGTGATCCGCTCAGAGACGGAAACCACACCGCCAACCATAAACGATACGCCGACGGCCCAGCTCGTGCGTGCTGCGATTACGGACCAATTTGGAGATGGCATTCTCCTCGACAAACCACCACAAGGGATGGGTGCGGAAGATTTCGCCTATTTTGTGACGCCGGAAACGGGTGTCAAAGGCGTGTATTTCTCCGTAGGCGGCACGCCTGAGGATAAAGTCGACAATGCGCCCTCCCATCACTCTCCATTCTTTCAGATCGAGCCTGAGCCAGCCATCAAAGTCGCCACAGAAGCGATGGTGACGAGCGCGATAATGCTGTTTAACGAAGATGGAGATTCGTCTTGATAATCGCCGTCATAAAAGCATTATCAAATCCGTTTAATGGCTGGCAACATGGAGCATCGCAAGCCAAAATACCGCAGCGTTTTCATTTCAGATCTCCACCTAGGGTCCAAAGGGGCTCAGGCGGAAGCCGTTGCTGACTTCTTAAAAAATAATACCTGCGAAAAATTATATCTCGTTGGTGATATTATTGATGGTTGGCGCCTTCGGAAAAAGTGGCATTGGCCTCAGTCACATACGAACGCCATTCGCCGTATACTGACAGCATCAAAGCGCGGAACCGATGTCATTTACCTCATCGGCAACCATGATGAGTTTCTCAGGGCATTCCTTCAATTTCGTCCGAGTTTTGGCCGTATCAAAATCCGAAACCGAACTGTCCACGATGGCGAGGATGGAAAGCGCTATCTGGTCGTCCATGGCGACATGTTTGATGGTATGATGCGGTCCGATCGGAAGTGGCTGATGTTCCTTGGCGACAGTGTCTACAATATGCTGCTCTGGATCAATATTCGTCTCAATACAGTCAGGCGCTGGCTCGGTTTGCCTTACTGGTCGCTCTCCAATGCGCTGAAAAAGAAAACCAAACGCGCCTTGAACTATATTCATTCCTTCGAAGCTCAGGTTGCAGCTTACTGCAGGCGAAAGGGCTTTGATGGCGCGATTTGCGGCCATATCCATGTCGCTGAGGTGCGCGAGATCGACGGTATTACCTACATGAATGATGGTGACTGGGTGGAATCCTGCACGGCGCTCGTGGAGCACCATGATGGCACCTGGCAGCTTGTCGAGCATAAGCCTGATGCCATCACTGCGCCTGTCGTTCCAATCAATGCTAAAGCACTCGAAGCCGCATAGTAGAAGCGCATGTGGCTACACGGAATATAGCTGGCCTTTAAACAGCAGGCTGTGTCCCTACCACAGCACCGGTATCTGATTTTCCGCGTTGTGAGAGCGGCTGAAGAACCAGGTTTCAATAGCGTATCGCTGTTTTGTAAAGACTGGATCATAGGATGTGGCGTGAAGATTTAGGTGGTCGAAGAAGATGGCATCGCCTTCACCAAACCAAGGTCGGACAGGCGGCGTATCTTTGAATTGCTCGCTTACCGTCTTAGCCGAGACGGACCACTTAAAAGCAGCACCATTGATTCCAGGCGGGACAATATCGGGAAGCCTTTTAGGAACCAGATCCATGCCCGGACAGTCTGTCCCTTCGCCGCACTCTGACAATGACAGCCAGAGATTAATGCTCTTGATGTCCTCCGTCATGAATGCGCCATCCTGATGCCAGTCAGCAGGCATTTTCAGAGGCTGTGCGCGGCGCAATACCGATTTTCGAAATGACGTACACGGTTCGTCATTGAAGTAGTCTGTAAGCAAGCGCTTTAGTCCAGCTTGGTGAAAAAATTCGGACATCGAGTAAGCTGCTTGCGGAGAGAGATTTGTATATACCGAGCCGGTTCTTTTCAGAAATCCAACTTCCCGTTTGTCAAAGTATTCTGCGATTGCGTCTGATGGATTGAACCACCTCGGGTCGTAACCGTCGCCAGAAAGGGCCTCGCTTGCTCTTACTTTGCCATTGGTCGAATAAAACAGATTACAGGAATCCAGTACGCGTTCAATCTGATCACGCATCTCCGCAACGAAGTTTTCATCAGCCAAGTTTCTGACTATCAGAGAGCCATGATGCCGGATAGCGCCTGCGAGCACATCGATTGTTAATTCCGATGCCTCAACCTCTGGAAGGGCACCGGTAAGCCCGGGAAAAGGGTCGGCCGCGTGGGGCGGACAAGGTTCGTCTCTAATGCCAGTTTGTGAGCCTCGTCTAATGTGGGAAAGCCCGCCATTGACCCTTAGGTCTCTCAGTCTCGTGAGCGATTCAGCGTCGACGGATATCCGGCACTTTTGTTCCAAGTCTACAATTTCCCGGGCAGTTGCTGAACTCGTCTCAGGATCCATTGCTGGCGGGGATATGGCGCTGGCAACTGTCATGGTAGTAACACCGGTGGGAAATTACGACAATCTGCAATTGGTAATCAATACTAGGCAGTTCGTCGACCTCCGATATACCGCATTATAGATCTTTATTACGCCGTTAAGGCAATCCCTCTTGCTCCAACTCGCCTTGTGTGGATACCGATCAGGAATGACCTTGGACGACGACAATTTTAGCACCCGCATCATTGCTGCGATAGATGCGAAAACGAAACCGGTTGGGGCCCTCGGCGATATCGAGGACCTTGCCTTTCGGCTGGCCCGCATTCAGGGCTCCCTCGAGCCAAAAGCAGAGACATGTTCATTAATGATCTTTGCTGGGGATCATGGGATGGCTGAAGCAGGCGTCTCAGCGTACCCCCAGGCTGTTACTCGGCAGATGGTGTTGAATTTCCTTAATGGAGGAGCCGCAGCCAATGTCTTCGCGCGCTCTGTCGGTGCTGATGTTCAGGTCATCGATGCTGGGATTGCAGGTGACCTTATCGAGCATCCGGGCCTTATCGATCGGCGAACTGCGAGTGGCACAAAGAACGCAATAGACACCCCCGCCATGACGTTCGCCCAAGCCAAGGCAGCTGTTTCTGCAGGCATTGAGCTTGGCACGACTCAGGACACTGATGTCGTATGTTTTGGCGAGATGGGGATTGGCAACACTTCCGCTGCTAGCCTTGTTGCAGCAAAAGTTCTGGGCGTGCCGGTTGATGACCTTGTTGGCCGCGGGACGGGCCTTGAAGATGATGGTATGACCCGCAAACGCGCTCTCCTGAACCGTGCTGCTGCTCGCACGGACAATAAGCTAAAGGTAATGGACGCGCTTTCTGAGTATGGCGGTTTCGAGATTGCCATGATCGCCGGTGCCATGAAATCTGCCGCCCGCACAGGTCGTATCATTGCCGTCGATGGCTTTATCGCCAGTACGGCAGCGCTTTGTGCCCGCGAGCTCTCGCCTGGCTGTGAGGAGAATTTCATCTTTGCCCACCGATCCGCCGAAGCTGGTCATGCCCGCATATTGAAGGCACTCGGCGCAGTCCCCTTGCTCGATCTCAATATGCGGCTTGGTGAGGGGACAGGAGCCTTACTCGCGTTCCCGCTAATCAAGGCTGCCGCTGCCATGCTGCGGGATATGGCGAGCTTTGAGAGCGCAAACGTCAGCGGCCCAGTTAGTGCCAATACGGGCGATACGCCATGAGGCAGCAAGTCGCTAGCTTTTTACTGGCAGTACAGTTTCTGACGCGGATACCTTTGAATATATCAGGTATATATTCGCCGGACCGCATGGCCGCCTCGGTCCGATACTATCCTGCCGTCGGCATACTGATTGGTGCACTCACTGCCGCGCTTTATGCTGGCGCATGTTACATCCTACCACATTATATTGCCGTCCTTCTGGCAATCTGTGGCGGATTATTGATAACGGGTGCTTTTCATGAGGATGGCCTTGCCGATACTTTTGATGGCATGGGCGGCGGGTCGACGCGGGAGCGGGCGCTCGAGATCATGAAAGATTCCCGTCTCGGCACCTACGGGACGCTGGCTTTGCTGTCGGTCATGGTCTTGAAAGCGGCATCGCTTTTCGCACTCACACCGGCTCTGCTCATCACTTCGCTGATTGCGGCTCACGGGCTTTCTCGATTGTCGAGCGTATGCGTTATCGCGACCAGTCGATATGTTCGAGATGAGGGAACGGGCAAACCTGTTGCTGGTGGAATATCCCTTTCGGGCCTTGCGGTGGCAGCTGGCACAGGATGTCTCATCTTTGCGCTTTGGAGCAGCTCCCAACCTCTACCTGCCTTGGGTTTCGGCCTTTTAGGGCTCGTTCTTGGCCATGTTTTTATGCGTTTGATAGTGGAGCGAAAGTTGGGCGGTTATACAGGCGATACTTTGGGCGCGGTTCAGCAGGTGAGTGAAATTGGCTTCTATCTCGGCGTCGCGGCGTGGGCTTGATTCTCCTTCGCCATACCACCCCACTTATTGAAACGGGCGTCTGCTATGGTCAGCTAGATCTGGATATCGCCGAGTCATTCACCGAAGAGGCAGATGAAACCGCGAAAATGCTTCCACCGTTCGAGCAGATTTTCTCCAGTCCTTTGAAACGGTGCCGGTACCTTGCTGAATATATCGGCGAGCGAACCGGCCACTCCGTGCGCTATGATTGCCGGCTTTCAGAAATGGACTTCGGATCATGGGAGGGCCGTCCCTGGTCTGATATTCCCAGGTTGGAAATAGACCTCTGGGCGAAGGATTTCCTCCATGCACGTGCCCATGGCGGCGAAAGTGTCAATATGCTCCGTCAACGGACTCTAGAAGTCGTTGGCGAGTTAAAGGATATAAAGCAACAGACTCTAGTTGTGACCCATGCTGGCGTGATCAGGGCGGTGCTTTCCACCGGCGATACCGCTGATCATTTCAGGACGGATATCGGTTTCGGAAAATTCATCGTCATCGAATAAGGGGTCAGCTGGTGTCTTTCTTAGTCTGGAAGCCGCACAAGATCATGAGGGCCGCGCATGACGGCCTGTGTCCGACCCTGGGGCGTTAACTGGAGATCGTCGCTGATCTCGAAGAAGTCGATAAAACCACGTTTGCGATCGAGACCTTTGCGTCGGTGAAAAACCGCGACGGCGAGGTTGCTGCCTTGCTTGTCAAAGATCACATCTTCCGGCAGTACTCCGGCCGTCCGGATACGATCACGTTCCACCAGCGTGCCGTTTTCAGAATCAAAAGAAAACAGAGTCAGGAGGTATGTACGACGCCTGGGCCACGTTTCGAGGAAAAACAGCTCGGGCAGGTAGGTGCGTTCCATAGCTATGGACGCGATGAGTGATCCGTCGTCGGATAATTCAAGTCCTTCTGCGAATCTGCCAACCCGTTTTGAATCGATGAGTTCAGCAGGTGTTTCAGCGGTTGGCGCTTTAATCACATGTAACTGTCCGCCGCGCTGGAACAGCATCCGCACGCCGGAATCATAGGCATTTACGTCAGTGACGATTAAGAAGCGCCCATCACGACTCCACCGGCCAATAGACAATCTGACACCAAACTCTATAGGTGCTCCAATCGCCGTCACGCCTTCTGGCACGCCGGAGTCGTCAAAGATCAAGCTGTAGAACTGATAACGTACATTTCCAACATTTAGCGCGATCATTGTTCCATCCGGCGACAGGTGAAGCGTTCGAGCACGTTTCTCCTTGTCGCCGGGTTGGAAAGGAGGGTTCATGGAGATAAACCGCGCTTCGCCGAGCAAGCCTTGTTCATCCAATGGAACAATCGTCAATTCTGTATTGGCGGTTTCTGATGAAATGGCCAGGAACCTGCCATTTGAGGAAATATCTATAGATTGCGGATTAAGGCCGACATTTTCGATTCTGGACACCTCAATCAGCTTTTGATCTCGCACTTCGAAAGCGGAGACGATATGGCCTGAGGGAAACGCCGTGAACGCGCTTTCGACCTGCTCAATTTCTTTTGAAAGGGATCCGCGTGTTTCTATAGCGTATATGTGGCGTCCATCAGGTGATGCCACGGCGATCTGCGGCCAGGAAACAACTGAGTTTGATACCGCAGCTGTTGCAACTGACCGCCCATTTCGAAATAGCGTCATCTCATCCGATGCTCCATTAAACGGTTCAAGCTTTCCATCCGCATAAGCTGTACCTGCCATGTCGGCGTCGGAGATCGCTACAAAGGTCCCGTAAAATATGCCCGGGGTTTCTTCAAAGCCCGGATCGTCGCTCGTAAAATCACCCAATGCTACACATCCAATGAGGAACATCGCTGTAAACAAGCTAAATAAGATTGATCGTGCACTCATCTTTTCCTCCGGTGTGAAGCGGCAACTCTGAAGTAAAATGATTGTTTTAGTTTACGAGTCAATGGAGAAGTGCTATGGAGTATAAATGACATTGGAGTCGTTTCGCGCGAGCCGTGCTGAGAGTAAGCGGACGGCGGTGTTGGATGCTGCCGAGGCTTCGTTCTGCAAGGATGGATTTGTGAGAACGAATATTGAGAAAGTGTCGAAAGAGGCGGGTGTTTCGACTGCGACGCTTTACAGATATTTTTCGAACAAGGCGCAACTATTCGGTGCGGTTTCAGATCGTGCCTTTGAACGTCTTCAGCTCAATATTGACGCGACCGATCCGAAATCATGGGAGTTGGAACAGTTATGTGAGGCCTATGGACGCTTTCTGACGGATCCAAAGACGCGCAGTCTATTTCGTATGATTGTCGCGGAGTGCGGTCGTGACGAAGACCTTGCGGATCGGTTTTACAAGGCTTTCAAGCAAAAGCTGAGCGGTTTGTTCGTCGAAACAGCAGAGCGCGGCGTTGAAAATGGCACGCTCAGAAAAATGGAAGATCCGGAACGATCGGTCGGACAGCTGCAGGGTATGATCGAGCACGGAACGATTATGCGCGGACTGGTTCGGGGAGATGAGATCGGTTCGGTTGAGGAAGCGATGGAAACTGCTGATGCAGCTTTAACCACATGGCTCGCCCGGTGGAGCGTATGAGGCGAGTTAGAATTGTCCTGACGGTCCTGATCGTGTTCGCAGTTCTGATTCTTGGATACTCCGCTTTCCGGGAAACGAGCGATCCCATTGTTACAACAAATGATATTGAGATTATCCAACTAAGTATTGGTGCGGATAACTCCTGGCTTTTGACCGGTGGTGAAACTGAATCGGGGAGTATACTCATTGACGCCGGTCGCCCTCAGAACGCGGTTACGCTAGCCAAAGCGATTGGAGCGGCCGGCTTTAATCCAGGCGACCTTGATGCGATCATTCTTACCCATGGCCACTTCGATCACGCTGGAGGTGCCGCATACTTTCAGATCAATTGTGGTACCAAGATTATTGCCGGGCTTGGTGACCGCGAGCTGATAGAATCGGCGATCAGCGGGGACATCTGCCCGACTATTCCATTTGCGAGAACACTTGCAGGCCGCACCCCTCCCGAAGGCAGCTGGCCAGTTCAAATCGACATATTGGTTGATGAGCGACTTGATCTTTCCTCGGTGGCCGGAATGGAAGGCGAAGTCATCGGCCTACCTGGGCATACCGCCGGTTCACTGATTGTAAGCACAGGAGATGCGGTCTTCGTAGGAGACTTAATTCGTGGCAAAGCATTGGGGCAGGGGCCAGCGCGCCATTTGTTTATGTGTGATATCGACGACAATGATCGAGATCTCGCATACTTGCTAGATGTTGTTGCTCCTGATGCGGAACGCTTTTTTCCCGGACATATGAAGAGTTTCACCCGGCATCAATTGGAGCGCTTTCTCGGTCGCTAGTCTCGGATCAAGAGAGTTCCGTTCCGCACGGCAATGATGTTTGCATCGGCTGACTATGGAGTTCATCCCCTAACCAAGCCTACTTGTCTTGAGAACCGGGCTACACCTCTTCTTGCGTTTTTCGCACCTCGCGCATCAATGCGCGCTTCGGTAGGAACGGCACCATGGAATAAACAATCCGTCTGCTGAAGGGAACGCCTGCGACCACGTCGAGTTCACCGCGCTGCATGGCGTTGTATCCGGCGTTTGCAACGCTCCGTGCAGAAGCTGTCTTCTGGAATAGGGGCGTCTTGTCCATGCCGGAGGTTGAGGCAAACTCGGATTCTGTCGCGCCGGGCAGGAGCGCTGTAACGGTGACATCCGTCTCGCTCAGTTCTTCGGTGAGGGCATTACTGAACGAGGTCACATAGGCTTTGGTGGCAAAGTAAACGGCTTGCAGAGGTCCTGGTAGTTCGCCAGCTGTCGACGAGACGTTGAGGATGCGGCCACGATTGCGTTCGACCATGCCGGGCAGGAAGAGTCGGGTGAGGGCTGACAGGGCAATGATATTGACCTGAATCATATCGCGGTCAGCCTGCCATTCCCGCTCGTGGAACAGCCCGCGCCCACCGAAGCCCGCATTATTGATCAGGATATCCAAGGTCGAACCGCTATTTGCAACGGCATCGAAGATGCGTTGAGGGGCGGCCTCGTCGGTAAGATCTTCAGCGACGACGAGTGCCTTCACACCATGGCCGGCCTCAAGTTCCTGCTTCAGCTCGTTCAGCTTATCTGCACGCCGGGCAACAAGGATGACGTCTCCTCCGCGCATGGCGTGAATGCGGGCGAACTCCTTGCCGATGCCGCTAGACGCCCCGGTAACAAGCGCTGTCTGAGCCATGAACACCTCCTTCAATATTCACCGAGTTAAACATGAATAGCCGGATTATTCAATTTGAAGCCGCTCTGCGATCCGGAACAGGATCATGGTAGAGATGCAGCGCGTCAGTACATCTCTGATTTATATGAACTATATCGAATTTTGCCAAATGCTGCAGATTGCTCTTCGCTAGCCGGGCACATGAGCAATCATTGATCAATGTCTTCTTAGATTTGCCTATACTGTCGCTGCTCGGCACTTGAACCTTCTGATTGTGTTGAAAGTCAACAGGATCCGTGCTCCGTCACGTCTGGGTTTCCGGGCGCTGAACATGTGGCCGCCCAACCATCCATTTGAGGAGATAGTCCTTTGAACACATCCACCCGGCAGACCGTCAGGGATGACATGCTCCATCGCGCCCAGAAGACTGTTTTGCTTATGGGAATCCTGAACGCCACACCAGACAGCTTTTCCGATGGCGGGCGATTTGTCGACCAGTCGAAGGCCGTGGCCCATGCGCAGCATATGGTTTCCGATGGTGCAGATATTCTCGACGTTGGCGGCGAATCCACACGGCCAGGGGCGGAGCCTGTGCCAGAGGGTGAGGAGCGGCAGCGCACGATTGGATTGATCACGAGACTTGCCGAGATGGATGCAGCACCGATTTCTATTGACACTTACAAAGCACCGATCGCGAGGGAAGCGGCAGATGCCGGAGCGGTTTTGATAAATGATGTCTGGGGCATGACGCGCGATCTCGATATGGCGTCGGTCGTCGCTGAGACCGCAAGCGCCCTAGTGATCACTTATAATCGCGGCAAAACGGATGAATCGATCAGCCTTGTGGACGATATGCGAGGTTTCTTTCACCGCGCCTTCAAGACGGCTGAGGAAGCCAGCATTCCGAAGGCGTTTATCTGGCTCGATCCAGGTATCGGCTTTTCGAAAACCCTCGAGCAAAATGTCGAAGCCTTGAGGCGCATTGATGTCCTGCTCGAGTTTGGCTGCCCTGTGCTAGTCGGCGTTTCGCGAAAAAGCCTGATTGGCCTCACCCTCGACAGACCGGTGGACAAACGGCTGGCCGGAACGCTAGGTGCTCATCTTGCCAGCATCGCAGCCGGTGCATCGATCATTCGCGCCCATGACGTGCGCGAGCACGCCGACGCGATAAAAATGCAGGCACTGCTAAGCCATGATTGAGGCGGGGCTCGCGCTTGGATCGAATGAGGGGGACAGCCGGTGTTTGCTGGCCGATGCCGTTTCGCGTCTCAAGGCTACAGACGGAATCGAGGTATCTGCAGTTTCCGATGCCTATCAAACACCGCCATGGGGCAAGACTGATCAGGCGGATTTCCTAAATGCCTGCCTGACAATCAGGACCAATCTCTCACCGCAAGAATTACTGGATGTGTGTCAGCGCATCGAGGCTGCTTTGGGCCGTAAACGGGATGTCAGATGGGGACCTCGCACGCTCGACATGGATATACTCTGGTATGGAGATATTGATCTGCAAACGGAGCATTTGACCATCCCGCATTCAAGAATGCTGGACCGAGGGTTTGTCATGATCCCGCTCGCCGCCATTGCACCGGATCATTTGGTCGAGGGTGTCCGAATTTCAGAGCATGCAAAGGCCTTTCAAAACGAAGATATCGTTTCTGTTGGCCCGTTTGTCGATTTCATTGAAAGGGGTGCGGCACTGCCGACCAAAACTCACCCTATCCAGTCCGGAGATCCTGAGATAAAGGGCGTTGAGCCGAAATAGGGGTGCGGGCAATCCCTTTGAATGGAGGGCAGCTTGAGCCTCAGAATTTTCGTTTCCAATCTTATCGTCCATGGGTTCCACGTCGTGAAGACAGAGGAGAAACAGCTCGGCCAGAAATTCGAAGTGGATATTGAGTGCCGGATCGATGCGCCGGACTGCTCGAGCGATAGGCTGGATTCGACGGTGAACTACAGCTCGCTGTGCGATATCGGCCACGCGGTTTCGCAAAATGGCCGCTTCAATCTGATAGAGACCTATGCAGACCGCGTTATTCACGCCATTTTTGAGGAGCATTCTGAGGTTGACTGGGTGCGCGTGCTTGTGAGGAAACCGTCGGCACCCCTTGCCCATGTGTTCGATACGGTTGGCGTAGAACTTAGCCTTTCAAGACAGGAAGCGGGCTAGTCGTCAGCAAAGAACATCAAGGTCCCCTGGCGTCTGCGTGGGGCATAGATCAGAAGGATTTGGAGCGGAGCACTTGAGTGACACGATCTGACATCCGAGTGGCCTGTATCCAGACGACGTCTGGCGTTGAGATCGGTGAAAATATTCATACTGTCAGCGCTCTGATCACTGAAGCTGCGGAGCGTGGAGCCGAGTTTATCGCGACGCCGGAAATGACTGCGCTGCTTGATATTCGTCCCGGTAAGACCCGCACGAAGGCTCTGCCTGAGGAGAAGGATGCGGCGCTGAAGGCATTTCGTGACCTCGCTAAGACCCTTGAGGTCTGGCTGCTGATCGGATCTCATGCCGTCAGATTGCCAACGGATGAAAGGCTGGCGAACCGGTCATTCCTGATCTCTCCGGATGGCGACATCATTGCGCGTTATGACAAGATGCACATGTTCGATGTGGAAGTCGGAGATGGCCAAAGCTATCGCGAGTCTAAAGCCTACTGCCCGGGCGGGGAAGCAGTTCTTGCGCGCACACCTCTCGCCATCATCGGCCTGACCATTTGTTACGATCTGCGCTTCCCGCACCTGTTCCGAACCCTGGCCCAAGCCGGAGCCGAGATTATCACCTGCCCGTCGGCTTTCACCCGCGTCACCGGCAAGGCACACTGGCACAGTCTTCTTAGGGCGCGGGCAATTGAAACAGGTGCGTTCGTCATGGCACCGGCCCAGGGCGGTGTTCATGAGGATGGCAGGGAGACCTTCGGCCACTCGCTCATTATCTCTCCTTGGGGTGAGATCATTGTCGAAGCCGAGGGTGACGCGCCCGGAGTGATCTGGGCAGATATCGATCTTGACGCTGTGAAGTCCGCGCGATCACGCATTCCAGCTCTGTCTCTCGATGTTGATTATGAGTTGCACATCGCAGGTGATTAGCGATTTTCGAGCCTTCGCCATTCTAACAATCCGATTATGACAAGCTTGCCACTCGCCCGGAGACCGGAAGGCTGCTAAAGCGGCGCGCTATGTCGACGTCTAAGCGCATACTTGTTGTTGGGGCGAGCCAGCCCCTGGGAGAGCATATTGCCGCCTGCCTTGCGCGTACGGGGCACAAAGTGATAGCGACAAGCCGTTTGGATTCCGCTGATTTCCGTAAAACAATCCGGTCGATAGGCGCATCGCCGGAACGCCTTGACCTTACAGATCGCCGCGCCGTCGCGAAAATCGCCCCATCATTCGATTTGGCTGTTCTAACCCCAATTCTGAGCATCTCCGGCGAAGCGGCACGAATCCTAAGTGAGGGCGGTGTTCGCCGTGGGATCGTGTTCTCCTCCAATAATGTCGCAATCACACCAGAAGAGCCGGTCTACGGCGCTTTGAGAAAGCAGGAAGTAAAGCTTCAGGGGGCTTGTCCCGATTGGGCGATTATCAGGCCGACGATGATCTATGGTTATCCTGGGGACGGCAATCTTTCCGGTCTGTTGAAAACTCTCTCCTGGGTGCCGCTTTTTCCAGTTCCGGGGAACGGAAAGGCTGTGCAGCAGCCTATCCATGTAGAAGACCTCGCCCAAATAGCCACAGCGCTAGCGAATGGTGATTGGGATGCTTCCGGCATTCTTCCCATTGGCGGCCCCGATGCCGTCACCCATCGGGCTATGCTCCAGCTTATAAAGCGTATAGCGGGCGGAAAAGGCATAATTCTGCCACTGCCTGTCGGGCCCGTGAAGTCAGCGGTAACTGTGGCGTCTGAACTCGGCATCCGGCTTCCTCTGACCCCGGCGCAGATCGGACGCGTCGATTTAAACAAGGCCGCTGTTGATCCCGCCGATGTGCCAGATGATCTGGTACCGCAAACGCCGCTTGAAACCGGATTGCGCAATCTAGCAACGGAAATGGGTCTGAAACCTTAAGGTTTTGCGGCGCAACGACACATCGGATTCCCGTCTCCGTGAAGAGCCTTAATTTGAAAGGAGATGGGTAAGCCCGCACCTTCTGACAGTCAGAGATCAAGACAGAAGAGGTGAACCATAATGCATCGGCTCGTAGAACGCTCAATTGCTCTTTGGAAAGCTCAAAATGGTTCCATGCGAGATCGTACTGGAAGACATTTACGCTCAGAATCGCATCGCACGGATTATTATCGTCCGGCTTCGGATTTCTTTATAGACTATACGACCCGTCGCTGTGATTATATCTGAGGCTAGTCTGGGACCCCGCTCGCAGGTGCTTTAGCTTGCCGACGCGTTTGGAACCTGTCCTCAAAGGCCACAATCAAACATGCTGCGATGATGATCATTGCGCCCGCATATAGTGGCAAGCCGGGCCATTCCCTGAAGAAGACTGCGCCAAGGATCGCACTCCAGATAAGCGAGGTGTATTCAATGGGAGCTAGTCGCTGGGCAGGTGCTCGCGCATATGCGATTGAAAGTAGCCACCAAACTAAAAATCCCAGCACGCCAAGTCCGACAAGAATAGGAACAACATCCCAGTTTTGCGTTGGTAGTCCGCTGACCAGAACAGGAAGCAGGATCAAGCCGATTATAATGTTCGTCAGCGCTGCGATCATTAATGGCGGCTCTTCGCGTGCCCGCAGCCTGATCAGGACCAGATTAACTGCGTAGAGGAAAGCAGCACCAAACGCAGCGGCGGCACCGAGAATTCGCTGACCATCCTCGGGTGCTCCGCTGGTTTCCGTTGAGACGGCCAGAATGGCTCCGGCGAAACCGATGATCGCGGCCATCATGCTTGTTGCCGTAATGCGTTCACCCAGAATGACGGCCCCCAAGGGCGCAACCATCAGCGCCGACGTGAAACCGATGACGGTCGCTTCGGCCAGCGCAAGCTGCGTTAGCGCCCAGAAGAAGAGAAAAGCAGACATCAGCTGAATGATACTGCGCATTGTGTGGAAGCGGATTGCCCTGAATGTTGGCCGTGCTTGCCTTGTGGCAATGCACAGGCCCAACGACAAAAGGGCACCGGAGGCGAAGCGCCAGGCGAGCAGTACTGAGAGTGTTGTATAGGGGGATATCCCTTTGACAACGGCATCGATGACGGAGCCGAGCAGGACACAGAGTGCGGTGATCAGAATGGGCGAGGTGATCAGGTGCATGGTTCATCGCGTGTCCGTTAGCGCCGGTGGCATGTCAAGGACGCGGGCTCAGGGCCTTATGCCTTGGAGCTGGGAACGGAAGCGACTACGGTTAACTGAACAACGCAAAGGGAGGTGCCCATGGCCAAGAGTAACCAACAGCCTGTAGGCTCAGGATTTCACGCAAAATCATCGGCTGCTGAAGTAGTCGAAGGCATTGACCTCAGCGGCAAGCAGGCCGTCGTGACAGGTGGTTATTCGGGTATTGGTATTGAAACCGTACGGGCCCTTGCGGGCGCAGGCGCGCGCGTCACGGTGCCCGCGCGCCGGGTAGAGGCTGCAGAGGAGGCCCTTGGCGATGTGTCTGGCGATATCGAAATCGCCCCCATGGATCTTGCCGATATTCCAAGTGTTCGGAAATTTGCCGAGGACTACTCGAAGACGGGTCGACCGCTGCATATCCTCATCAACAATGCCGGCATCATGGCTTGTCCCGAGACGCGGATTGGACCGGGCTGGGAAGCCCAGTTCGGGACTAACCATCTCGGCCATATGGCATTAACCCTGGGGCTGGCACAGGCGCTGCAAAAGGCCGAGGGCGCGAGGGTCGTGTGCCTGTCCTCCACCGCACATATTCGCTCCGACGTCATCTGGGATGATCCAAATTACAAGACAAGACCCTATGATAAATGGGAGGCTTATGGCTCAGCGAAATCCGCCAATGCCCTGTTTGCACTGGCCGTTGACCAACAGGCCCAGCAATACGGCGTTCGTGGATTTTCTGTACATCCTGGCGGTATTTTCACACCGCTCCAGCGCCATCTCCCGGATGAGGAGATGGTCGCCCTCGGATGGAAAAATGCCGACGGCACGATACCGGAAATGGTTCAGATGATGTTCAAGACGCCGGAACAGGGAGCCTCCACGGCAACCTGGGCAGCGACATCTTCTAAGCTTGACGGCAAGGGCGGCGTCTATTGCGAAGACTGCGATATCGCCAAGCTGGCGACTGAAGACAGTCAACGTTGGGAGCATGCCCGGGAATGGATTTGCGATGATGAAAAGGCAGAACGCCTTTGGGATATGAGCGAAAAAATGCTCGCTGAGATCTAACGAGCATTCTGAAAGAGTGGGCAATGGGCAAATATATTGGTTTCCTCGCTGCGTTGTGTGGTCTTTCGGCCTGTGCATTTGATTCCGGTCCTGCACCTGGGCGGGCTTTTGTCAGTGCTCCGCTCGCTCCGCCGCCGATAGACTATGCTGCCCTTGTGGCGCATCCAGACAGGCCACTTGATGATTTCTCAAGTGATGCGTCGCGCCACCCCTCGGAAGTGCTCGCATTCATGGATGTTGGCTACGGTATGACTGTCGTCGAATTGGAGGCGGGCGGTGGTTACTATACGGAGCTTTTTTCCCGCGCCGTCACCGATACCGGCAAGGTCTACATGCATAACCCAAAGGAGTTTGACGCTTTTCTGGGCGACAGTCTTGATAAGCGGTTTGAGGATGGCCGACTTTCAAACGTCGAAATGATGCGCACGCCCTTCGACGAAATAAGAGTGCCGGATAGCTCGGCCGATCTGGTGACCTGGGTTCTGGGTCCCCATGAGCTCTGGTTCACACCTGATGGATCCGAGGTCGAGGCGCTGGGAGATCCAGAGGGCGCGTTCATGGAGATTAGCCGTGTTCTCAAAACCGGCGGGACATTCGTCGCCCTCGACCATTCAGCGCCTAAGGGCAGCTCAACTGAGACCGGCGGAACGACACATCGCATAGATCCGGATATTATTATCAGAATGGCGGAAGCGTCCGGTTTGACGTTCGTCGACACAAGCGATCTCTTGGCTAATCCCGATGATGATCTCGAGACCTATGTGCTCGACCCGGAAATACGTCGGAAGACGGACCGGTTCCTGCTCAAATTCAGGAAGTAGCGAATTGGATTGGCGGCACTAGTCTCCGGCAATGACTGCATCAATAAAGGCAACGGCTTCATAGCTCGACCAGTCCAACTCGCCAGCGTATCGAGCGACTTCCTCGCCAGTGGCATCGTAGAGAATGCTGGTCGGAAACCCCCGTGCCTTGAAGTCCACATAGGCAAGGTCAAAATCCTTCGCCTGATAGAGCTGCAGGCGGCCACCGGACCATGTGGCCAGCTGTTCTCTGGTTTCCTCGCGAATGTCTAGGTCATCGACGCTGATGGCTACAACGTCGAAAGCCTCGCCGCCCCGGGCCGTCTGTAGAGCCCCCAGTGTTGGCATTTCGCGCTCGCAGGGCGCACACCAAGTGGCCCAAAGGTTCACCAGCACCACCTTTCCGCGCAACTCCGCCATTGTGACTTCAGTATTATCCGGAGAAAGGAAAGCCTGCTCGCCCGGCAGTGTGTTGGCATAGCTGAAATCAAGCCCAGCAAGTTCTCCCGTGGCGAAGCGCTCAAACGCCACCTTTTCGCCCGGTCCCGTCGCCGCGCTGTTGAGGACGTAGACAATCACGCCAACAAGGCCCACAAGCATCGCGGTGATAAGTGTGCGTGCAGGAATACGCGCCATGGACTACTCCTTTTAGAGGTGCGGATATGGCCGACAGTGATGGAAAAAGCCAGCAAATGTGGGGCGGGCGGTTCGCCGCACAACCTTCGGACATCATGGAGGCAATTAACGCCTCAATCGATGTGGATCAGCGCATGGCCCGGGAAGATATTGCCGGGTCGAAGGCTCATGCGAATATGCTGGCGTCGACGGGGATCATTTCAGCCGAGGACAATGCGGCGATTCAGCAGGGTCTTGATAAAATACTGAATGAAATCAATGCGAGTGAGTTTCCGTTTTCCCGCTCGCTGGAAGATATTCATATGAACATCGAAGCGCGCCTGAAGGATCTGGTCGGTGAGCCCGCAGGCCGTTTGCATACGGCGCGCTCGCGCAATGATCAGGTCGTCACGGATTTCAGGCTCTGGGTGAGGGGGGCTCTCGGCGAGGCGTCCGACCGCCTCGAAGATCTGCAAATGGCGCTGGTGGCCCGTGCAGGTGAGCATGCTGGAACCATCATGCCGGGGTTCACCCATTTGCAGACGGCGCAACCCGTCACCCTTGGTCATCATCTGCTCGCCTATGTCGAGATGCTGGACAGGGATCGGGGCCGCCTCGGCGATGCCATGGTGCGCCTGAATGAATGCCCGCTTGGGGCCGCTGCCCTCGCCGGAACGAGTTTCCCCATCGATAGGGAGATGACGGCCGAGGCGCTCGGGTTTGATCACCCCATGGCGAATTCTCTCGATGCTGTATCAGCGCGTGATTTTGCTCTGGAAGCTCTGTCGGCCCTGGCCATTGCTGCCACTCACTTGTCCAGGTTGGCAGAGGAAATTGTCCTATGGACATCGGCGCAGTTCGGATTTGCTTCGCTGTCGGACGAGTGGTCTACTGGATCGTCGATCATGCCGCAAAAGCGCAATCCTGACGCGGCTGAACTTGTCCGTGCGAAGGCCGCTCTGATCACCGGCAAGTTTGCATCATTGCAGGGGGCGGTGAAAGCTCTGCCGCTCGCTTACGCCAAGGATCTGCAGGACGATAAATCTCTGACATTTGAAGCATTTGACAGTTTCGATCTTTGCGCCCGGGCTATGGCGGGCATGGTTGAAACGATGACCTTTCACCCGGACGCCATGATGGTAGCGGCGTCAAAGGGGTTCTCCACGGCGACGGATCTTGCGGATTATCTCGTTCGGGAACTGAAAATGCCATTCCGCGAGGCTCACCATGTCACCGGGCGGCTCGTTGCCGCTGCTGAAGCTGGGAAGAAGGATCTACCGGATCTCACCCTTGCTGAATTGCAGGCCGAAGAGGGGCGGCTGACCGAAGATGTCTATTCCGTGCTCACTGTTGAGGCATCCGCTGCCAGCCGAGTCAGCTTTGGAGGAACCGCACCAAGCCGAGTTGCCGAACAGGTTGCGGCGTGGAAAGAAAGGCTGGAGTGCGGTCGAGGAGACACTGAAGATGCGGAGTTCTAGGGTTATTTTGGTCGGCTTGTCTGCCGTGGTGGGACTGTCGGCTTGTGGGCTTCGCGGCGGCCTTCAGCGCCCGGATCCGATCTTCCGGGACGTTGCGCCGATCGAGCAGACCATGGAAGATGAATTAGAGGCTGTGGAGCCGGAGCCAGAGGTCTCCAATGTCAATGAATTTGGCGGGGAAGTGCCGGATGCGGCACCGGTGAGCCCTGTTGAGGAAACCGCCATCGAAGACGCTGGCGAAGGCGAATAGGCACCCATACTCGTGCATCACTTTCACTATCGAAATGGCTCGCTGCATTGCGAGGAGGTCGATCTCGCCGACATCGTAGAAGCGGTGGGGACACCGGTATACGTCTACTCCACGGCGACGCTACGCCGCCATGCCAGGGTCATCGCAACGGTCTTTGAAGGCATGGATTGCCTGATTGCCTATTCGGTTAAGGCGAATGGCAATGTTGGCGTGCTCGCGACGCTCGGGAAAGCGGGGTGCGGCGCGGATGTGGTGAGTGCAGGTGAGCTGAAGCGGGCTATTGCAGCAGGCATCCCAGCGGACAAGATCGTCTTCTCCGGTGTCGGGAAAACGCGGGAGGAAATGGCGTTTGCGCTCGAGGTCGGTATTCACCAGTTCAATGTTGAAAGCGCCGCCGAGCTTGAGGTTCTGTCGGAAGTTGCTGCGGCATTAGAAAAGACAGCGCCAGTAGCGCTCCGGGTTAATCCCGATGTGGCGGCGGGAGGTCATCCGAATATCTCTACTGGAAAGCAGGGTGATAAATTCGGTGTGCCATGGTCAGAGGCGGAAGGGCTCTACGACCGGATCAAGCAATTGCCGGGCATCGAGGCGGTGGGCGTCGATGTGCATATCGGGTCCCAGATTGGCGATCTTGAGCCTATGGAAGCGGCCTTTCGCAAGACCGTCGGCCTGGCGACAAAGCTGCGCGAAGTTGGTCACGATATCACGCGGATCGATCTTGGCGGCGGTTTGGGCATTCCCTACACGTCAACCGACCAGCCAGCGCCCCCCGATGCCTATGCCAATATGATCCGCCGGGTGATCGGTGATCTGCCGGTCCAGATCATTCTGGAACCCGGCCGGGTCATTGCTGGCAATGCGGGCATCATGATCACCCGGGCGCTGTACTATAAGGATGCACCGGACCGGCGTTTTTTGATCGTCGATGCCGGCATGAATGACCTCCTGCGCCCGGCGCTATACTCTGCGCACCATGATATCTCCCCTCTGAACGAGCGGGCAAGCGAGATGGAAATGGAGACGGTCGATATTGTGGGGCCGATCTGCGAATCCACTGACAAGTTTGCCTCTGCGCGCCAGCTCCCACGGCTGGAACCGGGCGAACCGATCGCGTTTCATTCAGCGGGAGCCTATGGGGCCGTATTGTCATCACAATACAATGCGAGGCCTTTGGTGCCGGAAGTGATTGTGAATGGTTCCGATTATGCAATCATCCGAAGGCGGCCTACATTTGAAGAAATGACGGCATTGGAGCGCATACCCGATTGGCTGAGCTAAAGGACATTGAGGGACTTTCCCGAAAGACGTTTCAGACCCGAGTCGGCCTGACGGCCCTTCGTGTCGTGACGGCGTTTTGGTCGCTCATCCTGCTGATCGCTGTTTTTCTCGCCATGGCCCTGTTTGGTGTGATCGATGTCATGGCTCCGACAGTGGGCGCGCTATCTACCCTGGTGTTTTTCGTTGGGCTGATCATTCTCGGAAGCAGGGGAAGACGACGTTTCATAAAGACTTCGGAGGGCGATGCTCACGCGGCGCTGGACGCACTTTCCGAAGATCGACCAATCGCAGGACTGTCGGATCGTCCAAGCACCTCGGCACCGGCGGCACGCTTGCTCTGGCGGGCCCACACAAAGCGACTGAGGCGGGCTGCTATCGGACTGAATGTTCCGCGCTTTGTTGCCGAGTGGCGGGCGCTAGATCCGTTCTATCTGAGATTTGCAGTACCGGCTCTGCTGGCCATTGGATTCGTATCGTCATGGGGTGATGTCTCCGGGCGGATCGGACGGGCTCTGATGCCCGATTACGGATCGTTGATCGGGGCGGAAGATGTCCGAGTTGAGGCTTGGATTTCTCCTCCGGAATACTCCCGAAGACCCCCAGTGTTTCTGAGCGGTGATGGCACGCCTGTATTGGTGCCGGCCGGATCAGAGGTGACGGTCAGAGCGCAGGCGCGGTCGGCCCCGAAACTGGTGCTCAGAGGCACCACCCAAACGCAACGACAGCGCTTCGAAGAAACGCCTGACGGTGCCTATGAGACGCGAGCGGTTGTTACTGAAGATGCGCTGCTGGCCGTGAATTGGTGGGGCCGCCGTGCCGCCTGGCAGATCACCACGTCGCCCGACAGCCCGCCGATGCCTCGCTTCGATGAACCGCCGGTTTTAGGTGAGAATGATCGAACGGAGTTTTCATGGAGTGTGGTCGACGATTACGGTGTAGAGCGTCTCGAACTTGCTCTGAAGCTGGTCGAACCTCATCCTGCCGTACCGGAAGATGAGCGACGCGTGCGGATTGAACTGCCGGGCGCGTCTGTTCGTGAGGCCACTGAAGACTCTGCCATCGATATGACCCGTCACCCTTGGGCAGGTCTGTTGGTGTCCGGGCGTCTGGTCGCCACCGATGGCGCAGGTCAGGAGGGCGAAAGTGAACCACATGAGTTCAAATTTCCCGAGAAACTCTTTTTGCAAAACCTGGCTAGGGCGACCCAGGAGATCCGCGTGACAGCTTTGCGTGAGCCGCGCGCCTATGAAGAGGGGTATGTCGGACCGATCAATGCCTTGGAAAGCGCGCCAGAGGGGGTCCAACAGGCAGCGTTGATGCTGGAGGCGGTGACCTTTAGCGGTGAGAAATACTTCGACGATTACGGCATATTTTCTGGCCTTGCTGCGGCCCATGGCACATTGAAATCAGCCACCAATCTTGATGAAGCACGCGCTTTGGATGGCCTTTTATGGGCTGTCGCGCTGAAAGCGGAGTATGGTAGCTCAGCCGACGCTCTGGCCGCACTTCTGGCAGCAAGGCGGGCACTGGAAGAGGCTCTGCGCGAAGGGGCGACCGAAGAGGAGCTCTTGCGTCTGACCGACGCCTTCCGTCAGGCAGCGGAAAACTATGTTCAGGCCAAGCTGGCCGAAGCCATTGCAAATGGCCTGCCCGAAGGCGCAACCCAGGACGGGCTCGATAACCAGCAAGCCGGCGGTGCGGGCGGACCGTCTCTTGGTCAAAACTCTTTCGAAGAAATGCTCCAGGCGCTTGAGGATCTGTCCCAGACAGGCGCACGCGATCAGGCGCGTCAGCTGCTTTCCGATATCACCAACATGCTGGAAAATCTCGAATTTCAGCAGGGTAATGGGCAAGGCGGAGACGGATTTGCCCTGCCCAATCAGGGCGGCGAAGGCGAGGAAGGCGAAGAGAGCAGCGAGCAGCAGGAGCTTGCTGAAAACCTTGAAGATCTGGCTGAAGCCCTGCGCGAGCAGCGTGAGCTGAACGATGATACGCTGGAGGCCGGACGTCAGGCGGAAGACAGCCGGCGGCAGCAGGGCGGCGGTCAGGCCGGACAGGTGCCCGAACTGAGCGGCGAGGAGCTTGCCGAGCGGCAGGAGGCGATTGGTGATTTGCTCGAAGCCTTGCGTGAGCGCTCCGAACAGGGCGGCGCAGGCGACGACGAAGGTGAAGACGGCCTTCCGGGCGGCGAAGCCACCGAGCAAGCGCTGGAAGATGCCCTGCGGGCGCAGCGCCGCGCTGAAGATTCGCTGCGCGAGGGGCAGTTTGGCCGGGCCCAGCGCGATCAGGAGCGCGCAACAAACAGGCTGCGCGACGTCGCTGGAGAGCTTGCCAGCGCCCTTGATGAACTTCGCAGCGAGAACCAGCAGCAATCGCAGACCGATCCGTTCGGACGCGAGACGAGCGGGGCCAACTCATCTGAAGGGATTGATGTTCCTGATCAGTCTGAACGCCAGCGCGCCCTCGATATTCTGGAGGAGCTGCGCCGTCGTTATTCCGATCCGAGCGATGAAGATGAACGCGATTATCTGGAGCGTTTGCTGGATCGGTTTTAGGGGGATAAACCGAGGATAGGGTAGGCGTTGAGACTCTCAGTTTCGGCGCGCTGAGAGTGTCTGAGAGTTTTATGGGGATAGATGCCGGTGAACTCCCCTGATTGTTCCGGATTGTGTAGCTGGCAAACGCCTGTATTCACTGCCTTTCCATGTGTGGTAAGGGCCATGGGCGAGTCGTCAGTTCGACAGGTAATGCGGCCGGTATAGTATGAGTGAACCCTCTACGCCTTCCAGGAACCACCAGGCCCCTGATATGACCGCTTCAATGGCTCAAACCTCCAACCCCGTGACAGAGACCAAACTGGCTCCGCTTCGTGTGGCGGCAGCTTTTTCCATAGCCATTCTCGTCATCGCCCTGTTTCTTGCGGCACAATTCGGATGGCTGGCGGAAAGCCGTGACCTGACAGAACTGCCGGGCCGATTCGCCGGCACGGTTTGGGCTCTGCCCGTTGCCGCTCTGGTGTTCTGCGCCGGGGCATTTCTTGCCATCCCCCAATTCGCGCTGATTGCGGCAGCGGTGTTCGCTTTCGGGCCGGTTATGGGGTTTGCCTGGTCCTGGCTGGCAATTTTCTGCTCAGGGACGCTGACCTATTTCGTCGGGCGCTGGGTAGGAAAGGATGTGGTGGCAAGGCGCGCTGGCCCCCGGCTTACAAAGCTCTCCGAATTGATCAGCCGCAATGCTTTTCTTGCCTCTGCCATCGTTCGTAATGTTCCGGCTGGGCCGTTTCTCCTGGTGAATATGGCCTTCGGCGCAAGTGGCGCGCGCTGGCTTCCTTATTTTGGCGGTCTCGTTTTGGGGACGATCCCGAAGACGGCCCTGATTGCCTTTGCTGGCGAAGGTATTGCGTCTACCTTCGCCGGATCACCGCTTGCGGGTCTCGCCATATTAAGCCTCGCCCTTGGATTATGGTTCGGTATTGGCTGGATGGCTCGTCGTATAATGGGCACATGAAGGCAAAATATGCCTGCTCCGCCGATATATTAGCTTGACAGTAATACAACTCGGTAGAATGTGTGCCACTATGAGAAAAGATTTGCTCCTATGCCTTAGCGGCCCCTGGCCGTCAGCCGCCGGTTAGACACCGGTGCGCGGTCAGGGGGAGGCATCTAGCGACAGCAATCAACTTCACCGACATTCAGGCCGCAAAAATGAGCAAACCAAACGATATTGTCATATTCGACACAACCATGCGCGACGGCGAACAAAGCCCGGGCGCGAGCATGACCCTGAACGAGAAGCTCGATCTCGCAGACCTGCTGGAATCCATGGGGGTCGATATTATCGAGGCGGGCTTCCCTGCCGCGTCACCCGGTGATTTCGAAGCCGTTCGCGAGATTGCGCGACGCTCCAAAGACGCTGTGATTTGCGGTCTTGCCCGGTCGACACCGGGGGACATAGATCGCTGCGCCGAAGCGGTTCGCTCGGCGGCGCGTCCGAGGATACATACCTTCATCTCGACCAGCCCTGTGCATATGAAGCACAAGCTGAAAATGGGCGAGAATGCCGTTCTTGAAGCGGTCGGCCGATCGGTTTCCCAGGCGCGCAATCTTGTCGACGATGTAGAATGGTCCCCGGAAGACGCAACGCGGACGGAATGGGAGTTCCTCGTCAAATGCGTTGACGCGGCGATCGCATCGGGCGCAACAACGATAAATATTCCTGATACGGTCGGATATACGCATCCTGATGAGTATGGCGACCTGATCCGTAGACTGATTGAAATTGTTCCGGACTCTGACAAAGTGATCTGGTCAACCCATTGTCATAATGATCTGGGACTTGCCGTCGCGAATTCTCTGGCAGGGGTGGCGAATGGCGCACGTCAGGTCGAATGTACGATCAATGGCCTTGGCGAGCGGGCCGGCAATGCCGCACTGGAGGAAGTTGTTATGGCGCTCCGGGTGCGGAACGATACGCTGCCCTACCATTCCGGCATCGATGCGACGAAGCTCGCCACGGCGTCCAAGATGGTGTCGCGGATTACCGGATTTCCTGTTCAGTACAACAAGGCGATTGTCGGCAAGAATGCCTTTGCCCATGAGAGTGGTATTCACCAGGATGGTATGCTCAAGCATGCCGAGACCTATGAGATCATGAAGCCGGAGGATGTCGGCGTTTCCAAGACATCCCTTGTGATGGGCAAGCATTCCGGCCGCCATGCCTTCCGCGACAAGCTGGAGAGTATGGGCTATGAGCTCGACGATGATGAGCTGATGAATGCGTTCCAGCGCTTCAAGCGCCTGGCAGACAAGAAGAAACATGTCTTCGATGATGACATCGCCGCGCTGGTCGACGATCAGCTGTCGGCTGCCGGTGAGCGGATTTCTTTCCAGTCTCTGAAAGTGATGTGCGGGTCCGATGGACCCCAGACAGCGTATCTCTGCGTCACGGTAGACGGCGACGCGGTCGAAGCCGAGTCCGAGGGCAATGGCCCCGTCGATGCCGTGTTCCGGGCGATCCGCAAAATCGTCGATACCCATGCGCGGCTGGAGCTTTATCAGGTCCACGCCGTCACGGGCGGAACCGATGCCCAGGCCAAAGTGTCTGTCCGGCTGAAGGGCGAGGGTATTATTGCCACTGGGCAGGGTGCCCATACCGATACGCTGGTCGCGTCTGCCAAGGCATATATTCATGCGCTTAACAAGCTGGAAGCGCGCAAGGCAAAGCGGCTCGCAGCTTAGTTTTCGGTCCAGACGCCGTCAGGCCAGCGCCGCCGCATTCCGCCGGGCGATCGTCGGTGAGACGACCGCGAATATCAGGGACGCGGCCACGCACCACACGCTCATCACGATGAGCTGGGCTGGCAGTTCTATGCCTTTGTCGATCAGGGCTCCGGTAAGGCCAGGACCAAGTGCCGTTGAGAAGACCATGGCTGCGACGATAATCGCCCGGATCGATCCAAGATGTCTGACGCCATAAATCTCAGGCCAAAGGGCCCCTAGGAGCGTAGAGGTGAAACCATAGCTGACGCCAAGCAGAAACATGAAAAGATAAATGCCCCAAACCGGTTCGAAGACCCCCGCCACAGCACTTGCAGTGGCCAGGGGAAGGAGGAACCAGGGCAGCAGTTTCAGCGCGCCGAATCGGTCGGTCAGTTGGCCGCAGATCAAGGCAAACGCAACCGTGGTCGCGGCCATCAAAGGAAAGGCGCTGGCAAAGGCGAGGGGCGCATAGCCGCGCAGTTCTATCAGATAGTCCTGATGGAAAAAGATCGTCGTACCGATAAAAGGAGGAGCTAAAACGCCGATCAGCGTTGCATAGAACACCGGGTCGCGGACGACCTCTGCGCGGGTCCAGTCCTTCGCCGTGCGCACTTCGCCGGTTTGTCCTGCGACCGATTTTGGCGAGCGTTCGATGCGCCAGAGCAGGATGATGGATGGCCAGGCAATCATGACGAGTGCCAAGGCCGCGCCAAACCAGGCATACTGCCATCCGACAGACCCAGCGATCAGGGTAAAGAGGATTGGCAGAGCGGCCTCTCCGCCCTGATGGCCGGGCACGACCAGCGAGGTCGCGCGGCCGCGATTGGCTGAAAACCAGCGTCCAATTTCCGTCAGTGCTGTGTGGGTCATCATGCCCTGACCAAGCAGCCGCAGGAGATAAAGCAGGACGATCAAGGCTGTCACGCTCGGTGCCAGGGGAATGAGGACACAGGCAACAGCGAGAGACGGTATAACAAGCCGGGCGACTTTCCAGCCGGGCATAATATCGAGGGCCCGCCCCAGCCATGGCAGGCTGAGCGCACTGCCAAGGGTAGCCACCATATAGATCAGTCCAAACTCGCCATCGGTAAGGCTGAATTTCTCACGCAGTTCCTCTCCCGACAGGCCGATGAAAAAGGTCTGGCCAAATGACGAAAAGAAGGTGAGCAAGAAGCCCCCGGCAATCCAACGTGTATTGTTCTTGAGGAAGCTGAACATATACGCCGTTTGGCGGATTGGCAGCTTGTGTCAATGATTTTTCGAAAGCGTGGGCCGGGGCTCCGGGTCGAGGGGAAAGTTCTAGTTGGAGCCCCGGCCTGTTGTGGAGAGGGTAGGTGCTACCTCACCACAATATTGATACGAACGGGCGAGCCCCGGCGAAAGAATCTGCGGGAGGGATACTGATAGTATCCCGCGCGCCCGACATAGACGGCGCGGGGGCCGGTATAGACGGTGGGAATTGTGGCCACTGCGACGCCGGGTGCGGCAACATAGGTCCAGGCGGAGGCGGGACAGTTCAGGCGGCGGGCGTCACGAACATCTTCCCGCAGATCACGGCGGGACAGGGTAACGCGTTGGTCAAGGCGATCTTCCACAAGATCCGGGCAAAGGCGTGGGTTAAACTGCCAACCATAGGCTGGGGCGGCGTGGGCAGGTGCAGCAAGGGTTGCGCAGGCGGTCAATCCTGCAAGGGCGGCGGTTTTGATCGGCAATGACATCTTCATTTCATTTATCCGTTCTTATTGAGGTTGAAGCCTCCATGGCGGGTTGAACGGGCTAGGTTCGGAAATCCGTCGCTGGCCTGGCAAATCGTGTGATATTGGTTTCCGGAAGGGATGCACCTACGGTTTGCCGAGTCAGGTAAACACTGGCAGACTCATAGTTCGGCGAAGGAGCCTTGGGGACGCAGTATCGTTAAAATGGACACACCGAATCCATCGTCTGAAACTGCCTATATCGAGCTTTTGGGCCTCGCTTATGAAGTGCCGCTTCAGAACGTAGCGTTTGAGAAATTTCTCGATGCCGCACATGATTTCTTTGCTGTCGATCCAGAAACCGGCGAAGTCGATAGATCTATAATCGGGAACGGTGCCGCCCACTCCGAACTTGATGCCCATGCCGACCGGCTGGCCAGAGTTTTCGATATGGCGATTGCGGCGGAAGATGCCGATGCTGCGGTGGCGACCCACCATGCGGTTCTGTCGATAAATCCAAACAGTCACATGGTCACGGCCAATGCAGCAGCCGAGAAGCTGATTGGCTCTGAAGGGCTCATCCCCCTCAACGAGCTGATGGTCGACCACACGGCGGTGAAGGCGATTGAAAACGCCCTCGGCCAATCCGATCATCAGGATCGTATCTTTCTAACATCTGTCGGAGAGGATGATAGCCGTGCCTGTCTCGGTCTTATCCGCAGCAGCGCTCACTCCGGTGATGAACTGCACGTATCCCTGTCCTATGTTCATTGGTCGGAAGGATTACTGTCGCGGCTTGGCAATGCACTGGGCCTGACCGCATCTGAAACGGAAGTGCTCGCGTGTTATCTGCAGAATCAAAGCCCCAAGGATATTGCAGAGCAGAGGGGGCGGTCCCCCGAGACCATCAAGGCTCAATCAAAGAGCATCCTCAGAAAGGTCGGTTGTGCCCGAATGGCTGACGTCGTGCAGCTATCCGCTGGCATTGCCTACATGCTCCGGCAAATGCCGGAAACTGAGCAAAGCTCTGACACTCTCAGCAGTTGGAAGACGCCTACGACCAATCTTGAAACCTTTCAGCGGGAGGGCCGAACGGTTGCCTATTATCGCCATGGGTCGGGATCCCGGATCGTCGTCTTTATTCACGCTCTGATTCAGGGGCCGTTTTTCCATCCAGACTTCCTTTGCTATCTGGACGAACATAATGTCACCCTGCTGGCACCATCACGTCCATCTTATGGATATACAAGTTCGCCAAAGCGGGAGGCGTTGTTTGAGCAAACGGTGATAGATGATGCCCTGGCGCTAATAAATCTCCATACGGAAGGAAATGTACATATCGTTGCCCAGCAGCTTGGTACAAGCCACGGGGCAAGGCTCGCCAATGCGCTCGGGGAACGGTCTGCATCCCTGATTCTAATTAATGGCGGTATTCCGCTGAAACCGGAACACTATGCGGGCATGGATCGACGGGTCCGTTTTGCGGCGATGGCAGCGCGTTTCGCGCCTTCGATCTTGAAGCTCTCAAATACCCTTGGTGTACGGAATTTTCGCAGATCAGGCGCGGATAAGTTTCTGATCGATCGCTATAGCTCATCTGAAACCGATATGGGGGCGCTGCGAATGCCCGGCGTCATGGAACTCCATGCCCTTGGACTGTTTCATTCCGTTGAGCAGGACGGCGCGCCATATCTTCTTGATGAGAAATCCAAGCATGCTGACTGGAGCGAAGACTTGGCTTCGGTAGCGTGCCCGCAATTCTGGTTGCAACCGGAGAACTGCCGTATTGTCCGCGCGGAGAATGTCGAAGCGGTGACGCGATCGCTCAGGAGCGCACGCTATATCCTTGAGCCGGATGCCAGCTCAATTCTGCTATACGAGCGCCCGAAGCGGGTTGCCGAGTTTGTTGTTCAATCGATGCGAGAGGCGTTGCAGCCGCAAAGTGTTTGAAGCCGCTGCAACGCTCTGCACCCCCTTTGGGCGTCCCCCGGCTAACAGCCTTTCCCAGCTGCTATTCCTGTAAGTGTGGTCTGGCGCAGTTCTGCTCTGCGCGCGTTTTCGGCCTGGCGTTCTGCTTCGGCCTGGGCCTGGCGCTGGGCCATGCCACTCGCGGCATTTGCTGCGATGCCAAGCCCCGGAACGCGGCCAAGCGCGCCGCTGTAAAGGGCGGCATTGACCGCAACATTGCCAGCAGCGCCGGCCGCTGCTCCTGAGTTCTCTGCATTCACCGCGCCCTGATTGGCTTCGGCGATCATAACGGACATGCGATCAAGCTCGGCTGAAATGTCCTCGCATGTCATGTCGCTATCTCCCGGCTGGTTGGCGACAAGAAGTGGGGTGAGTTCAGTACTGCCTGAGCTGGGTGTGGTGGCGCAGGCCGCGAGCACACCGCTCAAAAGCCCAATGGCGACAAGGTTTTTCATGTAATCTGGCTCCCCGATGATGAACACAATCAGAAAAGAGCAGTATCCGCCCGATGCCTCATCACCCCGCAGGGTTACGTACCGGTAATGTTTTTAATCCTGTCGCATCGCATTGGATTTGCTCCCAGCGGCCATTCATGCCTTTATTTTGAACAGAGATATTCAGGGAGAAACGCCATGGCCGACAGTCAGAGCCTGCCACCGTTCCGAGCGTTGGGGCAGTTGCCTCCGGACATAAAGATGACGCGCGGCGAGGGCGGGGTTATTTATCTTACGCCAAACCAGCCGCCGGGCGACCGGCCGCAAACGATCGGGCACCTCCTGAATGAGAAAGCTGCGGAACATCCGGACCGTGTATTTCTGAAGGAGCGGAACCCGGAGACCGATGCCTGGGACGAGATTACCTATGGCGAGGCAAAGCGCGTAACGGACAGCCTCGCTCAAGCCTTCCTCGATATGGGAGCAACAGCTGACGCGCCAGTGATGGCGCTTTCTGGAAACTCGATCCGTCTCGCCATGATTATGCTGGGAGCCCATAAGGCTGGCGTGCCGATTGCGCCTATCTCTGTGCCTTACTCGCTGATGTCGACGGATTTTGAAAAACTGAAGCACTGCTTCAATGCTGTTAAACCGGCTATCATATTCGCTGAGCAACTGGAGCCGTTCAAACCGGCGCTGGCCGCGCTCGATTGCTCCTCCTGCAAAGTGTTCACAGCTGTAGGTGCTGGCGGAGACGTGATCGACTATGCCGATCTGGTGGCGACGGACCCTACGGATGCTGTGGACACCGCGCTCAATGCCCAGACCGATGAAACGATTGCGAAATATCTCTTTACGTCGGGCTCCACGGGCATGCCGAAGCCGGTGCCGACGACCCAGGGTGCGCTATGCAGTCAGATTGCCGGAGTGGAGGGCTTACGCGATGATTCCCGTGATCCTGATTATGACCCTGATCGTGTGCCGCAGTTCCTCGATTGGTTGCCCTGGAACCATATTTCCGGGTCGAATGTAAACTTCAACGGGGCGCTGTCTAACGGTGCGACCTTCTGGATCGATGACGGCAAGCCAACTCCGGCACTGTTCGACAGGACGATCCGCAATGTAAGGGACTGTTCACCGGATACGTTCGGCACAGCCCCCATTGCCCTTGCCATGCTGGCAGAGGCCATGGAGCAGGATGATGAGCTGCTCCATGCCTTCTTCAAGAATATGCGAACGGTGGCCTATGGCGGCGCGTCGCTGTCAGATGATCTTTATGATCGGATACAAAACCTCGCCATCAAGGCGACGGGCAAGCGGATCCCGATCCTCACCATGTATGGCGCAACGGAAACGCAAGGCATAACGGTGGTGCACTGGATCGTTGAGCGGGTCGGTTTGATCGGTTTGCCACTGCCGGGACTGACTTTGAAACTCGTGCCCAACGGATCGAAACTGGAAGTGCGGGTCAAAGGTCCAACCGTCATGCCGGGTTATCTCGACATGCCGGAAAAGAATGCTGAAGTGTTCGACGAGGAAGGCTTCTACTGCCTTGGCGACGCGGTAAAGCTTGTCGATGAAAATGATCCGAATAAGGGCATTATATTCGATGGTCGTGTGGGCGAAGACTTCAAGCTGTCCTCCGGCACGTGGGTCAGCGTCGGCGTATTGCGACCGGACTTCGTCGCGGCCTGTTCACCGCTGATTTTCGATGCCGTTATTGCTGGGCAGGACAGGAATTATGCAAGCGCGCTCGTCTGGCCGTCACCGGTGGCGGTGGAGCAGTATGCGACCGAGGCTGGAGGAGACATGGCGGCTGCCATGGCGAAATTCGGTGCGGATCTCGCTGCGAAGGCCGCTGCCTTTAATGCCGGTGAGCCGGGCTCGTCCCGGCGGTTGAAGCGGCTTTTGATTATGACGGAACCGCCATCTATCGATGCCGGCGAAATCACCGACAAGGGATATGTGAACCAGCGCTGTGTAATTGATCGGCGAGCAGATCTTGTTACCGCGCTTTACGCAGAACCGTCGGGAGAGGGCGTGATTTGTTTGTAAGGCGCGGTTGGAGCAAGTCTTAAAACGTACCCGAAATCCCAAGCCTGTAAGTGATGTTGAAGTTGCGTTCGCGGTCCTCGATGAAGTCCACCGGGCCAAGGCGATTGTCGACAAATATGGCCCGTCTGAACCCCTGTGTGGTGTTGACGAGATTGCCGACCCGCAGGAAGGCACGCATGCCGAAAATGTCTTTATGCTCCGCTTGCACGAAGGCGAAGCCCGGAATTTCATTGAACAGAGAAGCTTCGTCGATCCGGAAATTGCGGGCTTGCCGCTCTTGCTCATATCCCAGTATGAAGGCGTAATCCGTACTCGGAACGTCCCATCTTAGCTCGGCAAGGACAAAGCTGACGAGATCGCGGTTTATGCGGCGGCTTCTGCCGGTGATCGGGTCCGTGACGCTGGATCGGCGCGCTTCTCCTTCAATTTCGAACTGAACACCATTGAGACCAAAGGGGTCGAGCTTAAGGGTGGCGTTGAGTGTCGTGCCAAACCGGTTGCCATTGCCGATATTGCCGACACCGTCGAGCGTGTCAGTGATCGGTATGCGGTCTATAACATCTTCAATGCGCTCACCAAAAACACCGAGTGTTGCCGCGCCATAATCGCCGAAATTCTGTTCGAACTCGATCTCTCCAATCCAGCTCTGTTCTGGTACAAGATCAGGGTTGCCGGCATTTTCGTTTTCAGCACCAAGATTCACGTTCGAGACAAAATCGGAGAAGTTGAGCTGACCAACTTCGCGTTCTGCTCGTGCAGTGATGTCGAGGGCATTGGAGACATTCCAGGAAAAGGAGACAAAACCCTTGGGACGGAAGAATGTGCGCTCAAGACCAGTCGCGCCGGACTGGGAGAGCCGGGATACTTCCGCGCCAATGGAGGCTTGAGCTGATATTTTCGAGGTTAGTCGCCGACCATGGGTCAGGTTCACTTCACCACGAAGCTCTTCGACGCGGGTTGTGGCTCCGGGAACCGGAACAATCTCCAGCTCGCCTGTCGGCGTAAGTAATGAAAACTCGGCGACGGTGTCGAGAACGTTGAAGGCACTTTCAACGGCAATTTGCCAATCCTGACCGACACTGGGCGCAAGAGAATATTCCAGCCGCCCGATCGTTTCCAACTCGTCTGATTCCTCGTCAAAGATATTGCCGAAGGCAGGTGTTCCATCAATCGGGATTGATATGGCGCTGTTGACGATCGGAGAGTGTTCCAGATTGAAGAGGGTGATGGCTTTCAGGCGACCGGGGCCGAGGTCGAATTCATAATCTCCTCCAATCTCGGCGTTCAACTCATCTTCCTCGATCAGAAAAGTACGGGACGTTGTCAGGCCATCAAAGGGTTGTCGAAGGCCGAGTTCCCTCAGGGTGAAATTGAACAGTCCAAAACGGAAATTCAAATTGGCGATGTGACCATTGGACGGGGCATAGGCGAGCGTTCCCGAAAGGTTGGTGACGTCGCCGAAATCAGTTCGAAACTCGTCACGGATTTCAAATATGTCGCCGGACCCGTCGAAGAGGTTTTCCACGCCTTCACTCAAGTCACGAAAATTGTCGAGTTCGACGCTGAGGTTCCAATCAAGGGCCCCGCGCTTGCCCGAGACAGATATTTCCCCATCGCCGAGATTGGGCTCTATGCCTTTTTGAAACTGCGCCCTGTACCGGAACGTGCCGGCGAACGCGCTTGCTTCTGCGATGACGTTGGCGACCTGACCGGAGAGCCCGGGAATATCGAGGCTTGCACCGTCAAGCACCTCGATACGATCGACACTTTCCGCTGCAATGCGGGCAAGCACATTTTCGGCCGTGTTCGATTTGCCGGATATGCGTTGTCCATTGATGAGGACATTCCCAGAAGCCTGGCCGAAGCCGCGATCCGGGCCATCGTCATCGCTCTCATCTTCTATAACGAAGCCCGGCAACTCGTTGACCATGTCCAAGGCTGTCTGGGGAGCGAAGCGGGTGAAGTAGTCCGGTGTGAAGGTTTGAGTTTGTGTGGAAGAGGAGGGGGTCGATTGTGCGTTTGCGTGCGGGCAGGCCATGCTCAGCGTTGCGGCGATGATCAAATGCGACGGCTTTATGCGCACGTATACCTCTCCGAAACGGTGTAATCACATTACACCATCTCTCGTTTTAGATAGGCCGTTGTCGGACCATCTTACATTGGTTTGTGGCACGCGCTGATCCGTGGAGGACCATAGTCGGTGCCGCGAAGAATTGTCGATCAGAGGGATTTCACTACCGTTTTCCCCTTGGGTGACTACAGTTGTAAGCATGCGCCTGTGCTGCTTCTCAAGTTACAGTTCTGTAATAATGAAAATTGGACTGATGGCTGGCTCCAAAGGGCATGCTCCGTGAACTGAGATCGAAATCCGCTGCGCAAAAACGAGCCCAACACTGTTCGGTTAACTCTGTGTTTACTGTCGTGATCGGAATTGCTGAATTTGGCCACACCGGGAGCGTAATCATCCATCAAGACCTGCATGGGACAACACAGTCTCGAGAGGATTTAAAGATGAAGCGCGTCGCAGTCGTACATGGCGGATTTTCGTCCGAGCGGGAGGTATCCTTGTCCTCTGGACAGGCTGTTATTTCTGCGGCGGAAGATGCCGGCTACACTGCTGTTCCGGTGGATGCGGGGGCTGACCTTGCATCCGTCCTGCAGGCGGAAAAACCTGATGCGATCTTCAACGCGTTGCATGGTCCATGGGGCGAAGATGGCTGCGTGCAGGGCATATTTGAGTGGCTTCAAATTCCTTACACCCACTCCGGTGTGCTGGCGTCTGCGCTGGCCATGGACAAGCTTAAGTCAAAGGCTGCGTTCCAACGCATGGGATTAGACGTCGCCGCTGACAAATCAGTAACGCGTGCTGAAGCCGCTGCCTCTCATCCTCTGGAGCCGCCCTATGTGATCAAGCCGGTGGCCGAGGGGTCCAGTTTCGGCATTGTTTTCGTTAGGAAAGGGGCGAATGGACCAGCCACAGAGGTTCTCTCGGAGAACTGGGCGTACTCAGACTATCTGATGGCAGAAGAGTTTATTCCGGGCCGGGAACTTACCGTTTCTGTCATGGGTGACCGTGCGCTCGCTGTAACAGAGATCACCACGTTAAGAGAGTATTACGATTTTGCCGCGAAGTATGAACAAGGTGGATCGAAACATAAAGTTCCTGCCGATCTGCCCGATGTCGTTACAGAGCGTGCCCTTGAGGCTGCACTTATCGCCCATCGGGCCCTAGGCTGTCGCGGCGTGTCGAGATCCGACTTTCGTTACGATGAGGCAAAGGACCGGCTCGTGATCCTCGAAACCAACACCCAGCCGGGTATGACCCCGACATCGCTTGTGCCTGAACAAGCGGCCCATATCGGCATGTCATTTTCAGACCTTGTCGCCTGGATGATCGAGGACGCATCATGCCTAAGGTGAAGAACAGCAAAGGCGGTCGCAAGCGCACGCCCACAATCGAGATTGAGCCGGGCGAGCCAGTTAGCGTCTGGTCGGTTCTCTTCGGTCTTGCCATTCTGATGGCGCTGATCGTGGCAGCGGCGGCATGGATGGGCGGATCGCTTTCGCAGCTCGAACGTCGCGCCGGGAACATCATAGATTCCACAGCCCGATCTATGGGGCTCGCGGTGCAATATGTCTCTGTTGAAGGTGTTACCGAAGATGTTGCCGATGAGCTTCGTCTCGCGGCTCTGGTGGAACCCGGTGAAAATATGTTCCGGGCCGATCCTCACACGATACGCGAGCGGCTGGAAGATACGCGGTTAGTTGTAAATGTTCAGGTTCACCGCTTTTGGCCGGATCACATTTTGATCCTTGCCGACGCCGTTGAGCCTGTCGCTATCTGGAACAATGGCGATGGCTGGCAACAGGTGGACACGCTTGGGCGCGTCGTTCCGGCCGATGCGGAGCGTATCGACCCTGGCGGTCTCATTCGGGTGACCGGTGTGGGCGGAGATATTGCAGCGCCAAATCTCGTGACCGCTCTTCAAGAGTTTCCGACCCTTCAGCGACGGGTGCAATTGGCCCGCCGGGCTGCCGAAGAGCGGTGGGATCTCCACTTCGATAGCGGCATTGTTGCCCACCTGCCGAGAGACGAGATCATGCCCGCCGCCATTCGCCGGCTCGCCTTCATGGACAGGGACTCAGAGATCCTCTCCCGGCCTTTGGTGAGCATTGATATCCGTCATTCGGATCAAATTTTTCTGAAACCGATAGATGCGGACACCGCGTCGCTGGACGCAAATGCAGGGTGACAGGCGATGAGCCGTGTTCAAGGCAGATTGCTGGAGAAGTCGAAGGGTGCCTCGAAACCTGGAGCCGTCATGGCGGCGCTCGATATCGGCTGCTCGAAAATCACCTGCATGATTGCGCGGCGCGACGTCGATCAGCCGGCGAAATTCACCCTGCTGGGCGCGGGGCGGCAACAATCGCGCGGGTTTGAAGGCGGCGCGATCACAGACATGGAAGGGCTGGAACGGTCCATTCGGCTCGCTGTGGAAGACGCTGAGCGTCAGGCGGGGGAGCGCATTGACAATGTGGTTCTTGGAGTCACGGGATCGAAACTCGACTGCCACCTTGTGTCGGCGAGTCTGCCTCTAGGATCTGCGCCGGTAACTGCCAAAGATATCAAGCGGGTAGAGACAACTGCGCTTGCCAAGGCGACTGTTCGGGCACGGCATATACTTACCGCCCACCCTGTGGCCTACCGCCTCGACGATCAGGACGGTGTCCGCGATCCGAGAGGGATGCATGGCAGCCGGCTGGGGGTCTTGCTGAGCGTTGTCAGTGCTCCGGAGAGCCTGCTGCTAAACCTCATTGAGTGTGTCGGCCGCGCCCACCTTAATGTGGAGCAATTGGTGCCAGCGGCGATCGCAACCGGCATGGGCACACTGATCGATGATGAGCGGGACAATGGTGCCATTTGCATCGATCTGGGTGCGGGGGTGACCACGGCTTCGGTATTCATAAATGGCGTGCCCGCCTGGCAGGCGATCGTGCCCGCCGGTGGCATGCACGTCACAAATGACCTTGCTCAAGGGCTCGGGACGACTTTTGCGGCCGCAGAACGGCTTAAGACGATCCACGGAAATACCGATCCAGAGGCACCCGGTTTTGCTGAGCGGATAGACTGTCCGAAGCTTGGTGATGATGGCCGCTTGCAGGCCCATCGTATTGAACGGAGAGTGCTTTCAGAAATCATAGCTCCTCGGGTTGAAGAAACACTGGAAATTATCCGTGATCTGATGGCTGACTCACAATTGAAAAAAGTATTGCCCCGGCGCGGCGTTCTCACAGGTGGAGGCAGCCAGATCGCTGGATTGCGTGACACAGCTTCACGTATGCTCAGCATGCCTATTCGTCTCGGACGGCCTGTTTCCGCCGATAGATTAGGAGATGTTTATGCCAATCCATCTTTTTCAACTGCGGCCGGTCTGTTAACGTACAAACTGGCTCCTTTGTCCGCTGTCACCCATGGTCAGGCGGCGGGTGACGGTGTCGCTGGACTGGCAACTGGTGGAGCAGTGGGTAAGGCTCTTTTCTGGATCAGAGAAAATTTCTGACAGAAGTTTCTCCTGCTTAACTCTCCCTTAGCCAGCCGGATGCATTTTGTGTGCATCGCAGTTTTGGTTCTGGATTGTAGAGTTCTTCAGGCGGTTTTTTATGGCAGGTGCAGGTGTAGGTGAATTGAGTCCACGTATTGTGGTCCTTGGCGTCGGTGGCGCGGGCGGCAACGCCGTCGATAATATGATCGCGTCGGAACTTCGCGGCGTGGAGTTTATCGTTGCCAATACGGATGCCCAGGCGCTTAGCCGGTCGAATGCCGGCACCACGATACAACTTGGCCCCGACACAACCAAAGGCCTTGGCGCAGGGGCTCGCCCCGAAGTGGGGGCTGCTGCAGCCGAAGAATCTGTTGAAGCCATCCGAAAGCACCTTGAAGGCGCGAATATGGTATTCATCGCTGCTGGTATGGGCGGCGGAACCGGCACGGGTGCAGCTCCGATCATAGCACGCATTTCCCGGGAAGTTGGTGCCCTTACCGTTGGTGTTGTCACGAAGCCATTCAGCTTTGAGCATGCGCGCCGGATGAAGATCGCTGAATCAGGTGTTAAAGAGATGCGTGACAGCGTGGACACGCTTATCGTCGTTCCAAATCAAAACCTGTTCCGCGTCGCCAATGAACGCACACCTTTCTCGGAGGCGTTCCGGATGGTGGATGATGTCCTCTACTCCGGGGTGCGCGGCATCACCGACCTGATGGTTATGCCTGGCCTTATCAACCTTGATTTTGCGGATGTTCGCGCCGTCATGGCAGATATGGGCACCGCAATGATGGGGATTGGCGAAGCCGAAGGCGAGGGCCGTGCCTTGGCAGCTGCTCGGGCCGCAATTGCCAATCCGCTGCTTGATGATGTGTCGATGAAAGGTGCCAAAGGCGTCCTGATCAATATTACGGGCGGCTATGACATGACGCTGTTCGAACTCGATGAGGCCGCGAACGAAATTCGGGCTGAAGTGGCAGGTGATGCGAATGTCATTCTGGGCTCCGCCTTTGATGATGCCCTTGAAGGTAAACTTCGCATTTCAGTGGTTGCAGCCGGTGTTGGCATGCAGGACCGCGAGGCATCTGCACATCAGGCCCTGTCTCCATCGAAACCGACTGAGCCGAAAAGTGACTTTGTGGCCCCTGTGGTCGTCACCTCTTATCGCGATGAAGGCGAGGAGATTGAGGCGACGCAAGCAAACGAGCAGCAAGATGATGTTCAACCGGCGACGGCATTGGACGCGCAAAAAACCGATGCTGCAAACGATTCAGGTGCCCCCGCTGCTGTTCAGCCGGAAAAAATAGAGGTAGAGGAGACGGCCATGGCCAAATCGCAAGAGCAGGCAGAAGAGGTATCGAAGGATACATCGGGTGCGCAGCCAGGTTTCAGTAATTTGTTCGGCTGGCGGCGGTCTTCTGAGACAAAGGAAGACGCATCTGACGAACAACAGGATGAAGCGATCGTATCTTCGCCGGATGATCATCCGGAACCGGCACCCTTCGATGATGCTGATCTTGAGATCCCAGCCTTTCTAAGGCGCTCCGCCAATCACTGAATTATTTGTAAGGTTAACTTAGTACACCCATGAAAGCTAAGGATAATCCTGAGCGATTAATGGTTTGAAATATTCCGAAATAAACCGTGTGTTGAGACTGGTCGGCAGTCTGAGCAATGTCCTCAAGGGAGCGGTGTAGAGTAGGGATAGTTCAGTGGCAATGCAGACAACTCTTGCCGGATCGGTCGAATTTCGCGGGATCGGGATACACACTGGTGAGGCTGTTCTTGTCAAAGTGCTTCCAGCGCGGGCAGATCATGGAATAGTATTTGTTCGCATCGATGCCGGTGCGAAAGGTCATATGATCCCAGCCTATGTGAACCATGTCACAGGGGTTCAACTCGCCACTACTCTCTCGGACGGATCTTTTAGTATCAGTACAGTAGAGCATCTGCTTGCTGCACTTTACGGTCTGGGCGTCGACAATGCCCTGATCGAAGTCGATGGCCCGGAGATTCCGATCATGGATGGCTCTGCGAGCCATTTTTGCCAGGGCATTCTGCAGGCGGGACTGTTGGCCCAAGATACGCCGCGTAGGCTGCTCAGGATCCTTGAGACGGTCGAGATAATCGACGGTGAAAAATGGGCGAGGTTCACGCCGCGAAGCGGCAATGATCTGCGCGTTTGCGGCCGGATCGAATTCGATGACGAGCATATCGGTGTTCAGGAAGCGGAACTCTGCCTCAGCAGAGATGATTTTGTTACCGAACTCGCATCGGCCCGGACATTCGGGTTCGCGTCAGATGTGGACGCCCTTCGCGAAAGCGGTTTTGCCCGTGGCGGTTCCCTGGAAAATGTGATCGTTCTTGACAAGAGCGGCGTGATCAATCCAGGCGGCTTGCGTTACAATGACGAGTTCATTCGACATAAATTGCTAGATGCCATCGGGGATCTCTCTCTTGCCGGTGCGCGTATCGCAGGGTGCTACGAGGCGAACCAGCCGGGCCATAAGCTTAATTACGAGCTTGTGTCCGCCCTTTTTGCAACGCCGTCCGCCTGGTGTTTTGAATATGATACGGCTTCTGCACCAGATGTTACGTCATTTGATTTCGAGCAGCCACAACAAGCAGCGCTCTAGAGATTGTTATATTTTCAAGCAGGTTCAGTCTCTTCAGATCGAGCACTGATCTCGCTGTTCGAATCATGATCCGCGATAGAGCGTATCAGAGCCATGATACCCGCCCGCACTTTCTGGTTCTCAATGCGCGAAAATCGTCTGACCAATTCGATGACATGCCTCGGTGAGGCGCTGTCACTGTCTTCGGCGAGATACTGTCTGTCATTGGACGGAAAGAACCAGCCAATATCTGTGTTAAGCAGCGTCGCTATTTCATAGAGGCGACTGGCGCTGACCCGGTTTGAGCCGGTCTCATATTTCTGGATCTGCTGGTATGAAATGCCGAGCGTGTCCGCCACCTGGTCCTGGGTAAGTCCCATCATAATCCGCCGCTGGCGGATCTGGGTGCCAATCACCTTATCGATACTGTCGCTTCTTGCGTGTTCGTATGCCATTTGAAACAACTCCACTTGTCGAATATGATGATAGTTGTTTCGAGCTGCGCAATTTTGCGAATAACGTTAGCTTCGATATTTTCAACACACTGTTACCAGCCCGTGAAGCTGCGTAATAAGCCTTGTCTTTCAGGATCAGCCTTCGCAATAGTTCGGCAACAGGAAAGAGCTAGAACAGGATCATGAATATTAAGTCTGTAACATGCCTTTTTGCTGCAATGGTTAGCATTCTGATTGTGAGTGCCTGCCAGAACAATACGCGCCGGGCGACGCGGGCATATGTCGAACGTCCAGTCGAAGTGCTTTACAACTCGGCAGCCCGCGAGCTTGATCGGCGGGACTATCAGGATGCTATAGAGCTTTTCAATGAAGTTGAACGCCAGCACCCCTATTCTGAATGGGCAAGGCGATCGACACTAATGAGCGCATTTGCGGCCTATCAATCCCGCCAATACGATGATGCGATATCCACAGCCGAGCGCTACATTGCGCTAAATCCCGGCAGTGAACATGCTCCATATGCCTATCATCTGGTTGCCACTAGCTACTTCGAACAGATTACGGATGTTCAGCGGGACCAGCGCACAACAGAACTCGCGCGGTCTTCCCTTGATGAAATTATCCGCAGATATCCGGAGTCTGAATATGCGCGCGACGCGCAAGTGAAGATGGACATGGTCAATGACCAACTCGCTGGCAAGGAAATGGCGATCGGCCGCTGGTATCTCCGCCGGAACGAGCATTTGCCGGCCATCAACCGGTTCCGCACAGTTGTCACGAGCTATGATACGACGACCCATTCGCCGGAAGCCCTGTTTCGGCTTGTTGAGGCTTATTTGTCTATTGGTCTGAAAGGTGAGGCGCTGGCGGCTGCCGCTGTGCTCGGTCACAATCATCCAGAGACAAACTGGTATCGTGATGCTTTCCGGCTAATGCAGGATCAAGGTTACTCAGAGGACGTCGTTCCAGGCTAACATTTATAGCGCTTCTGGACTTGCTTGTTCTCTTTTTGTTCTTGTGATAGGAACGGCGCATGATTAGTGCGCTTACCATATCCAATTTTGTTTTGATCGAACGTCTCGACCTTGAGGCGGGCCAGGGCTTTACAGGGCTGACGGGAGAGACCGGGGCTGGCAAATCCATCATTCTTGACGCCATCGGATTGATCGTTGGAGCGAGGCCGGAAAAGCGGTTTGTGAGATCGGGCGCGTCGCGTGCTGTCGTCGTGGCAGCCTTTGAACCACCGGCGGATCATAGGGTCTGGCAGGAGCTCGATGCTGCTGGCGTCGAGAGCGATCCGGCGGAAACCCTGGTGATCAAGCGCATGATTCCATCGGATGGACCTGCACGTGCCTATATAAACGATCAGCCGGTGGCGAGCGCGCTTCTCTCCATGATCGGCGAGCATCTCGTTGAGATACATGGCCAGCATGCATCTGCTCATTTGCGAAAGCCATCTGCGCATCTTGAGGCGCTCGATCGGTTTGCGGGCAATGAGAAACTATTGAAGGCTTATGGTCGTGCGTGGCAGCGATTGAAAACAGCTCAGAGAGCCCGCGAAGCAATTGAAGAGGATGTGTCGGCCGCCCTTGCCCAGCGGGAGGACCTGATCCGCGATTTAGCGGATCTGGATAGCCTTGCGCCCTTAGCGGGCGAAGCGAAGATCCTCGCGGCGCAGCGCCAGCAGCTGTCGCAGTCGGGCCGGATTCGCGATGCGCTGGCTGAAGTTGCAGATGCGTTTGCCAGCACCGAGACGGCGGAACGTGCTGGCTGGGCGACGGGCATTTTGAAAAAGCTTACTCACCTTCCGGGATTTGAAGAGAAAGTTGCAGCGGGTGGGCTGGGCCAGTATCTTCTCGATACGGTTGATGCCTTTGATCGGGCCACGATTGAACTGGACGAGGCAATGTCCGCGCTCACCCGCCTTGCAGACTTGGTCGACGGGGATGATGGTGAATTGGAGCAGGTCGAAGGGCGGCTGTTCGCTATGCGCGCCGCTGGACGAAAGCATGGCGTCGATGCTGACGATTTACCAAGTCTGATTCAGCGGCTTCGGCGCGCGCTGGACCTTTCCAACGCTGGGAGCGAAGAATTAGAGCGTGTGCGCCGGGAAGAAGCAGATGCTGCCGCCCGGTGGCGCTCAGCAGCGAACGCTCTGTCGAAAGCACGGAAAGCGGCGGCGGGACGTCTTGAAAAGACCGTCCGGCGTGAACTCATACCTTTGAAGCTGGAAAAGGTCAGCCTGCGAGTCAGGATCAATCCTCTTGAGGAAGCAGAGGCCGATGGACGTGGTCTCGATGGAGTGACCATCGAAGTTGAGACAAATCCCGGCGCGGGGTTTGGGCCGTTGCACAAGATCGCATCCGGTGGCGAATTGGCGCGGATTTCCCTTGCCTTGAAGTGCGCCGCGGCCGAAGCGTTGGAAAGTTCATCCGTCCTGATTTTTGATGAGGCCGATCAGGGCGTTGGCGGTGCCGTTGCCGCAGCCATAGGTGAGCGGTTGCAGGTGCTGGCAAAGCGGCATCAGGTTTTCGCCGTGACGCACAGTCCGCAAGTGGCGGCGTCTGCCGAAGCCCATTGGCGGATTGAAAAATCAACGACAGCCAAGTCCCTTGGACAGATGCAGGCGAGTGTTCTAGATGCCGGGGAGAGAACTGAAGAGATCGCGCGCATGCTGTCCGGAGCCAAGGTCACAAAGGAGGCACGTGCGGCGGCGCAACGATTATTGGAGGGGTGATGTCCGCTGCCGAAAAACCGGTCGATACGTTAAGTGAAGCTGAGGCCCGCGGGGAGCTGGCACGCCTGGCAACGGAAATTTCGCTCGCGGATGCCGCCTACTATCAGGATGATGCACCGCATCTGACAGACGCCGAGTATGATGAGCTTCGCCAGCGCAACCTTGCAATTGAAGAGAAGTTCCCGGCGCTCAAGCGAAAAGACAGCCCTACGGATCGGGTCGGGGCGCCGGCGGCAGAGGGTTTCTCAAAAGCTGAACATGGCGAGCCAATGCTCTCGCTTGGAAATGCGTTCTCCGATGAGGACGTGATAGAGTTCGTCGAGAGAATTCGGCGCTTTCTCGGCCTTGATGCCGATGAGCCCGTTAGCCTTACGGCCGAACCGAAGATCGATGGTCTGTCTCTCAGTCTTCTTTACGAGAATGGCGTGTTTGTGCGGGCAGCGACACGGGGGGATGGCCGGATTGGCGAAGATGTGACGGCCAATGCCCGGACGATTAAGACTATCCCGCCCGAACTGGAGGGGTCCGGCTGGCCAACGTCCATCGAAGTGCGGGGCGAAGTTTATCTTGGCCATGCTGATTTCGCGGCCCTCAACGAAAACGAAAGCGCGGCTGGCAGGAAAACGTTCGCAAACCCCCGCAATGCCGCCGCCGGGAGCCTCCGGCAACTTGATGCCAGCATTACAAAAAACCGGCCCTTGCAGTTCTTCGCCTATGCCTGGGGTGCGGCGTCCGAACCCTTTGCGGAGACGCAGTCGGACGCTGTTTCGGCCTTTGCGGACTGGGGATTTTCCACCAATCCACTGTTCCGTACACATGACAAGGTGGCTGGATTGCTTAGCACCTATAGGGAAATTGAGGCCGCGCGGGCGGGCCTTGGCTATGATATTGATGGCGTAGTTTACAAAGTCGATCGGCTCGATTGGCAATCACGCCTTGGCTTTGTCAGCCGAGCTCCGCGCTGGGCGATTGCCCATAAATTCCCCGCCGAAAGGGCCACGACCAAATTGGAAGCAATCGATATTCAGGTGGGTCGGACCGGTACGCTGACGCCGGTGGCTCGCCTGACGCCGGTCACCGTCGGCGGTGTGGTGGTCTCTAACGCAACCTTACATAATGAAGATGAGATTGAGCGGCGTGATGTACGGCCCGGCGATACGGTTACGGTTCAGCGCGCGGGCGATGTGATTCCTCAGATTATAGGGGTTGTGGACAGCCAGAGAGTCGGGCGGCCAGCGCCGTGGCAAATGCCAGATACATGTCCCGAATGCGGCTCGGCTGCGGTGCGGGAAGTTGGCGACGATGGTGAAGCCGATGTGCGGCGGCGTTGCACCGGCGGCCTGACATGTCCGGCCCAGGCGGTTGAGCGTTTGAAGCATTTCGTGTCTCGTAAGACCCTCGATATTGACGGCCTCGGCGCGAAACAGATCGCCATGTTCTTCGAAAAGGGCATTGTGCGCGCGCCCCAGGATATCTTTCGCCTTGATGCGCGGATTGCGGAGGAGGATCTGCCACCCCTCGCCGAATGGGAGGGATTTGGGTCGACATCGGCCTCGAAGCTTGTCGCAGCGATAGACGCGCGGCGGAATGTACCATTCGACCGGTTTCTGAATGGGCTCGGCATCCGCCATGTCGGCGAGACGACCTCGGGACTTTTCGCAAGGCACTTTGGTCAATGGGATGAGTTTTGGAAGGTGGTTGAAACGGCTGCCGAGGGTGATGAAGCAGCAAAGGTCGAGCTCTCCGCGCTCGATGGCGTCGGCATGACGGCGGTGACGGCTTTAACCGATTTTGCAAAGGAGGTTCACAATCGCGACATGTTGAGTGCCTTGCTGTCCGAAATCGACATTGAAACCGTGGAGGCAAGAGCTAGCGACAGCCCTGTAGCGGGCCAGACGCTTGTATTTACCGGCACTCTGGAACGCATGACGCGAGATGAGGCGAAGGCGCGGGCGACCTCGCTGGGAGCCAAAGTCTCAGGTTCTGTTTCGTCGAAGACGGACTTGCTGATCGCGGGGCCAGGTGCCGGTTCAAAGCTTAAAAAGGCTGAATCCCTCGGTGTCCGCGTGATCAGCGAAGACGATTGGTTTGAGCTGATTGAACAGGCAGAATAGTCGGAGGGCGGATTAGATCGGAGCGCAGGCCGCCTCTAGCCAGTCTTTGACTTGTCCTTCGACCTTTGGCCCTATCTTCGTCCATACCTCATCATGGTAGGCGTTTACCCAGTTTTGTTCAGCGTCTGAAAGTAAACTTGGCCGGATCAGATCGCGCGCAAGCGGCGCAAAGGTGAGATTTTCGAAGCCAAGCATTGGGACATTGCCGCCCGGGATGTCTGACGGCCCCACGACATATTGGAGGTTTTCTATGCGGATGCCGTATTCGCCGGACTTGTAGTAGCCGGGTTCATTCGACACGATCATACCAGGCTGAAGAGGCGTGGCATTCCAGGGTTTTGCGATCCGCTGCGGCCCCTCATGGACGCCAAGATAAACACCGACCCCGTGGCCTGTGCCGTGCTCATAATCGAGGCCGTTTTGCCAAAGCGCGTGGCGGGCAAGGGTATCGAGGTGCGTGCCGGTTGTGCCGTTCGGGAAGCGGACCGTAGCGAGGGCGATATGACCTTTTAATACAAGGGTATAGCGTTCAGCCATTTCCTCGCTTGCGTCGCCGATTGAGACAGTCCGTGTGACATCGGTTGTGCCGTCGAGATACTGTCCGCCGCTGTCGATGAGAAAGAGCGTGCCCCGCTCCAGTTTACGGTTTGTAGCCGTCGATACGCGATAGTGGCATATCGCACCGTTTGGACCGGCTCCCGAAATCGACTCAAAGGAGAGATCATTGAGCCCGCCCGTTTCATCGCGAAACGCTTCCAGTTTTAGCGCCGCGTCGATTTCGGTGATCTCACCGGACTGGGCATCAGTGTCTAGCCAATGGAGGAATTTTGTCAGGGCGACGCCGTCGCGAAGGTGGGCCTGTTTTGTACCTTCAATTTCAACGGCGTTTTTGCAGGCTTTCGGAATGGCGCAGGGGTCCTGCCGCCGGATAATCTTGGCCCCGGCATCCTCCAATATATCAAAAAACCAGGCCGAGGCGACAGCCGGATCGAGACTGATCGTTTTGTCTTTTAGTTCAGCCAGCCCTGTTTCAAGGTCTTCGATCGGGCGGAGCGTTACCTCATTGCCGAGGTGTTCTCTAAGGGTATCGGATACCTTTGCCGTAGCGAGGAAAAGATCAGCCTTTCCATCCTTGTGCAGAATGGCTCGGCCAAGAGGAAGCGGCGTACACATGACATCGCCGCCACGGATATTGAAGACCCAGGCGATGGAGGCGGGGGCAGTTATGATTGCCGCATCGGCTTTCTGATCTTGGAGAGTTCGGGCGATTTCAGCGCGCTTTTCTGCCGCGCTCCGTCCCGCAAATTTGATTGGGTGGGGGACAACCGGTGCGATGGGCTCTGATGGCCGGTCGGTCCAGGCAAGGTCGATCGGATTTTCTGTCAGTGCGATAAGTTCGGCACCCGCCGCAGAGCTTGCTTTCGTAAGAGCTGCCAGATCGTTTGGACTTAGCAGTGTAGCATCATATCCCACTGTTTTTCCGGATAGGTTTTGAGCAGCGAGCCAGCCGAAAGGTCCGGGGTTTGGCAGCCCCGCAGTCTGGAATAGATCAGAGTCTAGCTGATCAGCGGCCTGGAGTGTGTAACGTCCGTCCACGAATACAATACTCGTCTCTATACCGATTATTGCTGCGCCGGCTGAGCCGGTAAACCCAGTTACCCAGGCAAGCCGCTCATTCGCGTCTGGCAGGTATTCATTCTGGTACTCGTCTTCGTGGGGGACGTAGAGGTAATCGAGTGCGGTCTCCTGCATTTGTGCGCGCAGGAGAGGAAGGTTCTTGCGGCCCTCCACAGGGCCACCTTTTACATCAAATGACTGTCTCATGAGGGTAATCTATCCTGATCGGAACCATTAAAGAAGGGTGAATTTCGGCTATGCACCACCGCATGGAAGCCTCAATTTCACGCATATTCTCAATCAAAACTTTAACCCTATATGCTACTCATAAAGGGTAAAATGCCCACTAATAGGACAAAGTAGATGAAAAATACCTCCCAGATACCCACAAGCGATATCGTAATGCCAAATGTTGCGGAGCGGGCACCGTTCGTAAACGAAATTACAGATGTTGTTGCAAGCATTGAGGTCGCCAAATCGCGGCCGCATATCCTGCGCCGCCGCGAGGCCCGTTGGGCGCGTCGTATCGACCGCTAAGGCCTCATCGGCTTTCTGAAAACGAGTGTGGACCAGCCATCCCTGCGGATGCGCTGGTCCATTGTTATTTTGCGCCCAAGGAAAGCGCTGCGGACAAGCGGTTCCTGATGCTCAAGCAGGCCCGACAGGATGATTGTGCCGCCAGGTGCCGTGAGCCTTGAAATGTCCGGCGCAAGGCTGATGAGCGGCTTTGCGAGAATGTTCGCGAAGACCGTCTGATAGGGCGCTTGTTCACGTATAAGCCTGGACCGCGCGCCGATGGCGTTGAGCGCCTTGAAACTCCCCGCAACATGATTTTTGGCGGCGTTCTCCCGCGCCACTATGATACTGTCCGCATCGAGATCAGATCCGATGGCTCGAATGGCTCCAGTTTTCAGGGCAGCTATGGCGAGCACTCCAGACCCGGTGCCGAGGTCGAGAACTTTTCCGATCTTTCTGTTTCTCCTCACTTTATCCAGCGCGAGGAGGCAGCCCAGGGTCGTACCGTGATGGCCAGAGCCGAAAGCGGGACCGGCCTCAATCAGCACACTGATCTTGCCAGGGGACCCTGCGGTCAGCGCGTGGCTTCCGGCGACGAGAAAAGGGCCGGCTTCCACAGGTGGAAGACCTTCCAGCGAGAGAGTGACCCAGTCACGGTCTTCCAGCGTTTCATAGCGTGCGGTGAGGCCCGGTGCTGTGGTTTCTATCATCTCGACACATGCCCGTGCCGCCTCTTCAGTCTCGGCATAAGCATCAAGCCGCCAGGATGTACGGCCTTCTTCCTTGGCATCTACGGCTTCAGCGGGGGTCGGATCCGCCCAGGCAAGGGCGTCCCATGCGGCCTGTATGGCATCTTGTGGACCGAGCGATGTGACTTTGAACATGAGCGCTTTTTAGCAGGTGCGGAGGCTCGTTAACAAGGTTAGGAATCAGACTTCACGCAATGCAGAAATGAATTTTTATTTCATAAAAACAAATGACTAACGGCGACGAGCTTCCGGTGAATACTCTTTAAGGCAGTTCAAAGATGACTAATTCGATCGCAGCGCTTGGGTAGGGCTGCACGCTTGCAGGTTTGAGTTGTCCGTACGGTGTTTAGGGTAGGATGATAATAGATCAGTTGATCGGGGAGGATACTATTAAGGATTATGCAATCGGTGCAGCGGGTGGCCTTTTGGGCTTGCGCTCCTGATCCTGGCCCATGGTTTGTATGATTTCGTGTTCGGTCATGCATCCGGCGTAGCGGCTTGGTACCCGCCGGTTTGCGTCGGATTTGATGTCGTAGCGGGGCTTGGCTTGGTCATTATGTTCTTTGCAAGGAAAGACAGACCCGCCAGCGAAGTTTGAAAGAGTTGAAATGCTCTATCAGGCTAGAAATCGACCACACGTGACAGCGTGGCTGCCTTCTAGATGTCCAGCAACAGCCGCTCCGGATCTTCCAGCGCTTCTTTTACACGGACGAGGAAGGTCACAGCCTCCTTGCCGTCGACAATGCGGTGGTCATAGGAGAGGGCAAGATACATCATTGGACGGATCTTCACCTCGCCATTAACGGCGATGGGGCGCTGCTCAATACGGTGCATGCCGAGCACGCCAGATTGCGGCGGGTTCAGGATCGGCGTTGACATCAATGATCCGTACACGCCGCCATTCGTGATTGTGAATGTGCCACCCTGAAGATCGTTCATGGAGAGCGCGCCGTCGCGGGCTTTCTTGCCGAGATCACCGATTTCGCGTTCGACACCTGCGAGAGATAGCTCATCACATCCACGCACGACAGGGACAACGAGTCCCTTTTCGGTTCCGACGGCGATGCCGAGATCATAGTAATTCTTATAGATGATATCCGTGCCGTCGATTTCCGCATTGACAGCTGGAATTTCTTTCAGTGCACTTACGCATGCTTTCACGAAGAAGCCCATGAAACCCAGCTTGACGCTGTGCTTTTCGAAAAACGCGTCCTTGTAGCTTTTTCGAAGGGCCATGATTTCAGTCATGTCCACATCGTTGAATGTGGTGAGCATGGCCGCCGTGTCTTGTGCCTCTTTCAGGCGGCGAGCGATGGTCTGGCGCAGCCGGGTCATCCGCACACGTTCTTCGCGAGGGCCGAGTTCGCGCGGCGCTGAAGGTGCTGGTGCAGGTTTTGCGGTTGGGGCGGAGGCAGGTGGATTGTTTATATAGGCCATGGCGTCTGCTTTCGTGGCCCGGCCATCGCGGCCGGTGCCGGGGATATTGGCGGGGTTGATATTATTTTCCGCGGAGATGCGCCGAACCGATGGCGCAACGGGACGGTCGCCCGTGGCGGCGGGCTGAGCCGGAGCTGCTGTCTGTGCAGGGGTTGCTGCTGCAGCAGGAGCAGCGCTGGACGTCGCAGCCGCACCGCCGCCGGACGAAATGCGCGCGATCACGGCACCTGGTGTGACGCTGTCGCCTTCGCTGACCAGCCATTCGGTAATGGTGCCTGATGCGGAGGCAGGTACTTCGAGAGCGACCTTGTCCGTTTCGATTTCGGCGATGAACTCGTCGGTTTCGACCGTATCGCCCACTTGTTTCAGGAGGGAGCCGATTGTGCCTTCGGCGACGCTCTCACCCATGGTCGGCACAGCGACATCGACCAGGCCACCACTGGCTGGTGCCGCCACGGTTTCTACACTGGCGGGTGCAGGTGCTGCTTCCGTTTGCTCCGCTGAAGATGGCGGCGATGCGCCATTTGTTCCCGATGAGAGAGTTGCCAGCATGGCACCGATTTCCACCGTATCGCCTTCATGGGCGACAATTTCGCTCAGCGTTCCATCTTCCGGGGCAGAGACTTCAACGGAGACCTTATCCGTTTCCAGTTCGACGAGAATTTCATCCCGGACGACAGCCTCTCCAGCGGCCTTCAGCCATTTGCCCACGGTGGCTTCCGTGACCGATTCTCCGAGTGTGGGTACCGTAATGTCTGTCATGGGGTCAGATCCGTTCTGTTCGAGCAGCCTAGGCCGTCACGAAAATATCGTCCACGGGCTTATCGCCCAAGGCAAGCTCTAAAAATTCTTCCAGCTCTTTATTGTGCTTGGAAAGCAATCCTGTCGCTGTCGCCGCTGACGGATCCCGGCCTGCATAATTAGGCCGTGGGCTTTCGACGCCAGCGCGTGCCGCACACCACTCGATCTCATCGCGGATGAATGCCCAGCTTCCCATATTGCGCGGTTCTTCCTGACACCAGACGAGTTCGGCTCCCTTGAAGCGCTTTAGCTCAGCCATCAGGGATTTGCGGGGCACGGGGTAGAGCTGCTCAATGCGCAACAGGTAGACATCGTCGACGCCGCGTTTTTCGCGTTCTTCGAAGAGGTCATAGTAAACCTTGCCGGAACACAGCACCACGCGGCGAATCTTGTCATCGTTTGTTAGTTTGACGTCGCCTTCGCGGCCAGGCGTTTCCGCATCGTCCCAAAGGATCCTATGGAAAGATGACTTATCATTGATGTCATCTAGCCTTGAGGTTGCCAGCTTGTGGCGGAGCAATGATTTCGGCGTCATGATGATCAGTGGCTTACGAAAATCGCGATGGATCTGGCGACGCAAGGCGTGAAAATAATTCGCTGGCGTCGTGAGATTGCAGACCTGCATATTGTCTTCTGCGCTCATTTGCAGAAAGCGCTCTAGCCGGGCAGAGGAATGCTCCGGACCCTGACCTTCATAGCCGTGGGGGAGAAGGACAACGAGGCCAGACATGCGCAGCCATTTCCGTTCTGCTGACGAGATGAACTGATCGAAGAAGACCTGAGCTCCATTTGCGAAGTCGCCGAACTGGGCTTCCCAGAGTGGCAGAGTTTTCGGATCGGCAAGCGAGTAGCCATATTCGAATCCGAGCACAGCTTCCTCTGACAGCAGGCTGTCAATCACTTCGTAATTGGCTTGACCGTCGCCCAGATTGTTGAGCGGCGTATAACGCTCACCAGTTTCCTGGTCGACGAAATGGGAATGGCGCTGGGAGAATGTTCCGCGCGCGCAGTCCTGACCAGAAAGACGGACAGGGAAACCCTCATCGAGTAGGCTCGCGAAAGCCAAATGTTCTGCGGTGGCCCAGTCCATTCCTTCGCCGGACTTGATAGCGTTGGCTCGGCCATCAATCACGCGTTTCAGCGTTCTGTGAATGCTAACACTGTCCGGGATTGTGGTGATCTTCTTGCCGAGAGCCTTAAGGCGCTTGATGCCGACGCCGGTCTTGCCACGGCGGTCATCGTCTTCCGGCAGGCGGAAACCTTTCCATTCGCCATCCAGCCAGTCCGCCTCGCTGATTTCGAGGGATTTGGCACTGTCAAACGCCTTGTCGAGCATTGCGTCGAACGCACTGACTTCGGCTTTCACCTCGTCCTCTGTCATCAGCCCTTCAGCCACGAGGCGCTTGGCATAGATCTCCCGGGTTGAGGGATGACCCTTGATTTTCTTATACATCAAGGGCTGCGTGAACATCGGTTCGTCGCCCTCATTGTGGCCGAACCGGCGATAGCAGAACATGTCGATTACGACGTCCTTGCCGAATTTCTGGCGATACTCTGCGGCGACTTTCGCCGCATAGGTGACGGCTTCCGGATCATCGCCGTTTACATGGAAGATCGGGGCCTGAACCATCAGTGCCACATCGGAGGGGTAGGGCGATGAGCGCGAATACATCGGGCTCGTTGTAAATCCGATTTGGTTATTGATGATGAAATGTATGGTGCCGCCGGTGCGGTAGCCCTGTAGACCCGACAGCGCAAAGCATTCGGCCACAACACCCTGGCCCGCAAAGGCGGCATCGCCATGGAGTAGTAGGGGCATGATTTCCGCGCGCCGTCCTGCGCCTTCGGTCTCGCGCTTCAGCATGCCCTGCTTGGACCGGACTTTGCCAAGAACAACTGGATCGACGGCTTCAAGGTGTGAGGGGTTGGCATTCATCGACAGATGAACTTCGTTCCCGTCAAACTCCCGATCGGAAGAGGCACCGAGGTGGTACTTCACATCGCCGGAGCCGAACTCACCTGCGCCTTGTGTCGAGCCGCCCTGAAACTCGTGGAAAATCTTCTCGTAGCTTTTTCCCATCACCGCGCCGAGCATGTTCAGCCGGCCACGGTGGGGCATGCCGATCACGATCTCTTTCACGCCGAGCGCGCCGCCCCGCTTGATGATCTGTTCCAGTGCCGGGACCGCAGCCTCGCCGCCATCCAGACCAAATCGCTTGGTGCCGGGATAGCGCTTGTGAAGGAACCGCTCAAAGCTCTCTGCTTCGATCAGCTTTGAAAGGATGGCCTTCTTGCCTTCCGGGGTGAACGCGACGCCCTTGTCAGGACCTTCGATCCGCTCCTGGAGCCAGGATTTTTCGTCCGGGTTGGAAATGTGCTGAAACTCGATACCGAGGGTCGTGCAGTAGGTACGCTGGAGGATCTCCAGCATCTGGCGCGGTGTCGCTTTTTCAAGGCCAAGATAGCCGTCAATGAAGACGGGCTGATCCATGGCCTCCCCGGCAAAGCCATAACTTGCCGGATCAAGTTCAGGCTGGGCATCAAAACCAGACAGCCCAAGGGGGTCGAGGGTCGCGGCGAGGTGGCCCCGCATGCGATAGGCCCGGATCATCATCAGAGCACGGATCGTACGCTTTACGCCCTCTGTGATGGCTTCATCGGATGCAGCAGGTTCGGCCTGTTTCAGCTTTTTCTCAAGCTTCGGCTCGAGCAAAGCCCAGTTACCGTCAAAGGCCGCGACTTCATCCCCGTTCTCCGGCGCTGGCCACTGTGCTCTCTTCCAGCTTGCCCCTTCCGCATTGCGGGTCGCATCGTCCACATCATCGGCAAGGGTCTGGAAAAACTCTCGCCAGCTTTCGGGAACGGAGTGGGGATTTTTGGCGTAAGCGGCCTGCATCTGCTCGATCCAGACCGCGTTACCACCATAAAGAAAGGCCGTATCGAGGAGAGCCGCGTTTTGCTCGCCGCGGCTTCCGTTTACCGGGGTGCCATCATCTGCCATAGCGTTACCTGCAATGTTCCGGTGGCAATTGCTTCTGGCCACCTAAGTAAATCTTTACCATGATCGCTGGCGGACCTTAACAAAGCCTCTCCATAAATTTCCGCAGCGTTTTAGCCTTTCAGCACCTCTGCCAGCGTTGTTCCTAGACGAGCCGGGCTTGGGCTGACGCGAATGCCTGCGGCTTCCATGGCTGCGATCTTGTCCTCTGCACCGCCTTGGCCGCCGGACACGATGGCACCGGCATGGCCCATCGTGCGTCCGGGAGGTGCCGTGCGCCCGGCGATAAAGCCAACCATTGGCTTGGAGCGGCCCTTGGCGGCTTCATCTTTGATGAACTGGGCTGCTTCTTCCTCAGCCGAGCCACCGATCTCACCGATCATGATAATGGATTCTGTTTCATCGTCGGCGAGGAACATTTCCAGCATATCGATAAACTCTGTTCCTTTGACCGGGTCGCCGCCAATACCAACAGCGGTGGTCTGGCCGAGACCGACCTGCGATGTCTGATAAACAGCTTCGTAAGTGAGCGTGCCTGAACGGGAGACAACGCCGACCGAGCCCTTCTTGAAGATGGAACCTGGCATGATGCCGATCTTACATTCGTCAGGGGTCAGAACACCTGGGCAGTTTGGCCCGATCAGTCGGGAGGAGGACTTGTCGAGTTTTGCTTTCACACGGACCATGTCGAGGACAGGGACGCCCTCGGTGATACAGATGATCAAAGGGATTTCAGCATCGATGGCTTCTTCAATGGCGGCGGCCGCGCCAACGGGCGGCACATAGATCACGGACGCATTTGCGCCGGTTGCGTCTTTCGCTTCAGCGACTGATGTGAAGATTGGCAAATTGGCAGCGGCGTCGAGGCCGCTGGTCCAGGTCTCGCCACCTTTCTTGGGGTGCGTGCCTGCAACCATTTTGGTTGCGCCATAGGCGAGGGCCTGCTCGGTGTGGAAGGTCCCGGTCTTGCCTGTAAGGCCCTGGACGATGACTTTTGTGTCTTGGTTGATAAGGATGGACATGTCTCTTAGGCCTTTATAGCGGCAACGATTTTCTGGGCGGCGTCGTCGAGGTCATCGGCGGGGATCACATTCAGCCCGCTCTCGGCGATAATTTTCTTGCCAAGCTCGACATTGGTGCCTTCGAGGCGAACTACCAGTGGCACGGCGAGATTGGTTTCCTTTACGGCGGCGATAACGCCTTCAGCGATCACATCGCAGCGCATGATGCCGCCGAAGATATTCACGAGGATGCCTTTGACGTTCGGATCCTTCATGATGATCTTGAAGGCTGCAGCGACTTTCTCTTTCGATGCGCCGCCGCCAACGTCGCAGAAGTTAGCCGGTTCTTCGCCATAAAGCTTGATGATGTCCATCGTAGCCATGGCGAGCCCCGCGCCGTTGACCATGCAGCCGATCGTGCCGTCGAGGGCAATGTAGGCGAGGTCCCATTCGGAAGCTTCAATCTCTTTTGCGTCCTCTTCGGTCTCGTCCCGGAGTTCTTGAATGTCCGGATGACGGAAGAGGGCATTGCCGTCGAAGCTGACCTTGGCGTCGAGCACGCGCAGATGACCATTTTCCATCACGATCAGCGGGTTGATTTCCAGCATCGACATATCCTTTTCGATGAATGCGCGGTGCAGGATTGGGAAGAGATGCATGCCATCGTCGCGGGCTGCGCCTTCGAGCTTGAGCGCATCGCAGATCTTGGCTGCGTCGTCTGCAGTGACAGTGTCGCCGACCGTGAGCGTCAGAATTTTTTCCGGTGTGTCGTGCGCGACTTGCTCGATATCCATGCCGCCTTCGGTCGACGCCACATAAGCGACCTGGCCTGTGGCGCGGTCCACGAGAAGCGAGAGATAGAGTTCGCGGTCGATGTCTGCGCCATCTTCAATATAGAGGCGGTTAACCTGCTTGCCGGCGTCTCCCGTCTGGGCTGTGACAAGCGTATTGCCGAGCATTGCCTTAGCGTGTTCCAGCACTTCGTCTTTTGAAAAGGCGAGACGTACGCCGCCTTTTTCCCCGGCCTCTGCTTCCTTGAACTTGCCTTTGCCGCGTCCGCCGGCGTGGATCTGGGATTTTACGACCCAGAGGGGCCCCGGCAGGGTATCCACGGCTTTCTGAATGTCATCGAGGGAAAGGACCGGAACGCCGTCAGCAACGGGCGCACCAAATGATTTCAGGACAGCTTTCGCCTGATATTCATGGATATTCATGGTCTCTGGGGACACCTTTCTGGGAAGACAGAGGCTGCTGCGAGCCTCTCAAGGGGGATTGAAGCTGGGCATGCTTATAGCACCCGAACTCGCGGGAACAAGCTGCTGGGTACCGGTTATGGTATTCAGCTTCTTCAAGAGAATTGGTGGCTAAAATTACTTTGTAAAATAACGAAAAATTCCGAATACGCTGATCGCTAGCCAGGCAATTTCAATTACGATGGACGGAATGTTTGGATGGAATATGAGCGAAAACAGTATTCCAACCGCGCCAATACCATTCAGAAGGGGATAGGAGAGCGTGTCTACAGCAAGCCGCCCGGATTGTATTCCGGCATAGGCGACGAGGATCAATGCAACACCAACATAGCCAATAATCTCCGGAAAACTGAAGCCGGTCACGTTTTCAATGCTGTAAGATCAATTTGCGTTTGGCGGACAATCTCGCCGGCCTCGCTGCGCAGGATCAGGCTAACGGAACCGGCTGCCCAATCAATCGAAACCTCACCATAGTTGGAAAGCCCGTAGCCAGCACCGATTTGGCGTGAATCCGCTTCCTTGGTTTCGTCATGCATCGGAGCATTGAGGGACGATGAAGTAATCTCATAAGCTGGATATGGCAGGGCAGCGTCATCTTCATAGAGGAATGCCGCATGGCGGTCTCCTGAAACAAAGACCACCCCTTCGGCACTACTATCTTGGATGAGGTCAAAGAGCTGCTGGCGCTCCTTTGGTAACTTGTTCCAGGACTCCCAGCCATGGACCGTCGGCAAAACCTGAACGGACGACACGATGAGCCGGAGGTCGGCAGGCTTACGAAGCTCATTGGAAAGCCATGTCCATTGGTCATCACCCAGCATGTCCTGGTGGGGATCAGATGATGGTACATAGCGCTCCTTGCCCCATATGCCTTGTTCGTCTGACCGGGTCAGGTCCGAGCGAAAGAAGCGCGTATCCAGCATTATGATCTGAACGCGCTGGCCGTCCGGTCCGAAGCTGCGAGCGTAATAGGTGCCGTCCCACTTGCCCACATCCTGGTCGCCTAGCCCCCAGAACTGTTCGTGAATGCGCTCGGCAAACCGGCGGAAGGGGAAACGCCTGCCGCTATCATTGGCACCATAGTCATGGTCATCCCAGGCAACCATCATCGGATGCTTGGCGCGGACGGCCTGGAATGCATCGCTGGCTGCAAGTTCGCCAAAGGCTTCGCGCAACTCCGTTAAATCCGCGTCGTTGTTCGTATAGGCCGGGCCGTCACGATCACCGTAAACATTATCGCCCATCATCAGAAAAAGGTCGGCATCTGCCTCCGCAATCTGAGCAAGGGCTGGACTTACCATCTCTTCATCATTGCACGAGCCTATGAGGATGCGCGAAACAACGCTGTCTTCACTGGGCATAGGCTGGCCTGCCGGAGCAACGGGAAGGGTGTCGTCGTCAATTGTGTTGTAGTACTTTTCCAGAACTTCATCGGCCGTTCGCGGATCGGGAAACAGGGCTCTTGCCAATGGTCCTTTGGGAACATCTTCTCTGATAGTGCCGCAGGCAGCGAGACCAAGAGCTGATGCCAGCGCGCAAATCGCCAGCCTTTTGTGCATGTTTACGCCCTCCAAAATGATATTTTCCCAACAGTGTGCTGACCCTTGAGTTTCACGACTCTAATGCCACGATTTGGCAAGCCGACTAGGGATTTCTTACATCTAATGCAAAAGTTGTAAAATCACGCTTCGGGCCACTTAGAGAACCCCGATGTACGAAATTGCAAACCTCGGACTGGTATCAAAGCTGGAAAGCGGTCAAAAGCGATGAGGAAGAGAACGTAAAGGGGAAGCATCCTTGCCGAACTGGATCATGAGAGGAATCCGCGGTGCCGTCGTTCTTTTGGGCGCAGCCGTGATTTTTACCTGGTTCGGCGTCTACAACACCCACGATATGCCAATATTGCCAAGGTTTGCCTTTTGGTTACTGACCATGATGGTAGGTGGAGGCTCGGCCATATTTATCATGCCATGGGTTCTCGAGGGGCCGGGCCGTAACCTTCCCGAACCTCTAAAAATAACTGTTACGGCTTTGCTTGTATCGGTTCCAATTACAGCAATGCTGCTCATTCTAATTCCTGTTGAGACGACCCTGGCGCTGGCGGCGAGGCAATTCGGATATGTCTTTGTCGTGTCTGTCATTGTGACAGCGGCGATGTGGTTCTTTCAGGACAGATCGAAGACAACTGAGGAGGATACCACGGTCCTTCCCAGCGACCCTGTAGTACCGTTTCTGGAACGCTTGCCAGTGAAGTATCGAACGGCGGAGCTTTATGCGATCTCTGCTGAAGATCATTATCTGCGGGTGCATACGAGCCTAGGCGAGGAACTCATTCTGATGCGCTTTGGTGATGCCATGAAAGAACTGTCGGCGGCGGATGGCATGCGGACGCACAGATCCTGGTGGGTTGCGAGCGAGGGGGTTGCCGACAGTCGCCGCATTGACGGCAAGCTCATTCTGGAACTGAAATCCGGTGGCATAGCTGCCGTTTCCCGCACCTATGCTGGAGCCGTGAAGGAGGCAGGGTACACCTGACCTGATGGCTTCGGCTAAGACTGGCTAGAAGCGCGGGGGAGTTTTGTGATCAATCCTTCGACAAACTCGATATGGTTCCGCAAGCGGTAAAGGTCGTCGGTATAGGAGAGGGGCACCTCGACGCCACCAACATCCTCCTGCAAACGGTCCAGCTTCGCGATAATCGCGGCGCGGTCAGCATCGTCTTTCGCGGCCCGGCCTCTTTTTTCGAGCTCGCGTAAATCAGAGTACCAGACATAGATGCGCCGCCTGACGCGCCAACGATAGATCGGAGGGGCAACGCGAAGCATCGGGATCATAAGCGTCACCAGCGGGATTAAGAGTACCCAGGCTCGCTCAAGGAAGTTTGCAACGCCGAAGGAGAACCATCTGCGAAGTGTGGACGGACCCCGCTGAAACCAGCGATAGGCCTCCCGCGACAAGGGGATGTCTGTATAACCGCTGTCGGGAAAGACGCCCGCTGATGTCAGCAAGCTTCCTTCGGAGTGAATGGCGTTAGCCGCTTCCAGAAGGATCGATTGGATCGCCGGATGGGTGTTCCGTTCCGTCACAATTTGCGCCACCGGTGCGATGAGGGGCACGTCCGCGCCCGGTAAGTTTTTACCAATGTCCAACACCCCCCGTAGCAATACTGTCTCGGCGAGAGCAGGTGATCTTCGGGACAGGGCGGTCGCCTGAGGAAAGGGAACAACCTTAATCCCATCGGCAGCCAGCAGCTCACGAATTAGGGGCGACTCAACAGAGCTGACGAAAATCGCTGCATCGATGCTTCCATCAAGAAGTGCGTCCCGGGCTTCGCTGCCGGAAAGCGCAAGATTGCTGTCCGGACCCCAATCATTACCCCATTCAGCACGTATCTCTATGGCGAGGGCTCGTGTTCCGGAGCCGGGTTGGCCTATCGCCATGCGCGAGGAGCGCAAGTCTCCGAATGTCTCTGCGCCGTAGTCTGATCGGGCAAAAACCCAGAACGGTTCCAGAAAGAGGCCTCCAAGGGCGCGCAAATCCCTGTCGGCTACCGGATCTGCTATGCCGCCCTGAACGAGGCCAATGTCCGCATCTCCCTCGGTAACAAGGCGCAAATTGTCTACGGATCCTGCTGTCTCAATCAGATCCAGGATCACGCCATTTTCGCCCAAAATAGACTGATATCGGAGGGCGAAGGACTGATACGCCCCGCCTTCCGGGCCAACAGCAAGCGTTATGCGCTTGGGCGGTGGCGGTTCGACAAATCGCAGTGCGATCATGAGCCCCAGCAAACCCACAGCGATGAATGGCCAATAGGCTTTCAGGAATTCGCGCATGTGATCATCATCCCCGGTTAGATCGCCAAATCCATGGCGCAGAAAAGGTTTTTAGGGTGAATGGTGGTCAATATCCAGCTTCGGTCACGCGCTTATCACGTATCCGTCACAATCGGCGGTACAGTCTTACAAAGTCAGCGCGGGTGCCTACCTGAACAGACGTTAAGGTCGCCGGCGAACGGCACATTTGGAGCCGCCGAAGAGTGGCCGCACGAAGATTGCAAGAAGGCATAGAGCCATGGAACATACAAAGCTAACGTCCCGTATTATGACACTCCTCATCGTCAATGGATTTACCATTGCCATGCTCTATCTGGCAGCCGGTTCGCAGCCTTCTATTTTCGGATAAACGCCGATCAGGCCTTGTGATAAGGTGTTCCGGCAAGGATTGTGGCCGCCCGGTAAATCTGTTCTGAAATCATCACGCGCACCAACATGTGCGGCCAGGTCTGAAGGCCGAGGGCTAGGGATCTTGGGTGCGCAGAGGCAACGGCGCTTGAATACCCCTCAGCTCCGCCGATCATGAACGTCAAGCTCGATTGTCCATCGTCTCGCCAAGTGCTGAGCTGGTTCGCAAACTCGATGGAGCTCACCTGTTTGCCATGCTCGTCGAGGCGCACAAGGACGCCATCTTTGGGCGCTTTGCCGAGAAGCGCGTCGCCCTCACGGTCTCTGCCGCCACCAGACTTCAAGATCATCTGGTCAATACCTGACATGCCGAGATTCTTTGCGATTCGCCCAAAACGTCGGCAATAATCGTCGATCAGGACTTGTTCCGGCCCTGACTTCTGCTCGCCAATTGCGAGGATGGATACTTTCACAAGAATAGACCGGTCAAAATACGGTTATGATGGCTGGGCAATGTGCCCCGACGCATCGTCGCCCCAGATCCTTTCAAGATTGTAGAAGCTGCGAACTTCAGGGCGAAACAGGTGTACGACAATGTCGCCGGTATCTATCAGAACCCAGTCAGCATTGGGCAGGCCTTCTACGCGGATACGGCCAAGGCCATCGCCCTTAAGGCGGCGGGTCAAATGATCTGCAATCGCTGACACATGCCGTTGGGACCGGCCCGAAGCGATGATCATGTGGTCTGCGATGGAGGATTTTCCCTCAAGATCAATAACGGTCAGTTCTTCTGCCTTATCGTCTTCAAGGGTCTCAATGATAGCAGCGAGGTGCGAGTCGATCTTGTCTGAACTCGCCGACGATGCCCGTTCTATGGTCGTGGACAGGGTTGGATGCCTTTCAACTTGCCTACAATAGGTAAAATCTAGCACAGCCGGAGCGCTTCAGCCAGCATAATGTGCCAACGATCACTGGCGTCCGCTAGTGTCCGAACGGGCACTGAGCCTTTTTGCGTCCGGAACATTACGCAAACCATTCACTCTAGAAGACGGCTCTGAGATAAAAACTGCATAAAAATCTCACTTTTTTGCCAGCTGCTGTGGCCAATTCTGCAATTTCATTTTCTAGTCCGCGCGTCGAGTCTTGGTGCGGCACACCAATTGCTTGACTGATTGGCAGAAAACCAATTGCTGGCGAGTAAATCTGGGGAACCTATAATGAACGTCACGGCGTCTGAGTTGAGCGATCTTGGGGTCGCCGCAGGGAAGATCTTCAAGAACTGGAATGAAACACGGCTCTATGAGAGGGCTGTTTCAACCGGCGAGGCGGAGGTCGCGAAAGGCGGCGCTCTCCTTGTGAAAACCGGACAGCACACCGGTCGATCTGCCAAGGACAAGTTTACCGTTCGGGATAATCTAACCGAAAAGTCGGTTTGGTGGGGCAATAATGCTTCCATGACACCTGACCACTTCGATGCGCTCTGGAAGGATTTTCGGGATCATCTGGGGGGCAAGGAACTTTTCGTTCAGGAGCTTTTCGGTGGGGCAGATCCGGAGCACCGCCTGCCTGTTCGGGTCGTCACAGAATATGCATGGCATTCGCTATTCATTCGCCATCTCCTCCGTGTGCCAACAGAGGTTGAAGTTAGCGATTTTGCCCATGAATTCACGATCATCAATTCGCCATCTTTCCGGGCAGATCCTGCCAAGCATGGCACGGTTTCGGAAACCGTGATTGCCGTCAATCTGTCCAAGAAGATCGTTCTTATCGGTGGAACATCCTATGCCGGGGAGACGAAAAAATCCGTCTTCACAATCCTCAATTATCTCCTGCCGGAAAAGGGCGTGATGCCGATGCATTGCTCGGTCAACTGCGGCGGTAATGATGATGCTGCAATCTTCTTCGGTCTGTCAGGTACGGGAAAGACAACGCTATCAGCCGATGCAAGCCGGACCCTTGTTGGTGACGATGAGCATGGCTGGTCGGAGAATGGCCTCTTCAATTTCGAGGGCGGCTGCTATGCGAAAATGATCAATCTTTCGCCAGAGAACGAGCCGGAGATCTATGGCACGACGTCGCAATGGGGCACCGTGCTTGAGAATGTGGTCATGGATCCTGAAACGCGGGAACTGGATTTCAATGACAATACGCTCGCGGAGAATTCGCGTGGGGCTTATCCGATCTCTGCAATTGAAAACGCCTCCGCAACAGGCATGTGCGGCCAACCGAAAAATCTGGTCATGCTAACCGCCGATGCATTCGGCGTGATGCCGCCGATCGCGAAGCTGACGCCGGCTCAGGCCATGTATCACTTCCTGTCGGGATATACCGCCAAAGTCGCGGGAACAGAGAAAGGGGTCACCGAGCCAACGGCGACATTCTCAACCTGTTTTGGCGGACCGTTCATGCCGCGCCATCCATCAGAATACGGAAACCTCCTTCGAGAGCTGATCGCGAAATACGATGTGAATTGCTGGCTTGTTTCTACGGGGTGGACCGGCGGCCCATTCGGGGTTGGTCACCGCATGCCGATCAAGGCAACGCGAACTCTTTTGAATGCGGCGCTTGATGGCTCGCTCCTTGATGCCAGTTTCCGGACTGACGAAACGTTTGGCTTTGAGGTGCCGGTGGGGATTGATAGCGTGGATCCAGCAATACTTGACCCGCGTGCGACCTGGTCGAATGGCTCTGACTATGATGTCCAGGCGGCGAAACTGGCTGATATGTTTGCAGAGAATTTCGCGCAATATAAAGCTCATGTCAGCGCTGATGTGCTTGCCGCTGGTCCGAAGGTGAGAGCACTCGCAGATGCATAGTTGAGAAAACGCATCATACCCGGTTGCAGAATCGCACCGAGTGGTGCGTTTCCATAATTCATGGATATCGACAGCGGCTTGATCGAAGAAGGCTGGCGCGCCCAGCTTGGCAATGCGTTGGCAGACACCTCATTCAACAGGCTGAAGCAGCTGCTGAGTGAGCGCAAAGCGGACGGCGCGACGATCTATCCGCCCGAAGATCAGATATTCGCGGCGTTCAACACGACGCCTTTCGACGGCGTTCGAGTCATAATTCTTGGTCAGGATCCTTATCATGGTCTGGGACAGGCTATGGGGCTTTCATTCTCCGTGCCTGCCGATGTGCGTGTCCCGCCTTCATTGAGAAACATATTCAAAGAAATCACGTCTGATATTGGTACGCTCAGCCTGACGGACGGTGATCTGATGCCTTGGGCTAGGCAGGGGGTCTTTCTATTGAATACGTCGCTGACGGTGGAAGACGGCAAGGCTGGTGCCCATGCAAAATTCGGCTGGGCCAATCTGACGGACAAGGCGGTTACTGCGCTTTCGGATCAAAGGGAGCATCTGGTCTTTATGTTGTGGGGCGCACATGCCCAGCAGAAGATCGAGCTTATCGATGCAAACACGCATCTCGTGCTAACGGCCCCGCATCCTTCCCCATTGTCTGCCCGCCGTGGATTTTTCTGCTGTGGTCATTTCTCGAAAGCCAATCAGTATTTGGAAGAGCACGGTTACGAGCCGATTGCTTGGTAGGCACAAACCCACTCAATAATGATGGTTTTCAACCCCGTAGGTTGAGTGGTCTTGATCTCGATTGACGAATAGACGCTTAGTTCTCAAAAGATCTAAATCGTCCCTCCCAAGCGAAAAGCTGACATTGCCGGATCCATGAATCGTCTCCTTCTAATGCGCCATGCAAAGACTGAAACCTGGTACGAAGGGATAGACGACGAGTCGCGCGCATTGGTTGCTCGCGGCCATACCGACGCCACTCTCATCGCCGGTATGCTGGTTAAGCGAGCTTGGGTGCCGGACGTTGTCCTGATCTCTCCGGCGCGGCGGGCCCGTGAAACCTGGCTCGTCATGGAGAAATATCTTGAGGTGTCTGAAAAACACATAGTCGATGAGCTCTATCTCATTGGCACGCGCGGCCTCGCTGAAATCGTTCATCAGCATGAGTATGCCGGGGCGCTCATGATTATCGGCCATAATCCTGGCATACATGATTTTTCCTGCCAGATTGCCTCCGAAGCTGGCACGTCGAGCCGTCCGGCAGCGCTCGCGCTCTCGCAGAAAATGCCGACGGGGGCCGTCGCGTTGTTTGAGACAGACGGTGAGCGCGCGTTCAATCCCGCTGTGTTCCGGCTTGAGGATTTCGTGCGGCCAAAATCACTCCGTTCAGACAAATGATTATAAAAACAGCCCCCGGCAAGATCTGCCGAGGGCTGAGGGAAAAACCGGAAATGGGGAACCGGTTTTCTGGTGCCTTGAGAGGGATTTAGCCGCGGCGCTCCTGGTGGATGCGTGTAACTTCCGGCTGATTGATCTGATCAACCGCATCAGCGAGTGCCTGATCTACGCAGAGTTCCGTTTCTGACCTCTGGGTGAAGGATCTGATGCCGGAGACGGGGGCGCACTCCTTTTCGACCATTTTTTCGAGTCTATTGTATGTGGTCTTTGCACCAGCCTTTGTGGCGACTTCGGCCGGGGCATAGTTGAATTCCACTTCAAAACGATCGGCGGCGAGGGCTGTTGGAGCGAATGCGAGGCTGGCGATTGCGGCGGTTGCGATTGCTGTTTTCATGGGATTTTCCTTCCTGTTGGCAAAATAATTGTGTGTTGAGGGTAGGATTAGTGGATGCTGCGGCGGGCCTGTCTTTTCCGGCGGCGAGCGAGCAATCCTTTGCTTTGTGAGGGAGATTGATCATTTGCCGCCAACAGACCGGCAGTGAGGGCATGACCAGCGATCTGATGCGGGATCTTTGCTGATGTTGCGTTCACTGAGTGATCTGTTGAGGTATCGCGTTTGAGCGGGCGCATGGTGTAGAGGTCCTTTGCATCATCCGGTTTCTGTTCCGCCGACGAGATCTGCTGTTTCCGTCGACAGAATTGGATATACGACAAATATTATTGTTTTTCAATAATCTTTTTATGAAAAAAAATAAATTCATATCATTTCAAGGCAATAGATTGCATCGAAAAACGATATATAAAATTATTGATAAACAATATGACGCAAATGTGACGGGATTTACCGACCATTCAGCACTGCCAGCCCGGACTCGCCATCCGCTCACTTGTCTATCGCCATCTTGACTGCCACAGACGCGAAAATGGAATTCGTTACCGAATATAGCGGTCTAATAGCGTCTCTGACAGCGGCAGGCCTGTTTGCCGGACTGGTCGCAGGTTTGTTTGGAATAGGGGGCGGCGCGGTCATCGTGCCGGTCCTCTTTTTCCTCTTTGATAGTCTGGGATACTCAGACAGGGCAATGCACGTGGCTGTCGGCACATCGCTCGCTACTATTATTGCCACATCGCTGAGATCGGTTGCTGCCCATCATCGCCGCGGCGCAGTGGATTGGGACGTTCTGAAGGGGTGGGGGCCATCGATTATGGCCGGAGCAGTTATTGGCATGGGGCTTTCTGCCTTCATGACGGGGGGCGGGCTAACCCTTCTTTTCGGGATAGTGGCCCTCGTCATTTCGCTTCAGTTCTTTTTCGGACGGCCCGATTGGCGACTGTTCGAGGAGATGACGACCGGTCCCCTACGCCTCGTCCTCGGATCGGTGATGGGTGCCTTGTCAGCATTGATGGGAATTGGTGGCGGCACGTTTGGTGTTACGCTGATGACCGTCAGCGGGCGGCCCATTCACCAGGCCGTCGGCACAGCAGCAGGTTTTGGCGTTGCCATTGGTTTGCCGGGAGCGATTGCAGCCGTATTTGCGGGGTGGGGAAGGTCCGGTCTTCCGCCGGGCTCGGTCGGCCACGTCAATCTGATCGCTTTCGTTTTGATTGCGTGTCTAACTGTTACGATGGCACCGCTCGGCGCGCGGTTGGCCCACAGTCTTGATGGCGTGCAGCTGCGACGATGGTTCGGTGTCTTGCTGGCGATTGTCGCCGTTCGAATGATCTGGACGACTATTTCCGGATGATGAGCGTGTCGCCCTTGAACTCATAGGAATAAAGCTCTCCAAGGAAGCTCATTCCGAGTAAGGACGATTCCAGCAGGCCATCCTGCATAACCATGGCTTCAACGTCTTTGATCTTCACATTGCCGATACGGATCGAGTCCAGTTTTACCGATGCGCCGAAGGTTTTTCCATTGGCGGTATGGATTGGCCAGCGAAAATCGAGCTCTTTTGGCTTTAGCCGAAGCCGCTGGGCATCCCGCCATGTCAGGGCGACAATGCTCGCACCTGTGTCTACAAGGAACTGTACGCTTGTTCCGTCGACGCTGGCATTGGTCCAGTAATGGCCGTCTTCCTTGCGGGAGACATAGGCAGCATTTGGAGCCAGTTTGGGTTTTGTCGCAACGGGCTTTTCTGTCGACACGACATTGATCTGCCTGGCTGGTTCGGCCTGTGTCCCGTCCGACGCCCCCAGCATGGCACCGACCGCGCCTGATATGACAACGGCTACGATAAGAAGCGGCATAAATTTCGGCATGTTTTTAGTCCACCGGTCCAAGTTTGCCGAGTGCCTTCAACTGGTCCATACGGTCCGGCAGATCATCCATGACCTTTGCTCGCCCGTCTTCACCAAGATGCACCCATCCACCAATCTCAGACATGGTTCGACCACATCCGAGACACCAACCCGTCGCGGCGTCTACGGCACAAACCTTGATACAAGGACTGATAATAGCCTTTGGGGGCATAAAACCTGTGCTCTTCTGGTATCATTTAACCAATCATTGTCTTATTCAGACGCCATTACGTAGAAGGCAAGCTTAGTATATGTCTTTTTCGATTTCCTAAATTTCGAGGCGAGGTTTTGACAGAATCTGCTGGGAAAGTTTCACCCTTTGAGGATGCCCGCGCGCTCGCTCGGCAGCCGGTTGAACCGGATGATGCCGCTGCAAAGCAGGTAAGAGAGCGGCTATCAGAGATGGGACGGCCAACGGATTTCGGGCGTTTGGGCGATGCGGCCGAGTGGCTGGCAAGGTGGCAAAAACGGTTTCCGCCGCGGGTCGAGATGGCTACTCTAGCTATTTTTGCGGGTTCGCACGGACTTTCGAAAGAGGGCGTATCGCTCTCAAACGACGGTGATACACAGGCCAAAGTCGAAGCCCTTACATCCGGTACAGCACCGCTCTCGGCGATTGCTGCGCAAAATCAGACGAACGTGCAGGTTATGGAGCTAGCGCTGGATGTGCCTACCGGAAACATCGCCGAGGAGCCGGCAATGTCGGAGCGGGATTGCGCAGCGACCATCGCATACGGCTTCGAAGCACTTGCAAATAAGCCGGATGTTCTGGCGCTTGGTGTGTTCGGAGCCGGTATTGGCACCGCGGCGGCGGCGGTTGCCTACGCACTGTATGGAGGTACCGCGGAGTATTGGGTTCGGCCGGGACCTGGCACACCTCTGGATATGACCAGAACCCGCGTGGAGATCGTTGAAGCTGCCGTCGCCCGCCATCGGGGTCATTTGTCCGATCCGCTTGATGCACTCGCCTGCCTTGGCGGACGGGAACTTGCCGCCTGCGTTGGGGCAATTTTGGCGGCGCGACTTCAGAGCGTACCTGTTGTGCTAGATGGCTTCGCCACAACCATCGCGGCCGGGATTGTCCATGCCATCAATCCCCAGGGCTTGTCCCATGTCATGGCTGCCCATTCGACGCGCAGACCGGCCCATGAAGCGGCCCTGGAAAGAATTGACCTGCGTCCCTTGCTGGATCTGGAGTTCCAGACCGGCGGCGGGCTCGGCTCAACTGCTGCTATTGGATTGCTGAAAACGGCCTGTTCGCCCTTCATTGCCAAACCAGCATAATCTTCAGTCGACGCTACGGCAGCTGCAACTTGCCGCACGGTCATACCTATGCGGCAATGGGCAAAAGCGCTACATAATCCAATGGACTAGGGAGCGCTTGCTATGAATTTGGAATTTACCCCGGAAGAAATCGAATTTCGCGATGAAGTTCGAACATTTATCGAAGAGAATTATCCAAGCGATCTCAAAGGTCTTGGTGGTCGCGAAGATCTGGCCAAGGAAGAGTTTCTCGCTTGGCACAAAATTCTCCATACGCGAGGGTGGGTGGCTCCAGCCTGGCCGAAGGAGTATGGCGGTACCGGCTGGACCCCAACGCAGCGCTATATTTGGTCAGAGGAGAATGCGCGGGTTGATGCGTTGATGCCTTTGCCGTTCGCCGTCTCCATGGTTGGGCCGGTGATTTATACTTTCGGATCGGATGAACAGAAGCAGCGTTTTCTGCCCCGCATCCTCTCGGGTGAAGACTGGTGGTGTCAGGGGTATTCGGAGCCTGGTGCTGGTTCGGACCTTGCGAGCCTGAAAACAACGGCTGTTCGCGACGGCGATCACTATGTGCTCAATGGCCAGAAGACCTGGACGACGCTTGCTCAGCATGCGGACTGGGGGTTCTTCCTTTGCCGCACGGACCCCGACGCAGCGAAGCCTCAGGAAGGCATCAGCTTTATCCTCGTCGATATGAAAACACCGGGTATCGAAGTGCGCCCGATCATCACTATCGATGGCAATCACGAGGTGAATGAAACCTGGCTGACCGACGTGCGCGTGCCGGTTGAAAATCTGATCGGCGTTGAGAACCAGGGTTGGACATATGCCAAATTCCTCCTTGCCCATGAGCGATCCGGTATTGCTGGCGTAGCGCGTTCGAAGCGTGGCATCGAGAAATTGCGCAGCATCGCGTCGACGGAACTCCTCGACGGCGAACCGCTGATTTCCGACAAGGATTTCGCCACTAAAATCTCTCAGCTTGAGATCGATCTGACGGCTCTCGAATTCACGGAGTTGCGGACGCTTGCCGGTGAAGCACAAGGCAAGGGCCCAGGGCCCGAAAGCTCCATCCTGAAAATTAAAGGAACAGAGATTCAGCAGAGGATTACCGAGCTGGTTCTCGAAGCTGCGGGAAATTATGGTCACCCCTATCACCGCGGCCTTGTGGATGAGGGCAACAATGCCTTTGAAGTCGGACCGGATTATGCTGGCCTATCTGCGCCTACTTACTTTAATATGCGCAAGACATCGATCTATGGTGGATCGAATGAGATTCAGAGGAATATCATCGCCAAGATGATCCTCGGTCTGTAGGACGTATAAAACAGTTCAGGGCTGGATGGATTGCCAATGCGGCTGGCGTATTTGGGTTGTTTGGGGATTTTGTCAGGAGCTGCTGCTTCCGGGCAAGAACCTTACGTCCCGCCTCCAGTTGGTACGCAGGTCACTTGGGTGACGGAGACAGCTGAAGGCCGCACGACCCGTGTCAGCGAAATTGTGGCCAGTGGATCGGACTTCGCTATACATCTTTATGATCTTGGCTGGGATGTGGACGATCCATCCAGTTATTTTGCAGAGTTTTCTGGGCTGCATATAGCAAGTTGCTCTTCGGCTATGCCAACAGGTGAGGAGCGCGCCCGGCTTCGTGCCTTTTGGCCACTTGTCTCCGGTCAGTCTATTGATTTGAACGACGTCGATGAGTCGACTTATGTCGTAGGCGACCGGGAGCGGCATACGGTTTCGCAGGTGAATGGCGAACATCCTGCCCAGCTTGTTACAGCTTATGTCGGCGAGGTGCGTACAGATATGACTGTATCTTTGGCGTTGCGCACACCGGTGTCTGTCACGCTTCAGGACGGAACCGACGAGCATGCCATTGAAATTTTCAATCCGCGAATGGTTCGGCAGGCAAGCGAAGTGGATCGATCCGTTCTGGGCAATTGCGCCAGTCTTCTGGATGGTGCGCTAGTCAGGTAGCTGACGCAACGACAATTCCGATTATCATTGCGCTTCAGCGCTGGATGGATAAGACAGAGACAAACTAGCCAAAGGGCGCAGGGCCCACAACAGGTAGAGGAATAGCCAAAGATGGACTTCAATTTTACCGACGAGCAAACCATGATCCGCGACCAGATCAGTCGTCTGGTTCGCGAGCAATATGACTTCGACACACGCCGCGAGGCGGTTAGCTCCGAAAGCGGCTGGCGACCGGAAATCTGGTCTCAGTTCGCCGAACTCGGCCTGTTGATGGCACCGTTCAGTGAAGAGGATGGCGGCCTTGGCGGCGGCCCCATCGATGCCATGGTGGTCATGGAAGAGTTCGGCAAGGGCCTTGTCATAGAGCCCTACCTTCCAAGCGTGGTCTGCGGTGGCGGATTCTTGAAGGCAGCAGGCACCGGGGCCCAGAAAGAAGCCTATCTTTCCGGCATTATGGACGGATCTAAGATCTTTGCCTTTGCCTATGCCGAGCCACGCGGACGCTACAATCTTGCAGACCTTGAAACCACGGCAAAAGCCGATGGTGGCGGTTATGTCCTGAATGGTCATAAGGCCGTCGTGATTGGCGCGCCTTGGGCCACCCATCTGGTCGTTACGGCCAGAACATCGGGCGGGCCGAGAGATGCAGGCGGCGTTTCAGTATTCGTCGTCGAAAAAAGTGCTGACGGCGTAACGACGCGCGATTATCCGACCGTCGACGGCCGCCGCGCATCTGAAGTCTATTTTGAGAATGTCAGTGTTGGTGCCGACGCTGTTATCGGAGACGTGGACGGCGGGCTGCCGCTTATCGAGCAGGTCGTTGATGAGGCGACAGCAGCCCTTTGTGCTGAAGCCTGCGGAGCCATGGGCGTTGCCCACACGATGACGGTTGAATACTCCCGCACACGGAAACAGTTCGGAACGCCGATTGGCAAGTTCCAGGTCCTCCAGCACCGCATGGTCGACATGTTCATGGAGCATCAGCAGTCAATCTCCATGACCTATATGGCGACGCTCAAACTCGCAGAAGACGAGGTGGAGCGGAAGAAAGCCGTATCGGCGGCCAAGGTAAAAATCGGCCAGGCCGGGCGCGTCGTCGGTCAGGATGCCGTGCAGATCCATGGTGGCATGGGCGTGACCGATGAACTTGCCGTGGGCCATTATTTCAAACGGCTGACTATGATCGATGCCGAGTTTGGCAATGTGGATCATCATATGAAGCGGTACACAGCTCTATCGGCCGTGGATCTGCCTGTAGCGGCAGAATAATCAGTATACGCGCAAGAGGGGGCGGCACCTCATGATCTACCGCCTCTGCTCTGCCATCGTCTCGATCTGCGGTGTTGTTCTGTTCGGTGCCTCCGTAGATGCAGCTTATGCGCAAGACGATCCAGCCAACACGGCAGCTGCTTCCTGCACGGGCTCCGTATACGGTGAATTCGATTTCTGGCTCGGCACCTGGGAGGTCACCGATACTGAAGGTGTTTTCCAGGGACGGAACACCATTACCCGCGAAGAGCAGGGGTGCCTCGTGCTGGAGCGCTGGACCTCTGCCGGCGGTGGCACTGGACAGAGCTATAATTATGTTGACCCGGCCTCCGGTGCATGGCGGCAGGTCTGGGTCAGTTCCGCTGCCAATATCGATTATGTCGGCGGCAGAACGACCTCTGGCGGCATGCGTCTGGAAGGTGAAATCACCTATCGCAGCGGAGATATCCTGCCCTTCACAGGCGAGTGGACCCCGCGTGCTGATGGCACGGTCCTGCAAAGTTTCCGGCAGTTTAATCCGGAGATCGGGGGGTGGGAGGACTGGTTCACTGGAATTTATACCCGTGCAGAGGATGACACGGACAACTAGGTTTGCCACACCGGCAAAAAACTCATCCAATGATGCGGAGACTGATTCCATGTCCGATATGATCTTGCTCGAAAAAAAAGGACCGATCGCGTTTCTAACGCTGAATCGGCCTGACGCATTAAATGCGCTAGGCGTCACGGGAGACGGCGCTGCGGTGGCTGCTGTTTGTGCAGAGGTTGCCGATGACGACGAGATTCGCGCAGCGATCCTTACCGGCGCGGGGCGGGCTTTCTCTGCCGGCGGCGACGTAAAAGCCATGCGCGATCGTACCGGGGCATTTGCTGGCAGTCCCTACCGTGTCCAGGAGGGCTATCGCCGTAATGTGCATCGGATCGTAAAGAGCCTCTATAATCTTGAAGTGCCCTTGATTGCCGCGGTGAACGGAGCTGCCATCGGCCTCGGCTGCGATGTCGCCTGCATGGCCGACCTGCGCCTCGCATCAGACAAGGCGAAATTCGGCGTGACGTTTCTGAAGCTGGGACTCATTCCAGGCGACGGCGGAGCCTGGCTCCTACCTCGGATTATCGGCAATGCAAGGGCGGCAGAACTTCTCTACACTGGCAAGTTGATCGATGCGGAGACAGCCGTTGATTGGGGGTTGGTCTCCCGCGCTGTTCCAGCCGATGAACTGATGGATGAGGCCGTAAAACTTGCCGAAGAGATCGCGCAGCAGCCGCCCCAATCCCTGCGCATGGCAAAAATGTTGCTCCGCCACGGCCAGACCGCGAACTATGAAACACTCATGGCTATGTCAGCGACGACACAGGCCCTGATGCACCACACCAAGGACCACATCGAAGGTGTGAATGCGATCATTGAAAAGCGTGCCCCGACATTTGAAGGTGAGTAGGGGACTGCTTTTGTCACAAACCGAAAACGGTTTGGCGCTAGATACCTTCGATGCTCCGAGCTCGGTTGTTAGGGAAGGGCCTTTCAGAGAGACGTTCTGATAGAAGACACTTTCAGATTTCTCAATCGTGATTGGAAGACTTAGCTTGAACCTCATCGGCACACCGAGATCTCACTTTACGCGAAAGGTTCGGCTGTTGCTCGATCATCTGGAGCATCCATACACCTTAGTCGACATTGGTAATGTCGCCGATCAGGATCAGTCGCAATTTGCCGGAAATCCACTCATGAGTGTTCCTGTTCTCGAGCATAATGAGACTGTTATCTATGGCTCGGATCATATCTCAGCCTATCTGGTGCGAAAACTGGATCCAGAGGATCGGTTTCAAGTGGACATCGACGATTGGGAACGCCTTAATGCGCGATCTGTTCTGAACGGAGCCATGGCGGCTGAAGTCAAATTGGTGCTTGCTGAAAGGGCAGGTATCGACATGACCGATATGGCGTTTTTCGAAAAAGCGCGGAAATCGATCTTGAACGCAATCCAATGGTGTGAATCGAAATCAGAGTTGCTTGAGAATGCCAGTCTAACCTATTTGCAGTTTCATTTTATAAGCTTTTGGGATCACGCGCATCTATACAAGCTGATTGATCGAGAATGGCCGATTTTGGAAAGAATTGCTAAGAACATAAGTCTATCAGAAATCGTATCCAGATCTGCACCATCCCTTTAACGCCCAAGCATCAAGAATTCTGCAAGTATTATCGGAAAACTGATTTGCTGCCAGCTGGCCATCAGTCAGATGATTATGAAGACCAGACTGCGTCTAAGCGCCAATTTTGAAGTGTAGCACGAACTTGTTTTTTCAAGCATGTCATCTCCGCCGATACAACTGATCCTGAGGGTAACTGATAGTTCTTGGCGGATTGGCATGAAGTCGTTCAACTTTTCGGATTTCTATCTTGCTGTTTCATCCGAGATGGCGTCCTATCGGTCGCACATCTGAAATTTTAATATTCGCCGGAGGACAATCATGGGAAAAGTTATGGAATTCAATGGTTTGAAGCTGGATCAGCCTGGCCGTGGTCGAATTTATGACTCCATTTTGGAAACGATTGGGAACACGCCGCTTGTGCGCATCCCAACGTTGCTTGCCGAAGAAGAACTCAAAGTAGACGTTTTGTTGAAACTGGAATTCTTCAATCCTTTAGCGAGTGTGAAGGATCGGATCGCCATCGGCATGATCACGGCCATGGAAGCCGAGGGAAAAATTGGCCCAGGCACAACGCTGGTAGAGCCGACATCCGGGAATACAGGGATAGGCCTCGCTTTTGTGGCCGCCGCTCGCGGATACCGCATTATTCTCACAATGCCTGAATCTATGTCGATTGAGCGACGGAAAATGTTGGCGCTGATGGGAGCCGAGCTTGTTCTGACTCCGAAAGAGAAGGGGATGCCGGGAGCGATTGCAAAGGCTGAGGAACTTCTTGCCGAGATTGAGGGTGCCATAAGCCCGAGCCAGTTTGACAACCCCGCCAATCCTGCCATCCATGAGGCGACCACAGGTGAAGAGATCTGGACCGATACGGCAGGCCGCGTGGACGCCGTTGTTGCGGGTGTCGGGACCGGTGGTACTTTTACAGGCTGCGCTCGCGTGCTGAAAGCCAAGAAGCCGGATGTGAAAATGTTCGCGGTGGAACCTGAAGGAAGCCCTGTGCTTGCCGGTGGTGATCCTGGGCCACATATGATCCAGGGGATCGGTGCTGGCTTTGTTCCCGGCAATATGGACACGGATCATATGGATGAGGCGATTCCGGTCTCAAACGATGAAGCGTTTGAGATGGCTCGCCGTGTCGCGAAGCTGGAAGGTATTCCAGTTGGCATTTCTTCTGGCGGTATTCTCGCAGCCGGTCTGAAGGTGGCGAAACGTCCCGACATGGAAGGCAAGATGATCGTTGTCGTCATCCCGTCCTTCGCGGAACGATATCTTTCCACAGCGTTGTTCGAAGGGCTCGGCTAGAAGCGGACGCGTTTTACACGGTACTCAGTTTTATTGCGCGGCCAGCCGACAAATGGTTGGCCGCAGCCACTATGGCTTCGGCATCGATCATGAAGTGGTGATAGAGATCGGCAATCGTTCCAGTCTGGCCAAAATGCTCAACGCCCAGAGGCGCAGTTTGATGGCCCATTACACTGCCGATCCAGGCGAGGGTCGCCGGGTGGCCATCGGTGACAGTGATCAGGGTGGCATTGCGTGGCACATCGCTCATCAAGCGCTCGACCTGACTTTTTGCGTCGGCCTGGCCACGGGCACGTGCCCTGCGTGCGGCGGTCCAGCCTGAGTTCAACCGATCAGCAGATGTCACGGCAAGCACTCCAATGTCCCGCCGGTCGTTTCCGATGCGCCCCGCTGCTTCAATGGCTTCCGGCGCAACACATCCCTGATAGGCGATCACGACTTCGCAGTTTGGGCCGGGCTTGCGCAACCAGTAGGCACCATCAATGACACCACGGACGAAATCTGAATCGTTGCGTGCCTTGAGGCCAAGTTGTTCGATGGGCCGCGTCGTGAGGCGTAGATACACCGAGCCGCCTGTCTCATCGCGCAGCCATGTTCGCTCGTCGGGGTCACCTTCGCCGTCACGCTGCAGATAATCGAAGGACCAGTTCATGATGATGGACAGCTCGTCGAGATAGGCCGGTTCGAATGAGACGAGGCCATCCTGACTCATACCGATCAGTTGGGCACCGATGGATTGGTGTGCGCCGCCTTCCGGCGCGAGGGTGACGCCGGACGGTGTGCCGGCGATAATGAAGCGGGCATCCTGATAACAGGCATAGTTCAGGGCATCGAGACCGCGGGCGACAAAGGGGTCGTAGACTGTGCCGATAGGGATCAACCGTTCGCCGAATAGGGAATGGGAAAGCCCTGCAGCACCAAGGATCAAGAACAGATTCATCTCGGCAATGCCAAGTTCGATATGCTGCCCCTCCGGGGAGAACAGCCATTTTTGTGCAGAGGGGATCCGCTGATCACGGAAGACATCGGCTTTTGTCTGTCGGTCGAAAAGGCTGCGGCGGTTTACCCAAGGCCCGAGATTAGTCGAGACAGTTACATCGGGTGATGTCGTCAGAATTCGATCTGCCAGCGGATGATCACTCTTGGCCAGGGCATCCAGGATCTTTCCGAAACCGGCCTGTGTCGACAGGGTGCGATCATCAAGGAATACGGGTCCAGGTGAGGCGATGGCTGGCGCTGTGAAGCGTCTGGGGCCGGGTTTGAAAAAGGGAACATCATCCAGAAACGCCTTGAATGCGTCGACATCCTCAATCCCGGGAAATGGGTCCCATTCTTCCCCGTCTGCAATGCCCTTCTGAGATTTGAAGTCCGACATCTGAGCTTTGGTCATAAGGCCGGAATGATTGTCTTTATGTCCCGCGAGGGGGGTGCCCCATCCCTTGATGGTGTAGGCGAGGAACACGGTTGGCTGATCGTCCTCGATAGCGTCAAAGGCGTCACATAGTGTTTTGATGCACTGGCCGCCGAGATTGTTCATCAGCGCTGCAAGCTCTTCGTCACTACGCTTGTCGAGAAGGTCTGTCACTTCGCCCTGATCTCCAAGATCATCCATCAGTCTGGCCCGCCATGCTGCCCCGCCCTGATAGGTAAGCGCTGAATAGTCAGCATTGGGACAAGACTGTATCCACTCTTTCAGGACCGCTCCGCCTGGTTCCTCGAACGCTGCGCGCTGAAGAACGCCGTGACGGAGGACGACTGTGCGCCAGCCAAAGGCCCGGAAGATCGCTTCGATTTTTTCCCAGAGCCTCTCATGGACGACCCCGTCGAGACTCTGACGGTTGTAATCAATGACCCACCAGGTATTCCGAAGATCGTGCTTCCAGCCTTCCTGAAGCGCTTCGTAGACATTTCCCTCATCGAGCTCCGCATCGCCCACTAATGCTATCATGCGGCCGAGAGGCTTGTCTGCCGCCCATGGCTTAGCAGCAAGATAATCCTGAATGATGGACGCAAAAGTAGTGATTGCCACACCTAGCCCGACCGAGCCAGTGGAGAAATCGACATCATCGACATCCTTGGTGCGGCTAGGATAGGACTGCGCGCCGCCAAGACCACGAAAGTTCTCCAGCTTATCTCGTGTTTGATTGCCCATGAGATACTGCATGGCGTGGAAGACAGGAGAGGCGTGGGGTTTCACCGCTACGCGATCCTCTGGCTTCAGCACATGAAAATAGAGCGCGGTCATGATCGAAACCATTGAGGCGCAAGATGCCTGATGGCCGCCGACTTTCACATCACCATCGGCCTTGTCGCGTAGATGATTGGCATTGTGGACAATCCAGGATGACAGCCAGAGAAGGCGTTGCTCCAGAGTCTTAAGATGATCAGATTGGGTCATAATCAGGCCAGTCTTCGCTCATAGTCGGTTTCGCACGGCTGATGATCTATTCCAAGGCGGCGCGATATCCGGTCTGTCACCCGATTTTGTATTGCGGCACCGACACGGTCACTTTAAGCCGTATCTGGGTTTGGCGGAGATGAGTATGGAAATTGACTATTTCCTTGTGTTCGGTGCGATTTTTTTCGTTTTCGCTTTGCTCTCCCGCAGAATTGAAGGGTCACCGATAACTGGGCCACTTCTGTTTACGGGTGCAGGCTTTGCCATCGCCGCATGTCTCAATGCGCTGGGGCATTCAGAAGCGATGGTTTCTGAAACGGCCCTGCATACGCTCGCTGAGCTGACACTTGTTCTTGTACTCGCCGCGGACGCATCGCGGATTTCGGCCAGATCGCTCTTTCGTTTCCGATCGATCCCGATGCGACTCTTGTTGTTGGGACTGCCGATGACTATCGCCCTAGGTGCTGTCGCTGGGAAATTTATCCTGGTAGATACAATCTGGATTGAAGCGGCGCTTATCGCCGCGATCCTTGCGCCGACCGATGCCGCACTTGGGGCCTCTGTGTTAGCCGAGAAATCCGTTCCCCTTCGTATTCGACAGAGTCTCAATGTCGAAAGCGGTCTGAATGATGGCATATCCCTGCCGGCCGTTCTCTTCTTTGCCTGCTTTCTGAATATGACCCACCAGACAGGCGAGGTGAACTGGCTCCAATTTCTCGCCCTGCAACTAAGCCTTGGGCCGCTCACGGGCGTTGTTGCAGGCTGGGTGGGGGGTCATTTGATCGGGCTCGCAGCGTCGAGGAATTGGATTTCCGAAACCTATCAGGGGGTTGCCGCCATGGCGCTAGCGCTGGTTGCCTTTGCTGCGGCTGAGCAGATTGGCGGCAATGGACTGATCGCAGCGTTTGTATGCGGCCTCGTCTATGGAAACTTGAAAGTCACATACTCGCATTTTCTGCACGATTTTACCGAAACACAGAGCGAACTCTTGTCTCTGCTAACCTTCATGTTTTTCGGGCTGGCCGTGCTACCCCACGCAATCGATGCTGTGACGCCCGAAATTGCACTTTACGCTCTCACAAGCCTGACGGTCGTCCGCATGTTGCCAGTTGCTATCTCAATGATCGGTTTGGGGCTTCATTTGCCAAGCCTTGGCTTCCTCGGCTGGTTTGGCCCGAGGGGGCTCGCATCGCTCTTATTCGCACTTCTGGTTCTGGAAGATCTTGGCGTCGAAGCAGCAGAACGCATTGAGACTGTCGTGGCGATCACAGTGCTCATGAGCATTACTTTGCACGGATTAAGTTCTGGAATCTTAAGCCGCGCCTATGGGCGTTGGGCGGCCAAAGGAACAGGTGATATGTGTCCGGAAAATGCAGAACCGCAGATGGAGGGGATGTTCGCTAAAGCGGCCAGGTTGAAGGTTACCAACGCCTAGATGGCACGTTCCGGTTCCCGGCTCTCTTCCACATTGTCTGCCGGAAGCTTCTCCAACCGAGCACGTATCCTATCGTGCTCTGCTCGCGTGAGCTTGTGTTTCCGAATGATCCAACCGCCTGTGAGCAGGAAGAGAGATGGCGCAATTACAAATGTCGCCCTTAGCCATTGTCGACCACTTTCGGTGGCTTCCACGCTTGGATCGTATCCCGCCCAACCGAGAACATTGTAAGCGATAAACGGGCCTGCTGCGCCACCCACTTTGGCTGTGAGCGTCAACGTCGAATAAAAAATGGACATACGGGGTGCGCCATTCGTCAGGGCATCATGATCTGCAATATCTGCCAGCATAGCCCGGGCTAGGAATATGCCTGCGCCAAAGGCAAGGCCATAAAGACTCGTGCCGATAACTGCGACCGTTAGATTTGCGGTTGGGAAGAAGATATAACTTCCGAGCGTTGTTGCCCCATAGATCATGGCGATTGAGAAAGCGGTGTGTTTCTCAAACCGTCTGGCGACCCATATCCAGATCGGCATGGAAACGACCGCCGCGGCGAAATAGGCGAGCAGGACGAGGCTAGTCCGTTCGCCCATTTGCAATACATCTTCGGTGTACCAAACCAATAGGCTCCCTGTAATGGCGAGGGCGGATGCCAGACAGAATTCCGCCAACAATAGTCTTCCGAGATGCGGGTTCTTCAGAACTTCGCGAAAAACATCACCGAGTTTCGGTCCAGACTCAACCTGCTCTTCCGGCTGTGGATCTGGCACCAATGACGTTGCGAGCCCGATGGTAATCGGTAGGGCAATAAGGACATATATTCCCATGGCCGTCGCCCGGGCCGCGCTGTCTTCATCGAGGGCTAGAATAGCTGGTAACACAAGAACTGTCAGCATGCCCCCATTCACAGCGATTTGCCGGATGCCCAGAACACGGGAGCGGTCGTCATAGAGTCCGGACAATTCTGCTCCCCAAGCGAGGTGGGAGATGAAGGACATTGTATAACCAAGATAAAGCAGCGTCAGCCAGAAGGAGAGGTAGAACGCTCCAGCTGTTTCTGGCGGGTTGAATAACATCCATACCGACAGCATCAGCACCGGCAGAGATCCCAGCATCCAGAAGCGTCGTCGTCCGAGTTTGGGCCGGGTTTTGTCTGCAAAGAGACCAAAGCCAGGATCAGTAAAGACATCGACAATCCGCGTCGCGAAGAACAGGGTGCCGATCATATTGAGCCCGAGGGTCGAATGCTCTGCATATAGAGGCGGGATGAAGACGGCCAGGGGGAGTGACAAGGCTGCAAGCGGGATCGCCGGTAGGGAATAGGCAATGATCCGCGACAAGGTGAGATTAGAACGAGCAGCCATCTGCCCTGAAGCGTGTTCGGCAGATGCTGTCTCGTCAACATAAAAATGGGTGTTTGGCGAATTTCTCTTGGAAGTTTGTAAGCCTTTACTTCTGAGTTAGAGGTCCTTCACTTCGGTTACCAGCCTGTCTACTTACGCCTACTTCATTCGCCATGACTGCCCGAAATCGCTGGTCGACATCGTTAGAAACTTTGCTGCATGCCACGAAAGATCGGATTGTTTTCTCGTCAGCTTATGCGTCTTTCGTTGCTTCAATCCAGCTATCGATGCGCGCCTCCAGAATTTCCAGTGGGAGAGCACCGCCGCCAAGTACGGTGTCGTGGAATTCGCGGATGTCGAAGTCATCTCCCAAAGCGTCTTCCGCTCTCCTCCGTAGCTCCTGTATCTTCAGCATACCGATTTTATAACTGGTGGCCTGTCCGGGTAGGACCATGTATCGGCGCACCTCAGACCGGGCCTGTTGCTCGGTGATAGCTGCATTGGCGAGGAAGTAGTCGACAGCTTCCTCTTCGCCCCAGCCCTTTGAATGAAGGCCGGTATCGACAACTAGACGGATCGCGCGCCAGATTTCCGATCCAAGGCGGCCGAATTTGGAGAGATTGTCCTCATATGTACCTGGCATTTCCGTAGCAAGATGTTCTGAGTAAAGCGCCCAGCCCTCGACATAGGCAGTGAAAAGCGTCTGTGTCCGGAATGTCGGTATGTCTTCCAATTCCTGGGCGATCGCGATCTGCATGTGGTGACCTGGCAGGCCTTCATGATAGGCAATCACTTCAAGTTCCCGCTTCGGCATCGCGGCCATATCCGACAAGTGCGCATAATAGATGCCTGGGCGTGATCCGTCCGGGGTAGGCGGGAAATAGTGCTGTGCGGCACCATCCTGCTCGCGGAAGGGTTCAACCCGCCTCACCTCGAGATCCGCCTTAGGAAGAAGGCCGAAGTATTCAGGCAGCTTCGTCTTGATGTTTTCAATCGCCGCCGTAGCGTCATCAATATAGCCTTGGCGACCTTCATCCGCATTCGGGTAATACAGGCGCTCATCATCCTTATTATCCCGCAGATAATCGAAGAATGCGCGCAGATCGCCTTCAAAGCCTTCTGCGTCCTTGATGGCTTCCATTTCGGCGCGCAGGCGCGCAACTTCATCAAGCCCGATCTGGTGAATTTCATCCGCTGTCAGACTTGTTGTCGTCTGGTTTGCGAGGCGCTCATTATAATAGGCCGTGCCGTTCGGGAGGCTTCCCACACCTGTCGCCGTTTCCGCAGCGTTGACGATGTCCTCCTGTTGCCATGCGATGAGACGCTCGTAGGCCGGCTTCCATTTCTCGACGAATGCGGCTTTGCCATCGGCGAGCAGAGTGTCGGCCTGTTCCTGCGTAAGGGTCTCAGCTGCCAAAAGCGCATCTATCTTACCCGTGAAGTCGGCCCAGATGTCACTTGGCTCGCCATCGTCAAACGGTGCACCTGTGATGATTTTCTGCGACTCTTCGAGTACCTGCTCAAATGCAAACCGTGGCGGACGCACGCCCTCGGCTGCGTTGGCTTTCGATCTCTCGATCAGTTGGTCGATGGCCCGGCCGGTCTCGGCAATACGGGCGACATAAGCTTCGAGTTGTTCGTAACTTTGGGCCGGATGAAATGAGATCAGCAGTTGGGGGAAGAAGGCATGGATGGCCTGCATCTGCTCGAATATGTAGCCGTTGGATGTGAACTCAGCGGCCGCTTCCCTTTGTTGCAATTGAAATGCCCAGATGTCGTAAGACGTCTGCGCTTCGGGTGAAAGCGTCTTGTAGTCGAAGGTTGACTTCATTTCTTCAACGCTTGCGCGCATCCAGTTCAATTGCTCGGTTTCTGCTTCAAGTGACGTGTCATCGATTTTATCCAGATCGGTTGTTCGCCCGAGAAAGGTTTGCTGGATCGGACTGAAGGTAAGTTGCTCTTCGAACTGCTCCTCAAACCATGCATTGATCCGTTCAGACTCACTCACAATCGCTTCTTCGGAGGCGGCTTCAGACGGTGCCTCCGGGGCGGATTCCGATGGACCGCCGCAGGCAGCAAGTGCTGTGGACGCGAGAAGGGCCGCGAGAAAAGTGCGCATTTTTTCTATCTCCTGAAATTCTGTGCCTCATCTATCGGTAAACGATATAAAAATGCAATCGGCAGGATGAAGTTGATCGGATCCTGGTTCAATGAAACGGGCACCGAGACGCGCCACCGCCATCCCGGCGGAGAAGTCGACGGTGTCCCGCCGTCTGACCGCATTTCAAAAAAACAGTTCGATAACAGAGCGTATCAATTCAGACGAGCTGCCCGAAAACATGATAATAATCAAATGGATGAGGATTTACACAGTCGATCACAATTTGCGATGTTCTGAAATATTCGCTCTATGTCCTCGTAATGTTCCGTTAACATCAACTTGTGGACAAGGCTGAATTTCAGGGTTCCCCATAGCTTCCCAGTTCTTCCTATGTTAGCCCAAACTATAGCATAGTCGGCCCAAGGGAGGCTGATATGACCAAGGGGCTAGGCTGGTGTTCTCGTCGAACCATGACAGCGCTATTGATGCGAAGGGACGGGTGTCGATCCCTGCTCCCTTCCGTGCTGCCCTGGGCGGGGCGTCGTTTGTTCATGTTTGGCCAGCTTTCGACGGCAAGGTTTGTCTCGAAGCGGGTGGCGATGAGCTCCAAGACTACTACCGTTCCATTCTCGCCCAGATGCAGCCGAGCAATCGGGCGCGTGAGGCCATTGCTCATGCAGTTTTCGGACGGAGTGTGCAGCTGAAGATGGATGAGCCCGGCCGCATAAAGATCCCCGAAGCGATGCTGGAAGCTGCTGGCATCAAGAAAGAGATCAAATTTGTCGGTGCGGTCGACCGCTTCCGGATTTGGAGCCCCGCTGCTTATGAGGCCTATGATGCGCAGATGGTTGCTCTGGCACGCGAAAGCATGGAAGCGCTCGATGCGCCGTTTCAGGCAGCCTTGGAATCCGGTGCGATTTCCGGCGGTCGCCGCGTCGCGGAGGACCGGTCATGAGCGATGCGAACGGTCATGTGCCGGTGATGCTAGATGAAATGCTCGGCGCGATCCGGCCAGCGCCGGGGGAAACTTATATCGACGGCACTTTCGGGGGCGGCAGCTATTCGCGGGCGATCCTCGGTGCGGCTGACTGCCGGGTGCTTGGCATCGACCGTGATACTGCCGCGATTGCGCGGGGAGAAACTCTAGCGTCGGCAGATCCACGTTTCGCTGTTCTCAAAGGGCAGTTCGGTGATCTTGATGAGCTCGCCGTGGGCGCAGGGGTGGATGCCGTCGACGGTGTTGTGCTCGATATTGGTGTGTCCTCGTTTCACCTTGATGAAGCGGATCGCGGCTTCTCATTTCAGCAAAATGGCCCCCTCGACATGAGGATGGGGGATGCAGGTCCCACCGCCGCCGACGTCGTGAATGCAGCCGGCGAAAAGGATCTTGCCGATATCTTCTACCGGCTCGGTGAGGAGCAGAAGTCCAGACGCATAGCGAAGCGATTGGTGGAACGCCGCGCCTCACGCTTGTTCGAGACGACTCTGGATCTTGCCGAAACCGTGGACGAAGCCGTCGGCGGACGCCGAGGAGCAAAAATCCATCCGGCAACGAAAGTGTTCCAGGCGTTGCGCATGTTCATCAATGACGAACTCGGTGAGCTTGGTCGTGCCCTTGTTGCTGCTGAGCGCATTCTGAAATCCGGGGGGCGGCTTGTCGTCGTAACCTTTCATTCGCTCGAAGATCGTATCGTGAAAGCGTTTATGAGGACGAGGTCAGGTATTCAGTCCGGGGGGTCGAGACATGCCCCCGAAGTGACCGCGAGTGCGACGCCGAGCTTTGAGTTGATTTCAAGGCGCGCGGTAAGCATCAGCGAAGCTGAAGCGACTCGTAACCCTCGCTCGCGATCGGCGAGGTTGAGGGCGGCGAAGCGTACCGATGCCGGGGCCTGGGGAGGGGAAGGCTGGAGCGGTTTTCGCCTGCCATCCCTCGATGAGCTGGAGGCGCGTTGAATGAGTCGGCATGCATTTCTATTCGGTTTGCTCGTGGCCACCCTTTTGGTTGTTGGTTTGTATCGGGCAAAGGACGGCGCGCGTCAGTCTGGTGCGGAGATCGTCCGGCTTGAAGCTGAGATTGCTGAGGCGTATCGACAAAAGGCGCTTTTAGCGGCCGAACTTGCCCATCTCAGTCGCCGCGAATGGATAGAAGAATATGCTCGCGAGAAGCTTGGTATGGCACCGGCCCGGGCAAACCAGATCGCCACGGAGTATAATCTCGATGTCCTCGTGGGGGAGCCTATAAGGCATCGCGATAATCGCCTTGACCCGATTGAGGTGGAGGCTGCGCAATGATGTCAGGTAGCGATCATCTCGGAATTGCTGGTATCTCGCGGTCGGCTTGCGTTGCCCTGGCTATGGTTGGCTTGTTCGCACTGCTTGGGCTTCGCGGTGCGGATGTTGCCCTTGGCGGGCCGAACCAGACAACGGTTCTCAAGCCCGGGAGCGGTAGCGGTCCCCAGCGCGCAGATATTGTCGACAGGAATGGTGAATTGCTCGCCACATCTGTTGTGGCCTATTCGCTGGTTGCTGATCCCCGTGCAATCTGGGATCCGGAAGATCTTGTGCGGGAGCTTTCCGCCATTCTGCCGGACTTGGATGAAGAGGTTCTGGTGGAGCGGCTCCGCAACAGGGACCGCCGGTTCGAGTGGGTAAAGCGCGGCCTAACCCCGCGCCAGATGCAGTCGGTGTTTGACCTTGGTCTCGAAGGGTTGAGTTTCCGGAAAGAAAGTCACCGGGTCTATCCGCGCGGGTCCCAGGCTGGCCATCTGCTCGGCCATGTCGACATTGACGGCCTCGGCCGGATGGGCGTTGAGCGTGCTTTCGAGGCAATGCTGTCGGCTGGTGAGCAACCCTTGCAGTTGACGCTCGATTCAGGTGTGCAGTTTGCCCTTGATCAGGAGCTCTCAGATGCGGCGAACCTGTTTGATGCAGAGGGCGCGGCGGGTCTGGTTGTCGAAGCCTCGACCGGAGAGATCCGCGGCTTTGCGAGTTGGCCGTCATTTGATCCCAACCGTCCTGAACTCGCAGGTGCGGAAAAACGGCTGAACCGGGTTTCCGGTGCGGTCTTTGAACTCGGCTCAATTTTCAAACCGTTCAGTGTGGCCGCAGCTTTGGACGCTGGTGCGATCGGTGTCGACGATAGGTTCGACGTCCGCGCGCCGATCGTAATTGCTGGGAAGTCCATCAAGGATACCCATAAGGGCCCCGCCAGTATGTCGGTCACCGACATTGTGTCTGAAAGCTCGAATATCGGTACTGTGAAGATTGCCCAGCGCCTCGGCGGTGAAACACTTCGGGCCGCTTACAAGACCTTTGGTCTGTTCGACCGCGCACCTTCGGATTTCGGCGTGTCGGCCAGTCCGCTTCTGCCTGATTATTGGGGTGAGCTTGAGCATGCCACCATCAGTTATGGCCATGGTATGGCGGTGACGCCGCTATCATTTGCCCAGGCATTTATGGCTTTTGCCAATGATGGACAAACGGTTCCGATCCGTTTGTTGCGGGCGAAAGACGACGCGGAACCAAAGCGGATCATGTCTGCCTCGGCGGCCGAACAGTTGCGAGGCATGCTGCGAGCGACGGTGGTTCACGGCACTGGTCAGTCGGCCGATGTTCCGGGCTTTCGCGTGGCGGGCAAAACCGGCACCGCAGAGAAGCCAATCGCGGGCGGCTATGCCAAGGATCGGAACATTACGAGCTTCGTGGCGCTGTTTCCTGCCCATAGCCCCGAATATGTCGTATTGATCGTTCTCGATGATCCCCGGGCAAGGGAGGGTGAAGGCGCGACGGCGGCCTGGAATGCGGCCCCGACAGCTGGCCGGGTGATTGAGAGAATTGCGCCGCTCCTCGGCGTTGTGCCCTTGCCGGAGTTGGGATCCCAGGAATCTCGCGCCTCTATAGACAGGAGAGCGTTGTGAGGCTTGGTGATATTTTTGATCCACTGCCCGCCGGGGCCCAAGACATCAAAGTCAGTGGACTGACAGCGGACAGTCGCAAGGTCGCGCCGGGCTTTGTGTTCGCCGCGCTGAAGGGCGTTGCCGCCGATGGCCGGGATTATATCCAGCAAGCGATTGAGCGTGGGGCCGTTGCCGTGCTTGGCCACGACCTGCCCTCCGATATGACTGTGCCAGGTATCGACGCGGTTGAGCCCCGACTGGCGCTCGCCCGCGCCGCTGTACGTTTTTACCCCCGCCAGCCGGAGACGATTGTTGCGATTACAGGCACGAACGGCAAAAGCTCCACTGTAGATTTCCTCCGCCAGATCTGGAGCCATTGTGGCAAGAAGGCCGCGAGCATGGGCACTTTGGGAGCCATCGCGCCCAGCGGCTCGATTGATCTCGGGCATACAACGCCTGACCCCGTAGCGATTCACGAAACACTTCAAACGCTTGCCGATGAAGGTGTGAGCCATGCGGCCATGGAAGCCTCCTCCCATGGTCTTGTTCAATTTCGTCTGGATGCGGTGCGCCTTGCTGCCGGAGCATTTACGAACCTCACCCAGGATCACCTCGATTATCATCCGACATTTGACGATTATCGCGCGGCGAAACTACGGTTGTTCACGGAGCTTTTGCCGGAGGGTGCACCGGTTGTCATTAACGCCGACAGCGACGAGAAGACAGCTTTTGAAAGCGGGTCGAAGGCAGCAGGGCTCGAACTTGTGTCCGTCGGCTGGCGCGGGTCGGATTTGAAAATCTCCGAATTGATGCCCAGGGCCACAAGCCAGAAGCTCTATCTCGACTGGCGCGGTCAGGAAGCCGAAATTGACCTGCCGCTGATTGGTGAGTTTCAGGCCCTGAATGCACTGACGGCTGTTGGTCTTGCCCTCGCTCTCGGCGACTCTTTCGGTGACGTTTTGAAGGGTATGGCAGCGCTCGAGCCGGTTAAAGGCCGTATGGAGTTTGTCGGTGAGACCAGTGAGGGCGCAGGGATCTTCGTTGACTATGCGCACACCCCCGATGGGCTGGATACGCTCCTGCGCGCCGCGCGGCCCCATACGGCAGGCCGGCTCGTTCTCGTCTTCGGCGCTGGCGGGGATCGCGATCCCTTCAAGCGGCCCCTCATGGGCGAGGTGGCCACCCGCCTTGCTGACGAAATCATCGTGACCGACGATAATCCGCGGTCTGAGGAGCCGGGGCTCATCCGGAAAGCAATTCTGGACTCTGCCGGCGGTGCTGCGGAAATAGGTGATCGCGGCGAGGCGATTTTCGAAGGCGTTCGTAAACTCGGCAAAGGTGACACGCTTTTAATCGCCGGAAAGGGCCATGAAACAGGCCAGATCGTCGGTGACACGATTTTGCCATTTTCTGATCAGGAAACCGCCCTCAAAGCACTGGAGGCGGCCGCATGACTGAATATCTGTGGACCTCCGCCGATGCGGCAGCGGCGACGGGCGGAACGTCCAGCGCCAGCTGGCTTGCGTCCGGGATTTCCATAGATACGCGGACGCTGCAGTCGGGGGACTTGTTCGTCGCTTTGCAGGACGTTCGTGATGGACACGATTTTGTGCTGCAAGCATTTGAGGCTGGGGCTTCGGCTGCATTGGTGTCCAAACCTGTTTCGGGCGATGGTGGCCCTGTGCTCATGGTGGAGAGCGTTCTGCCCGCGTTGGAAGCCATGGGCATTGCCGCCCGCGCGCGTGCCGACGCAGTGCGGGTTGCCGTAACCGGTTCGGTAGGCAAAACCAGTGTAAAGGAAATGCTCGCCCGCATCTTCCGGACCCACGGCCATGCCCACTGGCCGGAGAAAAGCTTCAATAATCATTGGGGTGTTCCCCTGACACTGGCGCGTATGTCCCAGAAAACCGAACGCGCCGTGTTCGAAATCGGTATGTCGACACCCGGTGAAATTGCGCCGCGCAGCCAGATGGTTCGTCCCCATGCGGCGATCATCACGAAGATTGCCGCGGTCCACCTTGAAGGTGTTGGCTCTATTGAGGGCGTGGCTGAGGAGAAGGCGGGCATCTTTGCTGGATTGGAAGCTGGCGGTGCCGCCATTCTTCCGGGGGAAGACGATTTCGTTGATTATCTGAAAGGCCGGGCGCTAGAGGCTCAAAGCGATGCTGAAATCCTGACATTCGGCACTGCACCGGGGCACGATGCCTTTATCGTCTCCTATGACGCCGAGGGCCATGGCGCGCGGGTCACGCTCAATATTATGGGGACTGAGGTTTCGCTCCATCTCCATGCCGGGGGGCTTCATTGGGCGATCAATGCCGCAGCAGCGCTCCTTTCCAGTGTGGCGACCGCAAAACTGTCTGCCGCTGAAGCTTCCGGTGCATTAACGGGCTTTGCGCCGCCTCCAGGTCGCGGGCAAACCGAGACGCTTTCATTGCCGGGCGGCGGGAACGTCACCCTTATTGACGATGCCTATAATGCCAACCCGACAAGTTTGCGGGCGGCCCTGTCAGCATTGTCATCTCGGCCAGCTGGACGGCGTATTCTGGCGCTTGGGGCCATGGCTGAACTTGGGGCTGACTCAGCCGCTATGCATGCCGGTCTCGCAGAAGATGTTGTTAATTCGGGCGCTGAGCAGGTCTGGCTGTCCGGCGACGACATGAAAGCGCTCGCCGACGCCTTACCGGGTACGATTCAGAAACACTGGGCTGTCAAGGCCGGTGATCTGTTGGAAGAGGTGAAAAACTCGCTCCAAGAGGGCGATATGGTCTTGATCAAAGGGTCGAATAACTCCGGGATGGGACAACTCGCAGATGCCTTGCGCCAATGGAGTACAGGGTCAGACGAGGCGGTGATGGAACGCGGTGTAGAAAGCGCCGCAAGGGGTAGATAATGCTTTACTTGCTGTTCGTCAGCGATGACGGGCTATTTAATCTCTTGAATTATCTGACTTTTCGAACCGGTGCAGCCGTGGTGACTGCGTTTGCGCTGGCCGCAATTTTCGGTGGCACAATGATCGACGCGCTGCGGGCACGTCAGGGCAAGGGCCAGCCCATTCGGGATCTTTCTTTGGAGGCGCAGCTCTCCAAGCAGGGCACGCCGACAATGGGCGGCTTTATCATCTGGCTCGGTTTGTTTGCTGGTACGCTGATATGGGCCGATCTTTCGAACCCTTATATCTGGGTTGCTCTGGTCGTGACCGCGATCTTCGCGGTGCTCGGATTCTTCGATGATTATGCCAAAGTCACCAAGCAGTCCGATGCCGGTGTTTCTGCTAAGATACGGCTTGCCGTCGAATTCCTTGTGGCCGGGATCGCCTGTGCCTTCATCATGGGGCTGCATGGTGCACATACCCCCCTCGGTCACGCCGATTGGGGCGGCCTGAATGGACTTGCCGAGAACATTGCGGGGCTCGCTCCAAGCACGACGATTGAACCGAATGACCAGAATTTCTCAGGCGGTGTCGCCGTTCCCTTCGTCAACGATTACTTCTTCCCGCTTGGCGGGCTCTTCATTCTGTTCGGAATGATCGTCGTCGTCGGCTCGGCAAATGCCGTGAACTTTACTGACGGCCTCGATGGGCTCGCAATTGTCCCCATGATGTTTGCCGCTGGTGCATACGCGCTGATTGCCTATCTGACCGGTAATTTTCTGTTTGCGGACTATCTCGGTATTCAGTTCACGCCCGGTTCCGGTGAGCTTGCTGTTCTGCTTGGGGCGATGATGGGAGCCGGCATGGGCTTTCTCTGGTACAATACCTATCCAGCGCGTGTCTTCATGGGAGACACTGGATCACTCGGTCTCGGTGGGATGCTCGGCATCGTCGCCGTCGCTGTCAAACACGAGTTCGCGCTTGTCATCATTGGTGGATTGTTCGTGCTCGAAGCATTGTCCGTCATGATGCAGGTTGGCTATTTCAAGCTGACAAGGCGTCTGACCGGGGAGGGTAGGCGTATATTTGCCATGGCTCCCCTTCATCATCATTTCCAGAAAAAAGGGTGGCCCGAAACCCGGGTCGTAGTGCGGTTCTGGATCCTCTCTGTCCTGTTTGCCCTTGCAGGATTAGCAACCCTGAAGCTGAGGTAACCGGTCCCCGCACGATGATCCCTATTACGGAATATTCCGGACGCGATGTCGCTGTCTTCGGTCTTGGACGGACCGGGCTCAGCGCTGCCAAGGCATTGGCGGCGGGTGGGGCGCGTGTGCACGCCTGGGATGATAATGAGAAGACCCGGGTCAAGGCCGAGGCTGAGGGCATAACCTTGTCCGATATCAATAAGCGCGACTGGCAGAGCTTTGCCGCCCTGATCCTGTCACCAGGTGTCCCTTACAAGTTTCCCCAGCCCCACCGCGTTGTGCGTATGGCAGAAATGACAGGTGTGCCAGTCGTGGGAGATATGGAACTTTTTGCCCGTGCCGTGCAGGCTCTGCCGGAGCGCGGGCGACCGAAGGTGATCGGCATTACGGGCACGAACGGGAAGTCAACAACCACGGCGCTGATCGGCCATATCCTCAAAGAAGCGGGCCGCGATGCCCGCGTTGGTGGCAATATCGGTACGGGTGTTCTCGACATGGCACCTCTGCATGCCAATTCGGTGTACGTGTTGGAGCTATCCTCCTACCAGCTTGATCTTGCGAAAAGTCTGCACTGCGATATCAGCGTTTTCCTGAATTTCTCGCCGGATCATCTGGAGCGCCATGGCGGGCTTCAGGGCTATCTCGATGCGAAGAAACGCATCTTCCAAAACCAGGGCCAGAATGATTTTGCCATTGTCGGCGTCGACGACCTGCATACCCAGTCTGTCTCTATGAGCCTTGCCAGCAAGGCCAATCAGAACGTGGTGCAGATTTCGTCCGGGTACGCACTTGGGCGTGGGATCAGCGCGATTGACGGTCGGCTCTATTCCAGCCTTCTTGGCAAAGCCATGTTGGCGGGCGATTTGCGCGACGCCCCAACGCTGCCGGGCAAGCACAATCACCAGAATGTCGCGGCGGCTTTTGCGGTCTGCCGAGTGCTGGGTATAGAACCCGGTGTGATCATGCAGGCGATCTATACCTTTCCCGGTCTGCCCCACCGCCTCGAACTTGCAGGTAAAGTTGAAGGTGTTCGGTTTATCAATGATTCAAAGGCGACGAATGCCCAGGCCGCCGAGCAGGCTTTGAAAGCCTTCCCACGGGTTTACTGGATTGCTGGGGGGCAGGCGAAGTCTGACGGCATCGGCGATCTCGCGCCGCTGTTTCCCCATGTCGCGAAGGCCTATCTGATCGGTGAAGCTCAGGACGGCTTTGCCCGAACCCTGAAGGGCAAAGCGCCGACCGCGAAATGTGGGACATTGGAAAATGCTGTGCACGAAGCTTTGCACGATGCCTCGGCGTCCGGTGAGAAGGACCCTGTTGTGCTCCTGTCGCCTGCCTGTGCGAGCTTTGATCAGTTCAGAGACTTTGAAGCGCGCGGCGATGCGTTCAAATCGATTGTGTCCAGCCTAGGCGACGGCCCACCATTCTCTGAGAGCGCATGACGGTACTTGCGCGATCTGACCGGTCCATCGTTGCCGAATGGCGGCGAACTGTTGATTGGCCGATCATGGTTGCGATTTGGTTGCTCCTCGGGATCGGGCTATTGCTGTCGCTGTCGGTTAGCCCGCCTGCGGCTGCGCGAATTGGTTATGGCGATCCCTATCATTTCGTCTTTCGCCAGATTGTGTTCATTGTGCTGACGACCGGGATTTTGGTGTCCCATTCAATGTTAGATCCCGTTTGGGGAAGACGGTGGAGCGCCGTTGTGTTCTTTGGAGCGCTCATTCTCATGATCGGTGTTCTGATGTTCGGTCATGAGTCAAAAGGAGCTCAGCGCTGGCTGCGTTACGCCGGATTTTCCCTGCAGCCATCCGAGTTTGTAAAACCAGCGCTGGTGGTCCTGAGCGGTTGGTTGCTCGCTCAGCGCAATCTCTTTCCGGATGGACCGTGGGCTATCATTTCCTTCGGTCTCTATAGTGCGACACTCAGCCTTTTGCTGCTCCAGCCAGATGTGGGCCAGTCTGTTCTGCTAACATCGGCGTTCATTGTGACTTTCTTTGTTTCGGGGCTTCCTTGGCGATGGGCTGCTGGATTTACTGCCGGCGGAGCAATTCTGGCTGGTATCCTGTTTCTCACCTTGCCGTATGTGCGTTATCGGATCTTGAGTTTCATATCTCCATCCGACTACGATACATATCAGATTGATGTGGCCCTGAAGGCGATTTCCAATGGTGGTCTGTTCGGTGTCGGACCGGGGGAGGGCACCATCAAAACAACTCTGCCGGATGCGCAGACTGACTTTATCTATGCTGTTCTTTCCGAGGAGTTCGGCCTTGCGGCGTCGCTCGGACTGCTCTTGCTTTACGGGTTTATCGTTGCGCGCGGTATTCTGCTCGCCTCGCAAATAGAAGACCCATATCCGAGGGCTGCCGCAACTGGCCTTTTTGCGCTTTTTGGTCTTCACGCTGCCATAAATATCGGGGTGAATATCTCATTGATCCCGCCCAAGGGGATGACACTGCCACTTGTTTCAGCCGGTGGTTCTTCCCTTTTGGGCACGGGATTAACGCTAGGTCTGGCGCTCGCTCTCGTGCGGCGGAAGGGAGCGAGATTGAGATTCAGGAGGGCCTATGCCTGATCATCAGGATATGGCGCGTTTGGTAATCGTTGGAGCCGGCGGCACAGGCGGGCATATGTTCCCGGCGGCGGCATTTGCCGAAGAAATGCGCCGCCGAGGCTGGCAAATCGGTCTTGTCTCTGATGTGCGGGGGCTTCGATATGCAAAGGCCTTTCCTGCTGATTGGAAAGAAGAGGTAAAAGCTGCGAGTCCAAATGTTCGGAGACCCTGGACCCTACCGTTCACGGCCTTGAAGCTTGCGCGCGGTGCGGTTAGGGCTGAACATCTTTTAAAGACAAAGCGACCAGCACTTGTGGCCGGGTTTGGAGGCTATCCTGCGTTTCCTATGATGGCGGCAGCGCGCCGCAAGCGCGTACCCATTCTGATCCACGAACAGAATTCCGTCCTCGGTCGGGTGAACAGGCAATTCGCCAGCCATGCTGCAGCTGTAGCGAGCGGTTTTCAGCGCCTCGACCGATTGCCGGCGGGAGTGTACCACCGTCCGGTCGGCAATCCAGTGCGAGAGCATATTGCAGCTAAAAGGACCGCCCCTTTTCCGTCGACGGATGGTATGTTGACTATTTTCATTACCGGCGGATCGCAGGGCGCGCGCATACTGGGTGACGTGTTCCCAGTGGCCATTGCCGATCATCTGCCCGCCGAATTAAAGTCACGAATCTGCGTCGTTCAGCAGGTTCGAGAAGAGCAGCTCGAGATGGTGAATGCGATCTATACCGCGGCTGACATTGAGGCGGAGCTTCAGCCCTTTTTTACTGATATGCCTGATCGGCTGGCTGCTGCCCATCTCGTCATCGCCCGGTCTGGCGCTGGCACCGTTTCCGAAATCGCTGCCATAGGTCGGCCTTCCATTCTTGTTCCCTTGAAGATTGCGATGGACGACCACCAGACCGCGAATGCAGCGACGTTGGTAGAGGCCAATGCAGCAGATGTCATATCAGAGGACGAACTGACACCGGAGCGAGCTGGCGCTTTAATAGTTAAGCGCTTGGTCAATGGTGTTGAACTGGCTCGTCGAGCAGCGGCAGCAAAAGCTACAGGCACAGTAACAGCAACTGTAGATCTTGCTGATCTGGCAGAGAAGATCGTAGCCAAATGATCCGTGTTTCCCGATATTCTGTTGACGTTCTTTATGCGATTGGCATTTGGCCAAGCTGGTCACAATTAGGAAAAGCACCATGACGTCTCCAACCCCCTTCGATCTCGGTCCGGCGCACATTGTCGGAATTGGTGGTATCGGCATGTCGGGCATTGCCGATGTTATGCTGACCCTTGGCTATGAGGTGCAGGGGTCGGACATTAAGGAAAGCGAGATCGTCGAGCGTTTGCGCGTTCGCGGCGCGAAAGTCTTTATCGGCCATGATGGCGCGAATGTCGCCGGGGCAGGGACCGTGATTGTTTCCTCGGCGATCAAGGCGGGTAATCCAGAAGTGGATGCAGCGCGCGCTGCCGGTATTCCGGTTGTCCGGCGGGCTAACATGCTCGCCGAAATCACAAGGCTGAAATATACGGTCTGTGTCGCCGGGACCCATGGTAAAACCACGACGACCAGTATGGTGGCGGCATTACTGGACGGGGCGGGAATTGACCCTACTGTGATCAATGGCGGCATTATCCAGGCCTACGGATCGAATTATAAGGCGGGCGAAAGCGATTGGCTTGTGGTCGAGAGCGACGAAAGCGATGGGACGTTCACGAAGCTCTCTCCAACCTGTGCTATAGTAACTAATATCGATGCGGAGCATATGGATCATTATGGCAGCATGGATGTTTTGCGGGAGGCCTTCGACACATTCATCGAAAATCTTCCGTTCTATGGATTTGCTGTTCTCTGTACGGATCACCCTGAAGTGCAGGCTCTGGCCGCACGGATTATAGATCGTCGACGGATCACCTATGGTTTTAATCGCCAAGCCGATGTGCGAGCGATTAATCTGACAACAGATCTTTCCGGAGCTCGGTTTGATGTTGCGCTTCGCCGCCCGGGATCGGCAACGCCACGTGTAATTGAAGGGCTTCGGTTGCCCATGGCCGGTGAGCACAATGTCCAGAATGCGCTGGCAGCGATCACGGTGGCAATGGAGCTTGGGGCCAGTGATGATCAGCTGAAGGCTGGCCTTGCTGCTTTTGGCGGCGTGAAGCGTCGCTTCACCGATGTTGGCGAGTGGATACCGGAAGCTGGCTCACCCCCGGTGAAAATTATCGACGATTATGGTCACCACCCTGTAGAGATCGCGTCGGTGCTGAAGGCGGCACGAGCCATGGTCGGTGACGGACAGCTCATTGCTATAGCACAGCCCCACCGGTACTCGCGGCTGGAGGACCTGTTTGAAGATTTTTCCACCTGCTTTGATGCAGCTGATCTTGCTCTCATCTCACCAGTGTTCGAAGCCGGTGAAGCGCCAATTCCCGGCATTACCCACGAAGCTCTGGTGAAGTCGATAAATGAACATGGCCATCGCGGTGCTGAAGCTCTGCCGTCCCTTGATGTGTTGCCATCGGCGATTCGTGCGGCGGCGAAGCCGGGCGCTATGGTGGTTTGCCTCGGGGCGGGCGATATCTCTACCCATGCCAATGGCCTGGCAAAAAAGTTGTCTGAAGGCTGAGTCATACCCGCGTAGCGACAGCGATAATTGATCTGTAATGTATTCTATCTAAGGATGTTGTCGATAGATTTTCTGACGTTCGTAAGGAGTGTACTTTGGAGACGCGCTTTTGAAGTCCGCTACGTCTCAGATCTTTGTATCAATTGCGTTTTCCCTACTGGTGGCGTGCAGTGGTGGGAGTGATACTGGTCCGGCATCTGCTGCGGGCGCGCCGCCTCCTTCAACCTCGGCTCCTCCGCCTTCTACCTCTGGTGCACCACCTTTCACACCCGGTGTCTTTCTGTCTTCTGAACAGTTTGAAGGCCAATGCGAAATGCCGCGCTCAGGCCGGGATATTGAGGGCAATACATTTTCCGATGAAGCGGGATCGACCCTGTTAGAGAATTTCTGGCTGCGATCATGGACCAGTGAGACCTATCTCTGGAATGACGATGTCCCGGATCAGGATCCAGCAGGTTTTGATGATCGGCTGGCCTATTTTGATGTTCTCGTTACGCCGGAGATCACCCCGTCCGGAAAGCCGCTGGACGATTTTCATTTCAGTCAGTCGACAGCTGAATTTCTTGCTAGCCGAAATTCAACGCCCCGTGCGAGTTATGGTGTTTCCTTTGCAGCTTTTCGAACGACCCCGCCAAGGGATTTCCGGGTGCGGTTCACTGAGCCAAATTCGCCGGCGTCTGCAGTAGTGCTGGGCCAGCCAAATCTGGTGCGTGGTACGCGGATACTCGAAGTGGACGGAATCGACTTTGTGAACGCATCGAGCAATAGCGATATTGCCGAGTTAAACGAAGTACTATTCCCTGAAAGTGCTGGCGAAGCACATACATTCGTTGTCCAGGATCCGGGCACCAATGAAACGCGGTTGATAACGCTCACTGCTGCCAATATCTCCCCCAAGCCAGTCAACCGAACGTTAGTCATCGATACCCCGACTGGTCCCGTTGGTTATGTGCTCTTCAACACATTTAGCCCCTTTGCGTCAGAAGAACAGATCGCGACAGCGATTGGCGAGATGTCGTCCGCCGGTGTAACTGATCTTATCCTCGACCTTCGCTATAATGGCGGCGGTCTTTTGGCGGTTGCAGCGCAGCTCAGCTATATGATCGCCGGACCCGTACTGACAACGGGTCGGGATTTCGAACGCCTCCGTTTCAATGATGATGCTGGAAACACCAATCCGATTGATGGCAGCTTCAATAGTCCGACGCCGTTTTTCGGCACCGGCCTTGGATTCAGTCTGGTGAACGGCGAGGCCCTGCCATTTCTGGATCTTCCGCGCGTCTTCGTGCTCGCTACGGATGGCACCTGTTCAGCGAGTGAATCTGTCATCAACAGCCTTCGCGGTATCGGCGTCGAAGTGGTGCTTATAGGGTCGACCACCTGCGGAAAGCCTTTCGGCTTCTTCCCGACAGACAATTGCGGCGAGACCTACTTCACCATCCAGTTTCAGGGCGTGAATGATATCGGTTTTGGTGACTATCCTGATGGATTTATTGCGTCTAATTCGTCGGCCGAGTTCGGCGTGCGCCTGCCGGGATGCGAAGTGGTCGATGATTTCTCCCGCGAACTCGGTGATGAGGAAGAGGCGCTTTTGGCAGCGGCGCTGCAATTCCGCGCCGATGGTACTTGTCCACCACCGCCTGCCGCTTCTACCGCTGTCAGTTCCGGAGTGTCAGCCTCCGCAAGTTCACCCGGTGCGAATTTCCTCAGCGACCCGGTAGGTAGAGTTGCTGTTTCAGACCAAAGCGAACTCGAAGCCTTCTTAGAAAACAACCGTGATATGCGTATGCCGTTTTAGACTGCTGCCTTGCGCTCTTCCAAAAGGCGGCGGGCGATGACCATGGCCTGCACTTCGCCAGCTCCTTCAAAAATGTTCAGGATACGGGCATCCTGCAGCACACGGCTGATAGCATATTCTAGGGCGAAGCCATTGCCGCCATGTATCTGCACGGAATTGTCGGCTGCGGCCCAGGCCACTCGAGCGCCGAGCAGTTTTGCCATGCCGGCTTCAAGGTCGCAGCGCTTGCCAGAGTCTTTCTGACGCGCCGAGAAATATGTCAGCTGACGGACACCGACAAGTTCGGCTGCCATCATCACGAGCTTGTTGGCAACACGTGGGAAGTTGAAAAGTGGTTGGCCGAATTGGACCCGGTCGAGAGCATATTGCAGACCGAGTTCGAAAGCATTCTGGGCAACACCGACAGCGCGGGCAGCCGTCTGGATGCGCGCACTTTCGAAGGTCGCCATCAGGTGGCGAAAGCCCTGTCCTTCCACACCACCAAGCAGGTTTGCGGTATCGACTTTGAAATCGTCAAAGGCAATTTCGTATTCCTTCATGCCGCGATAGCCGAGCACTTCGATTTCTCCGCCAGTCATGCCGTCTGCAGGGAAGGGCATGTCATCGTTGCCGCGGGGTTTTTCGGCAAGGAACATCGACAGGCCGGAGAAATTGTTCGTGTCGGGATCTGTCCGGGCGAGCAGTGTCATAAGGTCGGCGCGAACGGGATGGGTGATCCAGGTCTTGTTGCCGGTGATGGAATAAACTTCTCCGTCGTCGGATTTTACAGCCCGTGTACGGAGGGAACCGAGGTCGGACCCCGTATTCGGTTCAGTGAAAACGGCAGTGGGCAAAATCTCCGCAGACGAAATAGCTGGCAGCCATTTGGCCTTCTGCTCATCTGTTCCGCCAATGAGAATAAGCTCTGCGGCGATTTCCGACCGAGTGCCGAGGGAGCCGACGCCGATATAGCCGCGACTGAGCTCCTCGGAGACGACGCACATGGCGATCTTGTCCATACCGAAGCCGCCGAACTCTTCCGGGATTGTGAGACCGAAGACGCCGAGCTCGCCCATCTCGCTGATCACATCCATGGGGATGTATTCATTCTTCAGATGCCACTCATGGGCGAAGGGGACGACCTTGTCATTGGCGAATTTGCGGAACTGATCACGCACCATGTCCATGGTGTCTTCGAGACCTGTCTCTTCCACTGTGGCGCGGCCAAGGGCGTCGGGCAGATAGGCGGCAGCGGCGGCCATGACGTCTGGCGTTTTGCCCTCGCGCACAAAGCGCTCAAAGATCGGCGCACTTAGAAGCTCGATGTCTTTATCATTGCAGCCGAGATCGGCGGGGCGGACAAACTCCCCCTGGTTCATTGGCAAGCCGCCCTGAAGCTGGGCGATGTATTCTGAGAAAAGGATCTGGGAGAGCAGCTGCTCAATCTCGCCGAACTTGCCCTCTGCTTCGAGGCGGGCAGCCCAGGCAGCGGTCTCCTTTAGGGTTTCGACATAGGTGATGACCCAGGCAAGGCCGTGGCCCATATGCTGGTTCGCGGCGAAAGCGGCGCGGTCCGGCTTGCCGGTTGGGGCGAGAATGGCTCCTGCAGCTGCGCTTGCAGCTTCGGCATAGGTCTCCAGCGCCGGTAGAGCCTCCCGCATCGCATCGACCAGTCCTGCCATGACAGGGGTGTCCGCTGCTGTTGTTGTTGCCAGTCCGTCCATGGTCGTCGCTCCCACTATATTCTATGAAATCCAGTATAGATCGAATGATCGCAAAAGACAGGCCGTTTTTGCTGCAGTGCAGCGAGGCGGATCACCGCAGGCTTGGCGGTTGAATTTCGGTCAAATTTCACCTTTTGTGCAAACCATAACTCCACCTGTGTGTGCCATTACGGGTCGACCAGAGAGAGTTAGGGAACTGCACCCATGGCCAAAACCGTACTTGTTGTCGATGATGATCCAACTCAGCGCCGCCTTCTACAGGCGGCAGTAGAGAAAGTCGGTTTTGCCTGCCGTACAGCCCCTGACGGCGAGAGCGGATACGCCCTGGCCGCCGAAGAGGCAAACGGTGTTGACGTTGTTTTGCTCGATCTCGTCATGCCGGGTCTTTCCGGCATGGAGACGCTGGAACGCCTGGCCGAGCGCCGTCCGGATCTGCCGGTTATCGTGCTGACAGCGACAGGCGGTGTGGATACGGTTGTCCAGGCGATGCGCACAGGCGCGATCGATTTTTTTATCAAGCCGGTCAGCCCTGAACGGGTGATTGTCTCTATCCGCAATGCGCTGAAAATGACGAGCCTTGCCGGAGAGGTGAAGCGTCTCGTCAAGAAAGCCGAAGGTGGCATGAACTTCGACGACATGATCGCTGGAGCAAAATCCATGCGCGGCGTTGTAAAGATGGGCGAACGCGCTGCAGCATCGAACATTCCGGTGTTGATCCTCGGAGAAAGCGGCGTCGGTAAGGAAGTTGTCGCCCGCTGCATTCAGGGGGCTTCGGACCGTGCGGGTAAGCCATTCGTGGCCGTGAACTGCGGCGCGATTCCGGAGAATCTCGTCGAGAGTATCCTTTTCGGCCATGAGAAAGGTGCGTTCACGGGCGCCGTCTCAAAATCCCTTGGTAAGTTCGTCGAAGCCGATGGCGGTACGCTCTTCCTCGATGAGGTAGGTGAGTTGCCCCTCGACATTCAGGTGAAGCTGCTGCGCGCTCTGCAGGAAGGGGAGGTCGATGCCGTTGGATCGCGCCGCCCGACCAAGGTGGATGTGCGGATTATTTCGGCCACCAACCGCGATCTCGCCGAACAGGTGAAGGCCGGGGCCTTCCGCGAGGACCTATTTTACCGGCTGAACGTCTTCCCGATCGATATGCCGTCCCTGCGCGAGCGGATCGAAGACATTCCAGCCCTCATCGATCACTTCATTACGCGTTTCAACGCCTCGGAAGGCACGAAAATCAGCGGCGCGAGCAAGGATACGCTGAAAATGCTGTCGGCCTTTGAGTGGCCGGGCAATGTTCGTCAGCTCGAAAATTCGGTGTTCCGGGCTGTGGTGCTCTGCGAGTCCGATGAGCTTCAGCCTACAGATTTCCCGCAGATTTCCGGCCTCAGCCCTAAGATTGACGAGCTTCCGGAGCTGCCGGCTGTTGCCAATGACGTTGCGGCTGTTGCGGTTGAGGCCGCAGAGGACAGCCCAGTGCCGGTCTTCGGTGACGACGGTGATTTGCGGACACTGGAAGCGGTGGAACGCGACCTGATTCAGCTCGCCATCGATCACTATGACGGACATATGTCTGAGGTGTCCCGCAAACTCGGGATCGGCCGGTCGACGCTCTACCGGAAAGTTCGCGACTATGATCTGAAGGTCCGCGAGGAACGTGAAGCGAGCTAAGTTGTGGACGATTGGCCGAGTCTTCCACATGTGAGTAAGCTCACTCTGGGCCTTTTGCTCGCGCCGCTCCTCGGCTTCAATCTCGCATTCTTTCTTCTGCATGCTCCGGAGGCTTTAACGAGCTTAATGGACTGCAGACACTGCAATGTATCGGTGGTCGTCAAAGGCTCAGCCATGGTCTTCGTTCTGGCCAATTTGGCAGGGCTACCCTACGCGATTGGATTCAGCTTCCTAACCGGTTTTCCGCTTTACTTGATTATGATGCGCTGTCGACTGATCTCTTGGAGGTGGTTTGGTTTGGCCGGCCTCATCATCGGTATCGTGATGGTGATTGTTTTAGGGGCACCTGATCAATCGGCATATTTGACGCGCCTTACGACCTATCAGCTTCGTTTCTTATGTCTTTTAGGATCAGTCATATCCGCGCTCGCGTTTCGACTATTTGTTCGCCGATATCTTGACGACTTCAAACCGCCGCTGGTTTGAAGGTCAGCGCGACACCATTGTTGCAGTAGCGGAGGCCCGTTGGTTGGGGACCGTCAGGGAAGACGTGTCCCTGGTGACCTAAGCAACGTGCACAATGATACTCGGTGCGTGGATAGCCGATTTTGTAGTCCACGCTGGTGCCAATGTTCTCTTCGATCACATCATAGAAGCTCGGCCAGCCGGTTCGGGAATCGTATTTAGTTTCAGAGCGAAAGAGCTCCAGATCGCATCCGGCACAGTGATAGACGCCCGTCCGCTTTTCGTCGTTCAGGGGCGACGTCCAGGGGCGCTCGGTCCCTTCCTGACGGAGCACATAATAGGAGGCCCGGTTCAGCCGCGTTTCCCATTCCTCGTCGGTTAAAGCGCGCCATTCAGATGTTGCAAAGCTCTCCGCCGACGATGCATCGGCTATGTTGGCTGTTCTGCCGGGGGAACATGCTGCAGCGAGCCCTGCCGATACACCGCTCAGCAACATAGCCCTTCGGGTCATTATTGCCATTACAAATTCCCTTCTACACAGTCCCGTAATCGGGCTGCACCACTGATGTCAGTATGGTGACGACTGGCGGCTATGTCGCCCCACGGGCCTATCACGATGCAGTTATTTGTAATCTGTTGGCATCGCCCGGTTTATGCGAACAAAAAGTGAAAATGTAAGCTGTGATTAACCGTAGATGCGGTTAAGCTGCTCGCCATGACAGAAACGATTCGAATTTTGGGCATCGACCCCGGCCTCCGACATACGGGCTGGGGCATCGTCGATCTGACAGGCGCACGCCTTGCCCATGTTGCCCACGGAGTTATCCGCCCGGACACCGACCAGCCTCTGGCAAGGCGCCTTGCCGATATCTATTCTGGCGTCGCTGGTCTTGTGATTGAACATCAGCCGGACTTTGCAGGGGTGGAGGAAACACTGGTCAATGTGAATGCCAGAGCAGCGCTGAAGCTGGGACAGGCCCGGGGGGCCGCGATGACCGCCCTGGCGCGGGAAGGGGTCGAGGTTGGCGAGTATGCGCCCCGCAAGATCAAGCTCTCCGTTGTCGGTACGGGCGGTGCCGACAAGAAGCAGGTACAGTTCATGGTGGCGCGGTTACTGCCACGGGCAGGAAAGATGAGCGAAGATGCGGCCGACGCTCTTGCCTGCGCGATTTGCGCGGCCCACCACCGGCCGGCAGACGGGGTTGCCGCATGATTATTGGCCGTCTCAGGGGAACGATTGCCGCAACAGGTGCAGATACGGTGCTGATCGATGTCAATGGTGTCGGCTATGTTGCTCAAGCAGGGGGGCGGCTCTTGTCCCGTGTCAGCCCCGGCGAAGAGGCTGAGTTGCATATTGAGACGAAGGTGACTGAGAATTCCATTACTATGTATGCGTTTGCCACCGATGATGAGCGCGCCTGGTTTGTCCGCCTTCAGGATGTCCACGGTGTGGCGGGCAAGGCGGCCATGGCCGTGCTTGATGCGATCAGTCCGGCGGAACTGATGGATGCGATTGCCCTTGGAGATATTGCCACGGTGCAGCGAGCTAAGGGTGTCGGTAAGAAACTGGCGGAGAGGATTGTTGGCGAGCTTGCCGGAAAGCCGCCTCCGATGGGCCGATTCGGGTCGTTCAGCGTCGATGCGGCGGCCAGCGCCCAGGCGATGCAGGCGGCGACGTCAGGCGCGCGGGGAGAGGCCGTCTCGGCCCTTGTTAACCTTGGTTATGCCCAGGCCGAAGCGGCCCGGGCCGTGGCAACGGCTGCAAAAGTGAGCGGTGAAGATGATACGGGAGCGCTGATCAAGGCCGCGCTGAAGGAGATGGCAGGATGAGCCATCCACCATCGGACAGGGAGGGGACAGCTACAGACCCAGAACGCTCTGTAGCCGACGCCCTCGACCGGGCGCTAAGGCCCCAGACCTTTGCCGATTATGTCGGCCAGGCGAAGGCGAAGGACAATCTTAAAGTCTATGTTGAAGCGGCGCGAAAGCGGGGCGAGGCCCTCGACCATGTGCTGTTGTTCGGGCCTCCGGGGCTCGGCAAGACGACGCTTGCGCAGATCCTAGCCCGGGAAGCGGGTGTCGGATTTCGCTCAACATCGGGGCCTGTGATCGCCAAGGCGGGCGATCTAGCGGCGATTTTGACCAATCTGGAGCCGAACGACGTTCTGTTCATCGACGAGATCCATCGCCTACCCGCCGCTGTGGAGGAAATCCTCTATCCGGCGATGGAGGATTACAAACTCGATATTGTTATCGGCGAAGGACCATCAGCGCGGTCGGTTCAGCTGGAGCTTTCGCCCTTTACGCTTGTTGGGGCGACCACGCGGGCAGGACTGCTCGCAACACCCCTGCGCGACCGGTTCGGCATACCGATCCGCCTCCAGTTCTACTCGCCGGAGGAGCTTGCCCGCATCGTTCTCGCCGCCGGACGTAAGCTTGGCGCAGCGATTACCGAGGATGGCGCAAGGGAAATTGCCAGCCGTGCGCGGGGCACGCCGCGAATCGCCGTGCGTCTGTTGCGGCGTGTAAGGGATTTTGCCGAGGCCGAGGGCGAGAGCATCAACCGGCCCGCCGCCCGAAAAGCCCTCGCCCGGTTGGAGGTGGACGAATCAGGGCTCGATGCCCTCGACCGGCGCTATCTGGAGGCACTTGTCGTGACCTATGCAGGTGGCCCGGTGGGCGTTGATACGCTCGCCGCTGCGCTTGCGGAGGCCCGCGACGCCGTTGAAGAGGTAATCGAGCCGTTTCTGATGCAGAAAGGCTATGTGGCGCGCACACCGCGCGGGCGGGTTGCTGCCCCGCTTGCCTATGAGAAGCTTGGCCTGAAGGCTCCGGGCGAGCTCCAATCGGGGCTTTTTGGCGAGGAAAGTTGACGTTTACGTTGACGTAAGGTCCGCCAAGAAACGCGTCAGTTTGCCCAAGAGATGGGCACCTTGATCACAATTTTATGGATGCCACCACATTACGCGCGATCACGTATTGAACTCTTCTGGGAAGGGCGTAATTGCTGCGATGCAACATGGAAATGCTGCGGAGCAATAGATCCAATGGCGAAGAACCAAAAGCACAACATCCATGGGCGGGAGGAGTTTTATTCCGGGTTTCGATCCGGGGCTAACTCTGAGGTAAACCAATGAAAAAACTAGTTTTCTCCCTAACAGCCATTTGTGTGGCAATCTCTCCTGCAGCGCTTGCTGAAGAAGAGAAGCAAATCGCAGTCACGATCAATTATGACTCTGCACTCCTCGATAGCGATGCGGGGGCAGATTTGGTCATGGAAGCCATCGAAGATCAGGCACGTCGGGCTTGCCGTCAGCCTTCAAAGAGCTTTTTTAGCGGTGGTATCGACGAGGTCTGCGTCGAAGAAGTGATGAATCTTGCCGCTCTGAAAATCGGTGAAGAGCGCGCGAAGGCCGGCCAGTCCGTGCCACGTCAGTTCGCCGCGTTGATCAGTACAAGCGCGCAATAGTCTCGTCTTCGAGATCTTTGTAAATTAGATGGAGCTGTTTCGCTATTCCCGGAACAGCTCCCTTTTACCTTGATATCTGCTCTGTCTGTGGTTTCTGTGCATCTTCATCAGAGAAGTCGGCACCATGGAACAATCTGATCGCAAGGGACCTCTCACCGATATTCGGGTTATCGAATTGGGCCAGTTGATTGCCGGGCCATTTTGCGGGCAGCTTATGGCGGATATGGGCGCGGATGTCATCAAAGTGGAACCGCCTGGTGTTGGCGATCCAATCCGCGCCTGGGGTCGGGAAGGCTATCCGCTCTGGTTCAAGGTCTGCGGCCGCAACAAGAGATGCGTGACGACAAATCTCCGCGTGCCCGAGGGCCAAGCGATAATACGACGTCTCGTCGAGCATGCCGACATTCTGATCGAGAATTTTCGCCCTGGAACGCTTGAGCGCTGGAGGCTTGATTATCAAACGCTTTCGGTAATCAACCCGGGCCTGATCATGGTGCGGGTCTCAGGTTACGGGCAAACTGGGCCCTATTCCCACAAGCCGGGCTACGCATCTGTCGGCGAGGCGATGGGCGGTATGCGCCATCTGTGCGGTGAGCCTGACCGGCCCGCTAGCCGGGCAGGGCTCTCGCTCGGCGATACGCTGGCGGCGACGTATGCTTGCAATGGAGCTTTGGCTGCGCTCCATGCCAGACAATCGACCGGACGGGGCCAAGTCATCGATGCATCGATCTTTGAATCGGTTTTGAATGTGATGGAAGCCACGGTACCGGAATATGCCATTGAGGGGCACATTCGCGGCCGTTCGGGCTCGAAACTGCCCCATATCGCTCCTTCAAATGTCTATACCTGCAAGGATGGCGACTACATCATAGCCGCCAATCAGGACACGATCTTCAAACGGCTGGCTGACGCTATGGATCAGCCGGAACTTGCTACCGATCCACGCTACGCGACCCATGTCGCTCGCGGTGCGAATCAGGACGAGCTTGATGCCCTGATCAATCAATGGACCGGCACGCTGACCGTTTCCGAACTTGAAGCTCTGATGGACAAACATGCCGTTCCGTCGGGCAAGATCTACCGCGCGCCAGATATGATCGATGATCCGCACTACAAGGCCCGGGAGGCGATCATCGAGGTTGAGGATGGGACATGGGGGAAAGTGCCCATGCAGAACACGTTCCCCCGTTTTTCCGAAACGCAGGGCGAGGTGCGCTGGACAGGGCCGGAACTCGGCGAGCATAATGAGGATGTTTTTCAGGGTTTATTGGGGCTTGGTTCTGATGAACTGGAAAAGCTTCATATCGACGGTGTGATTTAGAAGGAAGGGGTCTAGGTAATTCGTTGAATCACAGCTGAAACCCGTGAATGGGTTTGGACCTGCTTGGTTATGAAAACGATAATGAACAGGATCGTAAAAACGAGGATCGCCGTGGGTGCCGGTGCACTGTCGAGAAAGTAACTGAGATACACACCTGTCACCATCGAAAATACGCAGACGCTAACGCTGACAATCATCATTTGTGACAGTGTCCTCGTAACGAGGAATGCGATCGCACCGGGGGCGATCAAAAGCCCGATGGCAAGGATGAGGCCAGTTGCGGAAAGGGTCGCGACGATGGTCAGGGAGAGGGCGGACAACAGACCATAATAGAGGGTGTTGACTGGAAGGCCCGTCAATTGTGCTTGCGCGGGATCGAAGCTGTGAAATCGAAGGTCGCGCCAGAACAATAGCAGCCCTGTAACAACGGCAAGACCGATCAGGCCAGAGGTCCAGAGCTCATGGGTTTCAACACCCAGCAAGTTTCCGAAGAGAATATGGTCAAGGTGAACATCGGTCTCGATTGCCGTATAAAGAACAATACCGAGGCCGAACATGCCGGAGAAAACCACCCCCATCGCTGTGTCGGGTTTGATACGGCTATTGTTTGAAAGGTAGCCGGAGGCAAGGGCACACAACATGGCCGCGCCGAAGGCCCCGAGCAGCAATGGGATGCCAACCATGTAGGCGAGGACGACGCCGGGCAGCACCGAGTGACTCACTGCATCGCCGAGCAGCGCCCAGCCGCGCACGACGAGAAAGCAGGACAGAAGCGCCGTGGGGATCGCCGCGAGGAGCGACATGGCAAAGGCGCGCTGCATGAACTCGAAGTTGAATGGTGCGAGGAGAACGTCCATCTATAAAGGCACCTTGCGAACAGCAATATTGTCCCGGATCCTTTTGTCAGCTTTCGCGATTTGTTGCATGGAGGCGATGCGGCCATGCTTCGGCGCGAATATGAAGGCCAGGATGAACAGAAGTGTCTGTAGGCAGACGATGAGACCGCCTGTGGCCCCGTTCAGAAAGAAGCTGAAATAGGCTCCGGTAAAACTCGTGCCTGCGCCGATAACGACAGAATACTGGATCAGGCGGTCGAAGCGATCGGTGAGCAGATATGCCGTGGCGCCGGGCGTAATTACGAGCGCAATGACGAGGAATGCGCCAACGGTTTGCATCGCCGCGACCACCGATGCTGATAACAGCGTGAAGAAAATCGCTTTCAGAATGCCGGGGCGGAGGCCGATGGAATGAGCATGGTTCTCATCGAAAAACACGGCTAGCAAATCCCGCCAGACGAAGAGCAAGACCGTTACGGTGACCCCGCCAATGATCACCAGCTGCAGCGTGTCTGCCGGGCGAATCGCGAGAATATTCCCCATAATGATTGTTTGAATGCTGATCGATGTTGGAAAGATGCTTACAAGGAAAAGCCCTAATCCAAAAAAGGATGTGAAGATCAGTCCGATGATCACATCTTCCTTCAGCCCTGTGCGTTTGGTCAGAAAGAGAATTGACCCGGCAGCCAGCCCGCCAGCGAGAAATGCACCGGCAGCAAAGGGAAATCCGAGGATGTAGGCACCAGCAACACCGGGGACGACGGAGTGGGACAGCGCATCACCGATGAGCGACCAGCCCTTTAGCATAAGGAAAGCGGACAGGGCCGCGCACACCCCGCCGACCAATGCTGATACAAACATGGCATTGACCATGTAATTGTAGGAAAACGGTTCAATCAGCTCAGCAATCACTTTTCGTCTTCCAGTCGCTGGGTCCGCCCGCCATATTGCACAAATGGCCGCTCATCATCTGTTACGATGGTAACGGCGCGGTCGTCATCGTCATCGTGTAGCCGTGCGCCATCGAGAGTGAAGACACGAAGGACGCCGCCAAAAGTGCGCTCAAGATTTCGTGGTGTGAACGTTAGATCTGTCTTGCCATAGGCGATGACCGTTCGTTTCATGAGAATTGCCCGGTCGCAGAACTCCGGAACGGTGCCGAGATTGTGGGTGGATACGAGCATCACACGCCCTTCCTTGCGGAGATCTTCGAGCAGTTCGACAATCTGCATTTCGGTGCGGACATCGACGCCGGTAAATGGCTCATCAAGGAGAATGACCCGTGCGTCCTGGGCCAAAGCCCGTGCGAGAAAGACACGCTTGCGCTGACCGCCGGAGAGTTCGCCGATCTGCCGATCTTTCAGATCGGAGATCGAAAGGCGTTCCATGGCTTCTTCGACTGCCAGTCTGTCCTTCGAAGAGGGACGCCGTAGAAACCCCATATGGCCATAGCGACCCATCATCACGACATTTTCTACGAGTACCGGAAATGTCCAGTCGACTTCCTCCGCCTGCGGAACATAAGCGACGAGATTCTTTTTCAATGCCTGTTTCATCGGCAGGTCGAGCACTTTGATCTCGCCATGCATGAACGGAAGAAACCCCATAATGGCTTTGAAAAGCGTGGACTTGCCCGCACCGTTTATCCCCACCAGTGCGGTGATTGTACCCCGAGGGATTTCGAAGTTTACATTCTCAAGCGCTGTGTGCCCATTACGGTAGGTGACTGACACATCCTTTGCTTCCAGGCCGCCGCTCTCCTTGCCGAGTGGTCTTGCCTTGACCCGTTTTGATCCTTCGTCCTCCGATGTACTCTGCGATTTCGTCATGGGTAGAATATCTAGTTCGAAGCCGGGGTAAGTCCCCTGGCAATGGTCGAGGTTGTCACTTCAAGCAGGTCCAGATAAGTCGGCACCGGACCGTTGGAACCGCTAAGGGAGTCGACATACAGGATACCTCCGAACACTGCGTCAGTTTCCCGAACCACCTGCTCCGCTGGGGCATTGCTGACAGTGCTCTCGCAGAATACCGCTTCGATATTGTGGTTTCTGACATTGTCGATGACATTGCGGATCTGCTGGGGCGTGCCAACCTCGTCGGCATTCATCGGCCAGAGATAAAGTTCGCGCAGCCCCATATCCCTTGCGAGATAGCTGAACGCGCCCTCGCAAGTCACAAGCCAGCGTTTTTCTTCCGGGATCGCCTCGATGGCGTCTTTCAACGGGCCGACGGTATCGGCAATCTGCTGTTTGTAAGCTGCGGCGTTGGCTCTGTAGGTGTCTGCATATTCCGGATCGAGCTCGGCCAGGGCATTTGCAATATTATCGATATACACTTTCGCATCATCCGGACCCATCCAGGCATGGGGATTAGCCTTCCCTTCATATGATCCGCTCGTCACCGGGATGGGAGTAATCCCTTCGCTGATCGTTGCCGAGGGAATATCGCCGAGATTTCCGAGAAACTGCTCAAACCAGAGCTCCAGGTTCATCCCGTTCCACAGGATCAGATCAGCATCGGTCGCCCGCACCAGATCCTGCGGTGTAGGTTCGTAGCCATGAATCTCTGCGCCGGGTTTGGTGATCGACACCACCTTGATCCGATCGCCCGCCACGTTGCGGGTCATGTCGGCGATTACTGTAAATGTGGTAACAACCTTCAGGCCGTCTTCCGTTTGGGCCCCGCTGGGATCAGCCTCATTCTGGGAGCATGCTGTGAGAAACACCCCGAGACACAGCGTTTTCACACAGAAAACTATCTGGTGAAGCCATGGGTGACATGGCGATGGCAATTTGGCCGACGCGCGCAAGATCATGGGGTGAAGCCCTCCGAAAGCCTCTCATTGTGGTTTAGCGGAAAAATATGGATGTCGCTAGGCCGATCTATCGCTTTGGAAATTTGGTTTTCAAGGTGTTTTGGTTCCGAGACAGGCGGTGGACAATTGGTATTGTGTGAGCTTCAGTCTGACCCGTGTTCAGGGTCCGCAATGTATAGCGCTCTGATCAAAGTGTGAGGTAAACCGCCATGCTGAACCGTCGCTCATTTCTGGCCGGAACGGGGCTTACAGGCGTGCTCGCAGCCTGTGGTCAAATGGGACGCACACCGTCTGCCGTGACCGAACTCGGCTCGTCGATCGATGCGACCGATCCTATGCAGCGCGGTGTAGTGTTGGCTGTAAAGGCGAGACAGCTCGGCCTTCCGGGGGCTGTCCTAGCGGTGCAGGAAGCATCGGCTCCGATGCGGATCGAGGCTGTCGGTCTGGCCGATGTGTTAACCAATGCCCCGGTGCTCACAAATTCTTGGATGCGTCTTGGTAGCGTGTCGAAACTCTTCGTCGGTCACATTGTGCTGAAGCTCGCTGATGAGGGGAGCCTCGGGCTCGACGATCCGGTATCGGCCTATCGCGATGATGTTCCGGCGGGCGAGGACATTGCGCTGCGCATGCTCGGCAATCATACGAGCGGGCTCTACAATCCGATTTATTCTCCGGAGTTCCGCAACCGCATCAATGCCACCCCGTCGCGCAAAATCAGTCGGGAGGAGATGTTTCAGGTCGCCTGGGAAAACACGGAAACGCCGCCAAAGATCGGCAATTTCAAATATTCCAACGCCAATACAGCACTGCTGGCTGATATTGCCGAACGCGCATCTGGCGTCTCGATCGAAGCTCTACTGGAGCGGTATGTGATAGCGACCACGGGTAAAACCGGGCTCAGATTCGCCGAAGACCATATATTGCCGAACCCGTCCGCGCGCGGCTATCGCTACGGCCCCGACGGCGGCGGTGTGGAGTATGGGAACTTCTTTTTCGACGCGACAGAGTTCAGCGCGTCATGGGCAGATGCTGCGGGCGATACCTATGGTCAGGCGGAAACTGTTCTCGCCAGTGGTTTGCATGTGCTTAAGGGCTCGGGTCTCAGTGATAAAATGATTTCGGAACAGCGCGATTTCATTCGGGTTGAGCCGGGGTTCGGGTATGCATTCTGCATCGCGAACTATGGCGGCGTGATAGGACATGCTGGCGATGTGCCGGGGTTCTCATCCTTTGTCGGGTGGTGTCCAGCTCAGGATATCGGCATCGCTGTTCTCACAAACCTCTCCAATTTCGTGTCTGGCAGCTCTCCGGCGTCCGATATCGGCAAGGCTATGTTGAGTTGTCCGGTTTAAGGATACTTGAAGGTATTGAATTTTAAATTTTGCTGCACGTGCGTACAGAACAACTTAAAATTTTCCTAAATAGGCAATATTTTTCCTGAAATAAATGATAAAGAAAAATTTATTCTCTTTTCCGTATGCCCTGAGTGTGTCATGACAAAAGGCATTAAGTCTCACATTTTACTCCGGCTGTTTTAAGGCCCGCCAGGGGGTTAAAAGGCAGCGCGAACAGGACACCAAAGCTGCCATGTCGCAAAAGGTAAAATTCCAACTGCACGTTCCCGAACCGGAGTGCCGTCCGGGCGATACGCCCGATTTCAGCAGTTTTGAAGTGCCAAAGGCTGGAGCGATCAAACGCCCGCTCGTCGACGCCGACGCCGAAGATATCCGGGATCTTGCCTTCGAGATCATCCGCGTCACCGACGATGAAGGGCGCGCCATGGGTGATTGGGCTGGAACAATGACCGATGACGAGGCTCTGAAGGGCCTGAAGGACATGGTCACCAACAGGGCCTTCGATGCACGCATGCTGAACGCGCAACGTCAGGGCAAGACCAGCTTCTATATGCAGGCGCTTGGCGAGGAAGCGATTGGCTGTGCCTTTCAGGCGGCTCTGTCCCTCGGCGACATGAATTTCCCGACCTATCGTCAGCAGGGGCTGTTGATCAGCGCCGGCTATCCGATGATCGACATGATGAACCAGATCTACTCGAACTCGGCGGATCCTCTGCATGGTCGGCAATTGCCGATCATGTATTCCTCGAAGGAGTATGGGTTCTTCTCAATCTCGGGAAATCTAGGAACGCAGTTTGTCCAGGCTGTCGGCTGGGCCATGGCGTCCGCCATAGCCGGTGACCACAAGATTGCGTCCGGATGGATTGGCGACGGAGCCACGGCGGAATCAGATTTTCATTCGGCGATGGTGTTTGCGTCGACTTTTAGGCCGCCGGTCGTCTTGAACATCGTCAACAATCAATGGGCTATATCAACCTTCCAAGGCATTGCGAGGGGCAGAGCAGCGACCTTCGCCTCGCGTGGTCTCGGCTTCGGTATTCCTGCGCTTCGCGTAGATGGGAATGACTATCTCGCTGTGCACGCGGTGGCGAAATGGGCTGTCGAAAGAGCCCAAAAGGGCCTCGGCGCGACCCTGATCGAATATGTCACTTATCGAGCTGGCCCGCATTCGACTTCGGATGATCCGTCTGGCTATCGACCGAAAAAAGAATCTGCCTCATGGCCTCTTGGGGATCCAATCGATCGCCTGAAGACACATCTGATTGCAAAAGGCGTTTGGTCCGAGGAACGCCATGTTCAGATGGCGGCGGAAATCGAAAGCGAGGTCATCCGCATCCAGAAGGAGGCGGAGGCGAACGGCACACTCCATGACGGACCTCACCCCAGCCCGAAAGACATGTTCGAGGATGTCTACAAGGAGCTCCCGAGCCACTTGATCCGGCAACGTCAGGAGGCGGGTATCTGATGGCACGTAAAACCATGATCGAGGCGATTCGCGACGCCCAGGATATCTGCATGGAGCGGGACGAACGGGTTGTCGTCTTCGGCCAGGATGTCGGCTATTTCGGCGGCGTCTTTCGGTGCACCAAAGGATTGCAGGAGAAGTATGGCCGCCACCGTTGCTTTGACACACCGATTAATGAAAGCGGTATTGTAGGTGCAGCCATTGGGATGGGTGCCTATGGTCTGCGCCCTTGTGTGGAAATTCAGTTTGCGGACTATGTATACCCCGCCTACGATCAGCTTGTCTCCGAAGCAGCGCGCCTGCGACACCGATCCGATGCGGATTTCACTGCGCCATTGACTGTGCGTATGCCGACCGGCGGTGGTATCTATGGAGGCCAGACCCACTCTCAAAGTCCGGAAGCGCTGTTTGCCCATGTGGCGGGGTTGAAGACGGTCATTCCGTCTAATCCCTATGATGCCAAGGGCATGTTGATTGCCTCGATCGAGGATGATGACCCCGTTATCTTTCTAGAGCCGAAGCGGCTCTACAATGGCCCCTTCGATGGCCACCATGATCATGCCGTGACGCCGTGGTCGAAGCATGAGCTGGGCGAGGTGCCAGATGATCACTATACGGTAGATATTGGCAAGGCTGCGATCCGCCGTGAAGGGAATGATGTCACGCTCGTTGCCTATGGCACTATGGTCCATGTCGCGGCGGCGGCTGTTGAGGAAACTGGCGTTGATGCGGAGATCATCGATCTGCGCACCATTGTACCCTTCGATCTGGACACTGTCGCCGAGTCTGTGAAGAAAACCGGACGCTGCGTTGTTGTTCATGAGGCGACCCGGACATGCGGGTTCGGTGCAGAGCTTGTAACACTGATCGCCAATCATTGTTTTTATAGCCTGGAGGCACCGCCGACGCGGGTGACAGGATATGATACGCCGTACCCCCATGCCCAGGAGTGGGAGTATTTTCCCGGGCCGAAGCGTGTTGGGGCGGCATTGAAGAAAGTGATGGAGCCGGCCTGATGGGAGAACACGTCATCAAGATGCCAGATATTGGCGAAGGCGTCGCCGAGGCTGAGCTTGTAGAATGGGAGATCGAGATCGGTTCCGAGGTGCGCGAGGACGATGTCCTTGCCTCCGTCATGACCGATAAAGCGACGGTAGAAATTCCGGCTCCGCGCGATGGTAAGATCCTTTGGCTGGGCGCGGACATTGGTGACGTCGTTGCGGTGGGAGCCCCGATCATTCGTATGGAGGTGGAAGGCGACGGCAATGCCAAGCCGGGGGAGGTTTTCGAAGCCCCTCCAAATTCCAAGGCCGCGTCTGATCCGAAACCCGCACCCGAAGAAGATACCACTCCACCTGTTTCACAAGCGAGCCATGCCGAACCCGATCGCGTGGCAAGCCCGCCACCGCCCGCGCCGCGTCGCGCTCCGGGTGAGAAACCTCTGGCAGCACCATCTGTACGATTGCGGGCAACCGAAGCGGGGGTTGATCTCCGTCATGTGTCCGGCTCCGGCGGTGCGGGGCGGATCACCCATGAAGATCTTGATGCCTATCTGGAGGCGGGCGGTGTGACCGCTGCGCCGAATGCCGGGCGGGCGGCCGATCCATCGGTGACCGAGATCAAGGTCGTTGGTCTACGGAGAAAAATAGCTGAACAGATGGCGCGCTCAAAAGCGCGTATTCCCCACATCACCTATGTCGATGAAGTGGATATGACCGCGCTGGAAGAGCTTCGCGAACGGCTCAACAATGAGCGCAAGGACGAGCAGGCTAAACTAACCCTGCTTCCATTCCTGATGCGGGCCATGGCGCGGGCAATCGAAGAGCAACCGCAGATGAATGCGCGCTTCGACGATGATGCCGGCGTGATCCATCAATATGGCGGGATGCATATGGGCGTCGCCGCCCAGACCGATACCGGGCTCATAGTCCCGGTTGTCCGCCATGTGGAGTCCCTGTCGTTGCGGGAGTGCGCGGCGGAAGTCACCCGGCTCGCCGAGGCGGCAAAATCCGGTACCGCGAGCCGCGAAGAGCTGTCCGGATCGACGATCACGATCACGTCGCTTGGGAAGCTGGGTGGCATCGTGACGACGCCGGTGATCAATCATCCTGAAGTGGCCATTATCGGGGTCAACAAATTTCGCACTCTGCCAGTCTGGCAGGAGGGCGAGTTCGTGCCGCGAAAAATGATGAACCTTTCTTCCAGCTTCGACCACCGCGTGATCGATGGCTGGGACGCAGCCGTCTTCATTCAACGCATCAAGGGTTTGCTCGAGAGTCCGGCAACCATATTCATTGAGGACTAGATGACTGATATCTCCTGCAAATTTCTGGTAATCGGTGCCGGGCCCGGCGGCTATGTGGCAGCGATCCGCGCCGGTCAGCTGGGTATCGATACGGTCATTGTAGATGCCGAAGCCCTTGGCGGAACCTGCCTCAATGTCGGGTGTATTCCATCCAAGGCGCTGATCCACGCCGCTGACGAGTTTGAGAAAGCAACGCACTTCTCGAAGAAGAATGCTCTCGGCATCAAGAACTCCAAGCCCAAGATCGATCTCAAGCAGACGATCGCCTGGAAGGATGGTGTCGTCAGCCAGCTTACGGGCGGCGTCGGTAGTCTCTTGAAGAAAGCTAAGGCCAGGTTCGTGCCGGGCTGGGCGAGCTTCGTGGATGGAAAGACCGTCCGCGTAGAAAACGGGGATAGCGTAACAAAAATCAGTGCAGAGAATATCTGCATTGCAACGGGATCGATTCCCGTTGAGTTGCCGCATATGCCCTTTGGCACCCGTATTCTATCTTCGACCGAGGCTTTGTCTCTGGAAGAGGTTCCGGAGACGCTCGCCGTGATTGGAGCAGGTTATATCGGTCTCGAACTGGGCATGGCGTATGCCAAGCTGGGCGCGAAGGTCACGATTGTGGAAATGCAGGATCGCATCCTGCCGCTCTATGACAAAGAGCTGACAAAACCGGTCGTTGCGCGGATGAAAGCCCTGGGCATTGACCTGCGCCTCGGCGCAAAGGTCGCTGGGCACGCTGATGGAGTGTTGGAGATTGCGACAGGGGACGGAAAGAAGGACACCGTGCCTGCGGAGAAAGTGTTGGTCACGGTCGGCCGGAAGCCCGTCACTGAAGGTTGGGGCCTGGAAAATCTCGTGCTCGATATGGATGGTCCATTTCTGAAAATCGATGATCGGTGCCGAACGGCGATGACCGGGATTTATGCCATTGGTGATGTGACCGGGGAGCCGATGCTTGCCCACCGTGCTATGGCCCAGGGCGAAATGGTCGCCGAACTTATCGCTGGCAAGACACGCCGCTGGGATAAACAGGTGATACCGGCCATCTGCTTTACTGATCCGGAGATTATCAGCGCCGGGTTATCGCCCGATGAGGCAAAAGCAACAGGTCATGAGATTGTCTCAGCCAGCTTTCCGCTCGCAGCGAATGGCCGGTCCCTTGCGATTGAGCGTACGGACGGGTTTGTCCGCATTGTTGCCCGCAAGGACAATCATCTTGTGCTGGGTATCCAGGCTGTCGGCAAAGGGTGCGCCGAACTTGCGGCGAGTTTTGGCCTGGCGATTGAAATGGGTGCACTGCTGGAGGACATTGGCGGCACGATCCATGCCCATCCGACTCAGGGTGAAGCCCTCCAGGAAGCGGCTCTACGCGGCCTTGGTCACGCACTGCACATCTGATCAAGCCAATCCGAACTGAGCCTGCAAGACCGAGAGCGGGTCAGCGCCGAAGAGATGAGCGTGTCCAACGAGTATGGTGGCCCAAAGCGCCATGCCAATCGCAACGCCGATCAGCGCGTTCAGATCGATATGGCCGACTGCGGGTTGCAGCTCATCCCAGGTTTCTTCGCCGAGCCGTGTCTTCATACGCTTGTCGAGGCCTCGTGTGCCGAGAACGCCGAAAGCTGCTGTCCCTGCAAACAGGATCAGACTAGGCCAGTCGCCATTCGCCGGGATATGAGCAAATCCCCAGATGGTCAGCCCCCAGATCAGTGGATGACGGATCCAGCCAACGGTCCCCGGCTTTTTCGGATCATACCCTTTTCGCCTGAAGGAGGCCGAGAGCGGATTTGGAACATAGGCCCCGAGCCCGATCAGTATGAAGGCGATTATCGTAGCGATGGCCGCGAAAGGATAAGCCCATCCTGGTGCATACCAAAAGACAATCCGATCAGCATTGATCATGGTAATGATCACCCATGCCAAGAGGGTGAGTGACATCAGGGAATAGCACGCCCTGAAGGTGCGTTCGCCCATGGCTCCAATAGCGAGGGGGCGAAGCCGCGTCCGCGAAATGGCAATGTGGCTAAAGACAAACACTGCCATAGCGATCAGCACGTCCATAATCGTCAGTTCCTCTTACTCTCGGACGAAGCATACCATGGCGGACGGCATACCGCGACTAGGGAAGCTTACGAATGATATCGTAGCGGCAAGAGCTGTACCTCAAGCGAGGGCCGGTTCCTTCGCCGCTGCTTTGATCATGTCGCTGGCCTTCTCGGCTATGGCGATGGTTGGTGCATTTGTGTTGCCGCTGACAAGGCGCGGCATGACAGAGGCGTCAATGACGCGTAGGCCTTTAACACCGCGCACGCGCAGCTCGCCGTCTACGACCCCCATCGTATCGCCATCCGGCGCCATCTTGCAGGTCCCGACGGGGTGATAAATCGTGCCGCCGGTCTCCCGGGCAAAGGCAAGCAAATCCTCATCGGACTGTATCTCGGCACCCGGCTCCATTTCGTGCTCGATGTACTTGGACAGGGCGGGCTGTTCGGTGAACTTGCGCGCCCATCGCAGTCCTGCAACCGCGGTTTGCTGATCGAGGGGATCAGCAAGATAGTTCGGCGTGATGGAAGGGTGCACTGTATGATCTACTGATTTTGCGTGCACGCTGCCCCGGCTTTCCGGGCGGAGCTGACACGGCGCGATGGTGAGGCCCGGCTGCTTTTCGAGTTGCATGTCGCCGCTCTCGGTCATCTTCTGCATGTCCATGGTGGCAGGCAGGATGTGGAACTGAACATCGGGCGTCGCGAGTTCGGGACGCGTTTTGACAAAGGCGGCGATATGGGCCGCAGACAGAGTTAGTAGTCCTTTGCGCTGGGTCAGGAATTTCAAAACCTCCCCGACAAGGGCGAGACCACGCGACTGCTGGTTCACCGATGGCGCATCTTTCTTCATCCGGTAGCGGTTCCCGAGAACAAAATGATCCTGCAGATTTTCGCCAACGCCGGGCAGGGCGGAGACCACGTCGATACCCTGAGCCTGAAGCAATTCCGGATTGCCTATGCCCGAAAGTTCGAGGAGTTGCGGACTGTTGATCGCGCCGCCGGAGAGAATGACTTCGGCTCGGGCTTTCGCCGCCTTACGTTGCCCGCCGTGTGTATACTCCACACCTACGGCCTTCTTGCCATTGAAGAGGACGCGCGCAGCGAGGGCCTCGGTTTCGATTTTCAGATTGCTGCGGGATTTTGCCGGGTTGAGATAAGCGACGGCGGCGCTGCAGCGTTTGCCGTTCTTCACCGTTAGCTGATAGTAGCAAATACCTTCCTGATCCTCGCCGTTTACGTCCCGATGGGGCAGGCCCATGGCAACGCCGGCATCGATGACAGAATCGGACACAGGGTGCTTTTCGGTAACGTCGGAGACGTTAAGCGGCCCGCCCTGACCATGTTCGTCCATGCCGCCGCGTTCCTGATTCTGGCTCTTCAGGAAGTAAGGGTGGAGGTCCGAATAAGACCAGCCGCGGAGCCCCATTTGCGCCCAGCCGTCATAATCCTGGCGTTGGCCACGAATGTAGAGCAACCCATTGATGGAGGAGGAGCCGCCTAGCACTTTCCCTCGAGGCCAAACGTGAACCCGGTCATTGGTGCCGGGGTCCGGCTCTGTTTCATACATCCAATTGACCTTCGGATCCTTGAGGGTCGATGCATATCCAACCGGGATATGAATCATCATGGACGTGTCTTTTGGCCCGGCTTCCAGAAGCAGGACGGAGTTTTTGCCGTCCTCCGTCAGCCGGTTCGCAAGTACACAGCCAGCGCTGCCGGCCCCTACGATGATGTAGTCGAATTCGCTCATTTTTGTCCTCCCGCACGGCTTTTTTCCGACCGTGTCGCAATTTCTCACCAAATTCTTGCACGATGGCTGTGAAAGGCAAGAGCGCACTTATCCGTAAGCGTATGTTCACTGGTTTGTGCTCACCTGATTGACGAACTGCTGCATGGGAGGCTGAGCGGTTCTCTACTCGGCTGCGACGGTTTTCGACCCGAGACATTCGCGGCCGTGTGGGGCATCAAAGTCAATATCGGGCCCCACCGGAACGATGCGATGGGGATTAATCGAGGTATGGCTCTGATAGTAGTGATTCTTGGCGTGCTGCAGGTTCACCGTCTCGGAGATGCCCGGCCATTGATACAAGTCGCGGGTGTAAGCCCAGAGGTTCGGATAGTCAGCCAGACGACACATGTTGCACTTGAAGTGTCCTACATAGACAGGGTCAAAGCGGTACAGGGTCGGGAAGAGCCGCCAATCCGCCTCTGTCGGTTCATGGCCGACCAGAAACCGGCTGGATGTGAGGCGATCTTCGAGACGGCCAAGCATTTTGAAGAGCGGCGTTACCGCTTCCTCATAGGCGTTCTGACTGGTGGCGAAACCTGATTTGTAAACGCCGTTATTTATGGCGTGATAGATCTGCTCATTCAGCTGATCGATTTCTTCACGAAGCGGCTCCGGATAGTAATCGCCTTCGCGCGCGCCGATCTTATCAAATGCCGAGTTGAACATACGGATGATCTCGGAGGATTCATTCGAGACAATCGTATGAGTCACCTTGTCCCAGAGGATCGGCACCGTTACGCGCCCGGAATATGTCGGATCGGCTTTCAGATAGATCTCATAAGCATAATCAAGCCCATGCAGTCGGTCGCCGACAATGCCCTCTGGGTCGTTCTGGAATGTCCAGCCTTTGTCAGCCATGAACCAGTGAACGAAGGAGACATCGATCATGTTCTCGAGCCCTTTCAGGGTACGGTAAATCAATGTCCTGTGCACCCAGGGGCAAGCATAGGAGGCGTAGAGATGGTAACGGCCGGGCTCGGCCTTGAACCTGCCTTTGCCAGATGGACCCGGCGAGCCGTCGGTAGTGATCCAGTTACGGAACTGCGCTTCGCTTCGCACAAAGCGACCGCCGCTTTCCTTCGTATCGTACCATTTGTCCTGCCAAATGCCGTCTATGAGCAATCCCATATGACTTATGCCTTTTCTGTGTCGTAATCACATATTTGATCGGTGCCGACACTCCTGACCATTCGAGAATAGGCAATTCGGCGTTCTCCAAATGGGCCAAACTGCATAAGCGCTATATACCGCAGTGCGTGCCGCTATGCCTGCTGGGGATTAATGGGAACGTCGAAGATACAAAGAATACCACTTACTGCGGAACGGCATTGGTCATAAAGATCCTTCTAAAATGCAATATCCAAAACCACGCCAAATGTTCTTGGGTCCGGCACAATTTGAGACGCCGATGCAGATGGCCCAAGTTCACCAGTTTCCTGATTTACCAGACCGCGTATGCGAAATATTGGCGTCTGGTCGTCAAAAAGGTTGGACGCAAAGAATGCGATTGAAAAATTATCATGGGCATAGCCAATCCGCACGTTCGCCAGAAAACGGCTACCAACTTCTTCCGTAAGGAGAGAGTCCAGCACGTCGGGTGAAGGAAGCCCGCCTGGCAGATTGTCTGGGTCCGCCGCAAAGGAAATCGGTAAGATATCGTTCTCATCGAGATTAAAGATCTGACTCTCCTGCGGCCCTTGAAAGCTGATGCTGCCACTCCCGAAAAAGCTAGATCGATGTTGATAAGAAGTGCCCAGGGTAAATGATACGTTCGGTGCCACCGGGAATTCATTGCCGTTCAGGTTTTCGAAGAGGCCCGATTCCGCAAAAGGAAAGTCGGTGAATTCTGTGTCCAAAAGGCCAAGCGAGCCATAGATATCGAGCTCGTCCGTGACTTTATAATCGAAATTAAACTCAGCTCCGAAGATTCGAGATTCTCCGGCATTGATGGTCTGCGTATCGAATTCTGTACCTGTTGGACCTGCAACGGTCAGCTGCTGATCGTCGAGAAAGTTGAGAAATATATTCCCGTTGAATGTAAGGCGATTTTCGAGCCATTCCGACCGGAAACCAATTTCGTAGGGCGTTAGAAATTCCGGATCAAATGTGCCCAATTCGATCGTTGTGCCGACGGAGTCGCCATCCGAAGCGGCGAGAAAAGTGAACGTACCGCCCGCCCGGTACCCGCGCTGACCTGAGAAGAATACGGAAAGATCATCCGTTACATTATATGTCAAAACACCCCGAGGGAGGATGGCATCAAAAGTTGTCTCCTGCAAAGGGGGTGGCACGTTCTCGCCGGCAAAAGCGAGAACAATATCGATACACGTCGATGTGGGCTCTATAGGAAGGCCTAATATAACGAGGAAAGGTGGGGGCAATTCAATGGTGCACGACAGCGGCGATACGGTGGTGTTGGCCTGCCTGATCTGACTGGCCCAACCGTACTGTTAGGATCGACGGTTGGTTTATAGCGGCGTTCATGCCGCTACTTCCATACAGTAAGGCGGTATGAAGGTCGCGGGCAAGATGGTTCTTGGCGCGGGTGGTTTATAG
>JBCCUK010000005.1:0-145771 GCA_039196965.1 Pseudomonadota bacterium | reverse complement strand
CGGAGCCCGCGCGCAACCAGCTCAGCCGCGCGCTGATGGGGGATAGTGCGTGAGGCGGCTTCCTTATCATCCCATTCTTTTTTAACTGTCATCCCGGACGCCGCAGGCGATCCGGGACCCAGAGAATTACGGAACCACAATTCAATTACTGGGTGCCGGCTCTGCGGCACTTGCGTGCCTTGGCCGGGATGACAAATCTGGGTGCTTCTGCAACGAGCTGAAAAGCGACCTTAGCTGGCCTTTGCTTCCGGCGGCGGAATCTTCGCGAGCGCCGCTTCCAGCTGCTTGTCCGTCACGTGCTCCGGCACGACCATGCCGACGGAGACGATCATCTTCGCCCCCTCTTCGACGGTCATATCGAGGTCGATCACCTCATCCTTCGGCACGAACATGTAGAAACCGGATGTGGGGTTCGGGGTCGTCGGAACAAACACGCCAATCATCCCTTCACCGAGCTTTTCCTTCACCTCGCCTTTAACCGAGGCGGTGACAAAGCCGATGCACCATGTGCCGCGCTTCGGATACTCGACCAGCACCATGTCCCGGAAGGATTGCTGCTGGCTGGAGGCAATCGTCTCAAACAGCTGTTTGAATAAGGAATAAACGTTGCTGACGAACGGCACATTATCGAGGAAGCGATCCCCGGCCTTGATCATGGCGCGGCCAATCAGATTGGCACCGACGGCGCCGATCAGCGTCAGGAGGACAACAGCTACCAGCACACCGAGCCCCGGAATGCCGACCTGAACATAGCTTTCAGGGTTCCAGGCAGGCGGAATGAGCGGTTTTACCCGGGCGTCGATCCACGAAATCAGACCGGCCGTGACCGCAAACGTGATCGCGATCGGTGCTGCAATGACGATTCCGGCGAAGAAACGTGCGCGTAACCACTGCCAAAGGCTTGGCTTCTGAACATGGTGTTCAGTATTCGGGTCGTGGGGCGCATTCTGGTTCGCTGCCATTCGATTTCGTCTCGTTTGGTCGGGAAGGTCTTGGAGAATCCTGTCTTCCCGGTAATCATGATGGATATGAGTATGCCACAGGATATTGAAAGTGCTCTTAATGCACTTGCATCGAATTTGGGCGAATCCGGGTCGAAAATCGCAAATTTGGCAAGATTGTCAGGGGGAGCGAGCCAGGAAACCTGGTCATTTGACCTGATTTCGCCGGATGGCGGGCAAAAACGGCAGATTCTTCGCCGCGCCCCAAATGGGCTGTCTGAAGCCCGGTCCGACAATGCCATGACCCTGGCGGACGAGGCAAGGCTGATCGAAGCGGCTGGCCGGACCGGCGTTCCGGTGCCTTTGGTCGTGCACATTTGTACGCCGAATAACGGCCTCGGCGAGGCGTTCATTATGGATTTTCTGGAGGGCGAGACCATCGCGCCGAGAATCCTACGATCGGACGATCTTGCAACGGCGAGATCCAGTCTCGCGGCCCAATGCGGCGAAGCCCTGGCAAGCGTCCACCGCATTGAAACATCAGCACTTCCGGAACTGGAAGCGTCGTCCGCCGCAGACCAGCTCAATCGATATGAAGAGCTTTATCATGAATACGACATCCCCCGGCCAACCTTTGATCTCGCCTTTCAGATCCTGCGTGAGACACTACCAGAGCCCATGGAACCGGTGCTCGTCCATGGTGATTTTCGCCTCGGTAATCTGATGATAAATCGCAGCGGATTGGCGGGTATACTTGACTGGGAACTCGCGCATTTCGGCGATCCACGGGAGGATATCGGCTGGATCTGCGTCAATTCCTGGCGCTTTGGCAGAACTGAAAACCGGGTTGGCGGCTTTGGCGATCTCGATACTTTCCTTGATGCCTACGCCGATGCTGGCGGACAGAGATTCTCACCTAAGGACATCGATTGGTGGGAGATGCTCGGTTCTCTCAAATGGGGCATTATGTGCATCACCATGTACGATATGTACCGATCCGGGGCCGATCCAAGCGTGGAACGCGCTGCCATTGGCCGCCGTGTGTCCGAAACCGAAATCGACCTGATCGCCCTTATGGAGGCCCGCCTCGCCCATGCATAACGCGCCATCCCTTAAAGAACTTGTAGAAGCGGTAAAGTCTTTCATTGACGAAACAGCTGCGCCTAACCTGAAAGGCCACGCCGCCTTTCATGCCCGGGTCGCATCAAACGTTCTGGCAACAGTTGTCCGCGAAATAGAAATGGGAGCTGAGGCAGCGGCGGATGAGCGAGCGAGGCTCGTCGCTTTGCTGGAAACAGACGGAGAAACAGATCTCGACCGTTTGAACCGCGATTTGTCCGGCCGGATACGCGCGGGAAAAATGACTTTGCAAACGCCTAACCTATTGAATCATCTTAAATCGACCGCAATTTCCCAGTTGAGTATCGACCAACCACGCTATTCTGGCGCGAAGCGACTGAAACAGGGATAAGGGCATGAAAAAGTGGTGGACTATCGGCGGGGCAGTCCTGCTGGCTGGCTGGTTCGGCCTGAAGGATACGGTCTATCGGATCTCCCTTCAGTCGAATGCTCCGGCAGTTATAGACCCGCTCGATTATGCATCCGTCGACAGCTGGGCCGCATTTCCTGACGCCATGCCACCCGGTGCCTGGGAAACGCCCTGGGGCGTTGATGTATTCCTTATCGGCCCTCCTGCAGGCCTCTCGAGCGGACCCGGCCTCGTCAATGCCCGTATTGAGGCCCATGAGGAGAAGTACGACGCTGCGATAACAGAGCTCAGCCGCGGTATCGCAAAGGGCCTGCCCCTCTATGCGCCGCATTATCACTCGCCATCGGCGGTTCATAATACTGGCGAGTATGCCGATGAAACCGCGCTGGGCCTTGTTTCGGCCTTCAGCACTTATCTCGCAGAGCACAATAGGGATCGGGCGATCCTGCTCGCCGTCGATGAACGTGCCCTGCCCCTCGCCGACCCCATACTCGCCCAGCTAACGGGAGACGCTATCGCTGAACGGTTCGCCGGGCGTATTATCTTTGGCAGCAATCCAAGCGGTGCGGCACCGACGGCCTGCAACCCGTCCCTGAACAGTGTTTGCGACCAGACCGTCGACATGAAAGCCGGTGGCATCCCCTTCGGCTTCCTGTTACCTCGCCTGCCAGGACGCATAAGTGAGCGCAGCCTCATCGATCCCGATGGAACGGCTGAAGCCGTCGCCGTTCAGGCTACCCAAGTGAGCTCATGGCTCGACGAAAACGGACCAAAACCGGCTGAACCTCTCGGCGACTTTGAAGAGATTGAGATCGCCCCGGTCTATGCGCCCGACGAAGTGATTACCGACTAAAGCCCGTCCAAACCCTACCAATCAGCTGGCGACCTCGGTCACCAGCCTGGGATCATCCGCTGCAATGGGGGTCCAGACCTGTGTCTGGCAGATCGGACCAATGCACCCCTTCACAGCTAGATTGCCATCGTCGCGCACATTGATGCCTGACCCGTAGGTCTTGCCATTCTCGGCATTGTAGATCTTGCCACGCCTCCAGCGTTCGCCCTTGCGCGTGAAATCGGTGAGCATTTTCATGCCGACAATCGGCCGCGTCTGCAGTTCAGGGTCAGGATTATGTATATCTGTATGGGCCGTCGCAGTTTCCTCATCATACCAGACGATGACGCCGCAGGGGGTGGTATCCCCGCAATCGGCAATCTCGACAATCGCGCCTTTGGACTCCGTCAGCCAGAAACCTGCGACGTCGGACGGGTTAGCATGGGCCGCGCCAAGGCCTGCAAAGACAGTTGCAGCGAGCAGAAAACGTCTCATTTGCGATCCTTTTCATCCTGTTCACAGTCAGCCTAGAGCGCGGATTGGTCCGTCTCAATACACAATACCAGCAAGGCTGAGCGACTTAAGGATTCTGCTCAATAAACTGGCTGAGGAGCCTGACCAACTCTTCTGGCTGGTCGTCCTGAATGAAATGAGCCCCCTGTTCGACAGTGACATGGGGCTGACCTTCTGCGCCGGGCACGGTCTCCTGCCAGATAACATCGCCGCCCGCCGTTATCGGATCGCTGTCGCCGAAGGCCGTAAGAAACGGCTTCTCCCAATTCGCCCAGAACTTTTTCATAGCGCGCTGGTTCTGGCGGAGCTGGCTCGCCACGAGATAGGGGAACATACGTGCACCAGCAAGGTGGCTCTCGTCGGCGAAGGGCGCAGCGTAACCGGCAAGCGCCTCTGGCGGGAGCTCGCGGTATGTGGCAGACTGAAACAGGGCCTCCATGTCGAAATCGTCCGTCGTCTTCGCATAAGCGACCCAGTCGAGAAAATCGAGTTCACCGCCCGCTACATCAAGCGCCTGAACCGTCCCCTTGCGCCAGACACCAATGCGGAAAAACGGATAGCCGACCCAGCCACCTATGCCGCCAGCGGCTGGCAGCCCGGTGTTCGAGATCATCACCCTTGCATAGCGGTCGGGGTCTTCCGGAATGATCCGAAGGCCAATGAGGCCGCCCCAGTCCTGAGCGAACAGGGTGACGCCTTCCAGGCCAAGCTGTTCGACGAATGCCGCCATCACGTCCACATGCATCTGATAGGAATAGTCGGACTGTTTTAGCGGTTTGTCAGACTTGCCAAAGCCGACAAGATCCGGCGCGATAACGCGGTAACCCGCCTCCGCCAGTGGCGGGATCATATGACGATAGAGATAGGACCAGCTCGGCTGACCATGGAGAAGAAGGATCACCTCACCGTCGCGGGGTCCTTCATCGACATAGTGCATCCGGTAGCCGAGCACCTCGGCATAATTCGGCTCAAAATCGTAATCCGGCAGATCGGCAAATCGCGCCTCGGGCGTCCGCGCCACCTCCCCCGGAGACCAGTTCGTTGATCCCTGAAGCGCAAAGATAAGGACAATCACCCCGACGAGGATGACGCCGAGCAGTCTGACAACAATCTTGATCATGGCATGCCTCCAGCCGATCTAACCGACATGGATCATGCGCCTTCAAGCATCCCGTGCCAAGGCATCACGGATAAGCTGCGCCGTTTCAGGAACACCATAAAGCGCGACAAAGCTTCCAAATCGCGGCCCCTGGGACTGGCCGAGGAGTACTTCATAGATCGCCTTGAACCAGTCGCGAAGGTTTTCAAACGCGTGATCCTTGCCGACGGAGAAGATCAGCGTCTGGAGCGCTTCACCCTCCACCTCGCCGTCATAAGTCTCCAGCCGTTGGGCCAGATCTTCCATGGCGGCGCATTCCTGACCATCCGGTGCCCGGTAGACCTTGGACGGCTTCACGAAGTCCTCATAATAACGGATGGCATATCCCGCCAGCTGGTCGAGAAGCGGATGGGTCTCCGGCGAGGCCTCAGGCACATAGCGGGAGATAAAGCCCCAGAGCAGCGATTTATCTTCCGGGTTCGCAACACCGACAAGATTGAGCAAGAGCGCAAAGGACACAGGCGAGCCCCATTGCGGCGGCTGTCCGCCATGGATGTGCCAGACAGGGTTCTCAAGTTGCCGCGCGGGCTCCTCCTGCGGGAACTTGTCCAGGAAGGTCAGATACTCATCCACCGCCCTCGGGATAACGTCGAAATAGAGCTTCTTCGCCGCTCGAGGCTTCTGGAACTGGAAGAGCGACAGGCTTTCCGGCGGCGCATAGGCAAGCCACTCATCAACAGAAATACCGTTCCCCTTGGACTTGGAGATCCTCTCGCCTTTCTCATCGAGGAACAGCTCATAGACATATTGCTGCGGCGGGCGGGCACCGAGGATTTTGCAGATCTTTGAATAGATCGGCGCATTGTCCTGATGATCTTTGCCGAACATTTCAAAGTCAACGCCAAGAGCGGCCCAGCGCATGCCGAAGTCTGGCTTCCACTGCAGCTTAGCATGGCCGCCCGTCACCGGGATAGTGACATCGGTGCCATCCTCATCTTCGAAACTGATTTCGCCCTTCTCCGCATCGACATTTTTCATCGGAACATAGAGAACCCGGCCTGTCGTCGGCGAGATAGGCAGGAAAGGTGAGTAGGTTGCCCGCCGCTCCGGCCCAAGGGTCGGCAGCATCACATCCATAATGTCCTGATAGGTCTCCGCCGCGCGCAGGAGCATCGGATCATAGGTGCCGTTTTTGTAGAGGTCTGTCGCCGAGGCGAACTCATAGTCAAAGCCAAACCCATCAAGAAAGGTCCGCAGGCGGGCATTCATATGGTGGCCATAGCTCTCATGGGTGCCGAACGGGTCCGGCACATCGGTGAGCGGTTTTTGCAGATAGGGCTCCAGGCTTTCCGGACTTGGAACAGTCGGCGGTACCCTCCGCATACCATCCATATCATCGGAGACACAGATCAGCCGTGTCGGGATCTTGCCATCCGTCAGTGTTCGGAAGGCAGTGCGTACCATGGTCGTTCGGACCACTTCGCCGAAAGTGCCGATATGGGGCAGCCCTGACGGTCCAAAGCCCGTTTCAAAGACGATGGGAGCATCACTCCCCTTCCCGGCCTTCTCCATCTGCTCCCGCCGTTTCAGGATGGCGCGCGCCTGTTCGAAAGGCCAGGCTTTCGCAGATTGGGCAAGGGTCGCAGCGTCGGACATTTGTGGCTCCATGAATTAGAGCGCTGGCCTAGGGCGCAGTGTTTTTCAGGTCAAGCAAGGATCAGAGCCCGGGCGCTCCCCAACAGCAAAATGAAAAAGCACTTGACAATCATTTGCACCTTGTTGCTACTGGTTCTCATGATCATTTGCATCTGCAATAACATCAATGAGCGCAAGGCCCGTCAGGCAATCGATGCTGGCGCGACGCGGCCCCGCGATGTTCTGCGACGGAATGGCTGCGATTTTAATTGCGGCACATGCAAGTGCGAGATGGGCGAATTCATCGCGTCGGAAATGGATCAACGCCTTGAAAATGCAGCACTTGTAGCCGCCGAATAAGCGCAACTGATTTGCACTTTCTCTGAGACTGCCTCTCACTATCATAGTCATTTGTTTTTATTGAAATTTTTCTTATGTTTGACGGTTGTTTTTGCAACCGCAGGCTCTATTTCCGTGGCCACGAAACACACAGGAAATGGAGCCGGAGATGAAAGGCAATCCAGAAATCATCGATTTGCTGAACGAGGCCCTGAAGAAAGAGCTGACAGCGATCAACCAGTACTTCCTCCATGCGCGCATGCTGAAGGATTGGGGCGTCACCAAGCTTGGCGAGAAGGAATACAAGGAATCCATCGAGGAGATGGAGCACGCCGACTGGCTGATCGAGCGAATATTGTTCCTCGGCGGTCTGCCGAATCTGCAAAAACTCGACAAGCTGAAGATCGGCGAGAATGTAAAAGAGATCATCGAGGCCGATCTTGCCCTCGAACTGGACGGGCATAAGGGATACAAGAACGCGGTCGCGAAAGCCGAAGAGGTGAAGGACTTTGTCAGCCGCGATCTCTTTGCGAAGATCCTCCAGAGCGAGGAAGAGCATATCGACTATCTCGAGACACAGCTTGATTTGATCGACCGTATGGGCATCGAGAACTATGTCCAGCTGCAATCTCACTCAGTGGAAGAGGCCCCTGCCTAGGCACTGAATCCGCTGCGATGGCTGCTGGGTGCCCCTCACCCGCTATCCCCCATCAGCCGCGCGGCGGAGCTGTTTGCGCGCGGACTCCGGCAGTGGCGACAGATATCGAGATTGTTGATCGAGCAAATAAATCTATATATTACAGTTACCCAGGCCAAGCTTCCAGCATTTTCACTTTGGGCAAGCCTTCGGACAATACTTCAACGACTGTGCTGATATCTACAATAACTGAGTGTAGTAATTCTGAAGGTCGAACATTCTCTGGACAAGTATCCATAAACCAATCGATCCACTCTGATTTATGGCAATATGAAGCCTGCCCGCGGGGTGCCGTCCGTGCCCCTATATTCCGTACAGAATTACTCCGTAGAGAAATGTTAATGTTCAGGGGAAAGACCTTTGCGAGGTCCTCACTCGGTGGCGCAGGGGTCGGGCATGACCTCGTGCGCCGAGACGCGAACAGCCACCCTGATCGCTGGGCAGCCCATCTGGCAGCCCGCCGCGGCTGAGGTCGTTCCTAGGCCGGCCCTGATGCGACGGGATGAAGGGAGTTTAGGCTGAGCGGAAAAGGGCGGGGATAGATTTCCTAGACTTTTCTTTTTGGACGCTTTGTTACAAGCTTAGCCGGACAAAGACTAGAGAACCTGTATCGTCACCTTGTTCATTTCTAGCGACATTGCCGCGAACATCATGGGCATAAGTCTTCCAGGCATTGCCCGCCGCGCTGTCGCGGCTGACCTGGCTGGAGGAGTTTTAGTTCAACCAAGAATACAGACTTGCACTGCGTCCACCTATTTTTGATCGCCAAAGTGTTCAAAAAGTAGAGTTCCAACCACAACTAAAGCCGCGATCACAAAGAAGAAACCTACGTATGGCAAAGGGTCGCTTATAATCGTGTTGGATCTATCCTTCAAATAATTGATTCCCGCCATGAATACGGTTCCAGATCCAGCTATAATGACAGATAGCAGTAATAGCCTAACGTCCGGCGTTGCAAATTTTCTAGCCAACTTCTTTCATCACTCCAAATCATCAATGTCGGGAATACGTTGGTTAGCAATATTCTGTAGCGTGCCCACAGTTTCGGCAATAGCAGGACCTGCCCCCGCAATCGCATTACCAACGTTTTCTGCCGCCGATGTTAAATTGTCTACGCCCGTTTCTACAAGCACTGCTCCGATGACGGAGGTGGCTGCATCCGCCGCCTCCCCTGCAGTTCCTCCGACCGCTTTGCTCACAGCTTTTCCTCCAGTCCCGCCAACAAGGACAGACGCAGCATCCACAGCCGCCTGACCAGTGGCACCGGCTGCAATGCTTCCAGCGGTCGCGTCCTCTTTGCTCGCAGCTGTTAAAGCACCATCAACTGCTCCGACAGCACCAGCCGTAGCTGTCCCAGCGGCAATGTTACCTGTAGCGCCGATTACAGCACCAGTTATAGCCCCTTTTGCCGCTCCCTTGAAGATGTTTCCTCCTGTTAGCGCTGCTGATACTCCTCCAGTAATGGCACCTATCCCACCACCTATCGCGCCGGTGACGCACGGGACGCAGAACCTGCCATCCGGATCTATATTATTCACCGGATCGTTTGCGGTGTAGGCGTAGCGATTGAAGTATCCCGGTCCACCTTCCGCAAAGCCGACAGGGTCGGTACTCAAAAACCGCCCTATGACCGGGTCATAGTACCGTGCCTGGGCGTAGACGAGGCCGGTGTCATGGTCGCGGATATGGCCGGTGAAGTTCGGATTGTCATCATTGCCGGCCGGATCAAGCCGTGCTTCTCCGAAGGGGGTATAGTCCTCCCGCCAGGCGATGTTGGCGCGAACATCATGGGCATGTGTATGATGTTCAATGAGGTTCCTATTCTTCTGAGCCAGCAAAAGAAATATATTTTACCAGCAATTGATTATGATAATATAATTATCCAAACATATTCCACTTAAGTTAGTCACATCAATCCTTCCGAATTCTAAACTTCAATTCATAGGTGCCCCAAAAAACTATTGCTAACAGTATCCAGTAGAGCAAGAACGCGTCAAGGTTTTCCACCAAGTTTTCAACCGTGTGCTCAAAACCTATCTGATATGTGTTCCATACAAATGACACGAGTAAAAATACGCTGACCAGATAGAATGAGTACATCAGCGCTCTAAAAAATCGTTTCATGGTCTCTCTCTAAGGATCACAATTCGGAGGAAAACAGCCGTTGCTCATATTCTCAACAGCTTGGTTAATTTCGTCGCCTATCTGCCCTGCAAGTTGCCCGGTGTTGCTTATTGACCTATCCACAGCAGCGCCTGCAGGGTCTCCGAGCATATTATTAACCTGCGGTAGCACAGTCGCACCGGCAAGTGTGCTTATTATCTCGCTGGTAACATCAACCTTGGCGACTCGACCAGCCACACCACCTATTACTGCTGATACACCGTCAGTAACCGCTCCATCGATAATCCCACCAACAACGCCAGTTTGAGGGTCATCATCTGTAGCTGCTGTAGCGCCTCCATCTAAGCCTCCAAGTACTGCCGACGTTCCTATACCGGCCTTGGGGTTTAGCGTAGTGGCACTGACACCTCCCACTGCTCCGCCCTTTAGCGCGTCAGTTCCTACTCGCCCAAAATCGATTCCTGCTCTGCCATCTCTTGTTTGATTGACTAAGGAAGCACCGCCGCCGACGATCGCTCCCACTGTAGCACCAGCTGCGCCACGGCACGCTGGAACGGCTGCGCAAGCGGCGACAACAAATGGTGTTCTCCCATCCGGATCTATATTGTTCACCGGATCGTTCATCGTATACGCGTATCTGTTGAAGTATCCCGGTCCACCTTCCGCAAAGCCGACAGGGTCGGTACTCAAAAACCGCCCTATGACCGGGTCATAGTATCGGGCCTGAGCATAGACCAGGCCGGTGTCATGGTCGCGGATATGGCCGGTGAAGTTCGGATTATCATCATTGCCGGACGGATCAAGCCGTGCTTCTCCGAAGGGGGTATAGTCTTCCCGCCAGGTGAGACCTCCATCGCCGCCATTGCTGGCCATGGCCACCGAGCCGAGATGATCGGTATGGATGAAGCCGCCGACATAGCCCGGCCAGACCTGCTGGCCGCCAATGTCGATAATGCCATAGGCCACGCCGGTATCGAGATTGTCGCGCCAGAGAAGCTCCCCGGAGAGACTGTAGACCGAGTATATCGTCTTGCCATTGATCGTCTGCTCGGCTCTATCCTCAATGTCGCTTTATAAGATTGAAGTTTCACCCGTACAGCCTAGCATTATTGCGGTATTACGTTCTGATTGGCAGATTTATTGGATTGCGCATTAACAGCCAAGCGCTCAACGTTCGATTTAGGTAATACCCGCTTAATAAGTATCTAGTTATTCTGAACTGCCTTTTGCCAAATAAAAACGATTACTAGCGCCACAATAATTAGACCGTATTCATAAGCTACAATACCACCGACGAAGCTTGAATTGGTAACTTTCTCACCCGGCAAAGCATCGTCAAAGGTTAAGGCGTATTTATAATAAATACTTATCTGACTAAATGAAAAGAATATGATTATATCAAGTATAAAATACCAATGATACCGAATGAAGATAAGTAAAAATAGTGGGAAGAGAAGCGCTGTGAAGGCAAAGATATCATTGCTTAGATAAATGGTTAACAAGATGTAAAGCGATAACACTCCTCCCCTTAACAAACTTTTGATTCCAATTTTTTGTAGCATCTTCGTCATTCTGATAAAATATCAACTTGAGCGGCCTCTTATAAGGACCGTTATAAATATACGTTCTAATCACATCTGCTCTCGTCACAGGTGACGCTTATCCGTTGCTTCAATCTAGATCCGGTTCTGGTAAATGACGTTTCAAAGGTCACAGACCCATTATCATTGAGTTTCGCCTCGGTACCACGCTTTCTTAGTTCCGCAGAAACATCCGCCCAGTCCTCGCTATTTTGAATCAGGCCTCTTTGCATGCTTGGGTTAGGGCTATTCAAGTCGTTCAACTCTACTCCTCCTGCGCCCAAGCATTCCTTAACCAAATCACCGCAGTTGTTCCAGAGTGGATCGTACCACTCGCCAATTTCTTCAAGAGCTCTTTGGGAGATTTGATCATCCTGTTCTGTGGTTGTAGTTTTTCGATAGGCTTCATTGTATCTTCTCAGTAAAGATGAGGCAAACGCATCACCTAAGGATGAGAAAGAAGCGCTGGTATATGTGGAACGGCCTATTATCTGTTGTGCGCGCCCGTCTCTGGACACATACAACCACCCACTTCCTTCCCGCCCAACTAGCAAAGCAGTGTGATCCGCGCCAAACCCGATAGGAGCGTAAAGGACCACGACGTCCTCTCCACCTGGATCTTTGGCGTTTACCGGATCGTTGAACGTATATGTATAACGATTGAAATAGCGAGTGCCGCCAGCCATGAAGCCGACGGGGTCGGCTGAGAGGAAGCGCCCTATGACAGGGTCATAGTACCGCGCCTGGGCGTAGACGAGGCCGGTGTCATGGTCGCGGATATGGCCGGTGAAGTTCGGATTGTCATCATTGGCGGGCGGATCGAGCCGTGCTTCTCCGAAGGGGGTATAGTCTTCCCGCCAGGTGAGACCTCCATCGCCACCATTGCTGGCCATGGCCACCGAGCCGAGATGATCGGTATGGATGAAGCCGCCGACATAGCCCGGCCAGACCTGCTGGCCGCCAATGTCGATAATGCCATAGGCCACGCCGGTATCGAGATTGTCGCGCCACAGAAGCTCCCCGGAGAGACTGTAGACCGAATAGATCGTCTTGCCATTGATCGTCTGCTTGGCGCGCTTGTAATTGCCGTCATAGACAAATGAGCCCGTATCCGCCCCGGAAATGGCGATGGGCTGGTTTGCCCGGTCATAGATAAAGCTGATCTGGCCATTGTCGGTGACGTTGCCGCGGGCATCGTGGGTAAAGGTCTTCCAGACATTGCCCGCCGCACTGTCACGGTAGCGGCGGGTGCGGTTCTGGCCGTCATACTGGATCTCGACCGTGCGTGAGGCAAGCGTCTTCCGGGTGAGGTTGCCCATTCCCGAATACGTGTAGCTGCCACTGCCCCAGGGACCACCGGCAACCACCACGCGGCCAAGGCCGTCATATTGGAAGCTCTTATTCTCACCATAGACAAAGTCGCGCAGATTGGTGATGCGGCCATTCTTGTCGCGGGCATATGTGTGGTGCTGAATGAAGTTGCCATCCTTCTGCACCCGCAGAAGAGACATATTCTGGCGAGCACCCTGGCCTGAAATCACCCGTCGGCCATTGCGGTAATCCATCTGCCTCAGTTGGCCATTGGGGAAATAGATGGCGTCTCGAAGCAGGTCTACCGTGCCCCAGCGAGCTCCGGTCGGCCTGCCATGACCATCGGGATCGAATTCCCAGGTAAAGCCATTTGGCGCGTTCCAAGTCAGCCGAGCGCCATTGCCATTATAGGTGTAGGAATTGTTGTAAGCGCGACCGTCGATGAGGAGGTTTTCCGAAAGGAGCTGGTCGTTCTCATCCCAGCTATAGGCCCACTGGGCCGGCCCGCGATTATTGGTCTTAAGGTTACTATCCGCGTCATAGGACATGGATACGTCCTGCGTGCCGGAGGGGTAGTTGACGAACGTGACGCGGCCAAGACTGTCATAGGTGTTGATGATATTGCCGCCACTTGCTGAACAGCCAGATGACGTGCCATGGCCGATCGAGGTGACCTGGTCGGCGGCGTCATAGCCATAGATGGAACAGCCCTGTTCCGGTGTGTAATGGGTGCTGAGGCGCAGCTTGTTGTCATATGACCAGGTCTGCGTGACACCGGACTGGCTTGCCGAGAGGAGATTGCCATAAATGTCGCGGGACATTGAGGTCTGCAGGCCGCCCGGGTGTTCAACAAGCACAGGGTCGCCATCGTCTGGTGATCCGTAACCGGAGTAACTCGTCCTTGTGATATGCCCCTCCGGATCGGAAACGTTTACCCGATTGCCTGAGAGATAGGTATGGGTGGTCGTTGCATTTGGCGAGACGTTTTCGCGCATTTGCGTGACCCGGCCGAGAGCATCATAGGTCGTATTGGTGCCGGTGGAGGCCGCTGAGCTGAAGGATGGGAAAGACTGAAACGTCACCTGATTGCGGGAATTGTGTTCCATGCGGTTGTAGATTGTGCCACCGCCCCCCGAAATCGCCCGGGTTTCGATTAGGTAAGGCCGGTTCATACCGTCATAACGGGTGATAATGCGCTGTGTCCCTGTCGTGGCCGTCTGGACGATACCGGCTCCGAGATTGGAATAGTCGATATTGGTTGTCGCGCGGGTGCCCGGCGGATTGACCTGCGTCAGCCGACCCATACTGTCGTAAGACATACTCGTCTGGTGGTTACGGCCATTTCTGTAAGATCTGATCCAGCCATTATTATCAACGACGCGGGTCAGGGTGACATTGTCGGGTCGCCTCAGAGATTGGGGCAGGCCGCGATTATAATTGCTGAGCGTCACCCGACGGCTCAGAGCATCCGTGACCGTCGCAACCGTACCGTCTGTGTTGTAAGTATAGTCCATATAGGTGGTGCCGAAGCGATCATGACCAAGCACCTGTCCGAGAGTGTCATAGCTGTAGGTATCAAACAGTTTTCCACTTCGTCTCACCGTTGCTGGCAAGCCGAGCACCCAGCGCGAAATGTTGTGGTTATAGGTTGTATCGGTTTCCCGTGCTCCGGATTGAACCGTAGACGATTCGCGCATCTCTGTAGGAAAGCCGAAGCTATAGGCGCTGCTCGAAAAGTTCGAATTGTAGGTATAGTCCGTTTTATACGTTTCACCATTTCGCGTGACGGTGCGGGTGTCAAGCCGCGCTGGTTGAAGGATTGTTTTCGGCGACGGGCCATTGCGGGCAAAGCTGATGCCAACGGTCAGTTCCAGGAGGTAGTCCATCTCCGAAGTTTCGATAACCGAACCGCTCGCGCTGCCGTTTCGGATCTCCTGCTTGATGAGTTTCCCGCCGAGCCCTTCTGCGTTCCAGAGGTGATAGTAAGTGATATGGCGACCATCGGGTTCTTGAACTCGGGTCCAATTGGTGCAATCGGCAACAGGGTCAGTTGTCTGATCTACACAGAGCGTCGCTGTCGAGCCTGGTGTTGCATTGAAGTTTTGTTCGTAGGCAAAGGTCCATTCATAAGTAGGGAGCTGGGGCCCCGTTAGCGTTTTGCGTGAGACAGACATTGTATCTACTGCAAAAACGCCAATTTGCTGTGGCGGACCACCGGGAAAGGGCTCTCCGTTTGCGCATCCAGGCGTAATGATCATGCGACCATTAAAGCTCTGCCGTAGGCGCTTTTCGTCCAAATTGAAGGTGCCTGCAGCCCCTGTTGGGTGGGTTACGGAAAGGGTCTGGCTAACCTGTATGCAGTTTGCTCCAGGGCCTGGTCGGGCCTCCATGCCATCGAGGTTGAAACTCCATGTGCGACCGTCAGGAAGTGTTACACTATTGAGGGTTAGTCGCGCGCTGGCATAATTGCCTATCCAGCCCGGATTACTAAAAGTACTTGTGGAATAATTGTACTGCCAGCTTCGTCCATTAGCGGTAATCGAGCGAATATATTTGTTGCTGCCTGAATAGGTGAGGTCTATCTGACGACCATCTGAGGCGCGAATACGGGTCAAACGATCCGCACTATCATATGTATATACTACGTTATTTCCATTGACATCAGTGACTTTTGTTGCAGCAATAACTGTCTTCGTTCTGCCCATAAATCCGCCGCGCGGGAAGCCTGTCGGCGGGGCTTCGCGCACGATGACACGGTTAAACTCATAGACATCGCCATTAGGGGCATGCCCTTTGAAACCCTGCCCGCCACCCGTCGCTGGCATGCATTCAAACCACCAGTTTTCGGTTGATACATGGGTCGCGGCACTCGGCCAATGATTGCCGTTCTTCTGCTCTAGTACTTGTATGGTTCCCGCTCCGGGTGCTTCCATAATAACACCGTCGGAGTACTCGAAGCTAACAACGAGTCGGCCGCCTGGACCAATCTCCTGAGGAAAATTAGCGTTGTAGCTATTTGAACAGCGGTTGCCGGAAAAGCCATTCGGACCGTGTACCGCATGGATCCGCGGCACATCGATCTGCCAGTCGGCAAATTCCACGGCTTCGTTTCGGCTATAAAACTCGCCCTGGGACAATTTGCGCCGAACGGCAACCTCAAGATCGAAGTTGCCAGGCAAACTCACATCTGTCTGCTGAAAACTGATCGATCCCGTATGCGGGTCGATTCCATCCCCCAGTAAGTCAGTACCAAAGGCACGCAAGCGTTCATCGGCATTCTGCCTTTTTTCCCACTCGACGACAGGCTCGTTAGGCTGTTGTTGATTAAGTTCCACTTGAGGTGGGATACAGTTCGCTAAATCCGTGCCTAAGTTACTTTCATCAAACTGGATATCTGCCGCTCCTGTATCGCTTAGGCCCGGCGTCGCATCTGGTGGACAAAGTTCCAGATTTTCTTCCGGGATAATAGGACCTGGCGTTTCATCGGTGTTTTCGTCAACTGATTGGGCGAATGCTGAACAAAGTATATAACTTGAATATATTCCCAAGAAAGCTGCGGCAATAAAATAACGATATAGCCCATAAGCCATCAGAAGAGCCCTCCATGACAAATCCTCAAAGGCAATTTCAGATAGTGTGCGGATTAAATTAAAGCGTGTTTGGAGTTGAAATCCCCCGCAACAACAACCCTGATTTTGCCTTCCCGTGACTCAGATTAGGATTAAAATATCGCCGAGAGTCCACAACCCGTGGTGCCCTAATTGCATATTTTCTCTATATTATATAAGTTGTAATAGATCGGTAAGCCCCAGGTAATCTGACCGTAAGATTGGGCTAAGAAGGATGCTATTAGTCTAAAGCAACCCTATCTCCGTTTTGCGAAGTTCGGCAGGTCCTATTCAGCAATTAGCTCACGCCGTTCGAGAAGGACGGTGTTTCGGAGTGATTTGAATCTGGCTCTGCTTTCTATGTTTCTTTGATGCTTGAAATGATCATGGACTGAGGAGTGAATTCATTTGGATTCGCACATCACCAGAAGCTTGGCTTAGTTCAAGCCGGGGTTATCACGACAAGTTTTCACGATATCGTACTCGCCTTAGATATTAATTAATCATTGGGAGGCTGTAGGGGAGAGAGATCTGCTCTAGCCTGCTACCGGCGGCATTGCGGTCGTTGACGCCATTTCGCTCATTAGTTTACCGAGCGGGTGATGAAATTCTACGCGCTCATACTTTCATTGATCATCATCGTGGGTTGCTCGGGTGACCCTTGTGAAAATGCAATAGTACGGCGACAGAACTCTCCCGGTGGAAGTCCGAGCGTAGTTGTCTTCGAACGATCGTGCGGAGCGACAACTGGATTTTCGACACAGATATCCATCTTACCAAGTGATGGAGAGCCTAACGCGGGAGGGAACCTCTCTATCGCGGATTCAAATCAACCAGATGTCCAGCTTGGAAGCTGGGGCGGACCGTGGGTCGATGTAAGCTGGACATCGTCAAATTCTATCATTGTGCGGTATGCCAAAGGGGCACGCGTATTTCTCCAAGAGCCCGAAGTGTTCGGAGTATCAGTAACTTACGAAGTCGTCTCACCCTGACCAAAACTGGCCGTTAGATGCCCGACACCGACCGAGGGCAGCTCTCCGCGGCATTGTGGACATAACGAGCTTCTTAAAACGCCCTACAAAGACCTCTCACCAAGGGGTGTCAGAAGAAAGCGTCACGGGCTCCCTGCGAAATCCGAAAGGCCCTTCGCCCGACCAGGCGCTACCGTTTGGGTATTGAATTTGTACTCCATCCAACTGATCTGGATCGAACAGGCGCATGTTGACTCCCACCTGATCAACATCAGGATTTTCCGTCTGATAGGTATCAGTTAGGGTGAAATGTGTGGTTGAACCACAAATCGCGCAGGAGTGTATCTCAACGATAGGGATTGATTTGTCCCTCCTTGCAAAAGCAATGGTTCGTCCATCCGCGTTTACTTCATCGGAAGCGAAATATCCCCACGCGGCCCCAGACTTTCTGCACAAATTGCAGTCGCAATCATAAATGTAATCTGGCTTCTTCTTGATCGTGACGGTTACGCTGCCGCAGGCACAGGTGTTGGTCATTTCCAGCTCCTAGAATTCGGTGAGAAAAGATCATTCACTATATGACATTCGTCAATCGCTGAGGCTAAATAGCCTGTGCGTCAGCAGCTTAACCCCACTCCGGAACGAACTCTGGCGCTTCGGCTCCCTTGGGCCCACAATAGTCTTTGACCTGTGCGGCTTAAGTCGCCCTAAATAGGACACTCGTGGGTGAGCCGTCCGCCAAATCAGACCTTATTTGTAGAGGGACGCCGATAGTCTAGATCAGCCAATTCAAATTCCCAAATGCAAAGTGCAATATGATCGCCTAGGTCTAGGCAGGCATAACCGCTCGCTGCGAGTCTCTGGCAAGACCATCAGGCATCTTGTTTCAAGATGATCACAGGCCTACCGTCCCTGCGTCAATACGAGCGACGAGCGCGAATTTTCTTCGATTGCTTCGTCGCTGAACCACCAATAAGTTCTGGCTGTCTCATCCGCCCATTGCGCTGTTTGATCATTTAAGTTTGGACGAAAGGTTCAGCCAACGACACCGCCAGGCAATACGGCACGAACCTTATCCGGATCATTCAAGTCAGCTGTCATAAGAAGTGAAGCCGACCATTGGGTGTCAAACGGCGCGTGAAAGTCATAAAGAGCACGCTTGAGAGTTTCGCCAGATCCAGACATAGGAATATTGCGGTTCCCGGTTAGAGATCCCACAAACCCTTCTCGCCGCAGAGGGCCAATAAAACGCATTCTATCCATCAACGCCCATTGCTTGAGTATTTGATCGCGCCAAATCAGATAAAATCAACGGCATGGCACGATCCACGGACCAGAGCGCGCTTTCGATGTAACCGCCTGAGAAGTAATCGCCGCAGAAGGACACGCCCGGCCGCTGGTCGATTGCATCTAGAAAAGCAAAAACCCGCTCATTGTGGCCAACAGATGTTTGAGGGAGCGCTGCGTAATGGCGTTTTACGTGCGATCCTTCGACCGCATCCACTACGCCAGTCATGAATGGGGCGATGTCCTGTAATGCAATATCTGCGATTTCGCTATCGGATTTATCGACGAGAGCGAGCGATTTCGGGCTGACGATCCAGGCTTGCAGCGTTGCTTTTCCGGACGGGTGATTAACCGGGCTCTTTTGCTGAGCGTCCACACAGAATGATACGGGTCCCTGATGACCCATCGGCATTATATAAGACCAAACACCTTCTTCGAGTTGACGGTCTAGAAAGAACGAAACGATATGTGTTGGCAGCATTTTGACGCCCGATAGGAATGCTTGCTCAAATGACCAATCCGCAGGCGCGATATTGGCGGCACTACGAACATCTGCGGCGACAACGACATGATCCGCTTGCACCCGCTCACCGTTATCAAGCTCGATGCCGGAAACTCGGCCTTCTGTTTCAATCAAACCTTTAACTGGGCGGTTAAGACGAATGTCAGACTGTTTTGCGAGTCGATCATGCAAAGTCGCTGTACCACCGATCAAGGACAGAGAGTCCGTTGTCATCATAATTTTTGTCCAGCGCGCCATTTGTAGTTTACTGACATCAGCGTCGGCTGGCTCGTTCAAGCCTCCAGCCAGGCTCATAGTCCGAACCGCTCTGTCTTTGACGAAAGCGCTGCTTGTGCTGTCCAAAGCCTTCGTTCTATCGAAAGCAGTTTTATTTTTTAACGGCGCGTATGGACTGGAGGATCGCATCGCCCACAGGAGCTTCGAGATATAAAATCCCACGCGAAGGTTTCCAAGAATGCCGCCATCCTTCATCCATGGCCGCTGCACTTCCATAACATATGAGTCCGTCTCGCTCGTGAAGACGCGAGAGGCCCCTTCAATCTTTTTGAGTTTAGAGGTGAGACCAAGATCCTCGATGAGTTTTAGGCCGTGTGTATAGTTGGAGTGATAATACTGCGATCCAACATCGGCCCAGTCATCTGTGCCAGGTCGGTTCAAAAGCATGCCCCGGCCACCCGCTCTATCGCTCGCTTCATAAATAACAGCCTCATGCCCAGCCTCACGCAAGTGGTGAGCAGCTGCCAGACCGGATATTCCTGCTCCAACAATAACGATCTTCATTTTCACTCCCGCTCTAATTTGTTAGTTATAACTATGTTTATCGCGCTTACAATGCGAAGCCCTATGTCGAACGCGGAAAGACGGACGCATTTTCTGCCGAAGAGATCTGTAAGGCGGACACTCGACGAACAATTTGGTTCGTGCCCGTCAAGTCTTCGGATCAGAAAGCTCTGCTCGGTCAGTATGGCGCACCTCAGCTGATCATCGAAAGATGTGCTCAGCTCTCAAACACTGTCCTTATTTTGATCGGGGTGTTCAGTCATACCGTCCGAAAGGACCTCAGCCATATCCGCTGCATTTCCGAAGACCGGATATGGCCCAGCCCCCTCCATCTGCAACACAAACGATCATCTTATCTTTATGCCAGTAACTCTTGCTATTGCACCCACGGATCAAAGATCATGAAAGTAGAGATCTTCGTGGTGTCGCGCTCAGTCAGACGCGTGAAGCTGCTGGAAATGATTCCGGGTATCGGACCAACAATTGCTCCCGCGGTCATTGCGACCGTCCGATCAGAGCATTGATTGAAATTCGGTCGTGAATTTGCAGTCTGGCTGGGCTTGACAGCGCTGAATCAATTGAGCCGTTGAAGGCGCGATTGAGACGGATCTCAAAAATGGGAAACCGATTTGTCCGAGCCTTTCTCGTTATTGGTATGATTTCACGTGTCGGTGGAGATCGCTTACTATCTGATCGGGGTGGTCCCTGGCTGTCCTATCTATTGCAACGAAAACCATCTCGCCTCAACGCAACGACCCAAAACCCCAAAAACTCTCGCGATTTTCTTGTTCAGTAGATGCTTGAGTTTCACCTCGTCAAAAAGCGAGATCGGTGAGCGTCCTATTCTCGCCCCACATCAGCCTCTGAGCTCTTCGGCAGCTGATGACCCAAAGCAGTCACCCCGATCTACCAACACCAAACCGCTCGCGAAGCTGCTCCATCAGCACGGAATTAAACTCCGCGACGGACCCATCCGGAAGGGCTTTGATTGTCTCAGCCATGTCCGCGCGGGCGCGCATGTCTTCAAATGCTGCACCTTCGGCGCGACCGGGCACAACGCCTTCCCGCCAGAGATGCTGTGGGGAATAGCCGGTGAGAATAAAGGCGCTGTTCCAGGGGAGCCCGGCGGTTTTGGCGAGTTCATTTGTGCAGTTGGAAAAGAGCGTATTGTAAAACCGCGGCCTGTCGTAGAGCGCATTGGTTTTCGCCACCAGCGCCCCGAAAAAGGCGTTCCGGTCGGCTGCGCTCAACTCCAATGGATAGAGAAAGATCTCGTGCTTCAGATAGCGCGCCCGGCGGGTCAGTAAATCGCGCGGCTCGCCCCAGAGATAGACAAGCTCAAATGTGTTGAGCGCGCCTTTCAGGGCAGAATAGATCTCGCCCTCTTCCTTACGCGCTTCAATGGTGAGGCCGAGAAGCCGGTCATCTGAGAACTCGAAGATGACGAGCGTGTGGGCGATGGCATCGGTGCCGCCAAAGGGCTCCACCATGAGCCAGGCCCCTTGCAGATCGTCTGTATCATAGGCCGCGGTAAGATACTCGGTGGAGACCGGTCCATCATCGGAATAAGTCCAGTCGCGCACATGGTCGATGGTGTACTCGGAACCCGCCTGTTCCACTTTCGGCATGATCGAAATCTCAGGCCGCCAGTCGCGGTCATGGCTCGGCTGGCGAAGGCCGATGATGAGCACAAAGATCAAGAGGGTTATGGCGATGCCGGCAGTGAAGCTTCGCAGGGGCCGGCGCTTAATCACTGCCGGATCGAACAAGCGGAAGGCATTTTGCTCCTGTTTCATGGTGGACACTCCCTCGGCAACGCTTTTCGAGTCTAGGGGGAAACGGGCACGATCTCCAGAGGGCGAAATTTGACCGTCAAGACCCTATATGGAAGATCGCATCATAGGGATAACGGGGTAGAGCTTGGAAATGTCTGCAAAAATCTTCAGCTGGGTCGGTCACCCGGCGAATACGAGCGTGTCGCATATGATGGCAGATGCCTACGAGCGCGGAGCCCGCGAACAGGGTGCGGAGATCCGGCGGATGAACATCAGCGAAATGGCGTTCGACCCGAACCTCGCTGACGGATACAATACGATCCAACAGCTCGAAAACGATCTGGAAGTCTGGCAGGACAATATGGTGTGGGCCGATCATGTCGCCTGGTTCTACCCCATGTGGTGGGGCTCTATGCCGGCGAAAATGAAAGGCGTCCTCGACCGCGCCCTGCTGCCGGGATTTGGCTTCAAGTATCATGAGAATGACCCCTTCTGGGATCGTCTCCTGAAGGGCCGCTCTGCCGACGTCTTCATTACGGCTGATACGCCGGGCTGGTTTGACTGGATTACGAGCCAGTCGCCCGCGCGGCGTCATGTAAAGAAGAAAGTTCTGGAGTTTGTCGGCATAAAACCTGTGGAGACGCACTATTTCGCCGCCGTGCGAAGCGCTAAGGAAGACACTCTGAAGAAATGGAAACGCCGCGCTCATGTCGTGGGCGCAGATGCCGGTAGACGATGAAAACATCAGAAGATACCCACACCCTCCTTTCAAGCTGGACCGAGCGGCCAGCCGATGAAATGCAGGCCCGCGCCCGGGCGTTTCACACAGAAATGGCGAAGCGCAGATCTGTGCGCACCTTCTCTGACCGGCCGGTGGACCAGAGCATCATCGAAGCCTGTGTCTCGGCAGCAGGAACGGCTCCATCGGGAGCCAACCACCAACCCTGGTTCTTCGCTTGCGTCGGGTCGAGCGAAACGAAACAGAAAATTCGCGCCGCTGCGGAAGAAGAAGAGCGCGCTTTCTATTCCGGCAGGGCATCGGATGAGTGGCTTGATGCCCTCTCGCCGATCGGCACCGATGCCAACAAACCGTATATGGAAATCGCGCCGTGGCTGATCTGCATCTTCGCCCAGCGCCGCGGTGGCGTGACCTCCGGTGAAGACCGGAAGAACTATTACATCCACGAGAGCGTTGGCATTGCGACAGGGATACTGATCGCCGCCTGCCAGGAAGCCGGGCTCTCCACCCTTGTCCATACACCCAACCCAATGAGTTTCCTCAATGAGCTCTGTGGACGCCCAGCGACGGAAAAGCCTTTTCTTATTCTGGTTGCAGGCTATCCGGCCGAGGATGCCATGGTGCCGAACCACGCCCTGAAAAAGAAACCACTTGGCGAGATTGCGTCTTTCCTGTGAGGGCAGATTAGCCATCACACAAATATGAGTTGTTCAGGCGCGTTGATCATCGCCAAATCGTAATGAGCATTGAAAGGAATATCCGATGTCACTGGCAACTGAACTGGAACAAATCGCGGCGGGCTCCGTCAAACGCTTCCCGCCGGAGGTCATCGCCATTATGCGCAAGGCGGCTGAAGACCTGGCGGCTCAAGGTGTCGGCGATAGCGCGGCGAAACCGGGCGATCAGCTTCCCGATGCAACCTTGACCGACGCCACCGGAAAGACCGTGAAGATTTCCGACCTTCTAGCAAAGGGTCCTTTGGTGATAACCTTTTATCGCGGTGGCTGGTGCCCTTACTGCAATCTGGAGCTCAAGGCTTATCAGGATCTCCTTGGCCAGATCCAGGCGCTTGGCGGACAGCTTGTCGCCGTAACACCGGAAAAGCCGGACAATTCCCTAACGACAGTCGAGAAAAACGAGCTGAGCTTTCCGGTCCTGACCGATGACGGGAACAGTTTTGCGAAGGCCCTCGGCATTGTCTTTGAACTGCCGCCGGAACTTCAAAAGCTCTATGGCGGATTTGGCATGGATCTGCCGCAACTAAACGCGGGTAGCGGCTGGACGCTTCCTATCCCGGCAACAATTGTGGTCGCCGGTGACGGGACTATTAAGCTGGCCGATGTGGATCGCGATTATACAAGACGTCTGGAGCCAAGCCTCGCCCTTGAAGCCTTGAAAGAGACTGTCGCTATCGCCTGAACAGGCAAAACCACGAAGGCCATAGCAGCGCTCAGATAGCAATATCGGAGCGCTGTGAGCTATACACTCACACATGCCTGAATTGCCCGAAGTCGAAACCGTGAGACGTGGCCTCTCTCCCGCTATGGAGGGGCAACGTATCTTGCAGGCCGAAGTACGGCGACCCGATTTGCGGTTTCCCTTTCCGCCACAGTTTGCAAAGCGGATTGAGGGATCAACGGTCGAAGCCCTAGGGCGAAAAGCGAAGTTCCTGACAGCCATTCTGTCCTCGGGCGAGACGCTGGTGATGCATCTCGGTATGACAGGACGGTTCACCATAAATGACGCCGCTACCGCAACTTTCAAACACAATCCCGGTGACGACTCCAAACATGATCACGTCGTGCTACATCTCACCGATGGCATTACCGTGACTTACAACGATCCGCGCCGATTTGGATTTATGGAGCTGTGGCCGACGGATACATTTCATTCCTACCCTCGGCTAAAAGACCTCGGACCAGAGCCGCTCTCAAATGGTTTCAATGCCGATTATCTGGATGGGGCACTACAAGGCAAACAGACGCCTATCAAAGCCGCCCTGCTCGACCAATCCGTCGTTGCCGGACTGGGGAACATTTATGTCTGTGAAGCACTTTACCGCTCCGGCATATCACCCCGCCGCAAAGCCTCTACTATTCCCGGAGTGCGCGCGAGCCGCTTAGCGCCAGCGATAAACGCCGTTATATCCGACGCAATCGATGCAGGCGGATCTTCCATCTCAGATTTTGCTAGTGCGAATGGAACACTAGGTTATTTTCAGCATAAATTCGATGTCTATGACAGGGAAAACAAAGTCTGTAGGCAGTGCAATAATAATGTACGGCGTATAGTACAATCCGGCCGGTCAACATTCTATTGTAATTGTTGCCAAAGATAAGACTTCTATTGCAAATAAATGACAAATTGATTTCGATATATAATCATCATCCCCATTAATTGGGAGCCGCCGAACAAACTTCGCTTTATTATTTTTTATTTAGTTGAGAGTTGCGTGGCGTCAGCCTAAAGCAACTGTCGCTGGTAGGGCAATACCAGCTCATTCGCTCAGTGATAGGCCCTGAGGGGGGCTATATCAAAATTCTATTGGTGGCTTCCGTGCATCACGCACGGGATAGGAGGCTTTATGTCCAAAAATACGACTACTGATAATCAAGACACATCTGGTTTTGATGTCTCGAGGCGCGATATTCTTCGCGGCGCAACCGTGGCGACTGCGGTTGCGGCAGGCGCAGGAGGATTAGCACCTCCAGCAGCGGCGAATACAGCACTTGGGGAATCACTTGCGCAGGACCCGATATCCAGAGCGCAGGATGCAGCGCAATTGAGACGGCGAAGGGCTAATGTAAATAGAAATGAAGCGCCTGGAACTCCGCAGGCCGTAAATGATGATGAAGTCCGTCTCCCAGACTTTATCGGCAACTTCTCAAAAACCCTGAAGCACAACGCGCGCGGCGAAGTCACCCAAGCTTCGTATCTGTCATTTACCACTGCTCTGGCGAGCCGACAGGATTCAGATTTCGAAGCCATTCTTGTGGGCCGTGAAAACGATCCACTGCGCCAGCGTCTCGTCAGCCCGCAGGGAGCGTATGCGTTCGAGCTCTCCGGTCTCGACGGAAACGCAAACCGTATCAACCCTGCCCCAGCTTTCGACGGTGATGTTACTGAAGCGGAAATGGCAGAGCTTTACGGTTATTCAGTAACCCGGGATGTTCCGTTCATTGAATATGATACGAACAATAAAATACAGCGGGTCGTTGACTCCCTGAACACATTCCCAGCCATCGCTGATGCTGTGCCGACCGACAATGGCGTTGTGACACCTCAGAACTTCGGTCGTGGTGGTCTGCCGACCATGGGCATTCGGGCACCGGGAACAGAAGTCGGACCGCTCGTCAGTCAGTTCCTCTTGAAGAATTTTGTCATTGGACAACTGAATGTCGAACAGCGTTATCCGCGCCTTGAACGGGGCGGTGCAAACCAGTTCATGACGCAATTTCCTGAATGGCTGGCCATTCAGCGGGGTTTCGCGCCGAACGCTCGCGCGCCTGGCGGGAATGCCTCAGTGTTCACGGATAGAGTTCGCTTTATCAGCAAGATGCGCGACCTCTCCGAATGGGTCCATCGCGACTTCCCGCTTCAGTCACCGCTTCACGCACTTTCTGTGATCTTTGGCTTTGGCACGGATGAAGCATTTGATCCTGCCCTGCCATATAATCGTGTGAACAGCGCGACCCAGGAAGGCTTTGTCACCTTCGGTCTACCGGATATCTCGCACCTGACTGTGCATGCGCCACGTCAGTCCCTGACCGGTGCCTGGTACCAGAAGTGGCTCAACCACCGCCGCGCCCGCCCCGAAGTCTATGGTGGACGCTTGAATGTTCAGGCGCGTGGTGAGCGAGATTACGGCCTCGGTGCACGCCTCATCGACTCTCGCGTATACCGTATGGCGGCAAACGAAAGCCGCCGCGTGAACGGGGTGACGGACAATACGGATATCAGCGCAAATGGCCTGCTGCCTATGGCGTTCCCTGAAGGATCTCCATCGCATCCGGCGTATCCTGGTGGACACTCTTCCTTCGTTGCGGCTGGAAGCACAGTGCTCAAGGCCTTCGTCAATGAGGATTTCGTAATCCCCGCACCAGTTCAAGCCAACCGTAACGGTACAGAACTTATTCCGTGGGGCGGTGAAGCACTCACCATCGGTGGAGAGCTCAACAAGCTTGTGGCCAACGTTACCCATGCCCGCGATGCCGCCGGCATGCACTGGCGCTCCGATGGCGAGGGCAACCTGATCGGTGAGGCCGTCGGCATTGCGCTCCTGCGTGACTATAGTGTTACCTACAATGAGGAATTTGATGGCCTGACACTGCGCAAGTTTAATGGCCAACGGATCCTGATCCGCAACGGTAATGTAACGGAGATTGGCGGCTAATCATTCCGCCACTCACCGGGTAAAAGGCCATCCAGCGTCCAGTCGCCGATTGCACATCGGATAAGACGAAGCGTTGGATGGCCGACTGCCGCAGTCATCCGCCGGACCTGCCTATTCCTCCCCTCACGGATTGTCAAAGATAGCCAGCTATCTGGTACAGATTTCCGTATACGGATAGGAGGATCACGGGGCCAGAGCCGGTTCGGCTCTCTTATCAACTGCACCTTGGCGGGGGCGGTGATTCCGTCTTTTAATAAAATTCCCGACCTGATTTCTTTCAATACCGCGTCGCCAGGTTCGCCTTCGACCTGAACCCAGTACGTTTTGGGCATTTTATATTTCGGATTTGAGATTCGCCCTTGGAGCTTGCCGTTGTCGGTCAGAACCATCAGCCCTTCGGAATCTTTATCAAGCCGGCCCGCCGGATATATATTGGGCACAGCAATATAATGCGACAGAGTTGGTCGCGGGCTATCTTCATTGCTCTTGTCGGTAAATTGCGACAGGACGCCATAGGGCTTGTTGAAGAGGATCAGTGAAGTCATGGATACCGGCATAGCGCCTCCGGCAATTTGGCCAAAGAGAGAGACGGCATAAATTTCTGAGCATGCCGAAAGACCACCCAACACCAAACTATCAGCAGCGCGATTTCAAAGAGCTCTTAGAGCCTGACAGGAGAGGTGATATCAGTTCCCTTAGGAGGGATTGGCGAAAACTCGTTGAGGAGGATCTTCCGAACGCCGCTCGCGACCGTCACTGGCCGGTTCTGGAAGACCATTGTTTTGCCCGCATTCTGCTCGATTGCACCGTTGGGCAGCCATGGCGCACGGCGATCAAACCGCCCGCCTGGCGGAATGCGTCGAGGCATGTACTGAAAGACGCAATCGACCTTGGTAAGGCGTGTCTCTCTGGCGAGGCAGATCTTACGGCTATGAACAGAACATCGCTATCCATGCGAGGCAAGTTGTAGGGATATGGTGCCCCAGCAGCAGGCGCGAGCAATCAGCCTATCGCCGCCAGCTAATGGTCAGACCGCCGAAATCTTCATTGCGCTCGAGTTGCTCAGCATTCAACTCATATTCTACTTCGCGGCGAATATAGGAAAATGAAAAGTTTGTACCATAGCGGTGTACGGTAAGCCCGGCCTGTATATCACCTACGGTGACCTGATCGCGCAGCTGGAGACCATCGACCATACCGAGATTAAACCCGAGACTCCCCGTGTTGTTGTTGAAAATCAAAGCCTCACCATCGGCACCGGCGAAGACATACCAGCTCGGCAAGCCATCTGAATTTCCGCGCTGATCAATATCCTGACCCAGGCGGAATTCAGCCCCGATTCGACGTACACTGAAATCGCCCTCCGATGACAGGCTCGCCCGAGGCACCACACCAATGTCGAAGTTCAAACCAGTAAATTCGCTGGGCGCAGAGACAGAAAATTCCGCATTAACGGCTTCACGGTCAAAATTTGGCCCGGACAGTCTCTGGGCATTAAGCCTGCCATTGACGATGCGGAGCACCGGATTTGTTGACCAATCCGTACGTTCGACGGGATTGAAGCGAACACCGCTCGACAGCATCAGACCAGGCTCCTCAGCCGATCCTGTGATATAGACTGGCGCGCCGACGGTTTGGCTTCCGAAGCGCGGCACTTCGGGAATCTGGATGCCATAATCAACAAGAATGTCTTCAACCAGATCAATGCGTTCATGGGGGTCAAGTTGTGGTGGCACGATCGGCTCAAGTTCGACTGAGCCGAGAGGCCCTGGTGCGGCCAGCAACATCGCAGTGCTTGGCGACAGCACGATCTGCCCTTGTGACGGAGGCGCAGCATAAGCTTCCTCATCCATCACAAAGAACGTGCATCCCTCGCAAGCCAAGGCTCCGAGTAATCCAAGAGTGCTAACGATCATCCGTCCCGCGCCTCTCACTAGAGTCACTCCACATGCAAAATACAGTCCCCGGAGTAGACCCTGTTTTATTTAACCCGATCTGAACAAAAAAAGCCAGTTTTGACCGGTTTCTCCGCCAAACGTTAATGGCAGCCTGCCAAATTATTCCGCCGAAATATGCCGAAAAATAGGTAAAACTACGGGAAACAAGCGAAAAAGGCGGATCTTTCGCCCGCCTTTGTGCAAGTGTTGCCTATTTACCTCAGGTTACTGGCAGGCGAGGCATTCTTCATAATCGGTCTTCGGAGTCTCCATTCCGCCGAGGTCCGATTTGGCTTCGGAGCCAGCAAATGCAGCACGCTGTACCGATTTGGAGCGGCAGTAATAGAGCGACTTCAGGCCCCGCTCCCAAGCTGTCCAATGCAGCATGTGAAGATCCCATTTATCAATGTCGCCGGGCAAAAACAGGTTTAACGACTGGGCCTGACAGATATAGGGGGTACGGTCGGCGGCATGCTCGATGATCCAGCGCTGATCGATCTCAAAAGCCGTGCGGAAGACCATTTTTTCCTCTTCATTCAAGAAATCAAGGTGCTGAACCGAACCCTCATGCTCCAAAATGGTATTCCAGACCGCGTCCGTGTTCTTGCCCTTCTCTTCAAGCAGGGCTTCAAGTTGGCGGTTTTTCACCGTGAACGATCCGGACAGCGTCTTGTGCGTGTAAACATTGGCCGGTATCGGCTCGATGCCCGCGCTGGTGCCGCCGCAGATGATGGAAATAGAAGCTGTTGGAGCCACTGCCATTTTGTGGCTGAAGCGAGCAAGAATGCCGACCTCTTCGGCGTCACCACAAGACCCCCGCTCCTTTGCGAGTTTCACGGATGCAGCATCTGCCCCCTGGCGCACATGCTTGAACATCTGGGTGTTCCAGCTTTTCGCCATGGGGCTCTCCAGTGGAACGCCAAGACTTTGCAGGAAGGAATGGAAACCCATCACTCCGAGACCAACGGAACGTTCGCGCTGGGCCGAGTAAACAGCTCGGGCCATTTCACTCGGTGCCCGCTCGATGAAATCGCTCAATACATTGTCAAGAAAGCGGAAAATATCTTCGAGGAACTGTTCGTCCTTTTTCCATTCCAGATACTTTTCAGCATTCAGCGATGACAGGCAGCATACCGCCGTACGGTCTTCGCCATGATTATCGATGCCGGTGGGCAGAGTGATTTCGGAACAAAGATTGGACTGGGTAACTTTCAGGCCAAGCTGTTTCTGATGAGCCGGCATGGCATTGTTCACCGTGTCGGTGAATAGCAGATACGGCTCTCCGGTCTGGATGCGCAATTCAAGAATTTTCTGCCATATTTTCCGGGCATTGACCGTTTTCAGAACCTCGCCAGACTTCGGGCTGATCAGGCTGAATTCCTCATCCTTCCGCACCGCTTCCATAAAAGCGTCAGTGATATTAATGCCGTGGTGCAGGTTGAGGCTTTTCCGGTTGAAATCGCCCGATGGCTTCCGGATTTCGAGGAATTCCTCAATTTCAGGATGATGAACATCCAAGTAGCAAGCGGCGGACCCGCGGCGTAGTGAGCCTTGTGAGATGGCAAGGGTCAGCGAATCCATGACCCGGACAAACGGGATAATTCCCGAGGTCTGTCCGTTCTGCCCCACTTTCTCACCGATGGAGCGTACATTGCCCCAATAGGTGCCGATGCCGCCACCATTGGAGGCGAGCCAGACATTCTCGGTCCAGGTGCCGACAATATCGTCAAGCGAATCGCCCACCTGATTGAGAAAGCAGGAGATTGGCAAGCCGCGCTCAGCTCCGCCATTGGAAAGAACGGGTGTGGCGGGCATGAACCAGAGCTTCGACATATAGTCATAAAGGCGCTGGGCGTGGGTGAGATCATCGGCAAAGGCTGCAGACACCCTGGCAAACATATCCTGAAATGACTCTCCCGGAAGCAGATAGCGGTCCTCCAGCGTCTTCTTACCGAACTCTGTCAGGTTCGCATCTCGGGAGGCATCGATGTAGATATCTGCCGGGCTGACATGGGAGCCCTCGATAACATCAAAGTCGGAGCGCTTCGGTTTTCCACGGCGAACAGCTCCGGATGGTTTCTCGACAATAGCTTGCTTTGCAGACATCACGCCCTCGAATTTTCCAACGACTATTTGAGAATTGGCCCCCAGCACCGCCATATACAGCGCCTCAATCCAATCCTGACACAAGATATAGTGGTTCGAAGGTTAACTGATCGTCAATGGCGCATTTGCGCAAATGGTGAGTTTTGCACCGAAAACCGTCCTTGACAGCGGAGCCGCCACGCAATGGGGCGGCGAATGCCCTGTCCTCATTGGTGTTTCGGTCACTGCGCCGAACTTCAAAAAAAGTTCGCAAAAATCTAGCGAGGCCGAGCGCGCAGGATTCGTGGAAAAATATTCTGTGGAAAAGCCTGCATGTCCCATTCGTTTCCGAAGAGCGTCCAAGTCTGGCGCTTTGGCGAAACGACGAGATGCAGGCCCACAACTTTGCCTGGACTTGAACACAGGACGCGCCCTGGGCTAGATCCGCCCCATGTCAACAGAACTCCCCGACCGGCTTAGCCAAGACCCTACGAGCCCATATTTCGACGCCGCCCTTCTCACAAGGGGTGTGAACATCCGCTTCAAGGGCGAAGAGCGTGTAAATGTGGAAGAATATTGCATTTCCGAAGGCTGGATCCGCATTGCCGCCGGAAAAGCGGTCGATCGCCGGGGCCGCCCGGTGACGGTGAAACTGAAAGGTCCGGTTGAAGTTTGGCTTGACGGCGAAGCGCCCGACCAGGACGCCTAGGCCTCCGGCCGCCTCCGACGGCGCAATCGTCTGAGACGTCGCCAGAAACGCCTCCGCTCCAAAGGTGGCAACGGTGCGAGATTTTCAACAAACGCTTCGGCGCAGGCGCGCCACGAATAGGTCTCCGCATAGGTTCGCACGGTGCTTCGGTCGAGTGCGAGGCAGGCTGTCATGGCCCGGCCGAGATCCTCATCAATGATACCCGCATCTGATCCCGGAATAATGTCTTTTGGCCCGGGGGCATCATAGGCAGCGACGGGCGTGCCGGTCGCCATCGCTTCTAGAATAACAAGACCGAACGTGTCGGTAAGGCTCGGAAATGCGAAGACATCGGCGCTGGCGAAGCAGACGGCGAGTTCGTCTCCAAACTTTGCACCGAGAAAATGGGCATCCGGATACTTTGCCTTCAGCTCCTCAAGCTGCGGCCCATCGCCGACCACCACCTTTGAACCATCGACCTCGCACTGAAGGAACGCTTCTATGTTCTTCTCAACGGCGACCCGGCCGACATTAAGAAAAATCGGACGCGGCAATCCTTCGAAGGGATCCCCAGCGCTGCCCTCCTCTATCCGCTTCGACGGATGGAAAAGCTCTGTATCAACACCTCGCGTCCACGAGACGACATTGTCGAACTTCCGTGCGATCAGCTCTTCGCGCATCGATGGCGTCGCCACCATCACCTTGCCGGAATATCGATGGAACCACCGAACGAAGGCATACCCTAATGCCAGAGGCATAGGAAAACGGGCTGACACATATTCCGGAAACCGCGTGTGATAAGATGTCGAGAACGGGTGTTTTAGCTTTAGGCATAGCGAGCGGCCAGCCATGCCGAGCGTCCCCTCCGTGGCGATATGAATCGCATCCGGCTCGAAATCATCGAAGCGCCGCTCAATGGCCTTTTTGGCACCGAGGGCGAGGCGAATCTCCGAATAGGTTGGGAGCGGGATTGTACGAAAACCGTCTGCCGGGGAAACCACTTCCCAGTCATGCCCCATCTCTTCGCATTCGGCGATCACACGCTTCATGGTCCGGACAACCCCGTTCACCTGCGGGTCCCATGCATCGGTAATCAGCATTATACGCACAGGTTTGCCACCCTTCGAATCACCGCCGGACAAACTGGCGGTTCCGGCCCGCGCCGTAAAGCGGATTCACCGCTATTTCAGGGGCGCAGGACACAGCCGAGACCGGGCTGGTGGATCGCCGTGGCTGAAACAATGCCGAGGGCAGACGCCGTAATCGTCTCCGCGCCGGGCGTACCATTCTCGCTCACATCCAGGAGACTGATGTCCTGGGTGAAATCGCCGAGGCAGCTGTCGAGGGCGCGCTCGCCGACAAATCGGCAAGAACAGACCTGTTTGGCGGCATAGGCCGTTGCAACGTCGGCAAAGGCAACCGGCTCTCTCAGGACAAATTGCCAGAGCGCTGCGCCCACGGCGACAAGCAAAACGGCAGCGATGAGAAGTGGTCTGGCGAATTTCATATCTCTGTCCTAGGCTTGCGTTGGAGACTAGGTTGGAGATGGCATGGTTCGCAAGGGTTTGACGGGTATCGCTCTGAGCTTATTGCTTGGCGGTAACGCTGGCGCGCAGGAGATAGAGCTGCCGGGCACGGATCTGCCAACTGTCCAATTACCATTTGTCGAGCAAACGGTTTGGCCTGGAGAAAGCTGGGAAACCACCAGCTTGCCCGCATCGGCTGAAGCCGAAATTACGAGCCTGATCGATGGTGTAATGGGTCGATCGCTCGAAGATGAAATGGGCGAGACGCGGTCCGTCGTGGTCATCCATGAGGGAAGACTGGTCGCTGAAGCCTATCGCGATGGATTTGATGCGGAGACGAAGCAGGTCTCCTGGTCGATGGCGAAGTCGATCACCCACGCGCTCGTGGGCCGAGCATTGCAAGAAGGCGTCATCGACACGGTAGATGCACCAATGCCGGGCCCCTGGGACCCAGATGATCCCCGCGCAGCGATTACATGGCGGCAATGGCTCACCATGACCGATGGGCTCGCCTACAATGAAATCGGTGAGGCTGATCTGACGAAAAATGACGTCGTGCAGATGATGTTTGGTGACGGACGGCTGGACGTCGTGTCCTACGTGGCCGGGCTTCTGGTTGCCTATGAGCCGGGGACGGTCTGGAACTACTCCACGGCGGGATTTCATACGATCGCCCAAGCCCTTCAATCCTCGCTCGGCTTTGGCCGCGAGGACACGGACAATTGGATACAGGGAAACCTCTTCGGTCCAATAGGCATGGATGCCGTGGCCGAATTCGATGCGGCGGGCACCTTTCTTGGCGGCTCGCTCGCCTATGCTTCGGCGCGGGACTTTGCTCGCTTCGGATACCTCTATCTGAGAGACGGGGAATGGGATGGCGAACAACTACTTCCAGAAGGGTGGGTCGATTTTGCTAGAACTAAGTCGCCAGCAGAGAACGTGAATGTCTACGGGGCGGGCTGGTGGATCACACCGCCGGAAGGGGTAGAGCGCTCACACACCCAGGCCGCCCTCACCTGCCCCTGCGATGCCTTCCATGCAGGTGGCAATGAAGGGCAAACCATATGGATTGTCCCATCCAAAGACCTTGTGATTGTCCGCCTCGGTCTTATGCCGAACAGCCCTGAGAACTGGCGCGCGCTCTATGAGTGGAATCAGGAAGTGGCACGGGCATTTCAGGACGTTGAATAGACAGTTGTTGGGCGAGCCTAGCCTTCACTCAGATTCGCCGAAGCGATGACATCTTCTGCCTTGTTCTGAACCTCCGAACGCGCCTCTCTCGGCAGTGGGATCAAACCACGATCGACGAGGAAACCACTCGGCCCGATGACCCGTTCACTTGAGAATACTTCAATGAAGTCGGCCAATCCTGGAATGACGGGAATATGGTCAGCTCGGACGTAGAAGTAGAGCGATCGTGAAACTTCGTACTCGCCACTCGTAATTGTCTCAAATGTTGGAATGGTCCCTCCGATCATGGCGGCCCGCACCCGGTCGGAATTCTGACTCAAGAAAGAAAAGCCGAGCACGCCAAGAGCCATTTCATTTCGCACAAGGCTCTGAATGATCGCCGTATCGTTTTCTCCGGCGTCTAGCCAGGCACCATCACTTCTTAGGGTATGGGATCTATGGAAAAAGGCTTCTGGGTTCTCGGTTTCGAGCAGGGCAAGCTCGGGAAAAGCGCGTGCACCCGGCTCCATGACCAATTCCAGAAACGCATCGCGCGTCCCTGATGTCGGAGGCGGCCCAGACACCCGGATTCGCTCGCTCGGCAGGCTCGGCACGATGTCGCTCCAAAGCTTGTTCGGGTTTTCGATCCAGCTTCCGTCATCCGTCGGCAATTCGGCGGCGAGGGCGCGAAAGAGGTCTTTCTTGCTCAGTTCGAATACGGGCCCGCCCCAAGCATTTACCAAGGCAATGCCATCAAACCCGATGGCAAATTCAATGACATCATTGATGCCGTTCTCCATGCAAAGCGACCGTTCCGACGTTTTCATCGGTCTGGAAGCGTTGACGATTGAGGGGTGATTGTTCGGCCGGTCCGAACAGAACGCTTTGAAGCCTCCACCCGTTCCCGTCGTCTCGACAATCGGTGTGCTATAAATGCTCGACGCACCAAACTGTTCGGCAACGGTCTCTGCGAAGGGCGCGACGGTCGATGATCCGACGATTCGTATTGCCGGGCCGCTGGCATTTGCCAAAAGCCCCGGCGTGGGGCGAGCTCTTTGAAGTTCCGCATCAAGCTGACGCAAACCCTCATCTGGCGGACCGCAGGCGACGCAAAGAAGCAGAATGCCCTTGAATATGAAGAGGATATTGAGGCGGATCATTGAGACCTTCGAGGCGTTCACTTTAAAATGACCGTGTTCTAGTCCCGGCCGAAGACACTGATGCGACACTCCGCTCACCCATGTTCAGCATAAACGCCTCGGTATTCGCAAATCCGTATCGCTGAAAGATTTCAACGAGGCCGGGATGCCGGGTCGGATCATCTGTGATCATGGCACGAGGAATGTGTTCAACCACGACATCGCCCACCCGGGACGCAAGAATTCTCCCTGTTTGCCGGGCAATGGCCTCCCCTGAGTCGATATAAGTCACAGGCTTTGGAGCGGTGGCCTGTAACTGTGTTTTGATCAGCGGAAAATGGGTACAGGCGAGCACGATCACATCCATCTGATTGGCTCGGTCCTGTGCAAATAAAGGGGCCTGCGCGGCGGCAAAGTCCTCCTCCGAAGGGGTTTCGCCCCTTGCGACCGCCTCTGCAAGCGTAACAAGGTCCACGCTTCCATGGAGCAGAACGTCAACATCCTGGGCAAAGTCGCTGATCAGGGCGGCCGTGTATTCACGCCTAATGGTGCCGGGCGTTGCGAGCAGACCAATTGTGCCGGTTTTGCTCAAGCGGGCAGCGGGCTTGATCGCCGGTACTGTTCCGACAACAGGAATGGTTAGCCTTTCGCGGATCTCCGGCAAGGCCAGTGTGCTGGCGGTGTTGCAAGCGATGACGAACACGTCCGGATCCAACGCGCCAACAAGCGCCGATGCGACCTCAGGCAATCTTTCCGTTAGCTGTGCATCTTCTTTGTCACCGTAGGGGAAGAACCCTGCATCGGCGGCATAATCGACGTGAACATCCGGAGAGATCGCGCGCAGCTCTTCCGCCACGGTGAGCCCTCCCACGCCTGAATCGAATACGAGTGCCCTGCCATGTACTCTGGAGTACTCGGCTGATGTGTCTGTCGCGGTCATGATCAATCTAGTTTCACCGAATCTCGTGGATATTATGACAGTCCGAACTATAATTTGTCATTGTGATTGCCGTTATTGTGCGGCGCACAATAAATCTGTATAGTTACAGTTGGTACTTAAGATGGATTGAATTGCCATGGCACGCAAAGACAATAATCCCCTGCAAATGCAAATGGCGATGCTGACGCTGATGGCCGACTCGACCCGGACCTTCCAAACTCAATGGCTACAGGCCATGACGGGGTTCGTCGCTCAGATGCCGGGTATGGTTACGTGGAAAACGATCGATGTCCCCGTTCCAACTGGCAAGCTGGCGCTGAATGAAGAGCAGATGCGGGAAGCCTTTCAGATGGCCGCTGATCTCAATTTGAGCGCGTGGACGCAAGCGGCAAATGTTTTGTCAGCTATGCCCCGCTGGGCGCATTGGCCGAACGAGGTGCCCGGACGTTTGTTCACGGACATGTTCCATTCCATGCAGACGGCAGCAAAGTGGAACGGCGCGTCCGACCAATAGGCCTCAGCCTGCTGGCGACTTACGGTTTTTCTTGATTTCTTCGGCATTTGGGCCGATTTGCCGGGAATGAGCAAAGCTTCTCCCACCCTGATTACGCTCGGCTGCCGGCTGAATAGCTATGAGTCCGAAGTGATGCGTGACCATGCCGAGTCCGCGGGGCTGGAGGATGCCGTAATCGTAAACACTTGCGCTGTAACGACGGAGGCTGTTCGGACAGCGCGCCAGACCATTCGGAGGGCCGCGAAGGACAATCCAGACGCACCGATCATAGTGACGGGGTGCGCCGCTCAGATTGATCCTGAGATGTTTGCCAAAATGCCTGAGGTAACGCGGGTTGTCGGCAATCACGACAAGATGAAACGGGAGACGTGGACGCCCGCTGCCCTGATGGAAGGGCCAGAGAAAATCCGCGTCAACGATATCATGTCGGTGAAAGAGACAGCCGCTCACCTGATTGACGGTATGGAGGGGCGTGCGCGAGCCTACGTGCAGGTTCAGAACGGATGCGACCACCGCTGCACCTTCTGCATTATTCCTTATGGGCGCGGAAATTCGCGGTCGGTACCGGCAGGCGAAGTGATTGCTCAGGTGCGTCAGCTCGTGGCAACGGGGCATCATGAAGTCGTGCTGACGGGCGTCGATCTGACGAGCTGGGGCGCAGACCTGCCCGGCACGCCGCCCCTTGGCAATCTTGTACAACGTATCCTGAAATTTGTGCCGGACCTGAAACAGCTTCGACTGTCTTCAATTGATGCCATTGAGATCGATCCAGCGCTGGAAGAAGCGATCACCGGCGAGCCCCGCATTGCACCTTACCTGCATCTTTCTCTTCAGCATGGGGACAATCTGATCCTGAAACGGATGAAGCGCCGGCATTCCCGGGAAGACGCGATTGACCTCGCACAGAGACTGAAACGCAAACGGCCGGAGATTGCCCTAGGGGCGGATCTCATCGCTGGCTTCCCCACCGAAACAGATGTGCATTTTGAAAATACCCTCGCTCTGGTCGAAGAGACCGGTCTCGCCTTTCTCCATGCTTTCCCCTACTCGCCGCGCCCCGGAACGCCAGCGGCGCGCATGCCCCAGGTGGAGCGCCATGTCGTGAAAGAACGCGCGGCTCGCCTTCGTGCAGCGGGCGCAAAGGCCCTTCAGCGCCATCTCGACAGCCATGTCGGAACGGAAGCCAGCGCGCTCATCGAGCGCGGTCTGGCGGCTCGCCTGGCGGATTTCACGGCAGTGACGCTGGATCGGGATATCTCTGATCTCGCCGGGCAAAATATCCGTATGCGGCTCACAGGGCATGACGGCAACACACTCCAGGGAGAACTTTTATGATCCTCTGGTTCGGCAAGAAGAAGAAAAAGGACGAAGCCCTTGAAGCCGGAAAGGCGATGGAGGCGGAGGACGCAATCGCGGCGACGGCCGAGCCGACCGAATCTTCGACGACAGTGGTGGAAACTGAAGCATCACCTGTAGCTTCTACCGTACCAGACGACAATCCTTCGGTGATATCCGCTGCACTCGATGCTGAGACCGCACCAGATCCTATTCCCGATACGGAAGAAACGCTGGAGCAGGAGACACCAGATGATCCCGCCGAAGAGACGAAAGATCCGGGCTTCTTTTCGAAGCTGACGTCAGGCCTGAGACGGTCCTCATCGAAACTCTCAGACGGCATTACCGGCGTCTTCACCAGGAAGAAGCTCGACGACGACACGTTGGAAGAGCTGGAAGATCTCCTCATCACCTCTGACCTTGGCGCGAAAGTCGCTGCCCGTGTCACCGCGCACATCGCCAAAGATCGCTTTGAGAAGGAAATCACCGACGAGGAAATCAAGGCCGCCCTAGCCGGTGAGATTACCGAAATCATGGCTCCCCGCGAACAAATTGTCGATTTTGCCGATGGCCCGCGCCCGCGCATCGTCATGTTTGTTGGCGTCAATGGCTCCGGCAAGACGACCACGATCGGCAAGATTGCGTCTCGCCTGAAAGAACAAGGTGCGAAGGCAATGCTGGTCGCCGGAGATACATTTCGCGCGGCGGCCATCGAGCAATTGTCCGTATGGGGAGAGCGAGCCGGTATCGAGGTGATGGCAAAAGCGCCGGGAGCCGATGCTGCAGGGCTTGTCTTTGAAGCCGTTGAGCGGGCGAAGGCTGAAAACTATGATCTCATCCTGATCGACACGGCGGGCCGTTTACAGAACAAGACAGAGCTAATGAGCGAGCTCTCCAAAATCGTCCGTGTCACGCAAAAGCTAGACCCGGACGCGCCCCACGACGTAATCCTCGTCCTTGATGCCACTGTCGGGCAGAATGCTCTCTCTCAAGTTGAAGCCTTCCGTCACACGGCAGGCGTCACCGGCCTCGTTATGACCAAGCTTGACGGAACTGCGAAAGGCGGCGTCCTCGTCGCTATCGCCGAAGCCCATGCCCTGCCGATCCACTTTGTCGGTGTTGGCGAAAAGGCTGAAGATCTGCAGCCCTTCTCCGCCGAAGCCTATGCGAAAGCGTTGGTGGGGTTGGAAGCGATAGATAAATGAGCTGGATAAAAATCATTCCGCTTGAGGCTTCGACCGGCCGCCTTAAAAAGCTCTATGACCAGATCAAGGGGCAGGGCGATGTGGTTGACGATGTCATGCTCGCCCATTCCCTAAGGCCCCACACGCTTGAGGGCCATATGGCCCTTTACAGGAATGTCTTGCATCATGCTGGCAATGCCATTCCGAAATGGGCACTAGAGATGATCGGCGCCTATGTCAGCATACTGAATAAATGCTGCTATTGCAGGGATCATCACTCAGCGGGTCTGCATGGATTGATTGGCGATGACATGGCGGGTCCAATTATTGCCGCCTTAAAATCTGGAGAGATCGATTCTGTTCCCATTGAAGCGCGGTACAAGGCGGCGCTGACATACGCCGCTAAGCTGACCGGCACCCCAGGCGAGATGGTCGAAACCGATGTTAAAGCACTCCGCGAAGCTGGATTCGACGATGGTGAAATTGTCGAAATCAATCAGGTGACAGCCTATTTCAATTATGGCAATCGCACATCGCTGGGGCTTGGCGCATCTACCGAATACGACATTCTGGGATTGTCGCACGAGACCGAAGAGGCGGACATATAAAGAGCTACTCAATCCCGAACGCATCGGACACGGCGTCCACAAGATCCAGCATTTCTCCAATCTGCTGCAGGGCGAGGCGAAGGGCTTCATCACCTTTCAGGCCGGTATCAGCGCTCGTCAGATCGAACCGGTTCGGCCCTTCAATGGCAAAGACGAGGTGCTGATCCTGGGCCGTTGCGCGAATATCCTCGCCATGGGCAAGCTCCGTCACCCGGGCCATCACGTCAGGCGTAAAGACGAACCGCGCTTCGACCTGATCGTTTGAGCGCACCCGGAAACGGTCAGCAAACTCGGTAGATTCCAGTTTAACAGCTTCCAGCCGCTCAGCTTCCCCGGCTCTATGCCATCCGATTTTCCGCGACCGAAACTGCGTGGTGCCTTGCAGGCCGCGCGGCAATTTCAGGACAATAAGCAGTGCATGTTCGGCAGGATAGGTTTTGCCGTCATTCGTCCGCCTGGAGTTGCGCACGACTTCAAAAGCATCGAAATGCAGCCCCGCCCTGTCGCCGGAGAAACCATCCTCCAGACGGGTGAGACCCGTCTCCCTAGCTTTCTTTGTTTCCTCATCTGCCGCGCCGATATGTATGACTGTTGCAAGCTCAACCAGACCAGACGCTCGGGCAGCGGCAACGGCCTCATCCTGACCCCCGTACTCTTCGAATGCTTCTCCGAGCTGGCGAAAAACGTCCTGAAAGGGACCTTCCTTGCTCTGCTGTTGAATAATGCCCGCACTGCCACCCGGTGCGGCGATATAGCAGAATCCCAAATGCTGGGCGATGGGCGAGAAAACCGAATGGCGGAAGGCAAGGTCATCAATCAGTTTTCTGATATAGCGTTTCGCCACCTCAAAGATGGCAGGCTTGCCGACAAACCAGGCAATCAGGCCGGCAACAATCAGCCCGATAATTCCGAATGTGGTCGTCAAAGCATAGGCGACCATCATCCCAATCATGGCGACGAAACAACCGGGCCCGTAGGTCGCATTGATCGGATTGGTCTCCTGAATCCGGACCGTTGCCTTTTCAAGCCGCGGCAGCACGTCGCTCTCGGCGATATTGCGCAGACCAGAAAATCCGGAACGCGCCTCAATCGTTTCCCAGGACTGCGGAATAATTGGTGATTTCGCCATATGTCCCCCTTCCCCGACGAATGATAGCCGGTCCCGGCGAAAAGACCCAAACCCCTAAATTGGGGTAATACTCTTGCCCTCTCGCTTTCACCATGAGGATTGCTCAAGACAGCAAGCCATCCTACCTACGATGTATCACCTACGGAAAGATGTCAGCGTGCCAATGTCCCTTCCAGATCAAGCCATTTCGGTTCGAGACCTGCAAAAGATCTATCCTGCTGTCGGCAAGGTTGAGGCAAAGCATGCCCTTAAGGGACTGACGCTTGATATTGCGAGGGGATCGATTTTCGGACTTCTCGGACCGAACGGCGCAGGCAAGTCGACCTTCATCAACATTCTCGCCGGGCTTGTCACGAAGACAAGCGGCCACGCCGAAATCTGGGGCATGGATATTGACCGGTATCCCCGCCAGTCGCGCGCCGCCATAGGTGTCGTCAACCAGGAGATCATATCCGATCCATTCTTCACACCGGAAGAAACGCTGGAGCTGATGGCGGGATATTTCGGTGTTCCGGAAAAAGAGCGGCGTACAACTGAGATCCTTGAAGCTGTCGGCCTTGGCGACAAAAAGGATGCTTATGTCCGTCAGCTTTCAGGCGGGATGAAGAGGCGGCTCATGGTCGCCAAGGCCCTGGTACATGCGCCGCCGGTTCTGATCCTAGACGAGCCGACTGCGGGTGTTGACGTAGAGCTTCGCCGCAGCCTCTGGGACTATGTGCGCGAACTGCATGTGGCGGGCACGACGATCATTCTAACAACGCATTATCTCGAAGAAGCCGAAGAGCTTTGCGATACGATCGCCATCGTGAATCATGGCGAGATCATCGCGGCGGAACCGACATCGGAACTGCTGAAACGGCTCGATCATAAGACACTGACGGTGACACCGAGAGAGATGCTCTCCGCGGTACCGGCGGGTCTTGCAAGCCTCGACACGAACCTTCGGACCGACGGCACACTCGCAATCACCTATAAAACATCTGAAACCGGCATCGGCCGTCTGCTCGAAACCGTCCGCGAAGCAGGCATCGGGATTGCGGATCTCGCCACCGAGGAACCCGATCTGGAAGACGTCTTCGTGGCGCTGACCAGCAATGGATAGCCCCAAGCCTTCCATGGATGAACGGCTGGTTCAGCTGCTTCACCATCGTTCCCATGGTCTGAACCGTGGAGATCCGATCAGTCCACCGATCCACCAGACGAGCGCGTTTTACCTGCCCGATGATCCGAAAGACGGTGACTACAGCTATACCCGGGAAGCCAATCCGACATGGACAGCCGTGGAAGCACAAATCTCCATCCTTGAAGCCGCACCGGCCATTGTCTTCCCGTCGGGCATGGCCGCTATTGCCGCTATCCTTTATACGCAGCTGCGTCCGGGCGACCGGCTGATCATGCCGAGCGACGGCTATTACGGCGTCCGGGCCTTCGCCGAGCAGGCCTTGCGGCCCATTGATATTGAGGTGACCTACGTGCCGACACCTGAGTTCGGCAATACGCATTTCGATGGCGCGCGCCTTGTCTGGATCGAAACTCCGTCGAACCCGGGGCTGGATGTTTGTGACATTGCGGACGTTGTGGCCCGGGCGAAAGCAGCCGGAGCCATGGTCGCAGCCGACAATACGACACTTACGCCACTTCTGCAGCAGCCCCTCGACATGGGTGTCGACGCTGTCGCGGTGTCGGACACCAAGGCCATGTCCGGCCATGGCGATCTCCTCTTCGGCCATGCCGCGTCGAGAGATAAGGACATCATGGCGCAGGTTGAGACCTGGCGGAGATATGCAGGCGCGATCCCGGGACCAGCTGAAGCTGCCCTCGTTTATCGCGGAATCGAAACACTGGAAGTCCGGCTACAGCGCATGTGCGCCAATGCGATGGATATCGCCCATCAGCTGAAGAACCATATAGCGGTCAAATCCGTCCGCTATCCGGGGCTTGTCGATGATCCGTCCCATACTCTGATGAAAACCCAAGCAACAGCGTTTGGATTCATCATCGGATTTACACTCGCAAGCAAAGCAGCGGCGGAGGCTTTCATTGCGGCAAGTGAGGTCACCTGTTCGGCGACAAGTTTCGGCAGCGTCCACTCCTCAGCGGAACGGCGCGCAAGGTGGGGCGAAGACGTGGCTGAAGGCTTTATCCGTCTCTCTGTCGGATGCGAGCCTGCCGGGCAGCTTTGGGATGGAATTGAAGCTGCCCTGAAAGCGGTTTAGCTAGGGGCCCTCAACTTTGTATCCTTTGTCCCGTAGCATGGTGATCACGCTGTCGGGGCCGGCAAGGTGGGCCGCACCGACGGCGATCAAAACATTCCCCTCCTCTTCCAGAAGGGCTTCTATTCTCGGCACCCAGTTCCTGTTTCGGGACAGAAGGATCGCGTTGTAATAGGTCTCACTGCCAAGCTCATTCGGCGTCACCTTTTCACCGATCGAGTTCACATCGCCAGCGAGCCAAAGGGCGACGAGTTCATCAAACTCCTGAATGTAGGTATCGATGAGGGCCGCAGCACCGATATCATCCAGTTCCTCTTGAGAGGCGCGGAGCACCTTGAATTGCTCCTCCAGGCTCAAAGTCGATAAGGCACCCAATTGCTCCTCGACGGTTTCGAGTTCGCAGAGTGTTTTCCCGCTTTCGAGCACTTCAGGATATAACGTGAACTCCACGCCTTCCTTGAACCCCGCCCGACTGGCGACATATTGCTCGACTGTCAGTCCGGCGAACCAGGGCTGCATGACGTTTATGCTCGGAAAGGGAATACCGAGTTCTGCAGCCAGCGCTTTCAGATCTTCGGTTTCTTCCTCGTTGAGATAGTCGGTCATGCGCTCGCCAGAGGGCATAATCCCACGACGAAAACTCAGAGAAGCGACTTCAGCGACCCGTCCGACGGCATCCAGTTCGAAGCAAACCTTGTCGGCTACCTCAAAGGCATGATCAATGCGCTCGGTCCGCCACTCCGTTCCAGGCGGCAAAAGATGGACCGTACCAACGAGCTGGATCGTCGTATCCTCATCGGCGAGCGTCCACATGGCGGGCTCTGCATGTACTGCAGCCAAGGACAAGAGTGTTGTTGCAAGTGCAGTGACTACCGTTTTCATTGCCGCCTCCTCGAAAGGTCAGATCAAGCTCACAATCTGTCGGCAATATGACCAAAACCTTTCAATTGATCCTGCAGACTATCCTCGCCGACAAGGTGTGCAGCACCAACGGCGACAAAATATTCACCGGCTTCCTGTTCCAAAAGCTCATCTATCTGCCGCGCCCAGTTCCTATTCCGGTCCGTAAGCATAATCGCGGTCGTTTCGGCAGAAACGAATGTTTCGTCTTCAGCGATTAGGGCACCTAAGGATTGTACGTCACCCTCCAGCCACTCGGTAATCATCACGTCTAGAAGGTCCGGTTCCTCCTCGATTTGCCGAGCCGTCTCGACCAGCATGGCAATCTGCCCGTCCTCGGAGATGCTCGCCAATAGTTCGATCTGCTCGGCTCCCGTCTCCAGAAAGCGCTTCGGAACGCCTGCCGCCGAGGCTGCATCTCCAAGCACGCGCTCGACACCCGCATTGCGGCTAAAGCCCTGATTTTGCAAATGGACATCCGACAATTGGATGGCGGCGAACCATGGCTGCAGATTATCGAACCCGGACGGCGGAACGCCCAATACCTCTAATGCATCATCGAGCTCTTCTTCTTCGGACGCATCGAGCCGGTCGCTCAGCGTCGATCCGTCAGTGTAAAGGCCGAGGCGCGTAACGGCCTCGACAACAGCGTTCTGGGCCGCCGCCCCCTCAACATCAGCTTCCAGATAGATCGCGTCAGCATCCTTGATGATGGTGACGATTTCGTCCTTCAACCACTCGGTTTCCGGACGCATGACGTGCACCGTGCCGAAAAGGAAAACAGTTGTGTCCTCGTCGGCGACGCGCCAGAGGGCCGGTCCCGCAACGGCTGATGCCGCAGGTATGGTGTTAGATGCGACCGCACCATCATCAACGGATTGGCCACCCTCGCCGGACGGCGAACATGCAGCGAGGAAACCGAGGCCAATAGCCAATGCTAGATACTTGTAACGCGTCATGGAAGCCAGTCCTGAATTGATCTTGTCGAGATTGCCCGACTCTATCCGCAAATGCAGATTTGCCCATATGGCCCGAGGCTGCTTTTATTGCGAAGCAATAGCAATGTCAGATTTGCAGGTCATTACCTGCCAGGGGGTTGTATGAGTTGTGGCGATGGAACATCGATTATTTCGCGTGGCCGGCTTCGCGCATGGTTGGGCCAGTATTGGCACATGAGGATCAGCACGGAATCACCAAACGTTATCGCTGCCCTGCTTGCGGTACTCTTTTTTGCTCCTGTGGCCACCGCGCAGGAGACTGCGCCTGTTCCAACCATTGACGACGCCGTTGCAACCGAGGTGCTCCTGGAAGAGGTCGCGCCTGAGCCAAGCTCTTCAGCACCAGCAGCAGCAATAGATCGACAGGCGCTGGAGACATTTATTGACGGCATCATGGCTACGGCCCTGCAGGATCAGTTCATAACCGGAGCCGTCATCAGTGTGGTCTCCGCCGAGGATACGCTTCTGTTGAAGGGATATGGCCTCGCCGATTCGGAAACCGATACGCCTGTCGACCCAAACATCCATCTGTTCAGGATTGCGTCGATTTCGAAATTGTTCACCGCAACGTCGATCATGCAGCTCGTCGAACAGGGCAAAGTGGACCTAGACGCAGATATACGGACCTATCTCGGCGACCTTGGCTTCGATGACTCGAAAGGCGCGATCACCACTGCCGATCTTCTTACTCATACGGCCGGTTTCGAAGACAGGATTTTCGGGTTCTATGGTGAAACACCCGAACTAGAGGATCTTCCGCGCGAAGAGCACTTTGCACGGCTCGCTCCGACACAGGTACGTGCACCCGGCGAACTCGTCTCCTATTCCAATTATAGCTATTCCCTGCTCGGCGAGATCATCGCGCGGGTCTCTGGAAAGACGTATGCAGAGTATATACGCGAGGAGATTTTTCAGCCTCTCGGCATGGAGCGCTCGACCGTTGTTCTAAAGTCACTTGCTGCGCCAACCACCCCGGAAATTGAAGCCTTGCGAGAGGATGAGTCCAAGAGCCATCGATGGGACAATGGGTGGTATGACACCCAATCTTTCCCAAGCACGATAGCTATGCATGAAGCAGCAGGGACCATCTCAACGACAGCAGCCGATATCAGCAGCTTTATGCACGCGCACCTGAACAACGGTGCCTTTGAAGACAGTGAGTTGCTCCAGCCGGAAACGGCCGACCGCATGCATAGCGTGCTCTTCAGCCACATACCGGGTGTGAACGGCAACGCCCATGGCTTCTGGGTGCTTAATATTGGTGGTTACGACGTGATCGAACATGGCGGATCAATCAACGATTTTAGGTCGACCTTCGTTTTATTCCCGGAGCTGGGGCTTGGTGTTTTCATATCAGGCAATACCGCGTCCAGCGGAATTCTGGGCCGAATACCGGATCGGATCGTCGAACACTTTTTCCCGAAAGAGGATAAAGGGACCACGCCCGACGCGCCTGTACAAGTGGTCAATCTGGAAGAGGTATCCGGGAAATACCTGACCTCACGGCGAAACCAGACGAGGTTCGGTAAAATCGCCAATGTGGTGAGTACCTTCAATCTTAGTGCGACAGATGACGGGGATATCCTGATGTCTGGCGGTTCCCGATCCATAAGGTTCAAGAAGGATGGTGACGGCGTCTTCAGGTCTCTGCGCGACGGATCCATTATTTCATTCGGAACCGGTGAGGACGGCACCCTGTCCAGGGTGTTCTTCGGCAATTCGCCCTATAGCGCCTATGAAAAACTGACATTTGAGAACCGGTCTTATACATTTATTGCCCCCACCATTCTCGCTGCGCTCGCCGGCATTTCTGTTATCGTCGGTTATGCACTGCCTTTCATGGGCTTTCGGAGAAACAAAGTCGGCAAGATTTCTCTTGTTGAAAGAGGGGTAGTTGCCGGAGTTTCCTTACTCATTCTCGCATTCATTCTGCACACGGGCCTGACCCTGCTTGAGCTCGCGCAGAATGAGAACATTGTCTATAAAGCCTATCCAACACCGGCCTTCAGGCTGGTATTTGTGGGCGCGTGGGTGATTGCAATTCTGTCCGTTGCCCTAGCTGCCACAAACGCCTTAGCACTCGCGGGACATACCCGCACCAACTTTCAAAAAGTCAGACTTACCGGTTTTACGCTTATCGTTCTCCTATTCGTCTGGATGCTGTTCCAGTGGAACGTGATCGGTTTATAAACTCTGGATAAGTATCGGTGTTCGACAGTGGCATGATGCCGGATGTCTCAGCTGACAGAGTGCGTGACAAAGTATTTTGCGTGCGATATGTGTCAATTTAAGATGACAGTGTCCGTTGATGCACAAGAACAGATTATTCTGGTCGATGAAACAGATCAGCAGATTGGAATTGGCGGCAAGCTCGAAACCCACCGTCTAGGCCTCCTGCACCGGGCATTTTCAATCTTTGTATTCGACGAGTACGATCGCGTTCTTATACAGAAGCGCGCCAAGGAAAAGTATCATTCCGGCGGTCTCTGGGCGAATACATGCTGTGGTCATCCCCGCCCTGGAGAAACAGTAAGAGATGCCGCGCATAGGCGCCTTCACGAAGAACTAGGCTTCCAGACCGATTTATCTTTTGGCTTTATCAGCCGTTACAAGGCCGATCTTGACCATGGGATGACCGAGAATGAGCTGGTTCATGTCTTCGCCGGCAAAAGCATTAACGCCCCCATCCCGGAACCTACCGAAGTTGAAGACGTCACCTATGCCGATCTTGAAGCGCTTCAATCAGGAAGCGGTGGCATCAGGCAAAATCAGCAAACCGTCTGGCTGAGACATTATTTGGACAACCACTTCGAACAATTATTACGATTAAAACGCATCTGCAATTTGGCCACAGTTTCGGACTTTTCTTCAGCTAGTAGGTCGCAGATCAGAGAGAAAATACTTGGCTCGTAGGGGTTTGAGGCTAAGTAGCAAACCAATGCTCAATTCGCCAGGAGGTTAATATGGCAATGAAGATCACAAGCACATCGGTGGCCGCTTTGTTCGCGGTGTCACTGGCCGCTTGCGGGGGATCGGAGTCGTCTTCGGACAGCGCCGCACCGGCTGAGGAAGCTGCAACCATTGTGGAATCAACAACAGCTGCTGTTGAAGAAACCGCAAGTGACACCGCCGAGTCCGTTACCGAGGTCGCAGCCGCCGCAGTTGAGGATTCGGCAGATGCCGTCACCGAAGTAGCGGAAGCAACCGCCGAAGAAGCAGGCGAGGTCGCGGAACAGGTGCGGGGCGGGGCTCAAGAAGCTGCAGACGCAGTGGAAGAGGTTGTCGAGGAGGCCGCTGCAGGCGGTGGCCAGACCTATGAAGTTCAAATGCTGAATGCCGATCCAGATGACCGCTCAAAGCGGATGGTCTTTATCCCTCGCGTTCTCGAGGTAAAACCGGGCGATACGGTCACTTGGGTGCCTACAAACCCGACACACCTTTCAGCGGCGACCCGCGGTATGATCCCCGAGGGCGTTGAAGGCTGGCAGGGGCGCGTCAACCAACCCATCTCTTACACATTCGAAAAGCCTGGCATTTATGGATATAATTGCACACCGCACCAGGCCGCTGGCATGGTCGGCCTTGTTGTGGTCGACGGCGACGGCAAACTGGACAATCTAGAAGCAGCTAAGGGCGTTCGCCATCCCGGCCTTGCCTCGCGCATCTGGGATGAGATCTGGGCAGAAGCCGAAGCAGAAGGCATGCTTGAAGGCTAATCAATCTGCCAGTTCGGGCTTCGCGGACGAATTGGCAAATATTTATCGCCCCTATGGGGATAAAGGAGCCGCCAAGTTGCAGACTTGGCGGCTTTCTGTTTGGGTAAAGCTGATTAGGAAAGGGCCAGCGCCGTTTTGCAATCCACCGCATTTCCATTCTCCGCAATTGTCGGACAAAACAATCTGAAGACCGCACTTTTGATCTCAGCGATTGACGATACAATCGGCGGCGTACTGGCTTTTGGCGATCGCGGGACGGGGAAAACAACGGCCATTCGTGCGCTGGCGGCGCTTTTACCGGTGCAAAATGTCGTCGCCGGGTGCCGCTACCGTTGCGATCCGGAGCGACCAGACGATCTGTGTAATGATTGTACAGAACGGGCAAAAGCTGAGACTCTGAAATCCAGGAAGGAAGCGCCCTCGGTTGTGAATTTGCCCCTCGGCGCGACGGAAGATCGCGTCCTCGGATCGCTGGATCTAGAGCGCGCGCTCGCGGGCGGTGACCTAGTGTTCGAGCCCGGCTTGCTGGCCGGAGCCCATCGCGGATTTCTATATATAGACGAAGTCAATTTGCTGGACGATCACCTCGTGGATGTCCTCCTTGATGTGGCCGCTTCGGGGGTCAACCGAATTGAACGGGAAGGCTTAAGCCTGACCCACGCGGCGGAATTTGTTCTGGTCGGAAGCGGCAATCCCGAGGAGGGCGAGTTGCGCCCCCAACTGTTGGACCGGTTCGGTCTATCAGTGGAAGTAACGACGCCAACAGACCCGAAAGAACGGGTGGAAATCATACGCCGACGGGAAGCGTTCGAGCAGGACAGGGACGGGTTCATAAAATCCTGGAAACGGAAAGACGCGGCCCTCCGCCGAAAGATCGAAAAGGCACGCAGCGCCCTTCCATCGATTGAGGTGTCAGACGAAGTGCTTGAAAAGGCGGCTGCCCTTTGCATTTCTCTTGGCTCCGATGGGTTGCGCGGAGAATTAGCGCTTACCAGAGCAGCCCGGAGCCTGGCGGCTCTTGCCGGTTCGGACACGGTATCCGTGAAAGACTTGCGGCAGGCCGCGCCGCTGGCGCTCAGTCATAGGCTTCGCAAGGATCCCCTTGATGACTCGACCTCGTCGACACGGGTTGGCCGCGCTGTGGAGGAGGTTCTCGTCCAGTGAGCGTCGCGGAGCGGTGGTATCTTGCATCGCTCGCAGGTGCCCTCGCCCTGATTGGCGGCTCGAAACTTGGCGGGATCCGGCTGATGGTCCCGGCGGGGCCGGTTAGAAAGATCTGGCTCGAAGAGTTCCGTAAGCTGATGCCGGACGACGCGCCACCGGTCTATGTGCCCGCCTCCGTATCGGCCCGGGCGCTAATTGGCGGTGTGTCCATGGCGAAATCGCTGGCGAGCGGGGCACTGACCAAAGAGGCCGGCCTGATTGAGCAGGCCCGGGGACGAGCACTGATTGTCAGCATGGCCGATCGTCTGGACGGCGAGGCCGCCGCCCTGATCGGAGCAGGCATGGACCAGAGCGATGTCGGTCTCGAAGCGCCGTCAAATATTGTTCTGCTGGATGAAAGCGATACCCCCGAGGAGGCCCCACCCTACCTGCTGACAGAGCGTGTCGCCTTCGAGGTTGATCTCTTCGCTGTGCCCTATCGGTTTGCAGAACCCTTCGTCTTGAACCGCGAGGACATCAGATCGGCGCGAGAAAGGGTTAGCGGTGTTCACATCGACGATGCGTTTATTGAAGCGGTGGTGGCGGCCTGTATTTCCGTAGGCGCACTATCCATGCGCACGCCGATCTTCTGTGTCGAAGCCGCAAAAGCTATAGCCGCTCTAGGCGATCGAACAGAGGTTTCCGCCGAAGACACAGCGACCGCTTGCCGTCTGATCGTACCAGCACGCATGGAAAGCATGCCGCAGGAAGCTCCAGATGATGAACCGCCTACGGAGAATAAGGAGCCGCCCGAAGAATCGGATGCTGAAGCAAACAGCGATGAAGAAACGGCGTCACTTGAAGATCTGGAAGCCATGCTGATTGACGCCGTGGCAGCCGAAGCCGGTGCATCTTTCGCCCGCAAGAAAAAGCGGCGTGCAGATCGCAAGGCGCGTGGAATAGCGGGGCGTTCAGGCGATGTCACCTTCGCTATGGATAAAGGCAGACCGGACCGGACGCTGGACAGGCAGACCGAAAAGGGGCGCGTGGACCTCATCGCCACATTGCGCACGGCTGCACCCATGCAGACGCTGCGACGGAAAAAAACGGACGCCGCAGGCTTTGCCATAAGGAAAAGCGATCTCCGGATGAAGCGGTTTCGGAGACGCAAGCAGTCTTCGGTGATTTTTGTTGTCGACGCATCAGGATCTTCTGCGCTGAACCGCCTTGCTGAAGCAAAGGGGGCAGCGACGCGGCTCCTGACAGATTGTTATGCGCGGCGCGATCTGGTCTCGCTGATCGTCTTTCGAGGGAAAGAGGCCGAACTGGCGCTATCGCCCACGCGGTCGCTGGTCAGGGTAAAGCGGCAGCTGGCCGATCTTCCAGGAGGCGGTGCAACCCCCCTTGCTGATGCCATGGCCACAGCCGTTCGCCTCGCCGATGCGGAAAACGATCGGGGGCGCACCCCAGTGATCGTGTTTCTTTCCGATGGACGAGGAAACATCACATTGGACGGGACAGCCGATAGAGGAACAGCGGAGCAGCAGACGAAACTGCTCGCCCGGACTCTGGCCATGAAACAGCTGGACACCCTCTTCTTTGATACCTCCCGCAGGCCAGATCCGAGGGCGCAGGCCCTGAGCACGGATATGGGCGCGGCCTATCATTTCTTGCCGGCCCGTGGCGGCTCGGAGGTGTCCGATACGGTTCGCAATCAGATTGGACGGCGGTGAGGAGACGGAAAGTGATCCTGCTCAACGACCCGCCAAGGATCAGATCCGGTGCCCCAGATTGGACCAAACACAAACAAAACTGGCCGCATAGCCACACAAGCCGTTTCCTACAAATCGATCGTGAAACCTGGCATATCCAAAGGATGGGTGCAGGGCCACGCGCGCTCCTTCTCCACGGCACAGGAGCCTCCACGCACTCCTGGGCCGGGCTCTTCCCCATGCTCGCCGCGCACTATGACCTGCTGGCGATCGATCTGCCCGGGCATGGATTCAGCCAGATGCGCCCCGGCTTTGTGCCGAGCCTGCCAAATGTGACGATGGCGATCAGCCGCGTTCTCAAAGAACTGGATTTCTGGCCAAAAGTCATCATTGGTCACTCCGCCGGAGCGGCCATTGCGATCAATCTGGCCAAGCGGAACCCGGCCGATCTTGAGCGCATCGTCTCTTTAAATGGCGCGCTTCAGCCTTTCGCGGGAGCAATGGGTATTATCGCTCCAATGACGGCAAAGCTGGTCACCTTTGGTGGATTTGCGGCACGCGCCTTGTCCAGCAGCGCGAAAGATATCGGCCGCGTGGAACGCCTGCTACTCGATACAGGTTCCGTGCCCTCCCGCGAAACATTGGAACAGTATGCGGTACTGATGCGGTCGCGCGAGCACGTGCAGGGAACGCTGCAAATGATGGCGAATTGGGACTTGTCACCCATGGAAGCGATCTGCGCCGAACTGGATCGGCCAATCCTGTTTGTTACCGGCAGCAAGGACAGAACCGTGCCACCTGACACCGCGCTTGATCTCTCGAAGATCGCTAGAAATGGACGCTATCTCTGTATCGAGGATGTGGGCCATCTCGCCCATGAAGAAGCACCAGCCAAACTAGCGACCGCTATTCTAAATCACTGATCCGGATGAAGCAGATCATCAAGAAGGTCTGGAAATATGGGGAAATTACCCTTGCATTATCTTTCTAGACACCGTTCAATGTCTATCTATGATTACAGAATCGATCTCTCGGCAAGCCATGCCCGCCGACTTCGATCATTGCCGGTCCGTTATCAAGGATGGGTCGAAGAGCTTCTATGCGGCATCGCTTCTTTTACCCAAAGCTGTGCGGACAGCAGCCTATGCAACTTACGCCTTTTGTCGGTATGCCGATGACGCGATTGACCTTGGAGAAGATCCAAGAGCAGCGGTCGACACATTCACGCGTCGTTTGAACCTTATCTATTCAGGTCATCCGATAGATGATCCGGTAGACCGCGCATTTGCTTATGTCGTCGAAAATTGGGGCATACCGCGCGTCCTGCCCGATGCCCTTATCGAGGGTCTCGTATGGGACAGCGAGGGCCGAACATACGAGACAATTGAAGGAGTGTACGACTATTCCACCCGCGTTGCTGGCTCCGTCGGTGCAATGATGACAACGCTGATGGGGGCGACCTGCGCCAAAGCCGCAGCACGGGCATGCGACCTCGGTGTTGCCATGCAGTTGACGAATATTGCGCGTGATATCGGCGAGGATGCACGAGCCGGTCGGATTTACGCGCCGCTGGCATGGATGCGGGAAGAAGGTATTGAACCGGACGCATTCCTTCGCAATCCGGGGTTTGACGCGCGCATAGCCGAGGTGACGAAACGCCTGCTTGCTGCGGCAGAACCGCTATATGAGCGCGGCCTGTCAGGATCAGCATTATTGCCGAGCGGCTGCCGCACAGCGATCACTGCAGCAGGGCTGATCTATCGAGATATTGGCGCATACATCAAGAAAAATGGCTATGATTCAGTGACGATGCGGGCTTTCGTGCCAAAGCAGCGCAAACTCGCACTGGTCGCTCTGGCTTCCACATACAGAATCGAAACCGCCTCGGCACAGCCACCTCTTGAGCAAACAGAATATCTGGCAAAGGCGATCGCTGCCCAGTCATTGCAAGACAACGAACCAATACTGCCGAACCGAACCCTTTGGGTGCTGGATCTCTTTGCCCGCATGGAACGCGTCACCGATTCACAGCGTGGAGGGTATTGAGCAGCAACTTTGCTGACCCCGTCATGTCCAAGAGAACGCACGGTTGGCTTAAGCACGGTTCCCGAATTAGTGGGGTTTTTTCAGCTCACCGACCGAGGAGAATTTTCGCAGCGTATGGACCATGCTTTGAGGCGGAGACTGAGACCCTGTAAAACGACGGCGCACGGCACGGCGATGATGGATGATGATCGCCAAACCCGTAATCAGAGGAAACGCCCAGAGGACCGGTGCAAGAGCAAGGGCCGGCATAAGACGCACCGCTCCGAAAGCAAGAAATGCCGTGTACACGGAAATCCCTGCGCCAACGATCGCCTTGATGTGCTCCAACTGCCATTCATAGCGCGCAGGCGTCGGTTGCATGATGAAGACCATATTTGTGCCGAAGGCTGCGAAGCCAACAAAAGAGATACCTACCATCATAACCTGACCGATCAGTATTCCTTGTACGGCGCAATTCAAGGCCGAGAAAAACAAAGCAAACTGAAGAAACAGATTGAATGGGCCTTTGTTTCGCGGATGCTCAACTTTGTGCTTCAGGACCCGCCAGCCATGCCAGGCGAGATTGATGGTCAGGATGGCGAGATAGAGCATCATCCATCCAAAAATGCCGCGAATGAAGGCTGGGTTATAGAATTCCGGATGATCGACCAGCTTCGGATGGGTAGGCAAAGGCGCGATCAGCGTTGTGGTCGCCATGCCCACGGCCATCGTTCCGGTAAACAACATGCTGAACGTGAACACCTTGCCGGAAATCCTGTGCGCCTTTCCACCCTTCTTGCTGAAGACAGGGATCCAGAAACTGATCAGGCCGGGAACACCGCCAATGATGTGAAGAATGACCAGGGTCACGAAGAGATCATGGACATGCATATCAGGTGGCCTCCTCATTATTCGACCCTAGAAGAGGGAGCGGTACATGCTTGCTGAAAAAAAGACTTACGTCCCGCCGCGGCCCGCCCTTCTGCCGCCGGTCGCCGCCCTCGTACGCACGATGCGCTGGGGCGATGGAAACTTGCTCAATCTCCTCCCAGCAGCCGCATACCGCAAGCGGGCCTGTGAACTCGGCTATTCGCGTCGATCGATCAAACTGTTCAATGATCCCGCGCTGGTAAAACAGATCATGAATGATGATGGCTCCCTCTTTCCAAAGAGCGATCTCATGGTCGGGGCGCTGGAAAAACTTATCGGCACATCGATTTTCGTAACTGACGGAGAGGTCTGGGCGCGCCAGAGGCGGATGGTCGAACCGGCCTTCTCTATGATGCGGCTGAACCTCGCCTTCGCCGCCATGGATGCGGCGGTTAATCACTATGAACGGCGGCTGCGCGCTTTTGCCAATACGGGCGAGGCTTTCTCCCTCGATTTTGCCATGAGTGAATTGACGGCGGACATTATCTGCCGCTCGGTCTTCTCGGTTCCGCTGACAAGCAATGTGGCTCGGGACATTTTCGAAGACTTCGCAATTTTCGAACGGGGCGTCGGACAAGTAAAAGTTTGGCGCCTGATCGTCGATCCAGCCTGGAAGAAAGTCCGGCAGGCCCCGGATGTGCTGGCAGCGTGTGAACGCATTCGGGCGCATATCGGATCGCTGATCGATACCCATCTCGGCGACGGTGTCGGGAAATACAACGATATTGCGAGCGCCGTGATCGCGTCCCGCGACGAGGACACCGGAGAAGCTTTCACCCGTGATGAATTGATTGACCAACTTGGTGTCTTTTTCCTTGCCGGACACGAAACCACCGCCAGCGCCCTGACCTGGGCATTCTATATCCTTGCTGAACAGACAGACGTTCTCCGCCGAATCCGAGAAGAGGTGGAAGAGCATACTAGCGGCGGCGAGGTCACATTCGATGCGGTCAAAAAACTCATCTTTACACGAAGCGTTTTCAAGGAAACTATGCGCCTCTATCCTCCTCTCACCTTCATGCCGCGCGTCGCGCTGGAGAAGGCAAATGTCGGCGGGGTCAGATTGCGCAAAGGCGCATTGATCATGATCTCGCCCTGGACCCTGCATCGCCACGAATTGTACTGGCAGGACCCGGACGTTTTCGATCCGGATAGATTCATGCCTGGGCGGGAAAAAGAGGTCATGAAAGGATCGTTCATTCCTTTTGGCTCCGGACCACACACCTGCGTTGGGGCTGGGTTTGCGACAATCGAAGCTGTTCTGATTCTCGCACGCCTCGCCCGAGCTTTCGATATAGATATCGTCGGCCATGACCCGATCCGCCCCGCCGCTCGAATGACCACGCGTCCCATGCGAGAAATTTCCGTGCGGGTGCGCAGCCATAAGGCCTGAGAACAACCTGCAAGGGCGGTCAGGAGATCGCGCCATCTCAAACATAGGCCGCGCTCAAGTTGGAAAGTAGCGATGGGGCAGGCTCTCGCCACTCGATATCTTTCGTCGCTGCTTCACCAAACCCTACCCCATGGAACATCACCTGACGTAATATCGGCCAAGACATAGGAGTCATGAGAAAAAACGGCAACGGATCACGCCAGCGCCACAAAACGTCCGGTGTAGAAAAAACAAGCCCGAGCTGACGAAGCATTGTGAGTGGCTTCAGAGTATTGCTGTAGGCGTTGAGGAGAGTCGTATGCCCCTCCTGAAAACGGCGGGACTTCGTCAATCTGATGGGCCCTGTCAGCTCATCGCCAAGCACACTGGCGGCAAGATCGTCGTGACGCATGAAATGAATACCACTCGTAAGACGCGGATTGCATTCCAGAGGCCAGGGGGTCCCTTCCTCATCAACGATAAAGTCGAAGGCAATGAAGCCATCGGATTTCTGCGTTTTGACGAATTGTGTAACCCACGCCTCAGTCTGAGGGCAGTCGTCTACATGGGAGAAGCAGACAGACACCGTACCTGAATGCGCAAGACCCTCGTAAAGAACAGTTCCGAGAACTTTTCCATCCCGCGCTATGGTCTGTGAACTGATTTCCCGGCCACGGATACGCTTTTGGATAAGGTTGTCGCCGGTCAGAAGCGAGGGCGGCGGAGGCTGTCCTGTCTCGAAAAAAGCGAGTCCCTGGCCACTGCAGCCCAGAACAGGTTTGACCACGCAATCATCTGTTTCCGTGAGTGCCAGCGCCTCCTGAGTGTTGGCGCACGCAGACGGGATCGGCAGAAGACCGCTGTCTTTGACGCAATCCTGAAAGGTGAGCTTGTTGTGTAGGATCTCGAGTGTCTGGAAGGAGGCACCGAAAAGCTTGGTGCGGGGTGGCAACCTGGGTTCCAGAAGCGCCACATAAAGCGCCTCCTCCGAAATTGGGATGATAAGGTCGACACTTTCGGAGAGAACGATATCCAGCAGATCCTCGTGAAATGCATCAAGATCTTTATTTGGAGGGGTTACAACAAAGCTACGATCAACCGACCGCGACGGTTTCGATAATTGAGACTTAAAGGGATCAGCCACCAGAACCCGACAGCCAGCCGCGTCCAACGCCCTTACAAGTTCAAGGGCTTTCGGCAAACGACCCAGCGTCAAGAGTACGGTTTTTTGCATATTCCAGCTTTGATTTGCGGCTGAACGGCTGCCCCTGTACATTTCATTTAAATATTGCGATTGTCAAATTAGGTTGACAATAATTGTCCCGTTTCAAACGCGTCATCGACGAGGTTATTGGATGGAACCATCAAAAGCGGTCATTATCGGAAGCGGCCTTGGAGGTCTTGCTTCTGCCGCCAGGCTCGCCGCCAAAGGATACGACGTCACGGTTCTGGAGAAACTCGATGCGCCGGGCGGCCGGGCTTATACATATCGTCAGGATGGGTTCACCTTCGATGCCGGACCGACCATTGTCACCGCCCCTTTTATTCTCGAAGAGCTGTGGCGGGATTGCGGCGGCAGCTTCCATCAGGATGTGATGCTGAAACCCTGCGATCCGTTCTATGATATACGGTTTGATGACGGCTTCACCTTCAGCTATTCGGCCGATGCCGATGCCATGCGCAAACAAATTGCAGAGCTAGAGCCGGACGATGTAGCTGGATACGACCGCTTCATGATCGACAGCGGAAAGATTTACGAGGTCGCATTCGTCGATCTCGTGGACAAGCCATTTCACAGCTTCCTATTCACGCTACAGACATTCTATGATCTTGTACGGCTCGGCGGCTACCGTACGGTACACTCAAAAGTCAGCGACTATTTCAAACATCCGAAATTGCGCATGGCCTTCAGTTTCCACCCTCTCCTGATAGGCGGAAACCCGTTTACAACCACGGCATATTATTGCCTGATCTCACATCTCGAGAGCAAATTCGGCGTCCACTATGCCGTAGGCGGCACCGGGGCCATCGTCAATTCACTGGCCGATCTCGTTCTCAGAAACGGCGGCAAGATCGAATACAATCAACCTGTCTCCAGGATATTGGAGGATGGCCACAAGGCCACCGGTGTGGAAACCGAATCCGGTCAGGTGTTCCCCGCAGACATTGTGGTCTCCAATGTCGATCCGGGAACAACTTATGGGCGGTTCCTGTCTCACAAGAAACGGAAACGCTGGACGGATCAGAAAATCGCGAGAAGTAAGTTCTCTATGAGCCTATTCGTCTGGTACTTCGGGACTAACAAGAAGTATGACGATGTACAGCACCATACGATGGTTCTGGGGCCGCGTTACAAAGGTCTGCTGGATGACATTTTTACAAATCATCGGCAGGCGGAGGATTTCAGTCTCTATTTGCACCGGCCCACAGCGTCTGACCCAAGCCTTGCTCCAGAAGGCTGCGACGCATTCTACGTATTGGCACCCGTGCCGAACCTAAAATCGGGCGTTGACTGGAACGCCTTTGGTGAAACGTTCCGCCAGGCGATTGAAACGCGCTTAGAAGAAACGATGCTGCCGGGTCTGAAAGACGCGCTTGTCACATCGCACTATATCAGCCCGATTGATTTCAAGGATCGTTTGGGATCTCATCTCGGGGCAGGTTTCTCCCTAGAACCGAAACTGTTTCAAAGCGCCTGGTTCCGCCCGCACAATAAGAGTGAAGAACTAAAGGGGCTCTACCTCGCAGGAGCAGGAACGCATCCGGGTGCAGGTATGCCTGGCGTACTGTCATCGGCGAAGATCGTCGCCGATCTCGTACCGGAGCCCAATTAGGCAAAGATAATGCGCCAAACGCCGAAGATCGCAGTCATAGGTGGGGGCATTGGCGGCCTCGCCGCAGCAGCGATTTTGTCAAGGGATTTTGAGGTTCATATTTTCGAAGCCGACGATCAAGTGGGCGGAAAAATTCGTCAGACCAGAGTCGGCGACGGGCATATTGATTGTGGGCCGACGGTGTTCACTATGCGGTGGGTGTTCGACGATCTTTTCGAGCGCGCAGGCTCTTCATTTGAAACTGCTGTGGCAGCAAAGCCGCTGGAAGTACTCGCCCGCCATGGATGGCAGGACCAATCGCAGCTGGATCTTTTTGCGGACGTTGAGGCAAGTGTCGCTGCCATCGCTGAATTCTCAAGCGCTGCTGAGGGAGAGCGTTACCGCGCCTTCTGCCACAAAACCGAAGCCATATTCGAAACGCTGCACCATAGCTTCATGCGCAACGCCAATCCAAACATGGCAGGGCTGATGGCAAGAGCCGGGCCCTTCGACTTGCTGGCAACGCAACCCTTCACTAAACTATGGGATTATCTCTCCCGACAGTTTAAAGACCCGCGCCTGCAACAACTCTTTGCTCGTTATTCCACTTATTGCGGGTCCTCGCCTTACGAGGCTCCCGCCACACTGATGCTGATCGCCCATGTGGAACGGGTCGGTGTGTGGACGCTGGATGGCGGCATGCGGGCGCTTGTTGATGCCCTCATTCTGTTGCTGGAAAGGAATGGCGCTGAGATACATGTCAATGCACCCGTCACGAAGATAGAGACCGAAGGCGGAACGGCCCGGCGAATACATCTCGGCGATGGCAGTGTTTTTGATGCCGATGCCATTGTCTTCAATGGTGATCGGGCTGCATTAGCTAGCGGACTGCTGGGCAAGGACGCCGTCAAAGCTGGCGGAAACGCCCTGCGGATGCAGAGGTCCCAATCTGCGATCACGTGGTGCATAGAAGCTGAAACCAGCGGGTTTGATCTGTCCGTACACAATGTTTTCTTCTCCGATGCCTACAAGGAAGAATTCGATGCAGTGTTCCATGAAGGACGCGTCCCGGACACCCCGACGACTTACATATTTGCCCCGGATCGCGATGGGAAAACGCTCGATCGCAATCAGACAGAGCGGCTTTTCTGTTTGATCAATGCACCTGCGAAAGAGCAGAGAGGTACATTTTCCGATGATCTCGTAGAGCGCGCCTATGACCGTATGGGCGAATTGCTAGTCCGGTGCGGGCTGAACCTTCGACCAGTCGGATCGTCTATCGCGCCAACAAGTCCGGATGTTTTTGCACAGAGGTTTCCGGCCACGAATGGCGCGCTTTACGGCATGGCGACCCATGGCTGGCATGCATCTTTCGCACGACCTGTCACAAGAAGCAGGGTGCCAGGCCTTTATCTCGCCGGAGGCAGCGTTCACCCCGGGCCGGGCGTTCCCATGGCGGCGCTTTCTGGGATGGCCGCCGCTGACGCAATTAAGAAAGACTTGCCAGCCCAGCGCGCCCGTAGGGCCAGCGCGGCATCCGAAACGGTAACATAGATTTCACAATTCCTGATCTCAGGCGATGACATGACAGTGTCTCATGGACCGTCAGTCCCCCCGCCCCCTCTGGATAAGCTAGCAAGGAACGGCTGTAAAACGGAGTGTCTTCAAGCGTGCGATGCACGCGGGGCGTGTTGCCAGCTAACTCACCGGCGCGTCTCTCGATACGCCAGATCGGCGTTTTGCTTGCTCGGCAATCTAGAAGGTCCGATGCGTGAGCAAAGCTACCGTCACGATCGAACGTAAGGTTCAAGTCACGGCGATCCCCTGAAGGCGCATCCGTGACATAGCGCACTCGGGTTTTGCCATCCGGCAGTGGAGTTCGCGACCAGTCCCAATAGTCGAACCCGCTTGTGATCGGCTCATGGCCTACATTCATATCGACATAACCATGGCCCGACCATGATAGACTCGGCGCATCGAATGTGACGTCGACGCGGGCAGATGTACATATCGGTTGCCAGAAATGGTTCTTGTTTGCGTCGAGATAAAAAGCGTTCCTGGCCTGATGAGACATTGAAACCACGATCCGCCCACGCACAGGCATGGGCAAAGGAGCCGCCCGCTCATCGACCATTATAATCAGATCATTACCTTCAACCCGCAGCCCGCTTTGTCCGACAATGTAAGTGTCAGGCGACCGCTGCGTCTGCCCTTTGCCCCGCTCGGTCATCGCCCAGCGGGATGGCCGACCATAAAGCGCGATGTTCAGAGCGCAATGATTGTCGGGATCCTGCCAGCCCCGCCAGGCATAGTAGGGCGAAAACACACTTCCAACGAAAGCGATAATGACGAAGGCATGGTGTCCATCATCGCTGACACCATCAATATACCACCAGGTATAGCCAGTCTCGGGCACAGTGCGATCAAAGGCAAAAGCCGAGGTGTGACAGGTCGAATTTGCTGTTCGATCATCACATTGAGGAACTGAACTGGTCTCGGACACTCTGTACGCCTTCCCTTCATTTGTCTTTACAGATTGACACATTGTCTCGACTAATTAAAGTGACATCACTGGAGGTGCCATGAATATCAGCAAGTCAATCGAGGCAACACTTGAGCATTCCATTGCCCTTGCTGCGCGGCCCAATGCGCCACCCCTTCTGTCATCCGCCCTGCAATACGCCATGTTCCCAGGTGGAGCGCGGGTTCGACCGCAGCTCTGTATGGCGGTTGCCACCGCTTGCGCCCCCAAGGCAGATCTTAGCGAAGCGTATGCGGCCGCAGCGGCAATAGAAATGCTGCATTGCGCTTCTTTGGTACATGATGATCTGCCCTGCTTTGACGATGCCGATACGCGCCGAGGCAAACTGTCCGTTCACGCTGCTTATGGCGAACCGCTCGCCCTCCTTGTCGGCGATGCGCTGATTGTTATGTCGTTCGATACGGTGGCGCGGGAAGCATCCGATCATCTCCGCGAACTGTTTTTGATACTGACGGAAGCGACAGCTCCTCCCTATGGCATCACGGCGGGACAAGCCTGGGAAAGCGAAAACGCGATTGATCTCGAAGCCTACCATAACGCCAAGACAGCAGCGCTGTTTATAGCCGCATCCCGTGCCGGAGCCGCATCAGTCGGACATTCGGACAAGAATTGGCGGGAACTCGGACAAAGACTGGGCGAAGCCTACCAAATCGCCGATGATCTGCGCGATGCCCTTCTCTCACCCGAGGAGTTGGGAAAACCGGCCCATCAGGACCAACGCCATTGCCGGCCCAGCGCTGTCGACCGTTTCGGTGTGGATGTCGCTTTCCGCCGTTTGACCGACGCCATAGACGCCACAGCTGATGCCATTCCGGATTGCGCTGGGGAACAGGCACTCCGCCAACTTATCTACGCACAGGCCAAGAGACTTGCACCAGAAAGCCTTGCAAAACAGGTCGCATGAGCAGCGGAAAACGCGGCCCGACACCTGGCTGGACCGCTTAAAAGCGGCCCGGATCCGATTAATCAGAAATAGAAATTTTCAGAAATTTGCGGCTGATTTCTGGCCGACACGGCACATTGCCCACTCGACAGCGGCGGCGTCATTCGATCTCTGTGCAGGCTTTATATATTCGCAGATTCTGCTCGCCTGTATCGAGACTCGGCTCTTGGACGCATTGTCAGATGCCCCCCTGACAATCGATGATATCTCCCGGGTTACCGGGTTACCGACAGATGGTGCGACACGGCTGATAAGGGCCGCATCAGATCTGAAACTGGCGGAAGCGAGATCGCGAGAACGGTTCGGCCTTGGCCCCATGGGCGCAGCGATCCTTTCGAACCCCGGCGTCGTGGATATGATTGCGCACCACCGGTCTCTCTATGATGATCTGCGCAATCCGGTCGCCCTTCTGAAAGCGAGACGCGCTGACACCGAACTCGCCAAATTCTGGCCTTATGCGGCGGGCGAAGGCACCATCAGCGAGGAGGATCGACTAGCCACGAAGAGCTATTCCGATTTGATGGGACGAACTCAGGGCTTCATCGCCGAAGACGTTCTGGATGCTTACAATGTAAAGCGACATAGACATCTTATGGATGTGGCAGGTGGAAACGGCACATTTCTAGCAGCCGCAAAGCAACGCGCGCGCCAACTGGATATTACGCTCTTCGACTTGCCGGCCGTCGCCGACCTCGCATCTGATCGCTTCGAGGCTTCGTCGATAGATGCAAACATCGTCGGCGGTGACATGTTCAAAGATGCCTGGCCCGAGGGCCGGGACTTGATCAGTCTCGTGCGTATTCTCCACGACCATGATGATGACAAGGTGATGCAAATCCTTGGCAGAGCGCGCGACGCGCTTCTGCCCGGCGGAACACTTCTGATTGCCGAACCAACAGCGGACAGCGACCGTATCGGCGACGCCTATTTCGGAATCTATCTCTGGGCGATGGGGTCCGGCAGGCCGCGCCGAGCAGAGGAAATTTGCGCCATGCTGCAACGGGCCGGATTTACTTCGGCACGTCAAAAACCAACACGCCAGCCTTTCCTCGTAAGAGTCATCACCGCAACGTAATGTCTAATTGACTTTAAAAAGTGTCTAGTTATATTGACACTATGGAACTCGAATCTGCCCTTGCGAGTGCGGAAACTCAAAAAACAGCTCTACCGGAACCCCTGTCCGATAAAGCTGTTAGCTCTCGCGCTGACGCGGTGGTGTTCCAAGGGGAGAAACAACTAGACATTCAACAGTTGACGCTCATCGAGCCGGGCACGGACGATCTCGCTGTGGACGTTCACTGGAGCGGTGTCAGTACGGGAACGGAAAGGCTGCTCTGGTCGAGCGATATGCCGCCCTTTCCGGGACTAAGCTATCCCCTCGTCCCTGGTTATGAGGCGGTGGGTGTTGTCACCGATGCACAAACGCACTCCGATTGGATCGGCAAGGCGGTCTTCGTTCCGGGATGTCATTGCTTTAAAGAGGCAACAGGCGTCTTCGGAGGATCGGCATCGAAACTTATCGTACCGGCAGAGCGAAGCGTCCTGCTCGGCGACACCGCAGGCGTGGAAGATGTGCTACTTGCCCTCGCCGCGACAGCCCATCATGCAATCAAGGTGGCAGAACCACCGGAGCTTATCGTGGGCCATGGCGTACTTGGTCGCCTGCTTGCGAGGATAACCATCGCTCTTGGACATACGCCGCCGACGGTTTGGGAGATTAATCCCGAGCGCAAAGGACGCGAGGACTATCCCGTTATCGCGCCTCAATCAGATATGCGCACCGACTACGCCTCAGCATACGACGTCAGTGGCAGCGTCGGCGTTATAGACGACATTATTGCTCACTCCGGCAAAGGCGCGACCATTGTTCTAGCAGGCTTCTATTCCGACCGACCAAGCTTTGCGTTCCCAGCCGCATTCATGCGGGAAGTCACTTTGAAAATAGCCGCCGAATGGACACCGGACGATGTCTCAGCGGTCTTGGCGCTAAGGAAGACCGGCCAGTTGTCTTTCGACAATCTCGTGACCCACAGCTGCCAACCAGCAGATGCCGCTAGTGCATATGACACCGCATTTGGCGATCCAAGATGTTTGAAAATGGTACTCGATTGGAGGGGCTCACATGACAACGCTCATTGAGGGCCGATCCGCTCTGAATACCATGTCCAGGGCACTGCGAGAGGAAGCGGCTTTAGAACCTGATCCCATCGTGACAACGCCAGTAACCAAGGAAACCCAGATCATAGCGATCTACGGCAAAGGCGGGATCGGTAAATCCTTCACCCTGGCAAATCTAAGCTATATGATGGCCCAACAGGGCAAGAAGGTCCTGCTGATTGGATGCGATCCCAAGAGCGACACCACATCTCTCCTCTTTGGCGGTCGCGCCTGCCCCACCATCATTGAAACATCCTCCAAGCGAAAGGAATCCGGTGAAGAAGTCAGCATAGGTGACGTCTGCTTCAAGCGGGACGGCGTGTTCGCCATGGAGCTCGGCGGCCCGGAAGTGGGACGGGGCTGTGGCGGCCGCGGCATCATTCACGGCTTCGAACTCCTGGAAAAACTCGGCTTCCACGACTGGGACTTTGACTATGTCCTGCTGGACTTCCTCGGCGACGTTGTCTGCGGTGGATTCGGACTGCCGATCGCGCGGGACATGTGCCAGAAAGTGATCGTGGTCGGATCAAACGACCTTCAATCCTTATACGTTGCAAACAATGTCTGCTCCGCTGTGGAGTATTTCCGTAAGCTCGGCGGCAATGTCGGCGTTGCAGGTATGGTCATCAATAAGGATGACGGTACCGGCGAAGCCCAGGCATTCGCAGGATCGGTCGGTATACCGGTATTGTCCGCTATCCCGGCCGATGAGGATATTCGCCGGAAGAGCGCAAATTATCAGATCGTCGGAAAGCCGGGATCACCTTGGGCACCGATGTTTGAAACACTCGCCAAGAACGTTGCGGAAGCACCGCCCGTGCACCCTGAAGCACTATCCCACGACGCGCTTCTGGATCTGTTCTCCGCAGAAGAGACCGGTGCTGATTTCAATCTTGAACCCGCCACCCTGGCGGATATGTGCGGTGCGGACACCATCGAGAAACCATCATTGGAAGTCATTTACGAAGAGATTTAGAATACCATGGATCTAAGGGACGAAACCGACCCACAGGAGCTGTCGAGCGAGGTTGTTTACGACGCCGCCGGCGACGCTGCGGTTTCGACCGGAGATGCCACTATTCCAGAAGCCAATCCAGTATTCGCACCACCTGCAACAGGTGGCGGGTGCCATGCGGGTGCGGAGGAAATGAAGAAAGCCGCTAAGGCAGCAGGTAAAACAACGATCCTGGAACAATACGCTAAGGACTATCCCAAAGGGCCCCACGATCAGCCACAAAGCATGTGCCCTGCCTTCGGCTCCCTTCGTGTCGGACTGCGCATGAAGAGAACGGCGACCATCCTCTCAGGATCAGCTTGTTGCGTATACGGATTAACATTCACATCGCACTTCTATGGCGCGAAACGCAGCGTTGGCTATGTGCCCTTCAATTCGGAAACCCTGGTCACTGGAAAACTGTTCGAAGATATCAAGGAAGCCGTTGAGCAGACCGCGGACCCCGACCGTTACGATGCGATTGTTGTAACCAATCTCTGCGTGCCGACTGCCTCCGGGGTTCCTCTACGACTGCTACCCGACCAAATCAATGGTGTGCGGATTATCGGAATTGATGTTCCGGGTTTCGGTATACCGACCCATGCCGAAGCCAAGGACGTACTTGCCGGTGCAATGCTAAATTATGCCCGCAAGGAAATCGAACAAGGCGCGGTGAAGCGCGCAGCTGGCGACACATCTGATTTGCCAAAAATCACACTGCTGGGCGAAATGTTCCCGGCAGATCCAATTAGCATTGATCACCTGCTGAAGCCTCTCGGTCTTTCAGCCGGCGTTGCTGTTCCCACACGCGAATGGCGCGAGCTTTACACGGCGCTGGACTGTGTCGCGGTGGCCGCTATCCACCCCTTCTATACCGCTGCAGTTCGTGAATTCGAAGCCGCCGGGCGGCCCATTGTGGGATCAGCACCCGTCGGTGTTGATGGTACAGCAAGCTGGATTGAAAACATTGGCCTGACCTGCGGAGTGAAGCGGGACCTGATCGATACGGCCAAGGATGGAGCTGTGGCAGCAACCCGGGGCGCCCTCGGAGCCATGCCCGTCAATGGCCGGATCACGGTGTCAGGCTATGAAGGGTCTGAATTGCTGGTGGCAAGACTGCTCTGCGAAAGCGGCGCGGATGTGCGATATGTCGGCTCAGCCTGCCCGCGCACGAAATGGTCAGATGCCGATCGCGAATGGCTAGAGGCGAAAGGCGTGGAGGTCCGCTTCCGCGCATCGCTGGAGTCCGACCTCGCCGCGATGGAGGCCTTTGACCCAGACCTCGTCATTGGAACCACCCCGGTTGTCCAGAAAGCGAAGGAACAGGCGCGGCCATCGCTCTACTTCACCAACCTTATCTCAGCACGTCCATTGATGGGACCAGCAGGGGCAGGCTCGCTTGCCCAGGTCGTGAACGCGGCGATTGCAGGCAAGGCCAGATTCGACCGGATGAAGGATTTCTTCGAAAATGTAGGCGAAGGCGATACGGCCGGCGTCTGGGAAGACACGCCGGACATCCATGAAGGCTTCCGCAAGAAGCAGGTTCGCAAACTCGCCATTGCCGAAAAGCGCGCCAACAATCTCTCGGAGCCGGTCGGATGTTGATACAGGATCATGACCGCGCCGGTGGCTATTGGGGCTCTGTTTATATATTCACTGCCGTGAAGGGCCTTCAGGTTGTTATTGATGGACCAGTCGGCTGCGAGAATCTTCCGGTAACCTCGGTTCTTCATTATACGGATGCCTTACCGCCTCACGAGCTACCAATTGTCGTAACGGGCCTCGGTGAAGAGGAACTCGGCCAGTCCGGCACCGAAGAAGCGATGAAGCGCGCACGCGGGGCCCTGGATCCTGCCTTACCAGCTGTGGTCGTCACTGGCTCTATCGCGGAAATGATTGGTGGCGGCGTTACGCCAGAAGGCGCAAATGTGCAGCGCTTCCTTCCCCGCACGATCGATGAAGATCAATGGCAAAGCGCCGACCGCGCCTTGCTCTGGTTATGGACAGAATTCGCCCAGACGAAGGGGCGTAATCCCAAGCGCCGAAAGAAACCGGACGGCGCAAAGCCGAGCGTGAATATTATCGGACCAAGCTATGGCATGTTCAATATGCCGTCCGACCTCGCTGAAATCCGGAGACTGATTGAAGGCCTCGGCGCTGACGTGAATATGGTCTTTCCGCTCGGCAGCCATATCGAGGATACGCGAAAACTCGCCAACGCGGATGTAAATATCTGCATGTACCGAGAATTCGGTCGGAAGCTCTGTGAAGCGATGGATATTCCGTACCTACAAGCACCGATTGGGTTGCACTCCACAACCAAGTTTCTGCGAACCCTAGGTGAATTGCTGGGTATAGATGCCGAGCCCTTTATAGAGAAAGAAAAGCACACAACGATTAAGCCGCTCTGGGATTTATGGCGTTCGGTTACCCAGGACTTTTTCGGCACCGCTAATTTCGGTGTGGTCGCAAACGAAACCTATGCCCGCGGATTAAAGAACTATCTTGAGACGGATCTTGGCCTTCCCTGTGCTTTTTCCTTCGCACGCACCGCCGGTCGGAAGCCAGATAATGATGGCGTGCGCGAAGCAATGGAAAAAAATGCACCGCTCGTACTCTTCGGCAGTTTCAATGAGAGAATGTATATTCAGGAGACCGGCGGTAGAACCTGTTATATTCCAGCTTCGTTTCCAGGGGCCGTAATCAGGCGACACCTCGGAACGCCTTTCATGGGCTACTCCGGAGCGACATATCTTGTTCAAGAGATATGTAATGCTCTATTCGATACGCTCTTTCATATTCTGCCGCTAGGAACGGACCTCGATCGTGCCGAAGCGACCCTCTCAAAAATCACCGATGCGATCGAATGGGATGAAGACGCCAGCAACGCGCTGGATGCCTGCGTCGAAGGTTTCCCGGTACTCGCACGGATATCCGCCGCAAAAAGACTACGCGACTTAAGCGAGCAGAACGCGAAGCACCTCGGCGAAAAAAAGATTACCGCAGAACAAGTTGAAACAGCACTCCGTCAATTGCGAAAATCGGAAGCCGCTTGATTGGGAAAATGGGAATTGAAGATGGCAAATAGTAGACGAACACAGTCAGCTCGATCGAAGCGCAACCAGTATTTGATATATTTTATACTGTTTTATCCTGTAGCCCTGACCGCCTCGCTTATCTCGTCCATAGTTGCATTGTGCACGCGGGATCTACGAAGGTTGCGAATGAATATTTTTAACGACGCGTCGGTACGACTGAACGCGACATTGCCATGGATTTATATGGGAAGATGATAGGACGAAACTCTCAGCTCCCACCACCTAATGCGCTGATGCTTCATGTCAGTGTCATGCCCAAGGCCGCAGGGCTTCTTTGCAGCCAGTATCTAGAGGCCAAAAGAGGAGATTTATATGGCCAGTGATTCGTTAGAACGGTCTGAATCGCTTTCTGGGCTGACTGCCACAGAAGCGAAAGCCGTTCACGGCCTGTTTGTGAGGGGCTTTTTGCTTTTTACATTCTGGGCCTTCATCGCGCATATGTTGGTTTGGTACTACAAACCATGGCTTGGCGTGATCCAGTAACCAATAAAGAAGAGGAGCTTTCTCTATGTGGAGAATATGGATGATATTTGATCCTCGGCGCGTTTTAACCGCGTTGGCGATCTTCCTGTTCACTCTCGCGGTTCTGATTCACTTCGTTCTGCTGAGCACACCGGAGTATAATTGGTTTGATCTCGGAGAGAGTGCAGTCGCTGCACTCGACGTGATCGAGTCAAAGACACTCGCATAGCGCAAAAGTTAATGGGCGGTGCGATATCTTCTTATGGTGTCGCCCATTAATTGCCGCTCGCCAATACGAACGTACCGATGGCGAGATAAAATGAATATCGAGCAAGTTAGCGCTCTAATTTGTAGCTGATACGGAGAAAATTAGAAGGACAGTCCCTATGGCACTGCTTAGTTTTGAACGCAAATATAGGATCCGAGGCGGAACGCTCGTTGGCGGCGATTTATTCGATTATTGGATCGGGCCTTTTTATGTGGGGTTCTTCGGTATCACGACGGCGTTCTTCGCTAGTCTAGGTACTGCACTCATATTCTACGGTGCGTCACTCGGCGACACATGGAACCCATGGCTGATTAGTATCGACCCGCCGGACATAAGCTATGGTCTTGCATTCGCGCCGCTTACCGAAGGTGGGCTTTGGCAACTTATAACATTCTGCGCAATCGGAGCGTTTGGTTCGTGGATATTGCGGGAAATCGAAATCAGCCGAAAACTCGGCATTGGATATCACGTACCCATCGCGTTCAGTTTTGCTGTGTTTGCTTATGTCACACTGGTCGTCATACGACCATTCCTGATGGGAGCGTGGGGCCATGGATTTCCCTATGGGATAATGAGCCATCTGGACTGGGTATCTTATACCGGATATCAGTACGGTAATTTCCACTATAATCCCGCTCACATGGTGGCAATTACATTCTTTTTCACCACAACGCTCGCCTTGGCGATGCACGGTGGTGCCGTCTTGTCCGCAGCCAACCCAGGAAAAGGCCGGCTCGTAAAGCAGCCCGAACACGAAAACTCATTCTTCAGAGATTTATTCGGCTACTCGGTGGGCACGCTCGGCATTCACCGCGTGGGTCTGTTCCTGGCATTGTCGGCAGGTTTCTGGAGCGCCATATGCATCGTGATCAGCGGACCACTTTACGAGGGGTCGTGGGTCGAGTGGTGGGATGGCTGGCGCAACCTCCCCTTCTGGGACCAAATTACGGAGCAATGAGCGATGGCTGATTATCAATATATCTTCACGCAAACCCAAGTTCGTGGACACTTTGATCCAGGCGTTACCCTTCCTGATCAAGATTGGGAACGCGAGCCGGTTAAAATATTCAGCTACATCATGGGCAAGATCGGCGACGCCCAGATCGGCCCCATGTATCTCGGGTTTACCGGGGTGGCCTCGCTGTTGAGCGGCCTAACAGCCATCGTCATCATCGGCATGAACATGCTGGCATCAGTTGACTGGAACCCATTTGTTTTCGTCGGACAACTGCCATGGCTGGCGCTGGAACCGCCTCTTCCCGAGCACGGGCTAAGCGTTCTACCTCCTCTTAATGAAGGCGGATGGTGGCTGATCGCGGGCTTTTTCCTGACGCTTTCCATAATGCTATGGTGGGTAAGGGTGTATCGCCGAGCGAGGCAACTCGGCCTTGGGACTCATGTCGCCTGGGCCTTTGCGTCGGCAATCTGGCTTTATCTCGTTCTTGGGTTTATCCGCCCAATCCTTATGGGCAGTTGGTCAGAGGCCGTGCCATTTGGCATTCTGCCCCATCTCGATTGGACGAATAATTTCTCATTGATCTACGGGAACCTTTTCTACAATCCATTCCATATGCTCTCTATCGTCTTTCTATATGGATCTGCCCTATTGTTTGCGATGCATGGTGCAACCATCCTGGCCGTCGGACGTTATGGCGGCGAACGCGAAGTCGAACAGATTGTCGACCGAGGTTCGGCGTCAGAACGTGCCGCCCTCTTCTGGAGATGGACCATGGGCTTCAATGCCTCGATGGAATCCATTCACCGCTGGGCCTGGTGGTTTGCAGTTCTCTGCACCTTGACCGGCGGCATCGGAATCCTCCTGACAGGAACAGTCGTCGACAACTGGTTTGTTTGGGGCGAGGCCAACGGATTTGCGAGGTTCTAAGACTTCTTAACTGCGGTCGCGGAGAAGCCGCAAAGGAACTTGTGCTAAACTTTAGCGGTGCTTCTTATGGAAGCACCGCTTTCCTTATTTACGGTCAATGAGTCGCCAAGCGGTGAACAGCGCCAAGATATGCATAACAAAGGAAACGCCTAACAGCGCAAGGAGAGTATTACTGGGAATATGGTCAGACAAGCTGAACCGGATGACAATCATCAACGTGGCTCCTGACAATAGAAAGAAAAGTACGGCAGGAAGTAAATCTGTCCGGCCACGTCGCATAAGAAATACAAAAATCCCGACAAACTCGAACGCGATCAATAAAACGATCACATCGATAAAAGCCGGATTCATTATTTAGTATCTAAAGACCGCATGCAGGGGTTCAATGGCTGAGGCGCGCCAGACCAAGAAGATGAGCAGTATCTTTCAAAAAGATTCTCAAATGTGCGCCAGGATTCGCTCGGACAAGGCGCTTATTCATATAGGCGTCCCAGGTGAGGCGCTGCACATCTGGATCGTCACAAATATTTACGAATCGCTCCCGACGCTTGTCGTTACGATACCAGAAATGCTGCATAATCCGAAGAATTAGGAAAACACGACCGTGCTCGCGCATGTATCGCTTACGCGCCCGCGACAGCACACTCGCATCTCCGGTAACCAAAAGCTCATCGATAGCGTGTGCCGCATATTCGCCGCCGAGCATGGCGTAATAGATACCCTCACCAGATGATGGCGCAACGCAGCCCGCAGCATCGCCAGCAAGCATGACATCTTTGCCGTTGTCCCATTTCTTCAAAGGCTTGAGCGGTATCGGGGCACCCTCTGTGCGCACCGTTTCAGCTTTATCCAAATGCGATCGACTACGGAGGTCGGAAATGACACTCCGGAAGGAGAATCCTTTCTGCGCAGTACCGACGCCGATGCTGGTTGTCTCGCCATGGGGAAAGATCCAGGCGTAAAAGTCAGGCGACAACGTCCCGTCATAATATATCTCGCAGCGCCGACCGTCGAAATCTTCAGGGTCAATTTGCTTCGGAGATTTTATAATCTCGTGATATGCGAAAACACTTTGCGGTCGCTCCGCAGTTACCTCGCTTTCCGCAACTTTCGAGCGCGCACCATCGGCACCGATGATAGTACGCGCCCGGACCCGTTCTGTCGGCGCTTTACGACCTTTTTCGGAGTCCTTGTAGACAACTATGGCGTGGCCGTTCCCATCACGCTCAACGGTAACGAATTCGCCGTTAAGCCGATGCGCACCCGCTGTCACAGCTCGCTGGCGCAGCCATTCATCAAAATGCTCCCGGTCCACCATACCAACGGACCCACCCTCGATCGGCATGTCTACCTTGCGGCCTTTTGGTGAAATCATTCGCGCCGTGTTTGCCCGGGCGACAATTTGCGATTCCGGAATATTAAAGTCCCTGATCAGGCGCGGCGGAATTGCACCACCACAGGGTTTGATCCGTCCCGGCTTATCTATCAGTAAAACACTGTGTCCCTTTCGCGCCAAGGTCTCTGCGGCGGTCGCTCCGGCCGGGCCGCCGCCAACGACAACAGTGTCATAAATGTCTGCTGGGCCGAGATCATAAGGCATGGTCACTCATCCTTTTATTCAGCAGATACAAGTTCTGCCGATGGCATGGCAGGCAGGGTCATATCGTCGGCGACGGTTTCCCCTACCCGTGCAGCACAGATTGCTGCGAGAATAAAAAGCGCGCCTTCACAAGCGAAGACGAGGGCGAAGGCAGGCGCGATTTCGGGGAAAAAGAAACGGGCGATATCAAGCGCCATCGCTCCTAAGAATCCACCAACTCCGAAAGCGATGGCCTGCGACGCTCCCCACAGCCCCATGCGAATCCCTTCCCTACCCTTTTGCCCGGCGCTTGCCAGCGTCATCATTGACCCAATAGCGGCCACAGCAAATGCACCATTGGCAAATCCCAGTGCAAATACTGTAGGCTTAAGCGGCCAGGTTGGACCGACCATGGCGGCCATTGAAATCGCGGCGAGTGCCACAGCAGAAGCGAGGCAGCCAGCAATCGTCCAGTTCCGCATAAATTTGGCCCGCGATTTTCCAATCGTCGTTCCAACAATGGCGGTCAAGATCATACCAAGCAAAACACCGCCATTCTGCACGCCGGAAAGCTGCGTGGATTCGCCCGGCGTATAGCCGAATATCAATCCAGCGAAAGGTTCAAGAATGAGATCCTGGGCACTGTATGCCAACATGGATACGAAAACGAAAATTGTGAAACGCCGCGACTGGCCCTCGGCCCAGATTTCCGCGAGTGCTTCGCGAAAACCGCCTGCGACAGATGGTGCATCGGAAGCGGACTGAGCAACGCCCCCTCGCCTATTCTCAATTCCCCAAACCGCAAGTGTCGCGACAGCACAAGCACCGCAACAGACGATGACGGCCGTCTTGATCAATTGCGACATAGAAAACGGGTCGAGCATCGCCCCGGCAACGCCCGCGGTGACAACAAAGCCGAAAATCATCATGATCCAGGCAATGGCGGCCGCAGCTGCTTTTCTTTCAGGCGCGGTCTGAGCGGCCAGTAGCGCAAGCAAATTGGTACCGGCAGCGCCGACACCCACGCCAATTACAAAGAAGGACACGATCGCCAGTAAAATGCCGAATCCCAGCGACGCTGGCATTAAGGCAACGGAGCATGCTGCTCCGATAGCTCCGGCTGCAAGGGCAACCATGCCGCCAACTATCCACGGCGTTCGCGCGCCCCCGACATCTGACCCGTAGCCCCAGCGCGGCCGGGACATCTGTACAGCGTAGTGCCATCCGACAAGTGCGCCGGGAAGAACCGCTGGTAGTGCCAGTTCAACAACCATAACGCGGTTGAGCGTCGATGTGGTGAGCACAACAATGGCCCCCAAGGCGGCCTGAACAAGGCTGAGCCTGAAGATGCCGAACCATCCAAGCGGTTTTGATACTTGAATCATGGCCATGGCGGCCCTCCCTCCATCGCGCCAATGGCAAAAGCCGTCACCAGCATTCCAAGCACGTACAGGGATGTGCCAGTCGCATTGTCCCAGGGCGCTTTTTCCTTTGGAGCTCTCAGTAATGGTACCATCAGAGCCACCTGTACAAACATCAGTATGGAGACTATCGTAGCGTGGACATACATGGTCAAATATACGAGACCAGCGACGATAATGAACTGGGCACCAAGCATGACCGCGCAGGCAATACGTGCAGCAAGATCAGGCCCGAGACGAACCGGCAATGATCGCACGCCAGAGGTCCGGTCTCCTTCAATGGCCTTAAAATCATTCAGCGTCATTATGCCGTGGGCTCCAATCGAATAGACCAGCGCAGTAAAGACAATCGCTGGACCCGGCAGCGTCCCCAGAACAACAGCCGCGCCGGTGAACCAAGCGACCCCCTCATAGGAGATGCCAACAGTCGCCGGACCAATCCAGCCATCGGCCTTGAAACGTAGCGGCGGTGCGCTGTAAGCCCAGGCCAAGGCGACGGCGACAATTGCAGCGGCGAATGCCCACAAACCGAGAGCAGCTCCGAGTAGCAGAGATACAACCGACCAAATAATCCCGAGATAGAGCCCCCATGAGCCTGGTATTCGTCCCGAAGGGATGGGTCGTTCAGGTTCATTGATCGCATCGACATGACGGTCGAACCAGTCGTTCACGGCCTGGCTCGCCGCGCAAACCATAGGCCCCGCGAGTATCACGCCCCCAAGCACAAATAGCCATTTATCGCCTATGGCGACGCCTGCCGAAACGACGCCGCAGGCAAATGCCCACATGGGAGGAAACCAGGTAATCGGCTTGAAAAGTTCGAGGACATCCCGCCAATGCGGATAACGCTTCAAGGCAAAAGGGATTTGAGAGTCCGACATGTCCAAAAGGTACTTTGGACATCGGAGAGTGTCAATTTGTGTTGACGCCTAAATTTGTCCTAGCTGGAAGTCAGTCACCAGCGTCCAGACCGACACGTTTTAGCTTGGAATAAAGCCCCTGCCTGCTTAATCCGAGCATCTCTGCAGCCGATGCGCGATTATTGTCGGTGATTTCCAATGCTGCCTCAATGCACAAGCGCTCGATCAGGACGGTGGACTCCCGGACAATGTCCTTAAGGGGCACGCGGCCAACAAGCTCTGTGAATTGAGCGGAAGAACTCGGCAATTGCTCATCGAGCTTGGCGCTATCCGGCAGTCTGCGAGCTACGCTTCGAATAGAAAAAGCGAATATATTCTCATCACCCGACGGAGCTACCACAGCCGACAACTCCACCTGCTCTTCGCTTCCAAATCGATCTCTTGCAACGGTCGCGAAATTACGGATGACCCCGTGTTTCTTAAGGGCAGAAAACAGCACATTCAGATCTGTTGCTGATCTGCCTAGAAAGTCCTGAAGCCGACCGCCACGCGCGCCCGCGTCACTCGACATCTGGGTCATCTGACCAAATGCCGAGTTGGCGGCGATAATACGCTGATCTGCATCGGCTAGAACCAAAGCGTCCGGCAAATCATCGAGATAGGAGAGCAGTGCCTGGTGCGAAGAGAAATCCGATATGTCTTCACCAATATTAGAAATGCGGACAATGAGGCGAACATCCCGTCCCTCTCGAAAAGCCGAGACGATCAGTGTGGCCTGGCGCTTTGAGGCGAGAATGAGCTCGGATAATTCAGCAGATCCTGAGGAGAGGCAATTTGCAAAAGTTTCGTCGACTTTCAGCTTTTCTGATTTATCGAAGAAGTCGGAGGCTGGCTTTCCAATAAGGCTGAGATTCCCGTCCGTGAGTAGCCGAACCGCAGCTGGATTTGCATCCTCGACAGTAAAAGTATTGGGCTCGACAACAAGCACGGCATCGGAAACTGAGTCAAAAAGAACCCGGTAGCGGCCTTCGGCTTCGCGCATGCGTACATAGTCGCGTTCCAGTTCCTGATGAGCTTCGACAAGCCTCTGCTGCAGGCGGGCCATGCCGCGAAGGTCTCGGCCGAGCGCAATGAACCGCTCCGCCTCACCAATCTTCACAGCCGTATAGCGTACCGGCACATCCAATGCCGATTGTGACGGATGATTGACATGGCGCCAGCGCTCACCGCCATGATTGTGATCGCTAGTAAGAAGCTCCTTGATTTTAATACGGCTTTCGACAGTAACTGTGTCGATCCACGGCTTTCCCAGCCAAAGCTCATCGAATTTCTCTGCCACAAGCGCTTCGTCACCTAAGGCTACGTCCTTGACGATGCCGTCTTCGATCACAAGGGCAACATCTGCCGCGGCAGCGGCGATCTCACCCATGGTTTCCGGCTCGAGGTCGGCAAGCAGGTCTGCCGACGAATGAAATTTCGCCGATAAACCGGCGTCATTTGGTTTCGGAGACGAATGAGAATCCATATACGAGATCGCTTAAATCGAACTATTACCTTTAAATGCCCATAGCTGACGTTGTCAGGAAGGCACGCGCCATACGTGGCGCACTGGCGGCATCAAGAGATACCATGTCAGCGCCAACTGAATCCGCTATATTTTCAATGTCAGGCAATGATGCCCCTCCGATGATAATTTTTATGTTCTGATTCGCGGAGGCCTCACGAACATTTTTAATTTCAACCGCCACCTCCTGAAGATCAACAGGCTTGGCAGCGGACAGCGCAACAAAGTCGAAAGTGTGCTTCTGTACCAATTGAACGAGTTCTGCAATACTTGCTCCGGGTTCACATGAAACTTTCCAGCCATCCCGGCGAAAGAACTCCGCCACAATTTGAATGCCCAATGTGTGCTGGTCGCAGCAGACTGTAGACAGCAAAATCGAGGGCTGATCCGACGTAGGTGTCTGATATCGTATATCTCCGATAACGCTCGTCTCGCGAAGCAGCTCATGCAAGCGGCAAAGGCCAATCGTCACATCGACGAATGTGAATTCATCAGTGCTCCATTTTTCGCCCATGCGTCGCGCCGCAGGGGCGAGTAAATTCATGAGCACATCCTCTACTGACAACCCATCCGCTATAAGTTGTAGAATAAGGTCGCCGGCGCTCTGCGTCCCATCCTCAATGATCGTGTAAATAAATCTGTCAATCTGACTTTCCGATAGATAGTCGTCTATCATGCAGTCATCAAAACTGGAATCGAGATCCTGCTTATGAATAAGCATCAGCCGCGGGAGAACCTCGGTCTCAATAACCCGAACCAGATCATTGCTGGGCTCTTTTGTTTTCCCACCGCGCTTTAATCGTTCGCCCAATTTGCGGAACGTTAGAGCGCCCGCACGGTACGCCCCACTCTCGCGAACCGCTTTGAAACTTTGACCACTGTCTGCCATAGTCCAATCTCCCTTGGATCGGCGGCGTGGCATCCTCCCCTAGGCTCTATGCCCGCATCCTTTCATGCTTTTCGAACCGAAATACTCTATCAACAGATCACAGGATGAACCGCATTCTTGCGATCGTATATTTATACCGAAATGAACCCCTCCAGCTCCTGCAAGCCAGATTTCGGTATCCGAGCCCCCGCCCAACAACGAGCTTTTTAAATCTCGTCCATAAGTGACCATGGCAGACCCTAACAAAGTGGATGGCCGCAAGATAGGGCAACAAACAATATAGCCTGTATCTTATAAAAAAGCCCGAACGTCAATCCAAGTAGACGTAAAGCTGACTTGACAGATTGAATTGAGCGGCGTTACCTTTCTGAAATTGGGATGAACGAGCGGAAGAGCATTTATGCTGATCGGCGAGCGCAAAGATCAAATACACAAATCGCTTTATTCTCGAGAAGAGCGCGAACGGCGCGACGCAAGTCCCTGGACAACCGTTCAAGCCATTCTAGCACCGCTTCAGTTCATCGTTTTCGCCGTAAGTTTAGTCTTCGTTTTTCGGTACCTCTCGACAGGAGACGGATACGCACTGACAACCGCATCGATTATCTTTAAAACCCTGATTCTATATACCATTATGGTCACAGGCGCGATCTGGGAAAAGGCCGTATTCGGACAATATTTGTTTGTGCCGGCATTCTTCTGGGAAGATGTCTTCTCCATGCTGGTGCTGGCTCTACACACAGCCTACTTGATCGTAACGCTTTTTTCCTTGGCGAGTCCAAGAGCAGAAATGTTCATCGCGCTGGCGGCATACGGTGCGTACATCATTAATGCAGGCCAGTTCTTATTAAAATTACGTCAGGCGCGCCTCCAGCCCTCAAGCTCTGAATTGTCGGAGGAGTTTGCATGAGCCAAACGCTTCTTGATACACGGCAAAAGCAATCGGGATCTCAGCCCGTTTTGCGTCAAAGGGGCCAGAGAGAGGTATTTTGCGGCCTTACCAGCATCGTTTGGCTCCACCGTAAAATTCAGGATGCGTTCTTTCTGGTCGTAGGATCCCGCACTTGCGCTCATCTCATTCAGTCCGCTGCGGGCGTTATGATCTTCGCCGAACCGCGCTTTGGAACCGCTATTATCGAAGAGCGTGATCTGGCGGGCATGGCCGATATGAACGAAGAGCTCGACAAGGTTGTTAATCGCCTGCTCTCCCGTCGACCCGATATCAAGATGCTCTTTCTTGTCGGGTCCTGCCCATCGGAAGTTATCAAACTCGATTTGAGCCGGGCCGCTCTTCGCCTGTCCAAACGGCACAGCCCTGATGTTCGTATACTGAATTACTCCGGCAGCGGAATAGAGACGACATTCACGCAAGGCGAGGACTCGTGCATCGCGTCTCTCATTGAAGATTCGCCGGTCTCAACAGACGAAGGACCATCGCTGCTCGTCGTGGGATCCCTTGCGGACGTAGTCGAAGATCAGATGCAACGGATTTTCACATCACTCGGAATTGAAAACGTTCACTTCCTGCCGGCGCGGCGTTCAGATCAACAACCTATGGTCGGGCCTGGCACAAAGTACCTTCTGGCCCAGCCATTCTTGAATGACACTGCAAGAGCCCTGGATAATCGCGGTGCAGAACGCCTAACAGCTCCGTTTCCGCTGGGAGTTGAGGGAACGACCGAATGGCTGAGAGCAGCCGCCAGAGCCTGGAATGTTTCTTCGTCTCAATTCGATGCCGCCACGAAAGTCGCTCGGGCAAGAGCCGAGCGCGCTCTGTCAAAGCACAGGGATAATCTTGCAGGCCGGTCTATTTTCTTCTTCCCGGATTCCCAGCTGGAAGTTCCAATCGCTCGCTTTCTCAGTAGGGAACTCGATATGGAACTTGTCGAAGTCGGCACTCCGTATCTTCAGAAGGAACACCTCTCAGAAGAGCTCGCATTGCTGCCCCAAGACGCTCAGCTCTCCGAGGGACAGGATGTCGACCTTCAGCTCGACCGGTGTCAGGAGGCACGTCCGGATATTACTGTTTGCGGCCTTGGCTTGGCGAACCCATTAGAAGCCCAGGGCCTGGTTACGAAATGGTCCATCGAGCTAATGTTCACCCCTATTCAAGGATACGAGCAAGCCGCTGATCTTGCTGAACTTTTCTCTCGCCCAATCCTCAGAAAGGCAAGGCTCGCAATATAATGCAATTGACCGTTTGGACATATGAGGGCCCTCCGCACATTGGCGCAATGCGCATCGCCACAGCCATGGATGGTCTCCACTATGTCCTGCATGCGCCGCAGGGTGATACGTATGCTGATCTTCTATTCACCATGATTGAGCGGCGCGGCAAACGCCCGCCCGTGTCCTACACAACCTTCGAAGCTCGTGACCTCGGCAGCGACACAGCCGAAGTCTTCAAAAAGTCCCTGATGGACGCTTATGAGCGCTACAGCCCCAAAGCAATTATTGTCGGTGCTTCCTGCACAGCTGAACTCATCCAGGATGACCCCGGCGGCCTTGCGAAACGCCTTGGGCTCCCAATACCCGTTATCCCGCTTGAACTCCCGTCATATTCGAAGAAAGAGCACTGGGGCGCGTCAGAAACCTTTTATCAGATCGTGCGTCATTTGGCGAAACCGCAGCCGGCTCGCGATGTCGGACGGTCATACCGCAAGAGCTGTAATATTCTCGGGCCGACCGCGCTAGGCTTTCGCCACAGGGATGACTTCCGGGAAATTGCAGGCCTGCTCGTCAATATGGGTATCGATATCAATCTGATTGCGCCATTTGACGCCACGCCGGATTCAATCGCAGAAATTGGCCGCGCAGATTTCAATATTGTTCTCTATCCTGAGATTGCCGAGACGGCCGCACGCTGGCTCGAGCGAACATTCAAACAACCCTATACGAAGACTATCCCGATTGGTGTCAGTGCCACGCGTGAATTCATTCGCGAAGTTGCGGACATCACTGGCGTCCGACACGCCCCTGAACTTGAAAACACAAATCTGCCATGGTGGTCGAATTCGGTCGACTCCACCTACTTTACCGGCAAGCGCGTTTTTATTTTCGGTGACGCAACGCATGCTATCGCAGCGGCAAGAGTGGCTAAGGAAGAGATCGGCTTCGAAGTCGCAGGACTGGGGTGTTATAATCGCGAATTTGCAAGAGATCTTCGCGCTGCGGCGAAGAATTATGGCTTAGAGCCCCTTATCACTGAAGACTATCTCACGGTGGAGGCTGCGATAGCCGAGGCACAGCCGGAACTTGTGCTCGGCACGCAGATGGAACGCCATATTGCGAAAAGGCTGCAGATCCCGTGCGCCGTTATCTCCGCACCGGCGCATGTCCACGACTATCCCGCACGCTACTCACCGCAAATGGGTTTTGAAGGCGCGAATGTCCTGTTTGATACGTGGATCCATCCGCTTGTGATGGGTCTAGAAGAACATCTTCTTGGCATGTTCCGGGAAGACTTCGAATTTCATGATGAGGCAGGCCCCTCCCACCTCAGCGCCCATCCCGAACACGCTGGACCTGAGGTGGTCTCGGAAAGCGAGATCGGCTGGGAACCCGATGCGGAAAGCGAGCTTAGGAAAATCCCATTCTTTGTCCGCGGAAAAGCGAAACGAAATACGGAACGCTTTGCGCTGGAGCGCCAGCTTGAATCGATCAGCGTAGATACACTGTATGAAGCGAAGGCGCATTATGGGAGATAAGGCGCAACATAATGTCCCTGTCAGAGTGGTTCTGATTTCCCTCGACCGACAGCTCGAAACAGCCGTTGATCGTGCAAGGGCGCGCTTACAGAAAGTCTATCCGGGTCTCGAATTGTCTTTCCACGCGGCGGTCGACTGGGCACGCGACGAGGAAAATTTGCGACGCTGCAAAGAGGCAATCGCAAACGCAGATTTCATCGTCGCCTGCATGCTCTTTATCGACGATCATATTCAGGCCGTGCGTGCTGATCTTGAAGCACGCAGAGAGGATTGCGACGCCATCGCCGGATGTCTGTCAGCATCCGAGATTGTAAAACTTACCCGCCTCGGCAAGTTCCGCATGGACAAGCCGGAAAGCGGGCCGATTGCGATGCTTAAGCGCCTTCGGGGCGGATCTGACAAAACACGTGCCGGTGCCAACCAGATGAAAATGCTGCGGCGGCTCCCCAAGCTCCTGAAATATGTTCCCGGCACAGCCCAGGACGTCCGGGCTTATTTTCTGGCGCTGCAATACTGGCTCGCTGGATCTGATGAAAACATAGAAAATCTCATTCATTTCATGATCGGCCGCTATGCAAGCGGGCCTCGGGAAGTGCTTCGCAATGCGGTATCGCCTGCCCCTCCTGTCGAATACCTGGACGCCGGAGTTTATCACCCAAAGATGAAGGGCCGCCTTGCTACAACCGGAAGCAAGCTACCCCTCGCCCGCAGTCAACGCCCGACGGTCGGCCTGCTACTCTTGCGCTCCTATATTCTCTCCAAGGATACGGGCCACTACGATGGTGTGATTAGCGCGCTTGAGAACCTCGGCATGCGCACAATTCCGGCATTTGCGAGCGGGCTCGATGCGCGGCAGGCCGTAGAAGATCACTTTATGAAAGACGGCAAACCGATCGTTGATGCGGTTGTGTCACTCACCGGGTTCTCCTTAGTGGGAGGACCGGCATACAATGATGCAGCTGCAGCCGCCGAGATGCTGGGCGAGCTGAATGTCCCTTATTTGTCCTGCCAGGCCGTCGAGTTTCAAACCCGTGAAGAATGGAATGAAAACCCGCAGGGCCTGACACCAATAGAAGCGACCTTGATGGTTGCAATACCCGAACTCGACGGAGCGACCGGGCCAATGGTTTTCGGAGCCCGGTCACAAGACCCCGACATGGCCGGTACCCTGAAAATGTATCCCTGCAAAGACCGCGCAGATATGCTGGCACGACGGGTAAGACGCCTTGTCGAATTGAGACAGACACCGCCGCGTGACAGGCGGGTCGCCATTACATTATTCAACTTTCCCCCGAATGGCGGGGCAGTCGGCACCGCTGCCTATCTCGATGTTTTCCAGTCGCTTCATAATACTCTCCGTGCTCTGAAGGCCGAGGGATACACACTGGAGTGTCCGCGGTCTGCAGAAGAACTACGCGCCATGGTTCTCGGAGATCAGATCACGTCCGATGCAAGAGTATTCGATCATGTGGATATCGACGATCATGTGCGCCGCGAGATCCGTCTTCCGGAGATTGAAGCGCAATGGGGCCCCGCTCCGGGCAGGCAGCAAGCGCGCGGTCGTTCAATTGAAATTCTTGGGTGCCGGCTCGGAAACATCTTTATCGGGATACAGCCCGCATTTGGATACGAAGGCGATCCAATGCGCCTTCTCTTCGAATCAGGATTTGCACCGACCCACGCATTCTGCGCCTATTATCGCTGGCTGCGCGAAGAGTTTAACGCCGACGCCGTATTACATTTCGGCACCCATGGCGCACTTGAATTCATGCCTGGAAAACATGTGGGCCTGAGTTCAGAGTGCTGGCCGGATTATCTGATCGATGATCTACCGAATATATATTTCTACGCCGCAAATAACTCATCCGAAGCATCAATTGCCAAACGGCGGAGCGCGGCAACGACAGTGAGCTACCTCACCCCGCCTGTGGTCAAGGCAGGGCTCTATAAGGGATTTGAGGACCTCAAGGAGTCTGTCAACCAGTGGCGCTCCATGCCCAGCACGGATGCAGCGGCGCGGATGAGACTTCTGGAGACAATCCGTGCACAAGCTGAAGCACTCGACCTCGACGTCACTGCTGACCAGGACAGCGACACCTTTATATCGGGCTTGATCGTGGACCTTACCGAGCTGGAAGAATCTCTTATTCCACACGGTTTGCATGTCGCCGGAAATGCTCCGAGCAGAAACGAGCGCCTTGAGCTTATGAGCGCCATGCCACCCGGCGACGATGGCCCACCGCTTCCTATGGAAGCACTTGAAGCAATTATCGACGGTGATCGGCTTACAGCCGCGAAGGTGGCCCCAGAGCGCGCTGAAGCGCTCGACCACTATGACGAGATCAATCAGCTCTTGCTACGTAACCGGGAATTGGAAGGGCTAGTGCGCGCGCTCGACGGACAATTTATCCAGCCCGTTCCAGGCGGGGACCTCATTCGCACCCCTGCCATTCTGCCAACGGGCCGGAACATTCATGGCCTTGACCCCTGCCGCATCCCAACTGCTTTCGCCGTCCGCGACGGCGCACTGCAAGCGGAAAGGCTTATCCAGCGTCACCTCGATGATACTGGCACTCTGCCGGAATCGATCGCACTGGTTTTGTGGGGTACGGACAACCTCAAAAGCGAAGGATCGCAGCTTGCCCAGGCACTCGCTCTGATGGGTGCGCAACCACGGTTCGACAGTTATGGAAGGCTTGCCGGGGCTGAACTGATTCCGCTAAGCGAACTCGGGCGGCCGCGCATAGACGTCATCGCAACGCTCTCGGGTATCTTCCGGGATTTGTTGCCCCTCCAAGCACAATTGCTGGCAGAGGCCGCTCTCCTCGCCGCCAAGGCGGATGAGCCCGAAGAGCAGAATTTCATCCGCAAGCATGCCATTGCCTATCAAGAGTCTCAGGAGTGTGATCTGGAAACAGCAGCATTGCGCGTGTTCTCGAATGCCGAAGGTGCCTATGGTGCAAACGTCAACCAGCTCGTCGATGCGGGGTGCTGGAATGATGAAGATGAACTTGCAGAGGTCTACTCCAATCGCAAATGCTTTGCATACGGATCTAAAGGGGAAGCGACGGCCCAACCGGAATTGCTCAGCAGCATTTTGGGCGACGTCGACCTTGCCTATCAAAATCTTGAATCAGTTGAACTCGGACTGACAACGATAGACCATTATTTCGATACACTTGGCGGCGTCTCCCAAGCGGTAAAACAAACCAGTGGTTCGATGCCGCAAGTCTATATAGGCGACCAGACGACAGGAGACGGTGTCGTCCGTACGCTCAACGAACAGGTTGCTCTTGAGAGCCGCACCCGCACGCTGAATCCGAAATGGTATGAAGGAATGCTTCGCCACGGATATGAAGGTGTCCGCCAGATCGAGGCGCAAGTAACCAATACGATGGGGTGGTCCGCAACCACCGGCCAAGTGGATCCCTGGGTTTATCAGCGTGTTGGCGAGACTTTCATCCTCGACGAAAATATGCGCCGAAAGCTCTCAGAACTAAATCCAAAATCATCGGCAAAACTTGCAGGCCGACTGCTCGAAGCCTGCCACCGTAAATACTGGACACCAGATCCAGAAACGCTGGAAGCCCTTCAAAGGGCTGGAGACGAACTTGAGGACCGCGTGGAAGGCCTCAGCCTTGAGGAGGGAGCCGCCGCATGACGCTTCTTACATTTGATCGGCCAGGCGCAAAACTATCATCGGGACCGGGGGATGGAGAGGGAAGCGTGCAGGTTGCGCTAGACCCTTCAATGGAAATCGATACTGCGAAGGTCTTCGCAATTTACGGCAAGGGCGGGATTGGCAAGTCCACAACATCCTCCAATCTTTCTGTCGCATTTTCCAAAATTGGCCGCCGCGTCCTTCAGATTGGGTGCGATCCCAAACATGACTCTACTTTCACACTGACCAAACGCCTTATGCCGACGGTGATCGATGTCCTTGAATCTGTTGATTTTCACAGTGAAGAGCTTCGTCCGGACGATTTTGTCTTTGAAGGGTATAACGGTGTGCTCTGTGTCGAGGCTGGCGGCCCGCCCGCAGGAACCGGTTGCGGCGGTTATGTCGTCGGACAAACCGTAAAACTGCTCAAAGAACATCATCTTCTAGAAGATACCGACGTCGTAATTTTCGATGTGCTTGGAGATGTGGTTTGCGGTGGGTTTGCGTCGCCGCTTCAACATGCCGACAGGGGCCTGATCGTAACGGCAAACGATTTTGATTCCATTTTCGCCATGAACAGGATCGTTGCAGCGATCAAGGCAAAGGCCAAGAATTACGACGTGCGGCTCGGCGGTGTCATCGCGAACCGGAGCGCCGCCACCGATGAGATTGATCGGTATAATGACGCTACGGGTATGCAGCGGCTCGCCCATTTTCCCGATCTCGATGTGATCCGGCGATCACGCTTGAAGAAATCAACCCTTTTCGAAATGGAAGGCAGTCCGGAACTGGAAGCGGTGCAGCAGGAATATATTCAGTTGGCGGAGAAACTCTGGGCGGGCGTTGATGAACTTGATTGCACACCGATGAAAGATCGCGACATTTTCGATTTTCTGGGATTCGACTAAGATGACATCTGCAACATACCAAAAAAGAAAAGATGAGCTCGAAGCCTATTTCGATCGCACGGCGTCTGCAGCGTGGGCGCGCCTGACATCCGATGCTCCAGTAAGCGGAATAAGAGCCACAGTTCGCGCAGGCAGAGACGCAATGCGCGAAACCTTGCTCAGCTGGTTGCCGGAGGATCTAACAGGTCGTCGAATTCTGGATGCAGGATGCGGCGCGGGCCAGTTAGCGATTGAAGCTGCAAGGCGCGGTGCCGATGTTGTTGCTGTGGATCTTTCCCAAACGCTTGTGAACCTGGCAGCTGAGAGGTCGGAAGCTCTGACACTTCCCGGCTCGATACAGTTTCGTGTGGGAGACATGTTCAATCCCGGCGACAGCACTTTTGATCACGTCGTCGCCATGGATTCGCTCATTCATTATAATCTGGACGATTTCGAGGATGGGGTCCGTAAACTTGCATCATTCGCAGACAATACTGTGCTGTTCACATTTGCTCCGCGAACACCGCTGCTATCAGCGATGCACGCGGCTGGCAAACTGTTCCCGCGGAGTGATCGCTCGCCAGCAATCTGCCCTCACACAGCAAAAGAAATAGGAGATCGGTTTACTGACCGGGCGTTGCTGCGGTCCAAGAGAATAAAATCCGGATTTTATATATCAATGGCATTGGAGATGGCTGGATGAGGCAAGCGCGCCCTCCCCTATCGGATGCCTGGCGCGGAATGAGCCGCAAGCTTCTGCCCTTTGCCGATGTTGCGAGCGACGATTTGCCGTTGAGCCGTTTGCTGCGGCTATCGCTCTTCCAAATATCCGCGGGGATGGCACTGACGCTCATCACCGGCACGCTAAACCGGGTCATGATTGTTGAATTGGCGGTGCCAGCATCGCTCGTCGCCATCATGATTTCGCTGCCTCTACTGTTCGCGCCCTTGCGCGCTCTGATTGGTCACAAGTCTGATACGCATAAGTCCGTCCTCGGATGGAGACGCGGACCATTTATCTGGTTCGGCTCAATTTTCATGTTTGGTGGCCTCGCCATCATGCCGTTCGCACTCATCCTGTTGTCCGGCGACACCCACGGTCCGCTGTGGATAGGAAAGGCTGGAGCTGCCTTCGCATTTCTTCTAATCGGTGCCGGTTTACACACCACGCAGACGGCAGGACTCGCCCTTGCGACAGATATTGCCCCGGTTGATGCACGACCGCGCGTTGTCGCCCTACTATATCTCATGTTGCTAGTTGGTATGGGGGGGAGCGCCTTGATCTATGGAGCGCTTCTGACAGACTTCAGCCAAGTCCGGCTTATTAAGGTCATACAAGGGTCGGCCGTTGTTGCGATGGCACTCAATATGATCGCGCTTTGGAAACAGGAAGCGCGCGATCCCAAAGTGATTGACTTTACAGCGCCACGCATGAGCTTCGGGGAAGCAGTCGAAAGCCTGCTGATCGATCCAGCAGCCAAGCGCCTTCTACTAACAGTTGGCCTTGGGACCATGGCCTTCAGCATGCAGGATATATTGCTGGAACCTTACGGCGCAGAAATTCTAGGGATGACGGTAAGTGAGACGACCCGGCTGACCGCAATCTTTGCCGCTGGCACGATTGTCGGATTTGCATATGCTGCCCAGCGGCTTTCACGCAACGTTGATCCACACAGACTTGGCGGATACGGCCTGCTGATTGGCGTCGCAGCATTTACAGCCGTTATCTTTGCAGAACCCCTGAACTCGCTACGCCTTTTCCAATCGGGAACGTTTCTCATTGGCCTTGGCGGCGGACTGTTCTCAGTTTGTATGCTGACTTCCGCGATGGCGCTGGCCAGAACCACTGACAGCGGCATAGCCCTCGGTGCCTGGGGGGCCGTACAGGCGTCTGCAGCCGGAATTGCCTTGGCGCTCGGAGGAGCCATTAGAGACGCATTTGAGACCATCGCGGCATCAGGCGCGCTTGGAACAGGCTTCTCGTCAGCGGGCATTGGATACAGCGGCGTCTATCACATTGAGATCCTGATGTTGTTCATTGCTCTGGTCGCATTGGGGCCGATCGCACGACACGCAACCTGGACAAAGAACACGCGAGATGAGGGACGCAAGTTTGGACTGGAGGCCTTCCCCGAATGAAGGCCAGGCATAAGGAGAAGTCGACATGATTATGGGCGGCGAACTATTAGGAGGGATCGATCTGGTTGATATCAGCCTGGCCCTTTTCACTCTGTTTTTCATCGGGCTAGTGCTCCACCTTCAGCGGGAAGGGATGCGGGAAGGTTATCCTTCTGAGCAGGACACGACCGGACGTGTCGACACTGCAAAGCCGTTTGTAAGCCCCAAACCAAAGACATTTAAATTGGCTCACGGGCGCGGCGACGTCGACCCCGAGAAGCGGCCACGGGAATCTCGCGAGCTTGCAATAAAGCGGACGGAAGCATGGCCCGGAGCACCATACGAACCTACGGGTGATCCCATGGCCGACGGTGTTGGTCCAGCATCCTGGGCTGAACGGGCTGACTATCCCGATCTGACACTCGAAGGTACCCCTCGCATTGTTCCTTTCAGGAGCCATCCCGAATACTTCGTGCCTGACGAAGACAAGGATCCGCGCGGACTGCCTGTCATCGGTGTCGATGGCAAAGTCGGCGGCAAGGTCGTAGATCTCTGGGTAGATGTTTCCGAGGCCATTATTCGGTATCATGAAGTGGAAGTTGAAACAGCTACCGGGACCAAACGCGTGCTGTTACCGGTTCCCTTCGCCAATTTACAAGGTGGCCGCAAACCAGCGGTGACAGTTCACGCAATTACAGGAAGCCAGTTTGCCGGTGTTCCTGAAACAAAATCCCCCGATTCCGTGACGCGGCTCGAGGAAGATAAAATCGCTGGCTATTATGGCGGCGGCACTCTCTATGCGACACCCAAACGTTCGGAGCCATTATTATGAATTTGTTTCATGATGAGGAAGAAGGCCCAATCGAACCAGTCCGCGGGCTGCCAGGGCATTTGCCAAAGGGCGAGAAACTCATCTGGCAAGGCCAACCTAGTGCCACAGGTCTATTGTTCGGTGCTTTCCGGATCCGCTGGGTAATCGGGTACTTCGTACTCGTTACCTTCGGGCGGCTTGCACACCTCGCCTCCATTGAAGCTGAGCCCGCGGCAATGACAGCTGTTTGTGTTAGCTCTGCTGTGACATGTGCACTTGCCATATCAGTCCTGACCCTCATCGCCCTCGCCATGAGCCGTGCGGCAATTTTCACCATTACATCGGAGCGCGTGATAATACGCCATGGCGTTGCCTTCACGAAATATATCAATGCACCTTTCGCGAGCATGAAATCAGCACAGTTGAAAAGGCGTAGCGCCCGGCTTGGCGACATCGCGCTGCAAATGAGCGAGGCGGGCAGTGCACCCTACCTGCATCTTTGGCCCTTCGCCAAACCGTTTCATTTCGGCAGACCGCAACCGATGCTGCGGAGTATTCACGATCCGGAATCAGTGGCGAGAATTCTGGCCGAAGCGGCGCAGGCTCACTCCCCCGATCATGTAAATATTGCCGCGGACAGGCCGAGCATCGAGGCCAACATCGAAAGCGACATTCCAGCCGGGTTGGCGTCCGCTCACTGAGGAGACTTGAAAAATGGCCGTTCACTATCAAGCGCCGATACGCCGCAAAACACCCGCAGTCTTCCGCTACGGCCCATTTATTTTCCTCGGTACTATGTTAGTGCTCGCCAGCTTTTCGACATGGACAGGCATCGGCAAGATGACGGTCCAGCAGGAGGCCGCAGTCGAACGCATGGCCATCCAGTTCGTTGACGAAGCCGATGGCGGTATCGGTGTCTATGATCCGGAGACAAAGGCGCTAATCCATACCTATCCTCCCAATTCTGAAGGGTTCGTCCGAACCGCTTTGCGGGCGCTCTCCTTCGACCGCAAGAAATTTGGAGTCGGTCCAACACCCGCGTTCGAACTTGTCCGGACGGAAAGCGGGCAAGTCATCCTCAACGATCCATCAACGCAGAAATTCGTAACGCTTGAAGCATTTGGGGCGTCAAATGCCGAGAGCTTTATTCAATTGTTCGAGAAGCAGCCTGGAGGGAATTCATGAACGAACAACGTGTTAAAGATGTGCCTTGCACCGTCACCGTTATCCACACCTGGGAGACACTGGAAGCCCACGTGGAGCTTGATGGCGGTCAGGACCTCCAAATAGGTGACCGCGTCCTTGTCCATGGCGACGCAGTCCGCCTACCACCTTTCGGCGAAAAGCTGGTCGTTAGACGACGGGCAACTGTCAGCCAAGCCGGCTTCCTGGAAAAAATCTGGATTCGAATCCAGTCCTTTTTTGAACTTACAGAACTCTTCGAAGTTAGCTTTTCAGAGGGGATCATAGAATGACCTTCGCACCAATTACTGCCGAGGAAGCCCTCGGAAAAAGAGCTGCAGAGTTTAATACAAATGATCTTGCACTCGATAATACGCTTCTCAGTCCGCATTTCTTTACAACCGATTTCGACAAGATGGACCGGCTGGATGTCAGCCTCGTTCGAAAAGAATGGGATGCGCTTATCGACGAAATGGAGAGTGATCCAAATAAAGGGCATTTCAAGCGAACAGATGAATTTGATGATATGCTCGAAAAACTAGATCCGGAGCTGAGGGTCGAATTTGTTGATTTTCTTGTAAGCTCGCTCACTGCGGAGTTTTCCGGGTGCGTTCTTTATAAAGAGATTGCGAGAAAGGTGAATAATAAAGACGTAAAAGATCTCTTTCGATTGATGAGCCGGGACGAAGCACGTCATGCTGGCTTTATAAATCATGTATTGAGAGATTTTGGCATCGGAGTTGATCTTGGCTTTTTGACGAAAACCAAGAAATACACCTTCTTTAAACCCAAATTTATTTTCTATAGCGTCTATCTGTCAGAGAAGATTGGGTACGCGCGGTACATCACCATATACAGACAGCTTGAGAAAAATCCGAGCCGTCGTTTTCATCCAATTTTCAAATGGTTTGAAGAGTGGTGCAATGATGAGTTTCGCCATGGCGAAGCCTTCGCTCTACTCATGCGATCTGATCCGAAGCTATTGACTGGCCTCAATAAGTTATGGATCCGCTTTTTCCTTCTTGCCGTGTTCGCCACCATGTATGTCCGCGATCACAGGAGGCCACATTTCCACGATGCGCTGGGAGTCGATCCTACAAAATATGACATGGACGTTTTTCGCCTGACGACGGAAATTTCCCGTCAGGTTTTCCCCGTGCAACTCGATATCGAAAATCCGAAATGGCTCGAACGTATTGAACGATTGCGCCAGACTGCAGACCAGATAGAACTCGCCAAGCAGAAAGGTGGAATCCTTGGAAACATTGGCAGTGTAGGCTTGAAGTTGAAAGCTGCAGCTCAATTCGGACGCCTATTTTTGATGGACACAAAACCGAACAGCATTCCAAATGAGTCAAGACTGGAGCCGATCTGGTAATGACTGATGTAGCCGTTCCTGTCTTTGCAGCAATAGTGATCTGGTGGAGCAGCACCGGGTCATTGCTGTGGCTGGTTCGGCAAAATAAGTCAGTTCGCCTTTTTACAGCCTTGATTGCTTCGATTGCTGTTCTGGCGGCTACTGTGGCTGTCTACAGCTTAAGGGATATCGACACTTTAAGTGGCGCGTACATAGGCTTCACTTGCGGCATCGTGCTGTGGGCCTGGCATGAATGCATGTTTCTATTCGGATATATATCGGGCCCCAGAAAAACACCTTGTCCACCCAACCTAAAAATATGGCCCAGATTCATCGTTTCCACCGAAGCCGTGATACATCACGAGGTCGCAATAGCTGCCCATGGCGGTCTTATTCTCCTGCTGAGTCTCGGAGCGGAAAACGCTGTTGCGGCAATGACGTTCTTCCTCTTGTGGGGTATGCGCCTAAGCTCCAAGGCATTGGTATTCCTCGGGGCACCAAATATCTCCGACCACATGCTGCCCAACCACCTCAAATATCTTTCAACCTACTTCAACAAAAAGCAGGCAACAGCTCTTTTCCCCCTATTGATAGCGGTTGTCTCAGGTATCACAGCCGTCTTGATATATCTTGGCCTGACTCATTTGTCCGGCACGTTTCCGGCGGTCTCTTATATGCTTCTGGCGACACTTGCCAGTCTCGCCGTCATCGAACACCTGGCCCTTGTTCTGCCCGTACCCGACGCAATCCTGTGGGCTTGGGCGATCCACGAAAATACAGATACTGAACAGGTGTCCCGCCGCACCCGTCCAGACTATGGGAGGACGTAATGGATTACGAAAATTTCTTTTCAGGCGAATTGAAATCTCTGAAAGAAGAAGGAAATTATCGCATCTTCGCCGATATTGAGCGAAAAATGGGCTTTTTCCCGAGCGCCCGAAACCATGGAGATATCGGCCCAAAAGACGTCACGGTATGGTGCTCAAACGACTATCTTGGCATGGGGCAGCACCCCATAGTCGTAGAAGCGATGCACGACGCACTCGATCGATGCGGGGCCGGTGCCGGCGGCACTAGAAACATTTCCGGCACAAACCATTACCATGTGATGCTTGAGCGAGAGCTAGCGGATCTTCACAATAAGGAAGCCGCTCTCATATTTACCTCAGGGTATATTTCAAACTGGGCATCGCTCGGCACCCTCGCATCCCGTATTCCCAATTGTGTCGTCATTTCTGATGAGTTGAACCATGCGTCCATGATTGAGGGCATCCGCCACAGCCGAGCTGAAAAGCGAATTTTCAAACATAATGACCCAAAAGATCTGGAAGAAAAATTAAAAGATCTGGATCCGGATCGACCCAAACTTGTAGCCTTTGAATCGGTGTACTCCATGGACGGCGACATCGCACCCATTAGAGAGTTCTGCGATATTGCCGATAGATACAACGCAATGACCTACCTCGACGAGGTCCACGCAGTTGGTCTCTACGGACCGCGCGGCGGCGGAGTTGCGGAGCGTGAAGGCTTAATGGACAGGCTGACCATCATCGAAGGGACACTTGGTAAGGCTTTCGGTGTTCTTGGCGGGTATATTGCCGCGTCAAAGACGATTTGCGACTATATTCGGAGCTTCTCTTCAGGGTTCATATTTACAACGGCGCTTCCTCCTGCTGTGGCGGCCGGTGCCCTCGCTAGTATACAACATTTAAAGCAAAGCGATATTGAGCGGATGCGCCAACGCAGACAGGTGCGCCTTGTCCGGGAAAAGCTTCGGGGCATCGGCATTCCGACACTCGAAAACCCCAGCCATATCGTGCCGGTAATGGTCCGTGATCCCGTTAAGTGCCGGATGATCAGCGACTGGCTTATGCAGAATTATGGGATTTATGTTCAGCCAATCAATTACCCGACTGTACCAAAGGGCACAGAGCGCCTGCGGATCACCCCCTCTCCTGTTCATTCCGACGAAGATATAGACCAGCTGGTGACCGCGATGTCAGACATCTGGTCAAGATGCGAACTATCAAGATCTGAATTGCAGGTCGCAGCCGGAGGAGCAGGAATATAAGAACAGTTCTTTTCGTGGCCTAGATAATCAGTATTCAACTTACTGAATACTGATTATAAATTTATCTATCGGTTGCATAAGCAAGCAGGCCTATTCTTTTGGTATCCATAAAGGATAATCTATTGCCTTCGACGAAGGCTACCGTACCGTTACTTTGGATCAAATAGCTAGAGCATCTGTTCATCGTCGGTCAGCGATGGGAAAAGCGTGTGCATCTTAATAATTAGATTGAGACCACCGCTGATTCGAACTTTCCGTTTGTAAAACGCCTGAGACCCCGTCACACGGCCCAGCGCCAAATCAACATATGTTCCGGTGGACATTTTTACGGATGCCGTTGGATTGGAGTTCGCGCCTTCTTCGATCGTGCAGTGCTGATCTTTAATCAAAATAGCAAAATCTCCCCCTCCCTCGCCGGTCAGGTGGAACTGAAAGACGGCATCAAGCCCCTGGGCGGCCTCCTTGTTGAATCGGCTCGGCATGCCGCCAATGAGTTTACGTATGAGATCATGGGTGGAAATATTCTGCGCGGTGACCGATTTCATGGTATCTACCTAGCTGAACACTTGTTTTGACACAACTATCTGTCAGAGTTTTGATACGATATGGACACCATCGCACTCACAGATATTCGATACGGATTGGCCGCGATTTTGGTGGTTCTGCTACCCGTCGTGATTGTCTTCTGGGTCACGATCCATGGTGCTGTCAGTTTTTGGAAGTCACGTCCAATGTGGCAAGCCTACACAGCTGCCCTACTTCTTATGCTGGCAACAGCTACACCAGTCCTTTGGAGGCTCGACGCGATCATCGGGCAGGATCTCGGAACGCTACCAGGGCTGTTTGTGGTTGGTACTATTATTTACTTTACAAGTTGGCGAATGTCCGCACGCATTCGGCCTCATCTGGACCTTCGAACATTCTCTGGCATTCCCGAAGTACAAGGAGAAGCTGAAGCTTTGATTGAGGCAGGTCCATTTTCAGTCGTGCGCCACCCGCGATATTTTATGATTATTGTCGGCACGATCGGATGGGCTATCGCCGCAAACTATTCAGGCGCGTATGTCATCTCCGGATTGTTCTTTCTAGCACTCTACCTTGTCATCCAAATGGAAGAGAACGAACTGGTCGGAAGGTTCGGTGATAAATATCGCAATTATAAAACCCGGGTACCAATGGTGTTTCCGCGGCTAAAGAGGATCGGACAACTTTTTGCTTAAAGTACGCAAAGATCTGCATGGAGCCGTTTCGCTAAATGTGAACGGAAAGAACTTTGTCACCTATCCAAAAGCAACCGCAACGCTCGTTGATACATTACGAGAGACACTGAAACTCACCGGCACCCATATCGGGTGTCAGACTGCACGATGCGGTGGATGCGTTGTGGAACTGAACGGACTCTCCGTAAAAGCCTGCACGGTTCTCACACACCAGGCGCAGGGCGCTATCATCAGAACCATTGAAGGCGTGGCAGATGGATCGGCAGACCTCGACCGCGTCCAGGAAGCATTCCGTCAAAATCACGCGCTGCAATGTGGCTTTTGTACACCAGGCATGATTATGAGCGTGAGGGATCTCCTGCAACACAACCCAAGTCCGAGCGAAGCTGAAATCAGGGAGGGACTTAAAGGAAACCTTTGCCGGTGCACAGGATATCAGAATATCGTCCGGGCAGTGCAGTGCCTTATAAACAACGAGGTAAGCGAGGATACCAGCTTCGACGAAAAAAGAGGCATCGGTGCCGCCTGCCCTCGAAAGGAGGACGCTCGCTTCCTGACCGGAAAAGGTCGCTACTGCTCGGATATAGATTTGCCCGGACAGCTACACGCCGTCTTTGTGAGATCGAAGGTTGCCCATGCAACCATTGAAACTGTCGATGTCTCCGAGGCGGAGAAAATACCTGGCGTAGTAGCGGTCTATACTGGCGCAGATGTGCTAGGAGATGGTCTCGGAGAGCTTAGCTGTGGCTGGATAGTGCACTCACGCGATGGCTCGCCTATGCAAGGCGGGCAGAGGCCGATACTTGCCCATGAACGGCTGCGCTATGTCGGAGACGCCTATGCTCTTGTCCTGGCTGAAGACGCGGACATAGCTAAACAAGCCGCAGAACTTGTTCGAATAGAAACACGGGATCAGGAGCATAATGTTGATCCGCTGCAAGCGGAAAGGTCTGAAGCGCTTCACCAAACGGCAAAACAGAACGTCTGCTTTGACTGGCAGTTCGGCGATGAATTAGGCGCAAAACAAGCCCTGGATAAAGCGGCGCACGTCATCAAAATCAACCTGACGAATAACCGCCTCATACCGAATGCGCTCGAGCCCCGCGCAGCGCTTGCTGATTTTGAGCCCGGATCAGAAACGGCCACGCTTTATACCACCAGCCAAAATCCCCACATGGCGAGAAAGATTATTTCTGAAACGGTCGGTTTTATTGGTGAGCATAATCTTCGCGCTATCTCACCTGATCTTGGTGGTGGTTTTGGATCCAAAATTTTTATATATCCGGAGGAATGTGCCGTCCTCTGGGCGAGCCGCAAGACCGGGCGACCCGTAAAATGGGTGGCGACGCGCAAGGAGAGTTTCCTCTGCGATGCCCATGGGCGCGACCACCGCACAACGGCGGAACTTTCTCTTGATACTGATCATAATTTCCTTGGTATGAATGTGCAGACCACCGCTAACCTTGGGGCCTATCTGTCAAGCTTCGCAGCGTTTGTCCCAACATACCTATACGGGACAATGCTGGCCGGCCCGTATCGAACACCGGCAGTGTCGTGCGCTGTAAAAGGCGTTTTTACAAATACTGCGCCGGTCGATGCCTATCGTGGAGCCGGTCGGCCGGAAGCAACTTATTTGCTTGAGACGCTGATCGACACCGCTGCGCGGGAGCTCGGAATTGACCCTGTCGACCTCCGGCAGAAGAATTTAATTCAGCCAGATGAGTTCCCCTACCAGACGCCGGTCGCACTGGAATATGATTCCGGAGATTATCAAGCACATCTCAACAGAGCCCTGAAAACCGCTGATTATGTTGGTTTTAAAGATCGCAAAAAAGAAGCAGCATCGCGGGGATACCTTCGCGGCATTGGCGTATCCTGCTACGTGGAAGCATGTGGGATTGCACCTTCAGCCGTTGCCGGAGCCCTCGGTGCCGATGTCGGGCTATGGGAATCCGCGCTTTTGCGGTTCACGCCCTCCGCCAAGCTTCAAGTATTTACCGGATCACATAGCCATGGACAGGGACATGAAACCACCTTTGCGCAACTTGTCTCGGAGCACTTCAATCTGCCCCTTGACGATATCAGGATTATACACGGCGATACGGACAATACTCCGGTCGGCATGGGCACCTATGGATCGAGATCCCTCGCCGTTGGCGGATCGGCTATTCTCAAGGCAGCAGATAAAATCATCGAAAAGGGAAAATATATTGCGGCCCACCTACTGGATGTAAAGAAAGAAGATGTAATCTTTGAAGCTGGTCGCTTCTTCTCAAGGTCCAATAATGATGGCTTGGCCCTCGGTGAAATTGTTCATGCCGCCTACGTTCCGCATGATTACCCGGAAGACCTTGAACCTGGCCTCGAAGCAAGTGCCTTCTATGATCCAACGAACTTCACTTACCCGTCCGGCACGCACATTTGCGAAGTTGAGATTAATCCAAGGACGGGAGCGATTGATATTATAAAATTTGTGGCCGTAGACGACTTTGGAGAGATCGTGAATCCTTTCGTCGTTGAAGGTCAGGTTCACGGCGGTATTGTCCAGGGAATTGGCCAAGCACTTTTCGAACATGGTTTATACGATCCAGAGACGGGAAAGCCCAAAACCATTTCCTACCTTGAATATGCTTTACCCAGAGCGACAAATCTCAATAATATTCTAGTCGGATCGACTTACACACCGTGCACCCACAATCCTGTTGGTGCAAAAGGCTGCGGCGAAGCAGGCGCAATCGGCGCACCGCCGGCCATTATGAATGCCGTCGCCAACGCAATTGGGAAACGGGTTGAGATGCCTGCAACGCCGAAGCGCATCTGGCAGGCCTGCCAATCGCATCAAATGAACGATCAATCTGATGATTGAAGCGGCTTTCCATACTCCGCATACGGTTGGCGAGGCATCAGATCTACTCGTCGAACTAGACAATTCGGCACTCGTTTCTGGCGGGCAATGGCTTGTGCCACGTATCAGATCGCACGACATTACACTGGAACACGTCATATCTACGCACGAACTGTCAGAATTGAAAGGTATCCAGGGACGATCTGACCTTATTATAATAGGTGCCGGCGAAACCCATAATACAATCGCAACCTCCTTCCCTATCAATACAGAACTACCTAGCCTCGCAGACATGGCAAGGAAGGTTGGCGATCAGCAAGTCCGCAATCGCGGAACCATCGGCGGAGCCCTAGTATCGAGTCCCGAGCATACCGACTATAGTCTTGCACTTCTCGGTCTTGATGGTTCACTCAAAACAAATAAAAGACAGATACCTGCAGACGCGTTTCTAGACAGCACATCTGCATCTAAAATCCTCACTGATGAAATTCTGATTTCCATAGAGTTCAGCATACCCCAATTCGCTACTTACAAAAAGATTCCCCATCCCGCCGCCAACCACGCCGATGCTGGAGTTTTCCTGTCGAAATTCGATAATGGCGAAACCCGGATTATAGTATCCGGTTCGAATCAGTGGCCTGTAGGACTATTAGACGCTGAACTAAGCTTGAAACATAATAAAGGTATTTTCAGTGCCATTGAAAAACAATTCCAGCATGACGTATTTTTTGCATCGAGACTTTGCGCGCTTCTAGAAGAGTGCCTTGGCGAACTTCCGTGAACAAAAAAGCGGCGATACACCAGTATAGTGGTCTTTTTTCTATTCAGAACTAAGGTGTCCAGCGAACGCCAAAAACGCCCCGGTCCAGTCGCCGTTGCTGAATCAATTCGGGAACATCTAGTTTCAGTTTCGCCATAGCAGCTTTAGAATGTGCTGGCGAATCTATCGCGCTTAATCCCGAAATGAGCTTTGCATAGTGAAGCTTATCGGCCTCAAGACGGATGGCGAAAGGGTGCTTGAATATAGGCGAAATATAGGGGTTGGTGTTTATTTCATATGTTTCCACCCGGTTATCCACGACGGCGAAATCAGCGCGGCCAAACGATATACAAGCGTCTTCGAAGACAGGTAGCATTTGCTCGGCAAATACATTTTCGACGACGAATTTATACTCTTCCTGATAGTGATCGGCGGTGGCTATTCCTTCCGATCCGTATTTCGCGTGCCAGCTTCCATCATGCACGCACATACCAGTGATAACTTCACGTCCGACGATATAGGCAGAATATTTCCGGAACAGACCCGGCTCCAGAGACTCGGCGCAATACTCAACGAACATAAGATCGTGAATGTTGAAGCCTTCGGCGAGAGCATTTTCCAGTGCTGCTTCAGCCTCGGTGTCATCCTTCAATAAGGAACTCAAAGCCCCACGGTGAGCTGCTTTTGTACGCAGAAAGATAGGATACCGATCCGGGAGCGGATCAACCGACGCATCCCACACTCCAAACGTGTTGTGCCCCAGCTTATGCAAGCGTTTCAACAGGGGAAAACGATGCGGTACGCACGCAGGGTCATTCATAACTCGGCAGTCTGCTTTCTCCAAGAGCCGAAATATTTTTGCGGCTAATTCCAGTTCCCAAAAGTTCAGGCGATCGAAGTCGGTGAAAATATAAGTCGCAAAAGGGATGCGCGAAAGTTTGAATAATCGATTATAAGACAGTATACGAATATCTGGAGCGCCATCCATATGCCTCAGCGCGTCGAGAGCATATTTATGGTGAGCAGATGTGACGAAGATAATCATAATGTGATAGTATCAAATTCAAAATGCTTCTGCGGAAACGAAGCTTTCAGCCCGCATTTGATCACGTATCCAAACCAGAGAAGACAAGATTTTCCTGACTTGATTCAGCAGTAGAAGCAATGTCGCGTATAGTAGCGCGCCAAAACCAATCAGTACTCCCAATCGCGATATTTCCAGCATGTCCGCAGGCAGATTTGAGGAAAGGGTGTAGGTACCGATTGCCATCAGTACTGAGGCAACGAAGTAAGCGCTCCCGACGCTGATCTGCCGAGTGAAGCCATACCCGCATACTTTCCCAAGTTTATTTGCCATGAGAGGCCAGGTTGCGAACACGCGGATGGTGACACTTACAACCGCACCGACCACACCGGAAAATGCAATGATGGGTATGAACATGGTTTGCAAGGCAACCCCGAGGGCCAGTATCCGAACCGGAGACCTGCTATCGCCAAATCCGCGCAAGACCGCGATGTTTAGTTCACCGGAGGCGTTTCGAATACCGATTAGAAGCGCGATTTGAACCGGCATGACAAGGTCAAACCATGCCGATCCCATTATAAGGGGGATCGCGATGGGCGCTATAACAATCGCGCCGAGGGTCGCCGGATATATTATAGCTGTTGTCAGAGTGAAAACTTTATCGAGAAGTTCGCGGACTTTTTGAGCAGCGGATTGAAGCCGCGCAGTGGTGTTCATTGCAACTTCGGCCACGGGGCCAAGGATCAAACCAGACAAGGTACTGCTAATCTGCATTGCCATATCAAAGAACCCAACTGCCCTCTCCCCCGCAAAAAAGGCGAGCGCAAAGCGGGGAATAGCATCATCCAGATAGCCGAGAATATTCGTTGCAATCGTATCGCGATTAAAGCGAAAAAGATCATGGAAATGTTGCCGCGTAGCAGCAAAGCCTGGCCGCCAATCGACCATCATCCAGATCCCCGCACAACCGAGACAGGCACCGAGCAGTACGCTCGCGACGAGGCTCCAAATACCAAAACCATACAAAGCCATGCCAACGGCTACGGAAACGGCGGGTATGCCGGCAAGAGCATTCAGGGCAGCCAGTTTATGATGCTGCAGCTCGCGTTCGAGCAAGGCCGTGGGCACCGCCCCGAGCGAACTTATCCAGGCGGCCAAAGCGAGAAATGGCAATATTTGCGAGACGTGTTCGGATCCGAAAAGCTTGCCGATGAAGGAAGATGAGAGAGCAATTAGCAAGGCGAACGCGCTGCAAAGGATGAAGTTCGACCAGAATGTCGTATTCAGATGTCCGGCCTCCAAAGTGCTTCTTTGCTGTATGCTCTCCGTCAAAGCGCCTCCCACAAAAGTGGAAACAGCTCCGAAGAAAAGACCGCAAATCGCCATGGCACCGAAGGTTTCCGGTCCCAAAAGACGGATCAGGACAAGGTAGCCCAGAAGCCCGAGCACCGCAGAGAACCAGCTATCTGCGAGGACCCACGCCGCGCTCCGCACAGATCGTGAGAGGACATTCATCAGGATACGAGTGATTGCGGAGGACTAAGCACACCATGCTCGCTGGCCTGATTTTGCAGCTGTCCGAAAATCCTCGAACCGGTTGCCGTAAAGCGGGCATTTTTCTCGAGGATCTCTAGACATTCCTGAAATATCTGCATGGCATCCGCACAAGCAGTTTCCATATCTATTTGTTCCTGCAGCGAAAAACCGGAATCGGCTTCCATCCGTTCAATAACCCAAAGCATGCGGCAGGATACAAATGCGGCGTGGAATATACCCTCCAAAGGACGTCTGGCATTTCGAATGGGAGACCAATGAAGCTCAGTATCAGGATTTTCGACCAGCATTTCGTCGCTACACTCGCCGAACAAAACAGCATGGCCGGCTTCATGGGCAATGGTAATGACAAGATCCGCGATGCTGGCATCCCTCTCCGCGTTCAGGACTAATGCGCCCGCAAGCCTGAAACATGTTCCGCCTTCAAATGATCCTTTGCCCGACCGGTCAGGACCAACCAGAATGATCTGGCTGATTGTCGCTTCTATCTCGGCGGAAAGTTCAGGTGCGCGGCGGTCTATCCAGGCCAGCGCCTCACGCAAGGTCGACTCAAATTTTCTGGCGAGGCGTGGCTTTGGTTTGCGAACGCCCGATGCGCCAGTTCCCTCCCCACCCATAAATCGGCGTACCCGCCGTGTTTGCCGAGGGGAGTAGTCACGGCCAAGCCAACAGATTTTCACTGACGCTTCGGGCGGTTCTGTGTTGCAAACTTCCTTGAACAGGAACCGCGCCGACCGCTTTCGGCCACGCTCAATCGAAGAGATTAAATCGTAATAGGCACCATAGGACATTGGCCCCGGCTCTTTGCGCTCAATGCTGTTCCGCCATTCTGAAAACGATGGCATATCGACGATGTTGTACTGCGCCGTCTCCTGAACCAAATGATCAAGACTGGCCAACAAGCGAGTGTTCAGTTCTTCCCTCATTCGCACGGCGCGCAAGGGGTTTGGGCGAGAAATTACATCGTTCATGGATTTGTACTATTCTGCAAAATATTGAAAAATCGGTGCAGAATTCGTGCCATAAGCGAAAAAAACCGGCTCTACGAGTAGAGCCGGTCAATGAAAACACTGAGTGGTTAGCTTACCACCACCAGCGCCACCATTTTTTCCGTCTCTTTCCAGAGCCGTTGCCCTTGGTACCAACCATAGTGTCGTTCTTCTCGTCACTATTGTTGCTGAAACCGAGCAGCTTCGACTTGTCGATTTTCATAGCTATGTCCTTTCCCCATCAACTTTTGGAAGGGACACTCATTGATGCAAATTCTATGCCTTGCGCTTGGCTAGCTAAGGTTCGCACCTGAGAGTGTATGGACTGACAGTGAAGGCTCTCGCTAATCACTAGGCTGGAAACGGTCGTTCAGCGCTCGAAACTCTCATACTTCGCACCACGAAAATGAAATGATATTTGACATTAAACGATAATAATTTATTGTAAATCAATACTAAAAATGGTCAGAGGCGGTATTCCCGTGTTGCTCCTGGAGCTTTTCTCTCGGTTCTCGTCGATCGGCATATTGCTGGGAGTAGCCGGGCTGATCCTTGTACACGGTGTTAAGCAGCCGATCTCTGTCTATGCATTGCTGTTGATCAGCAGCACAATCTGTCTCCTTATCACCAGTGGATCTCCGGGTTGGAATCTCCAGAACGCCGGCCCGATTGCTATTCCAGTCGTCATTTACGCACAGTTCATTGTTCTGTTTGCTTGGCGGTTTGGGATGGCGGTTTTTGATGAGGAAGTGAGACTCGATACTCTGGGGATAAGTGTCCTCGCATCGTTTCTCATTCCGATGGCATACATCTCGATCCTGATCACCGATCATTTCGTTGATCTCGGCCTGGACATACCAAGATTACCAGCAGGCTTTTTGCTCATCGCTGTTCAGGTTGTCCTGATGCTGCACCTTGTATGGCGAGCTTTTGCCGGCCGCGGTGACGATCTCGTGGAAGCCCGCCGGAAGCATCGCACCGCCTTCGCAATCCTCATAGCAGTCACCCTGCTGATCATCGTCATCTATGATTCGAGCTTCACAATTTTCCGTGGCATTGACGGCAGGCTTCAATTCGTCCTCGCCCTCCCTGCTTCCCTGGCGATGCTGCTTTGGGCAGCGAAACTGAACCCGGAAACGCTCGCCTTCATTCCACCTGAAAAGCCGTCTCTCGCTATCCCACGGGCGCGCACAACACGCGATGAAGCGCTGATCACCGATTTGCAAACCCTGATGACAGGCCGCCGCATCTATCGCGAACCGGGGCTCACCGTCGCCGATCTCGCAAGCCATCTATCGATTCCAGAGCACCAGTTGCGGATTCTGATTAACCAGACCCTCGGCTACCGTAATTTTTCATCCTTCTTGAATTCTTACAGGATCGAAGAAGCAAAAACCCACTTATCAACACCGAGCCAATCCCATATCCCGGTCTTGACCATTGCCCTTGACGTTGGGTTTGCATCCATCTCTCCTTTCAACAATGCGTTCAAATCGATGACCGGGCAAACGCCTACCTCCTTCCGAAACACTGCACTCGCGGGCCCGGACACAGGCTCCCGCAAACCTGCCTGACAATCGAGACGCTACGAATACCGGGATCACAGTCCTGAAACCTAAAAAATGTGTCCGATTTCAAAATCAAACCGCATTTTTTCAATTTCGATTAGCCTAGAAATCAATGATGGTCATATTGGCAAAGCTCTCTGCTTTGCAGAGGCATTTGTCCTGCGCGCCTCGGTCGCTCTGGTGGTACGGGCGCCCCTAATCGAAGCACACCTCTTGGTGCCGAGAAGGCGCGCAGGACTTTCACGTCCGACACGATTTGAGTGCCCCAGAATGCGGGGATAAATCCAGTGTTGAGACTCTCAGTTTTGGCGCGCTGAGAGTGTCTGAGAGTCACACGCCAAGAACAGGACTTCACCGACGCAAAACTGCTCCCTGACCAGCACCGAAAACGGCAATTACCTGCCGGCAGTCAGGGGGCATCGGCTTTTTCACTTCTGGGCGCGTAGATCGCTCCGAAAAGGCTATCCTTATACCATTGCGGACGAGTATCTGCATTGGCGACCTCGCGCACGACCCGGTAAAATACCTCGGCATACTTACCGGCGAAGCTATAATCCTCCAGAAGGGACAGGTCATCGCTGGGCTGATGATAACTGGTTTGCAAGAGCCTGTTCCAAATGCCGAGACCAACATTCTCCCCGGCGAGATTTGTAAACCCGTTGTAGAGAAAGAGAGCCGGGATACCTTTCTTGACAAAGGAGTACTGGTCGGACCGGGTAAAGATACCTTGCTGTGGAAAAGGGGCAGGGCCGACCTTGAGACCCATTGGGCCGACTGCTTTCGCCAACATCTCACCAAGTGTCGATTGTTCCGCTCCAAAAGCGATTACATCACTGAAATCATAGAAAGGAAAGCCGCCATCCATGTTGATATTCGCAACGATGCTCTTCTCACCAAGTGTTGGATAGGTGGCGAAATAGTCAGAGCCAAGAAGACCTTTTTCCTCGGCTCCAACAGCCAAGAACAGAACCGAGCGTCTGGGACGTTCGCTCGCTACGGTGAAGCGACGAGCAACATCCATCATGGCAGCCGTTCCAAGCGCATTATCCAGCGCACCATTGCAGATGCGGTCTCCCTCTCCTTCTGGTTTGCAGATGCCGACATGATCATAATGGGCTGTCACAACGACGACCTCATCCTTGAGAAGCGGGTCTGAACCAGAAAGAAATCCTGCTACGTTTCCAGACACCAGACCGTCATCATGTTGGGTCGTTAGAGCCAGAAACACCGAGGTAGTGAGCGGAAACCCTTTAACGGGACCTGTTTCGCCTGCCTCAATCACCTCAGCAGCGCTCATCTTTGCGTTAGCAAACAAGGCATCAGCCGCCGGGCCACGTATGGTCGCACGCAATTTGATTTCCGGGGCACTGTCTTTGACTTCGCCCTGTGGTCCAATCCATGTCATGGAGGCACCTGAAAGATAGTTCTTTAAAAGATCAAAGCTGATTTGAGCCTCATTTGCTGGGGTCCAAAGGCGGATCAGACCAATCGCCCCTGCCTCAGCAGCCAGTTTCTGCTTGACTGCTGTTGATCCGAAATGCGCAGCTTCCGCAGAGGGCAGGAAGGCAGGCGGACCTCCGAACACCACAACCAGCTTTCCCCGCACATCAACGCTGTCATAATCAGCCAGCCCGTATTCCGGCGCAGTGATGCCATGGCCTACGAATACTGCAGGCACTGTTGCATGGATCGAAGTTTCCGAAAGACTCCCGCTAACAAATATATCCTCCCCGTTCACAAAAGTATCGGTCTGATTTCCTTTGAGAATTCTGAATGCTACCGACTCCAAATCCAGTTTGGCTGATCGTAAGGGAACCGGTTGGATAAAGGCGTCTCCCTCGCCGCGCGGATCAAGCCCCAGCTGTTCATACGTGGAGGCTACATAGAGCGCTGACAGGGCTTCTCCCCGGCTGCCGGCAGCCCGTCCTTCAAGCAAATCATCGGCAAGGAATGCCATATGGGCTTTAATGGTGTCGGCGCTTTCGAGTCGGTGTGTCATATCCACGGTCGACAATTCGAAGGGCTCTGCCGTTTGATTTGCGCCGGGGCGAAGTTCACATCCGGAGAGTAGCATTGCGAGACAGGCAATCGAGGCGGAGATACGCTGACATACAACCATCGAATTGGTTTCCTTCTAAATCCGAGACCAAGCCACAAATGGTGCGACAATCCATGTGCCGATATCGAATGGAAAGTGAAATGGAGCGCGCCATTTCAGCAGAGTAAACATATTTCTCTGGAGGACATGATGTCTTTTCTAAACGCAATCCTGGTGTTGATTGGCGGCGCTGCTGCGGTCGGTGCCGTTTATCTGGGCCAGCCTTTGATCCTTTTGGCCCTGTTTCTCGCCAGTGGCGGATATTTTGCGTTTTTCTGGACCCGGTATAGCCGGAAAGCACGGGATGACGACTGGGAATAATGCACCGGCGATAGCGGTTTCGCATCTACCGAATAAACCAGGGCCGCTAGGAAAAATTTGGCGCGAAAAGCGCTTGGGACCGCTCAATCGGTGCGGCCTCCTCATAGGTCTCGACGTCTTCGGGAAGTGCGATCCATTGCTGCTTACGCTTGGTCCAGATATGCATCACGGGCGACAATCTCTGGCTATCGTCAAGCGTACCGGCACGCAGAAGCGCAAGACCTGGCCGGGAAGTGCTCGTACTGTAAAGGCGGGTGAGACATGTCGGACAGTAGCGCTGCTGGAAGTCGAAACCAGACGGCGTTTCTGACGCCCATATTTTTATCTCGCCTCTAAGATCCAATTTTGCCTCGGGAATGGGAGCCTGAAGAATATTGCTGGAGCCCGACATGGTCTGGCAGTTCAGGCAATGGCAGGCATAGGTGACGGGGAGGTGTTCAAGGCCTAGTTGATAGCGGCATTGGCCGCATTCACAGCCGCCCTCAATCGCCACGTCATCCCTCCCCCAAAAGCGTCCGCACATGGCCTTCGAGACCATGCTGACGTAGGCGTTTTGTCCGCTCTACAAGCAGTATGCGGCGGAGGCGCTGATACGCCTCATCAAGATCGTCATTGATGATGCAGTAATCGTATCGCCGCCAATGGCGGATTTCGGCTTTGGCATCCTGCATGCGGCGGGCGACGAGCTCGGGCGTCGAGCCCTCGCGGGCGGAGAGGCGCCCTTCAAGCGCCTGTATACTTGGCGGCAGCACGAAAACAGACACGCAATCATTCGGCATCTGGTCGTGGAGAGCATCGGCCCCCTGCCAGTCCACATCGAACAGGACGTCATACCCGGTTTCGAGTTTCTGGACCGTGTCCGCGCGCGGGGTTCCGTAGAAGTGATCGAAGACCTTTGCCCATTCGAGGAAACCGCGCGCCATGATCATGTCGTGAAAATCAGTCACGGAGCGGAAGTGATAGTCGACGCCATCAGTCTCATTCGGGCGGGGGGCACGCGTTGTCGCCGAAACGGACAAGGCAACGTCGGAGAACTCTTTCATGAGCATGCGAGAGAGCGTCGTCTTGCCAGCTCCGGATGGGCTCGAGATGACAAGCATCAAACCGCGCCGGATGTCGCTAACAGTTTTCCCCTCACTCGACATTTGCCGCCTGCTCCTTGAACTGATCGATTACTGCTTTGAGGCCAAGGCCGGCATTCGTCAAATCGAGGCTGGCGGACTTCGAGCAGAGCGTATTCGATTCCCGGTTCATTTCCTGGGCCAGGAAATCGAGTTTTCTGCCGATGGGGCTGCCCACGGCAAGGTGCGCGCGGCCCGTCTCGATATGGGCGGACAGGCGGTCAAGCTCCTCGCGAACATCGGCCTTTGCCGCCGAGAGGGCAGCCTCGGCGGCGAGGCGTTCTGCATCGACCGCCTCGTCTGCCCGAAGTTCCTTGAGCCGCGCCGAGAGACGGTCTTTTAGCAGCAAAGGCTGGGTTTCAGCAGCATTCGACGCATCGCCGAGCAGGGCTGTCATCTGGTCGAGCAATCCGGAGAGCATTTCGGTGACAGCCACACCCTCCGCGTGGCGGGCGGCGGCGAGTTCATCCATCGCGGCCGCAAGACTGTCGCTCAGGGTTTTTACAATGCCGTCGTCTTTTCCGAGCGCTCTGATCGTATCGCTTGAAGATCCGGTGCCATCCTGAACGGCACGCGATGTCATCAGCGTTGCGAGGGCCGGGCCATCGGGCGGCGCGCCGGTGCGTGCTTCATAGGCAGACATCAAAGCCTCTAGAGCATCCTCGTCGATCCCGGTTTCCGACGTACGGGCGAGATCAAGGCGAAGCGACACCTGAAGATTGCCGCGCTGGAACCGCTCAGCCGCCGCAGATTTCACAGTCTTTTCAAGTGCATCAAACCCCGTTGGTACGCTCATACGCACGTCGAGACCACGGCCATTGACCGATTTCATCTCCCACGTCCACGCACCCCAATCCGCTTCTCCCGCGGAGCGCCCAAAGCCCGTCATGCCCGAAAGTGCCTTGCTCAATTTAGTTTGCCCGTTCTGCCGCGATGCGTTCTCGCTCGATTCGGCGATATGCGGCGACATTTCGATTATGCTCCTGCACCGTTTTCGCAAAGGCGTGCCCGCCCGTGCCATCGGCAACGAAGAAGACATACTCCGTATCGGCAGGCTGAAGGACCGCTGCAATGGCATCGCGCCCCGGATTGCAGATCGGTGTCTTGGGCAGGCCATCGATCTGGTAGGTGTTCCAATCGGTGACGCGATCGATTTCAGACCGATACAGCGTACGGCGCTGGCCGCGCTTATTGTATAGCGGCTCACCGCGGGAGACGCCGTAAATGATGGTGGGGTCGCTCTGCAGGCGCATACCCCGCTTCAGCCGGCCAACGAAAACACCGGCGACCTGATCTCGCTCCTCCGGAAGACCGGTTTCTTTTTCAACGACGGATGCGAGAATAATGGCCTCAGCGGGCGTGCTTAAGGGTAGATCTTGCTGGCGGCCAGGCCAGAGCTCCGCAATCAGATCTGTCTGAGCTTCGCTCATAACGTCGACGAGTTCGGAGCGGGTCATGCCCCGGCCAAACAGATAAGTGTCCGGCAGCATTGAGCCTTCAGGGGGTTCGGTGCCCGGCAAATCACCTGTGAGGATCTCGTCTGCTTCGATCAGGCGGAAGATCTGGGCAACGGTCAGCCCCTCCGGAATGGTGATCCGGTGGAGGATGGCCGCGCCGGAGACAAGAAGCGCTTTCACATCGGACAGGCTGGCTTCGACCGGGATTTGATACTCACCAGCCTTGGCGCTTGCACTGTCACCATCGGCGCGGAAAGCGAGACGTAGGAGCCGGGCATCGGTAATAACACCTGCTGTCTCGAGATTTCGGGCAATTGTGCCGAGCCCCTCTCCCGGAGACACGATAAAGGTCTGGTCGGCCAAGAGCGGTCCTGGCTTTACGATTTCATTCTGAAACCAGAACCAGCCAGTGACGACCGCGGCAACGGCCAGAACACCTATGAAAAAGACAAAGGATAAGAGGGCTTTGACAAGCGCCATGACAGTTTTCTCCGCCCCGGAACCTCCATTTTAAAGTGTTCGGTGGGAGAAAGAAGCCCCTTCTTGCGGCTGTCCTGCCATGCTGGTTCAAGCCGCGCGGCTTGGCCCGAGAATGATCCGCTTCATGTCCGCGCCCGGCTGAAAGCTGAGGATGAGCAAATAGGTCGTCAAAACAGGGATGCCCCCAAACAGGAAAAGAGGTGAAACTGCAAGCGCCCAGGGTTTCAGGGCATTCCTCCACAACATCCAGGCCGTCGCAAGGATCAGAAATCCAAAGAAATCCAGATTGAATTGTCCTTGCCAGTTCATGGCAGCGATATCGGTGAAAAAGGTCTCGAAGCCGTTGAACCCTCTGTCGACTAGAAGAAGGCCCGTATAGATCACGAGCGTTGCGAGAAGAGCGGCAAGAATGATCCGGAATACAGTCATGATTTCGGCTCCTGATTGATAAAGAAGGATAGAAGGCAAGCGAAGCCCACCCCCCACAGAAGTGTGCTACCGGCACCGGCCACCATGAACGGGCTGCCGCCATAGAGAGATGGGAACCATGCGAGCGCCAGACCGTCACAGACAGATGCAATCCCGACGACCCAGGCCGCGCCGAGCACGATCTGATTCCTGGCAATACCCGCAAGAGGCATGAGCGCGAGAAGCAGGGCCGGCGTGCCGAGCACAATGAGTGCGTACATAAGAACGCGACCAGACCCCTGATAAGCCCCGATGCTTCCGGCATATTGAAGTAAGAAAGCAACACCAAACCAGGTCGCAAATCCAACAACCGTGAGTCTCACCATCTGCCCACGGTGGAGCGATGCATGTCTCAATCCATTGCTTGTAGGGGATGTCGTATCGACCATGGTTCCACCTCATTTTTGTAGCACTTGCTACATATATACATATGTGTAGCGAGCGCTACAAGTAGCTATGGCAAAGAAAACAGCTCAGCGCGCAAAAGCACTTGAAAAGATTGAGACGCATCTGCTGACGACGGGGCTGGCGGAGACAGGTGTTCGCCAACTCGCCGCTGCAGCCGGGATCAGCGATCGCATGCTGCTATACTACTTTGAGGACAAAACAGATGTCCTGACAGCTGCGCTCTCCAGCATCTCCGCCAAGGTGGTCATGACCCTCAGCGCAGCGATCCCGCCCGACATGAAAATCTCTCCACCAGAGCTCATCACTATCACAACGGAGCTCACACGGGGCGAGGCCATGGGAGCGGAAATGCGATTATTCGTGGAATGCGTTGCCGCAGCAGCACGCGGCGAAGTTCCTTATGAGTCAATCGCCAAACAAATCATGGAAGGTTTCCTGATCTGGGTCGATGCGCATCTCGACATTGAAAGTGCGGACGAACGGAAAGCTGCTGCTGCAATGATCCTGGCGCTTGTAGACGGAATTGCGCTTCTCGAAATCTGCACCGATGAATTACGAGGCGATATGGCTGTAAAAGCAGCGGCTCAGATGCTTGAATAAGCGATCAGTTCTCGGTCAGACCAGCGGCCTTCAGCGTCTTCCACGCACGAATAACTCTTGCGAGTTTGTCTTCGGATGAACGATCGCCAGCATTGGAATCCGGGTGGAAACGGCGAACATATTCCGCGTAGCGGCCGCGAATATCCGCGGTTGTTGCGTTCTCATCGAGATCAAGTTCGTTGAGGGCACGAATTTCAAGCCGCGTGCGGCCACGCTTACGCTGTCGCTCTGCACTACCAACGCCGTCCTCGAACATTTCCCGGCCGCGCCAATGCTTCGGATCTTGTATCTTAGCAGCTTTCTTGCCCATCGGCCCGGAGCCGAACTTCCAGGTCTGCTTGTGGCCGTGGCGCGCCGCTTCGTTGAAATCCTTGACTTCATCCTCGGTCATGCCATCGAAGAAATTCCAACGTTTATTGTATTCAGCGGCGTGTCGCTGACAAAAATGGAAATGGCCCCCGTCATGCTTGGGTGATTTGTGATCGCCCGCAAGATCGCACCCTTTATGCTCACATGTACGGGTTTCCTGAGCGCGCGCGCGGGATTTATCATCCACAGGCGGCTTGACCCGGATGTCCATAAACTTGACGCGGTAGTCAAAGGCTTCACTCATAGCGACAGAACATGGTCCGAAACGATTAACGAGACAAGAATTGACACGCAGAGAAACAAGAATTCGCGACCTTTTGACGGAGGCATTTGCTCCGGAAGAGCTGGACGTGGTGGATGACAGCGCTCGCCATGCGGGCCATGCAGGCGCGCGACCCGAGGGAGAGACGCACTTTAATGTCAGGATCGTTGCATCGGCGTTTGAAGGCATGAGCAGGGTTCAAAGGCAACGCGCGGTAAACACCGCACTTGCGCCGGAGTTCGAGCTCGGTCTGCATGCCCTCTCCATCAAAGCAGATGTGCCAGTGGGTTAGGCCTTTTTCAGATTTTCTTCTCCATATACATGCGCGGCAACCAGACATTGGAGACTTCAACGGTCTCCGGATAGACAACATTAAAGCCGAAGTGCCGGAACGCTTCGAAAGCGTGCAAGCTGGCATGGGTGGTCAGGCGGGTCATCCAGGCAGAGCGGGCGTGCAACTCTATTGCCTCATAGAGCTTGCGGAACACACCCTTCCCCCGCCACTCCTTCAGAATATAGGCAAAATCGACATATCCCATCTCTGACAGGGTCATAAATCCAATTGGCCTACGATCCACTTCAGCCAGCCAAACGACCTGCTCGCCAAGGCGTTTCTTCATCTCCTCCGCACTCCGCGGCTCAGGCGACCAAGCTGAGCGTTGAGCCGGCGTATAACGCGTCGCACCATCACGTATGGCATAGTGAACGATTTGGCCAAGATCACCATGGTCATCGGCATTTCCCCTACGGATATTGATTTCCGAGCCCATCCCGTGCACCTCTCCCCGCGTTGATAAGTGATGCTTAAAGCCGAGGATAAATCGCGATGACAAGTCCCGCCGATCAAAATGCCAGCTCCCGCCCCCGCCGCTCCTGCCTTTACATGCCAGCGGACAAGCCCCGCGTTCTGGAAAAAGGCAAAACGCTTCCAGCGGACGCCATCATATTCGATCTTGAAGATGCAGTGGCACCAGAAGCCAAGGACGCGGCAAGAACTGGAGCGCAAGTGGCCGTCAGCGAAGGCGGCTATGGCGCACGGGAGACAATTATCCGGATCAATGGGCTGGATACAGATTGGGGACTGGATGACATAAAAGCCGCCGTAAGCGCGGGCCCCAACGGTATTCTCGCGCCCAAAGTCATTGGCGGGGAAGACATTGACCGACTGAATGATGCCATGACAAGCGTCGGCGCGCCTGACACAATGGCGCTCTGGGTGATGATCGAGATGCCGAAGGCGATCCTCAACATTCAGGAGATTGGCGAGGCTGCCGGGCGAACCCGCCTGAAAGGCTTTGTCATGGGAACGAATGATCTGGCCAAGGAGTACCGCGCCATCGCCACGCCCGATCGACTAGCCTTTCAGACAGCCTTTGGCATGACCCTCGCTGCGGCAAGAGCATATGATCTGATAGCTATTGATGGCGTTTACAATGATATCCAAAACGTCGATGGCCTTCGCGCAGAATGCGAACAGGGCCGAACGCTCGGCTTTGATGGCAAAACGCTGATCCATCCTGCGCAAATCGACACGGCGAACACAGTCTTCTCTCCGGCAGAAGATGACGTTGCCCAGGCGAGAGATGTCATCGCCGCTTTCGCGGAGCCGGAAAACGCTGGGAAAGGCGTCATAAAGGTCAACGGAAAAATGACCGAACTCCTGCACCTTGAGGAAGCGAAACGGATTGTCGATGTCGCTGAGGCAATTGCTGCGATGGCGGAGACATAACGATCGCGTAAGTCCCATTGCCGCAAGGCGGCAGCGCTCTATAAATTGTACTCAATGGAGGGCTCTGGAATGCGGACGCAACTTATTGGAATTTTTGGCTTGTTTCTCGCTGCGGCCTGCGGCGACAGATCCGTTGAGCTGCCACCACCAACGCTCGATCCGGCATCGACGAGAATTATCGATCAGGGCATTCTGATCGGCTTTACCCATCAGGAGAACCCTGCCCATGTCTGGCGCGCTGTTCCCTTTGCCGCGCCGCCAGTGGGAGACCTCCGCTGGCGTGCCCCGCGTCCGGCAAAATCCTGGGAAGGCCGCCGGGCAGCAATTGAAGGCGCGCCATGGTGTCCGCAGGTGCGTGGCCGGCTGGACGACGGGTCCAGCGCTGATGCGATCCCCAGCGGTGAAATCATGGGCGAGGAAGACTGCCTCTATCTGGATATCTACGCGCCCATCATGGCCCCCTCAACGGCAGAAACCGCCAACCTGCCGGTCATGATGTGGATCCATGGCGGATCAAATGTCTGGGGCCGGGCCGAACAATACGATCCGTCGAAACTCGCGGCAGAACAGAACGTCATCGTTGCGGTCGTTCAGTATCGTCTCGGACCGCTGGGTTGGTTTGCTCATGAAAGCCTGCGGGACAGCGCGAACATCGAAGACGACAAAAGCGCCAATTTTGCCATACTGGATCAGATCGCGGCACTCGACTGGCTTGCAGAAAACGCGGCCTTTTTCGGGGGTGATCCCAACAATATTACGATTTTCGGCGAGAGCGCTGGCGGCCATAATGTGGCGACCCTGCTTGGTTCCCCCAGAGCATCGGGGAAATTCCATAAGGCCATTCTCCAATCGGGCAGTTTCCGATCGGTGAGCCTTGAAGAAGCCGAAACCGGCGGTGCTCAATCTGCGGGACCTATCGCCGTCAAACTTGTCGGTGATGACGTTGCGCCAGAAGCCCTGCGGGCCGTTTCAATGCAGGACTTCTTTGCCGCGTATGGCGGTAGCCTCGACACAGAGGAGTGGGAACCTCCCCGTATCATCGAGGACGGCATCGTCGTTCCAGAGGGCGGCTTGCGCGAGGCCTTCAATGATCCGGACACGTTCAACAGCGTTCCGATCATTTCCGGGACAAACAAGGACGAGACAAAGCTGTTTAATTTGCTGAGCCCGGAACTGGTGCGCTGGCGCTTTGGCCGGATCCCTCGTGCCCGGGACAAAAACCTCTACAATGCAGCGTCCGAGTATCAGAGCCGCATGTGGCGGGTCAGCGCTGTCGACGATCCCCTGAACGCCATGATCGCCGGTGGCCACGCGGATATCTACGCTTACCGTTTCGATTGGGACGAGGCAGGACGCGCCTGGGGCGCTGACTTTGCCCAGCTGTTTGGCGCAGCCCATGGTCTCGAAATACCTTTCATATTCGGGCAGTTCAGATTTCTCGGCACCGCTGACAAATGGGTTTTTACAGAAGAGAATGAATCGGGACGCCTGGCGCTCAACGACGCGATGATGGCTTACTGGGCAGAGTTTGCGAGGACCGGTGCGCCGGGCAAAGGCGGAACGGACACGCTGCCGCTCTGGTCAGAGTGGTCGGCGGATGAGGACCAGTCCAACATCATCCTGTTTGACAGCCCCGAAAGCGGCGGACCAAGAATGGTGGCAAGTCAGGAAACACCAGGCAGTGTTGCAGCTGACCTTTTCAGCGATCCGCGTCTCAAGTCTCAAGAGATCACTTGCCGGGTCTATCTCGCGACGATTTACTGGAACGATGACCTCGCTGCCCACGACGCAGCGGGCTGTCTTTCTTCACAAACGATTTCATCGGCGGAATAAACACCATGGCTTATGTATTGATACACAACACCGGATGCGGATCTTCGAAGAAGGGTCTGGCTCTTCTTCAGGAAAACGGCATCGATCCGGAAATCCGGAAATATACCACCGCGGCGGGCCGGCTCAGCGCAAATGAGCTAAAAGACATCGCCAAAAAGATGGGCGGGGTCAGCCCACGCGAATTCCTGAGGGGAAAAGACGCCGAGAAAGCTGGGCTGGCGGAATCGGCGTCCGATGAAGAGGTTTTCGCGGCGATGGCAGAGAATCCCAAATTGATACAACGACCAATCGGCATCAACGGCAATAAGGCTGTGCTGGGCCGTCCAAACGCCAAATTGCTGGAAATTCTCTGAATTTCGCCGCAGATCGGTCAAATTTGATCGATTGTCCAAGGCAGCTCTTAAAGACAAGCAGGCATAATCCAAACTCTGATCAGGAGCTGGATGATGCTAGTCACAATACTTGCGGCCACATGTCTGTTGATTTCCGCTGGCTTTGCTTTCGGTGTACCCATCATGATGTTTGGGCCACGCGTCGTATTTGGCAGACTGTTCGAGCGTCCCGGCGGACGCATCATTGTCGGCAGCACCGCATCTCTTATGCTCGCCATATTACTGCTCCCCTTCGCTGTAGACCCCTTGATTTCTGCCAGCGACATCGCGCAGATGTCGGCTGAAAATTTCAGTCGCCTGCATTGGAAAGTCTGATCGACTAAGACTGCTGAATGCGGGCCATAAGGAGCCTGCATTCGAGCATGAAATCATATTCGGGAAATTTCTTCGAGGACTTCCATCTCGGGATGGAAATTGTCCACGCGACACCACTAACCGTAAGCGAGGGCGACATCTCGCTTTATCGTGCTCTAACGGGCAGCCGCCATGCTATGTTCTCTTCAGAGCCCTTCGCAAAGGCGAATGGATTTGATCGGATTCCTATCGATCCGCTGCTTGCATTTCACATCGTGTTTGGAAAAACGGTTCCGGACATTTCCCTCAATGCCGTTGCAAATCTCGGCTATGCTGAGGGCCGCTTCCCGATTGGAGTTTATCCGGGCGACACGCTCAGGTCCGTTTCGGAAGTGATTGGCGTCAAGCAGAATTCAAACGGTAAAACCGGCGTCGTCTGGGTGCGGACGAAAGGTCTCAACCAAAAAGACGAAGAGATCATGACCTATGTAAGGTGGGTCATGGTGAACAAGCGGAACCCGGATGCGCCGGCCCCGGAAACCGTTGTGCCGACCCTGCTGGATGCTGTGCCAGCCACGGAGTTCGACGCAAAATGGTCGTACGCTAATTGGGACAATGCCCTGGCAGGATCTGCTCACCGTTTTGCCGACTATGACATCGGAGAGAAAATTGACCATGTCGACGGCATGACCGTCGAGGAAGCCGAGCATCAAATTGCAACCCGTCTCTATCAGAATACAGCCAAGGTTCATTTCGATGCCCACGCCCAGAAGGACAGCCGTTTCGGCAAGCGTCTCATCTATGGCGGCGTGGTGATTTCGATTGCCCGGGCGCTCTCCTTTAATGGACTCGCCAATGCAGCTGAAATGATGGCCATTAATGGCGGCACCCATGCTGGGCCGTTATTCGCAGGTGACACCGTCTATGCCTGGTCAGAAGTGCTTGACAAAGCAGAGCTGTCCGACACTGTCGGTGCGCTGCGCCTGCGATTGGTTGCCGCAAAAAATCATCCTTGTAGTGATTTTCCGCTACGGGGCGATGATGGAAAATACATGCCCGATATCTTGCTGGATTTCGATTACTGGGCAGCTATTCCAATCTAGTAATGCACCTGAACTCTCCCTTCGATGGACTGACGGCGGTGGCACTTGCCCTCGCCGTTATCCTGTCGGCGATCGTATCGCTCATCACATCATCGGTCCGCCGCGAATCCGTTCGGAATGGAGAGGCTGGCGCTCAAGCCCTCTGTGAACTGACTGGTATACTCGACCCAAAAGAGCTTCAGGACGTTTTCGGTCCGCCGGATATGGGCCGGATTTGGCGGCGGGTCACCTTGCGCGACGTCATGGTGGCACGCCAACCGCTGGGACATATTATCAGCGGCCAAGGCGTCGATATTGCGAGCATCAGTGTAGCCGTCATATCGTTCTTTTCAGATCATATCCTTATAGGACTGGGGCTCGCACTCGCTGTGAGCATTCAGACTGCGGGCTGGGTACTGTCCGCCCGCCTTCCGAAGTAAGCCCTGGGAACGTGACGGCGATTGATTGCGAATACAGACAAAGGCATGGATAGATCCGGTCATGGCAGCTTCCCCCCCACCCTACACAACGGCCCCAAGTCTTGGCCATTTACAGGGAATCTCTCACGGTTTCTTCGGTCGAAGGGGTGGCACTTCAAGCGGTATATATGACAGCTTGAATGCCGGTGCTGGATCGGAGGATGACGCCAAAGCTGTGGCTGAAAATCGGGCACGCATCGCCTTGGCAATCGGTGCCAGAAGTGCCGACTATCTCATGTCTTGTTTCCAGCATCACTCGGCAGATGCGTTGCTCATAAAGGAGCCCTCTGCTGAACGACCAAAGGGCGACGCCATGGTTTGCAAGACCCCCGGCATTGCCCTTGCCATCATGACGGCCGACTGCGTGCCCATCCTGTTTGCGGACACCGAAGCCGGTGTCATCGGGGCGGCCCATGCCGGATGGAAAGGCGGGATCGACGGCATCGTGAAAGCAACTGTCGAGGCTATGGAAGCCATCGGTGCTGATACCGGGCGGATCGTCGCCGCAATTGGCCCTTCCATAGGCAAGGCGTCCTATGAAGTGGGGCCAGAGTATCGGGATCGGTTTCTTGAAGACAATGGAATGAATAACCGGTTTTTCGATGCGGGGAAAAAGGATCGATTTTTGTTCGACATCCAAGGCTATATCCATGCAAAACTGGTCAGGGCGGGTCTATCCCGCGTCGATCTCATTGCCCACGATACCTGCGCCATGGAAGCGGACTACTTTTCGAACCGGCGGCGAAACCATCGAGGCGAGCCCGACTATGGCCGAAATGCATCAGTCATCATGCTGAAAGAGACCTGACTGTAAGAAATCGTTTCGAAGCCGTTGCGACTCGTGGGGATTTGCGACTATTGCGTGACCAACGAAATTGCTGCGGGGCTGACTTATGAAACTGCTCACCTGTAATGCCAACAGGCCCCTCGCCGCGGCCATCGCTGACTATCTCGACGCACCGCTGACCGAAGCCGAAGTGAAGACCTTTGCAGACAAGGAGATTTTCGTTCGCATTAACGAAAATGTCCGCGGTGAAGACGTTTTTGCAATCCAGTCGACGGCTTATCCGGCCAACGACCACCTCATGGAATTACTCATCTGTATTGATGCCCTGCGGCGCGCATCGGCCCGGCGAGTTACGGCAGTGATCCCCTATTTCGGATATGCCCGGCAGGACCGCAAAACCGATGGCCGAACACCTATCTCAGCAAAACTGGTGGCAAACCTGATCTCTACAGCCGGAGCAGACCGCGTGCTGACCATGGATCTCCATGCCGGACAAATACAGGGGTTCTTCGACATTCCCACCGATAATATGGTGGCGGGACCTGTTATTCTGCAGGATATAAAAGAGCGCTACAATGGAGACGAACTTCTAGTTGTTTCGCCCGATGTGGGCGGTGTTGTTCGCGCCCGCGGGCTCGCCCGCCGTCTGCAATGTGATCTAGCCATCGTTGACAAGCGACGCCCGGAAGCGGGGATTGCCGAAGTCATGAACATCATCGGTGACGTTAAGGACCGTCGCTGCATCATGATCGATGATATCTGCGACTCCGGCGGAACCCTGTGCGAGGCGGCGGCGGCTCTGAAGGACGCAGGTGCCACGTCAGTCGCAGCCTATGTAACGCACGGTGTCCTCTCTCCAAAGGACGACAAGCGCGCCGTGAAGCGTATCGAAGAGTCCGTTCTGGACGAGCTTGTGATCTGCGATACGATCCAGCCGAGAGAAGAAGACCGAAAGTCCGATGCGTTGCGTGTGCTCAGCGTGGCTCCCCTGCTCGGCGAAGCCATCAGGCGAATCGCCAATGAAGAGAGCGTTTCCAAGCTCTTCGATTAGAGCCGTTCTGCACCTTAGAAGATTCCGGCAAAAAAGCCCCTTATTACTTTACTGCGGGAGCTTTTAGACAAGGAAACTGTTCGAATTACATTCAATCCTTAGATGAAAATCAGTTGCCTGGACGCCAGATCAACTGGAATCCTACGCCACCATCGGGTGCACCTTCAGTGAAACCAACAGACCCGTAAAATGTCCACCTCAACTGATCATTGATGGGACCCGTAATGGCACCAAAGACCTCTTGGCTTTCTTCAGCTGTATCAACCGTTTCCTCACGGAAGTCATAGGACGCCAAAACGGCATAACCTCGACCGAGATTATAGCTGCCGCCTACGCTGACATTGAACGTATTGTTCAGATCAGCGCCTTCCGGGTCGCCACGCCAGCGAAACCCGACCGTCGTGAATGGCGTGAAATTGCCAAGGCTGTAAGCCAGATCGACGGCCACACCGCCATCGAGTTCTCCGGTTCCCAGTCCCTGGTCTTCATCGGCTGTCGGAACTTTCAGGCGTCCCTGCAACTGAACCAGGAGGTCGCCGGTCAATTCAGCAGGTACGTTATAGTTCACGCCGAGGGTCAGATCGCCAAAGCCGGAATTGGTCTCAACATCTCCCGCCGCAGCGCCGTCAACGATGATACCGTCACCAACCACACCACCTGGCCCGGTGATTTGCAGCCATGATGCACCGACAGAAAAACGGAAGTCGCCAACATCTGCCCGAGCAGAAAACGGTGTCGATAGTGTTTCGGTTGTCGAGTCGGCCCCGAAGTCACCGCGGCTGAAGTCAATGCCGGCGGTGAAGGATGGGCGGATGAAAGGCGTTGAAGTTTGTCGCTCTGCTCTGTTTTCCGCTTCATTCTCACTTTGAGAAGAAGCCATAGGAATAGGTATCACGACCATAGCTATGGCCATGCAGACTAATCTTTTCATGAAATTATTCCGCCCGAACTAGGGGCGTACCTTGTATCTAGCTTCCAAAACCGCCTGAAGGACGCTCAACACGTTCTACGCGTTCAACTCTCTCCACGCGCTCCACGCGTTCGACACGCTCTGGGCGATCGATACGTTCGGGGCGCTCCGGCCGCTCGATCTGACGTATTTCATTTGCAGACGGCGCAGTTTTAGCCGGGCGCTCTACCTCAACGGTTTCCAGCTTCCGTTCGACATCAGCAGCGGGTCGCGGCGCTTCGACCTGCGCGACTGCCGGAGTTGCGAAAACTGGTAAAATAGCCAGCGCCCAAATCCTTGATCTCATGATTGGCCTCCATTCTCATTGCCACAACAACGAGTACGGCCAACCCCATAACTATCGCAATTGAAAGGGTCATAACCGCGAAACACGACTGCGTTAGATCGCGTGAACGAAGAGATAATAAGCGGAAAAAACAAGAAAAAACGGCGGTCCAAATGGACCGCCGTTTCTCGTTTTACTTCGTTAAGCTCTTGCCTTAGAGGCGCAGCGTTGCGCCAAGGAAGATAAACCGTCCCGTATCAAAGATCGTTGGGAAGGTGTTACCGTTACCAAGCGGCGGACCGGCTGAAACACTAACCGGCGGTACTTCGTCCAGAAGGTTCAGAACACCAAAGCGGAATGCCAGATTGTCATTCAAGCTGTAGTTCGCTCCGATATCCCAGTAGTTCGTTGTTGCCAACTCGGTATCCACAGGTGCCGGGCTAGCAGCGTTGTTGTCCGTACCGGAATTATAACGCCACGTGTTGGAGATCTGAAGATTCCACGGCGTATTCCAGGTCGCAACGAGGCGATGACGATATTCAGGCGCGACAGGAATGAATTCCGGACACGTATTGCCGAATGCTCCAGCACATTCAATAAGTTCGGCACCCTCAACCGGGAGGAAGTCATACTCCGCCAGGTATGTCGACGCATAGTCGAGCTGAAGATCGCCAACACCGTTTAGTCCAACACTTGCTAGATCAAAACTGTACAGAATCTGGAAATCGATACCTGAAGTATTCAGCTCAGCAATGTTGAAATTGGTTTGATCAAATCCAACACCAAACGTGCCCGCAGCCAGCGTTCCGCTGTCCGCTCTGGTGATAAGATCACAGAAGAAATCTGCACCCGTGTTCAAGCAGCTGTCCAATGCGTTTTGAGCCGGCACAACCGTGATGAAATCGTCAACCGAGATATCAAAGTAGTCGATACTGATAGACAATCCAGGAACAGCGGCAGGTGTGAAGATGCCGCCAATTGTGAAGGTGTCAGAAGACTCTGGATCGAGCAGTGCGTTACCAGACGTAATCGACTGGGTCTGACCAGCAATGACGTCCAGAATACCACCTGTAGTCGATCCACCCTCAGGACCACCGAATTGTTCAAATGTAACGCCTGTCAGTGCACACTGTTCCAAAGAGAGGAGCGGTGCATTGGAGGCGCAAGGGTCGAACAGTTGAGTACCATCTGCGTTGGTACCAGCAGGGTTCAGGTTCGGCAGGTCGGTATTCACTCCGGTAAAGAGCTCAATGACGTTCGGCGCACGAACTGAACGCTGGAACTGACCACGGAATTTGATGTCCGAAATCGGTGCCCAGGTCAGCTGTAGACCGAAAGCATTGGTGTCGAAGCTGTTTTCAACATCGTTGCCTTCAACCTGGTAATCAGAGTGACGATACTGGCCGCTGAACGTGAGCTCTTCGAAGAATGGACGCTCAGTCACAATAGGAATCTGAACTTCCTGGAATATCTCAAAGACACGAGATTGCCCGGCGACTGGCAGCGTTGCGCCACCAACACCGGTGAAACCACCACCTTGGATCTGGCTAATTTCATCCGGGATTGCTTCCAACTCATCTTCACGCGCCTCAAGACCGAACAAGAAACCAATACCTGCATCGGTCCATGGTGACTTGATACCGTAGTTGCCAAGATCAGCCTGAAGGGTTGCGCCGGCAACAATCTGCTGTGTTTCACCTGTCGTGATGCCAACACCCTGAATGAAATCGAGAGATCCCTGAGACACAAGGCTTTCGCCATTCGGGCCACGCTGGAAGATGTTATAAGGAACACATCCCGCGTTGCCACTACGACAAACCACATTTCCGCTGCCATCATCAACGGCAAAGAAAGCATCTTGCACGTTTGCAGTTACGAAATCGTTTGATGCAATGGAGACGTCTTGAGTTCGAGAGAACTGCCCGAACACTTCGTAGCTCCAGACACTGTCGAGGAAGTCACCGCGTAAACCACCGACAAGCCGCCAAGCGGTGTTGTCGAGGTTCGAATTACGGTTGCCACCCTCCACGTTCCGGTGCGACGCGGTTATGCCGCTAACGTCCGCTCCAGACGCAATCTGTTCAGGTGTACATCCAAACGTATCCGTCGCAAGGTTAAGCCCTGCTCCGGCCGGTCCTGAAGCGCCCTGAATCAGCGGGTTGTCACAGTTGATTGAGAAGGCACCAATGCCAAACGAGGCAGTTGGAGCAATCTGTGCATCGGACGAGTTGTTCGTGAACGACAGATCTGCAAAAATTTCCAGATTCTCAGTTAGGTCGTAGTGACCACGGGTGTAAATCTGAAAGCGCTCGCTCGGGCGCTGGAAGAAGTTAAGGGCACCAAAGTTGAACTGCTCTTCCGGACCGAAGGTTGCCGGATTAATTGTGCCGTCTTCCTGCTGAAAAGCGAACCCGCCATCACCGCCAAATAGGCGAAAGTTTACGGATCCACCACAGGCAAAACCGTCAACACTCAAATCACCCGTATCAGCATTGAGTGAACAAGCGGAGACAGACCGGTCAGCTTGCACAATATCGTTGCGAATCTCGTAGCTACCGAAGAGGGTTACATTGCCGCGACCGTCAGCTGTATTTGCACCCAACGTCAATGCAACAAAGAGCTCTTCACCGTCAACTGTACTGTCCGGCACCGGGAACCCGGCCACCGCATTTGCGGAATCAAATGGCTCGACCCCATTTCCAGCTTGGGCAAGGCCACCCTGAACATCGAGTTCTACGCCCTCAAAGTCATTTTTCAGAATGAAGTTCGCAACACCAGCAACCGCGTCCGAACCGTAAACAGCCGATGCACCACCAGTCAGAATATCGACTCTCTCAATCAACTGGGTAGGAACCAAGTCGAGGTTTGCCGCCGATACCGTGGAAGACCCGAATGGTAGGCGTCGACCATCAATCAATGTGAGTGTTCGGTCCGCACCAAGGCCACGCAAGTTCAGCGATGCCGTGCCAGTCGCGCCGTTTGAAACTTCCCCGGCTTGACCAGCGAAAACCTGCGGCAAGATGTTGATGAGATCCTCAATCCGAACATTACCGCGGACATCAATGTCCTCCGCGCCCACGCTGAGAACTGGGCTGGCTGCAATAAGGTTTGGGTTTGTGTTAAGGCGCGAGCCTGTGACCGTGATGGTCTCTTGCACTGCCTCGTCTTCAACCTCTGTTTCCGTGACCCGCTCAGGATCTTGAGCGACGGCAGGTGCGGCACCGAGCATGACGGCGAGCAACGAAGTCGCTAGTAATCTCTCCCTAAGAGAATTCCCCATTTTAATACCTTTCAATTAGCACGATCTGAGATCGTTTGCCCAGCGACATACCGGGTCTTATCAAGATGCGTACGCACTCGGTCACGAAAGCGTCAATTATTGTTTGTAGAAGTTGTGGAAGAATTCTGAATGGTGTGTTCAATATGCCTCAGAGCATAGGTAAACCCCCGTAATCATTACGAGTTACATGATAACTCACGAATGCTCGCCAGAGAGGTGGCAGCTCTCAAAACAGGGAAAATCATGCCCTTAATGCATCCGAAAATTGGTAGTTGAGCAAGCTATTCGACGTCTTATAGCGTAATCAGAAAATTTTTACCCGCCTAATTGGCGGACAGTTATCAACGCCGAGTATTTGCAAAAGTAATTGCTGTGAAACTCGTGGATTTAGTCTTCAGGAACGAAATCCAGCGGCTGAGCCATCTCGCCCGGTGGAAGTTTTACGCCTGGCTTGGGAGCCCCATCATCATCCGGAGCTGGCAGAGCAGTTAAAGCGCGATCAACGTCCAATTCCCTCGAATAGGCCTCATGGCGCGGGTGAACCAGCTGTCCAGCATCGCCGAACCGATAGACCAGGCGCGCCCAATCAGCTGCTCCATAGTTGAAGGCTCCTCCCTTGGGATCGAGATCCGACCAATCCGCCTCTCGGCTCGCCGTCACCGCCATGCGCGCCCAGCGCGCAGCCTCCACCTCGTCGCCATAGCCCTTGAGGGCACGTTCCATCAGAAGACATAGCCGTCCGGTTGGGCCGATCTCGACCAGCAGCGACAGTATTTTGACGGCTTTAACCCAGTCATCATTCTTCATGGAGAGCTCAGCACGGAGGATCTTGCTCTCATAATGATCTGGGTTTGCGGCGATCAAACGCTCAAGAGTCTTTTCAGCAGATGCCTGATCCGCCCCAAGTGATATTTGCCTAGCAGTTTGAGCAATCGCCGGATGGGGACGCGATATCCATCCCATTTCGAGGATATCCATGGCCGCCTTGTCCTTGCCCTCAAGGATCAACTGACGGGCACCATGCACAACTGCAGGCGGAAAACCGGGAGCCGCTCGAATAGCCTCGGCCAGGGCCTTTTGCGCAATGCTACGCTGTTCGTGAGGCACACTTGCAGCTTTTGCAGTTTGCAGGACGGCCCTGCGCCGGCGGAGGCTATCGCCCGAAATCAGCCGATTTTTCTCGCCCAAAGAAAGCGTATCAAGTGCCTTGTCCCAATCTCCCCGAGCCACTTGCAAGTCGAAAAGGGAATTAAACGGCCAATCCGCACCAGATTTCAGTTCGAGCGCAGCCCGCGCGCTTGCCTCTGCACCTTTCGGATCTCCGCGTTCCATCGCAGCGCTTGCCGTTCCGCGAAGGCCGGCGAGCTGCCCGCCGGGCAACCTTGCAAGCTGGGCCCATGCTCTTTCTGCTGCAATCCAGTCACCGTCGGCTTCTGCGGTTCGTGCTTCAAGTAGAACTTTCAAACGCTCATCGTCGGCATAGGAATCGGCTTTCTTGGCAAGCCGCTGAGCCGTCTTGATGTCACCCGCCTCAGCCGCAAGCAGACCATCCGTAAGCGCATAATTTGCTTTTCTGACACGCGATGCACGGCGAGACTTTCCAATACGGACCGGTAATTTCCAGAGACCAGCGAACAACCCCCAGATCAACGCAATCGTTCCGCCAATCATCAGCTGAAGAATAATCGTCGCGAGAACAGGTAGCCTGCCCTCCCAGCCGAAAAGTTCAAAAGAGACGCCCCCAGGCATATTCGCCAAATAGACAGTACCGGCACCAGCGGCGATCAGTACAACAACAATTAGCAAAAGCCTCACCATCAGCCGGGTCTATTTCTCCGCACCCAGAAGAACCAGCCGGAGAGTATCAAGGCTCTCATCCAGCTGTAGCCTTTGGGTGGCGTCTGCCATCCACGGTTCAAATGCTGTGGCCGCAGGTCCGTTTAGTGTCCCAATAATTTCTGTGGCGCGAAGCAGATCCTGCGCCTCAAGTGCCGTCTTTGCATTATCCAGAACAGCCTCCGGCCCTTCAGGCTCCCCGCTTCTGCGGAGCTCAATATTCTCACCAAAGACATTCCTCAGCCAGGCCCAGCCGTCGGATTCGGGCTCAGCCGCCGCAATGGCAGCAAGGGCATCCTCGGCCGTCGGCGTAAAACTGGCTTGAAGCATGGAGACGGTGGGCACTGACTGGTTTGCCAACGGACCAAGCGTCTCCATGGTCACATTGCCCGGCAGCGCTGTTTGGAGCTGGGTATAAGCTGATTGAAATGACCTGCCGTCACTGGCGGCCGCTTCCATCGTCAGCAAAGCAAAAAGCGCTTTTGAAGCTGTGGCGTTCTCATCATCGACCTCGTCCTGCTCTCGAAGCTCGCTAACAGTTTCCTGCAATTGCTGGATTTCGGCAGACTGCCCGTCATCAGCCGCAATCAGGGATTTCAGCGCGTCTACCTCGGTACGCAGAGCGGTAAGATCTGAAGCCATGTCCTCGCCGGCATCTGCCTCTATGGCTTCCATCCGGGCGAGCAAATCGGCCAGGGCTTCTGCGCGTATGGCCTGTCGATTTGTGATTTGAGCCTGCGCGGTCTCAATCTCCTCGACCCGTGTTCGAAGAGCCGTGATGGCGCGATTGGCCAGTCTCGGACTTGTCACTTCATCCTCGTCGGCCCGTTCGAGCACATCTACCCGCATGGCAAGATCGGAAAGCCCTTCGAGATCATTCTCACCAGTCTGCAGGGCATCAAGCCTCTGGTTCAACGTCTCTATTTCCGCAGTGAGAGTTGTGAGTGCTTCGTCATCACCCGAGCCAGCGGCTGCGGCTGTAACTTCCCGGGTCAAACGCTCCTCAACACTCGCAATTTCCCCGCGCAGTGCCTCTACGCCAGCTTCAACGGCTTTCTGATTGGCAGAAAGGGTTTCCACATCCCCGGCCAGCGTCTGGGGGGCAAAACCACTATTCCCAGCACTGTTAAGACCGCCCGCGATCAGCCCGCCGAACAAGGCAGCCGCGACACCGGTTATACCAAGCGCAATCCAGCCTGGCCCCTTTGACGAATCCTGACTGCCGGTAAAATAGTCTGCAGCGGGCGGAGCTGGTTCGAAATCAGCATCGATCGGCTCGTTCTTGTCCCCCGGTTCGTCTGTGGTCCCCGTCATGGTGTGCCTTCTGCTCTGCCAGCGAATGAATAATTCATTATATAATGGCACAAAGGTGTAATCAAAGCGTTGCGCGCAAGGCGACGAGAGCGTCAATCAGGGCGTCCTCATTGGGGGTGTCTGCAATCTCTACCTTCATCAGATTCAAGTCTCTAAGGGGAAGCGCTGCTTTTTCGGAGACGGCTACGACCAGGTTTAAGGCAATGTTCTGCCTCCCTATCGCAGATTCGAACGCTTTCGCCCCTTTTGCTGAATGGATCAGAACAATCACAGGGGCATCTGCGCTCAGAGCCCTAGCGGCCTTGTCTGACAACTCTTTTGCAGGCCGAGCTTCGTAGATTGGCGCGAAAACCACCTCGAAGCCTGCTTCTCGCAGGCGGCTGGCAACGTCACCACTCGCGGCTGAATTAGCGACGTGGAGAAGCGGCCCGTGATCGGGAGCTGCACCTGCAATAATGTAGTCGGCCAAAGCAACACCATCCCCATTGGCATTGTACCGTTTTTCAAATCCAGACTGTACAGCCGCTTCAAATGTCGCTGGGCCGACACACCATGCCGGTAAGTTACGTTTGTCTGTCAGGTCTGAAAAAAAACGCACTCCATTGGCACTCGTAAAAAGAACGCCGGCAAACCTTGAAAGATCAGGGAGAGACTCATCCGTCCGAACAAGCTCAATCATAGGCGATAAAATTGTGGGGATGCCAAGCAGTTCCAGCCGTTTCTGTGTCTCGATTGCCCCAGGCTCCGCCCGCGTAATGATTACCGGCGCAGCTTCAAGCTTCGACATGAGGAAGTGTGCCGCCCAAAGCTTCGAGTATGGTCTCGGCTGCATTACGGCCAGCAGATGTCAAATCATCGAGATCAGCATTGCCGGAGCAGTAAACCGTATTGTCCCAGACCTCGCTGCCGTCGGGAGCCGTGACCTCCCCGACAAACCGCACGGTTTCCTCTTTCTGAAACAGGTGACCGGATATCGGCGTACGGCAGGACCCATCAAGGGCAACCAGAAACGCTCGTTCTGCAGCGGCGGCGCGCTCGCTGGCAATGTCTGAAATGGCTTTCAGGGCTTCAAAGCTCTTTTCGCCTAGCCTGCCCGGAATGGCCGCGACCGCAACGATGCCTTGACAGGGAGACGGCAACATCTCTTCCAGCTCGATGGGATGCGCCAGACTCTGGAGGCCAAGGCGGGTGAGCCCTGCCATTGCGAGGTATGTCGCCTGTGCTTCGCCCGCTTCCAGTTTTTTCAACCGGGTTTGGACATTGCCGCGAAACGGCACGATCTTAAGGTCGGGCCGCGCCAGCCGCGTCTGGGCTTCGCGGCGGATACTCGCCGTTCCGAGCACCGCGCCCTCCGGCAGGTCGTCCAGCGACGCAGCTGTATTGCAAACAAATCCTTCGCGGGGATCTTCCCTCGGCGCGAACGCCACCAGCTCCTGCCCTTCTGGCAGTTCGCTCGGAACATCCTTTAAGGAATGGACAGCGATATCGACGTCTCCAGAATCGATTGCGACGTCAATTTCTTTAGTGAAAAGCCCTTTTCCGCCGGATGCGATCAGGCGTTCAGTGGTTAGCTTGTCACCACTGGTCGTGAAGGTCGTTACAACGCCGGACACCTCGCCGCCGCTCGCCTCCTCAATCAATGCTTTGATCTGTTCGGCTTGATGCAATGCCAGCGGAGAGCCGCGTGTCCCAATACGGAGGGTTTCACCCATGCCGTCAAATCCTTCCACTTTCCAATGCTCTCAGCTACAAGCTCGGCGATGACTGGGCAAGTTGTGACCGTTCTCGGGATCGAGACAAGCTGTGATGAGACAGCTGCGGCGATTGTTCGCCTGAATGGCGAAACCGTCGAACTTCTATCCGATGTCATTCGCACGCAAACGGATGAGCATGCGCTATATGGCGGTGTCGTTCCCGAGATCGCGGCGCGAGCCCACGCCGAAATGGCCGACCTGATTGTCGCGAAAGCACTGATAGATGCAGGACTGGATCTCTCAGACATGGACGCCGTGGCCGCGACCTCGGGGCCTGGCCTGATCGGCGGTGTACTCGTCGGCATGATGACAGGAAAAGCTCTCGCTATGGCCAGCGGGAAGCCGTTCCTGCCAATCAATCACCTTGAAGGGCACGCTCTCTCCCCCCGCCTCTCGGACGACTGCCCGTTTCCCTATCTCCTGCTTCTCGTATCCGGCGGCCACTGCCAGATCCTCGAAGCGCGCGGCCTCAGCGATTACAGGCGACTGGGCACAACAATTGACGACGCAGCGGGCGAAGCATTTGACAAGACGGCGAAGCTTCTCTGCCTCGGCTTTCCCGGAGGACCGGCTATAGAAGCGCTGGCACCTGACGGCGATCCAGATAAAGTCCCGCTGCCCCGCCCTCTTCTGAACAGGCCCGGCCTTGATATGTCATTTGCGGGATTGAAAACGGCCGCGGCCAGAGCGGCTGAGGCAGAACCTCTCACCAAAGATCGAAAGGCTGATATTGCGGCTAGCTTTCAGGCGGCAGTCGCTGATATTCTTGCTGAAAAGACGCGGCGGGCATTAACTCTGTTCAAATCCGCCGACGCTGAGAAAAGGGTTGTGGTGGCAGGTGGGGTTGCTGCGAACAAAGTAATCCACGGGCGGATACAGGACGTTGCGGAAGCTTGTGATGCGCGGCTAATTGTGCCCCCGCTTCGACACTGTACCGACAATGCCGCAATGATAGCCCTTGCCGGTGCGGAGCGGTTCCGTTCAGGCATGGCGAGTGATCTTAGTGCCAAAGCAAAACCGCGCTGGCCTCTGGATGAAGCACGCGCGGTTCACGATCCGGCATATGGCTCCGGTAAACGCGGTGTGAAGGCCTAAGCGTCTCCTGAGAAGAGCGCCTCAGACAACGAATGCAAACATGGCAACTGTGCCTGCGAAGACGCTGGCGGCAGCGGGCACAACGGCGAGAACAGTTGTGAATGCGGATTTCGTTTGGCGGTGCGAATAGGTGTTCATGGTGTCGATCCTTGTTTCTTGGCAGCCATTTTTGCCGGCTACAGGATCTATGTAGGCATCAAAAAATAATTATCAATGAACAAAATGAAAATTATTCAGCGTTTACCATTACAGGCTCTTTCGCGCCGACCGAAAGGCCGGCAAGAAGCAATTGTAGAACACCCTCCAATTCATATCTCAGCATATCGAGTTTCAGTTTGGAGTAGGCCTGTGGAAAACGGAATTTCATCAACGCAGCCTGCAGCATTTCTGCCGTTCTGGTCGGATTTGCAATTTTGCGGAATACGCCCTCGGCAATTCCATCCTCGATCATTTTCACAAGGAATACCCGCTCTTTAGCCAGATGTTCATTGAAGAATTCCGGGCGTTCTAGTCGGAGAATCTCCGCGATTTCGAGAATCTTCGCCTCTTCCTCGATAGCAGAATAAGTCTCTTCGAGCGCAAAGAAGAAAAACTCGTAGAACCGGTCTATCGAAGGTGTGGACTTGTTGGCTATCGCTTCGAAATCGATATAGCGCTCATTATTGAATTTTTCTGCCATCGCCTCTGCGATATCCAGTTTGGATGAAAAGAAGCGATAAATATTGCCCGCCGACATCTCGCAGTCGCGTGCGACTTCAGACATGGTTGTCTTCGAGTAGCCATAGTGCATAAACCGATCATACGCGGCTTCTAGTATTTTTGTGCGCGTCTGTTCCTGTTCATCCATCCCAAAACTCTCGATTCAAAAACTTTTGAATGATTTATAAATTCTTCAGCGCAGCAACGCAACATAAATGCCAATGAACAGTTTCACCCGCTTTGCAATTATTGGCACCGGATCCTGGGGCACAGCGCTGGCTGTCGCTCTTCATCGAGCGGGTTTGACCGTTTCCATGTGGGGTCGGGACGAATCGATCGCAAATGCTCTATCTTCGGGAAGCGGCAACCCGACCTATCTCCCGGATATCGATCTCCCTGCGATCAGGGCGGATACAAATCCCGCCATTCTCGCGGAGAACGACGCCATTCTGTCTGTCGTACCGGCACAGAAGACCCGCGATATTCTGCAACGAGCTGCGCCATATATAGACTCCGACAAACCGATATTGGTTTGTGCAAAAGGAATTGAACAAGCGTCGCTGCAATTCATGACCGATGTTGTCGGCGAGGCGATTCCGACAGCCGTTCCCGCCGTGCTCTCCGGTCCATCGTTCGCGGAAGATGTTGCGAGGGGACTGCCGACGGCTGTGACACTCGCCTGCGAGGATGAGGAACTCGGGCAGGCTCTGACGAAAGCCATTGGCCAGCCCTCATTTCGACCCTACTGGACGGATGACGTCATCGGTGCCCAGATCGGGGGCGCACTTAAGAACGTTCTCGCCATTTCATGCGGAATCGTTGAGGGACTGGAGCTTGGCCGTTCTGCACATGCGGCTCTACTGTCCCGCGGCTTTGCCGAAATGCGACGCTTGGCTCTAGCCATGGGTGCGCAGGAGACAACACTTTCCGGACTGAGCGGTCTTGGCGACCTCGTTCTGACCTGCTCATCAACGCAATCAAGGAATATGAGCTTTGGCCTTGCTCTCGGAAAAGGAGCCAGTGCGCCCGAATTGCTCTCATCACAGACCAGTGTTGTTGAAGGTGCGGCAACGGCGTCCGCAATTGTGCAACTCGCCAATCAGTATTCGATTGATATGCCAATCAGTCAGTCCGTATACGATATTCTTAAGGGCAATTTGACCGTTGAACGCGCAATCACATCTTTGCTTGAGCGCCCATTCAAAGGAGAAATCTAACCCATGGCGACGTTTTTGATTAATGCGCGAGACAAGGCAGATGCCCTCGAATTGCGTATGGCGAACCGACCAGAACACCTCGACTGGGCGCGCGCATCCGCCGAGCATATTCTCATGGCTGGCCCGGTATTTGCAGATGACGGGAAGACCTTTGCCGGCTCCGTCTTTGTTGTGGAGATGGAAAACCTGGAGGCGGTTCGAAACTGGGCCAAGGAAGACCCGTATGCTCGAGCCGGACTTTTTGAAACGGTCGAAATTCGGCCATTTTCATGGGTGCTTGGTGAAGGAAAGAATTAGTCTGTCCGGGCCAGGCAAGACAGGTTGCGGCCCGTTTGGAGGGTCGCGCCATGCAAAAGCGAACACTTTTCTACTCAGCTGCAATCGGAGCGATGCTCCTCTGCGCTTGTGCAACCGGCACATCGGTTGCCGAAGCACCAGATGGTGAAGCTTCGATATCAATCACTGATATCAGCTCGACAAGCGGAGAGCAGGTGCGCCTTGCTTCCGATCTCGACTACAAAATCCTCGGAATGCCCGATGCGATTACGAGCGGAAATGTGCTTCTCGGTTGGCCGGGCAGCGGCGTCGCTACTCAGTTTGAGGGTAGCCAATTGCTTGCAACAATCGACGGCGCTCCTGATACCTATCTCGATATTCAAATCAATGACGTTCAGAAAACCGTGCAGCTTACCGAGGGCCGCGTCACCTATAGGCTCATCGACGCAATGCCGGGAACATATGATGTAAGCATCCGCATACGAACGGAACGCCCTTACCGCCCTATCGTCTTCGAAGGGTTCTCAACAGATGACGGGGTGATTTCCGCCCCCGGTCGTTCGGAGTTACAGTTTCTTGTCCTGGGCGACGATGTCGCGACAGGCTATGGCGTCGAGGGTGAAAACCAATTCTGCAAGTATGACCGAGAGACCCAGAACGCAAATCTGAGCTTCGCCGTTTTAAGCGCTACAGACCTGAAAGCAGATGCAGCAGTAATTGCAAGGTCCGGCCGTGGGCTGACGAAAAACTGGAATAATGATACTGCACCAACCATGGTTGAGCTTTACAAAAACACTATGGCTGAGGGAGCCCATAGCGCGCTCGGCGAAATGGATGCTGTAATTGTACAAGTCGGCTCCATGGATGTAGCGCAGGAAGACATTCAGCCCGATTTCAAGATCGCCTATGATAACCTGCTGACGGACATTCGCATGGATCATCCGAATGCTGAAATTGTCGCAAGCTGGGGTCCTATGGGCCATGGCGATCGCTACGAAGCTGGTAAATCAGCGGTACTGGATGTGGTGGCGAATCGTAAGGCAGCAGGTGACAACCGGGTGAGCTTTATTGAATTCACCAATACAGAATTCGGGCAGCGCTATGGTTGCAACTGGCATCCAAGCGCCGATACGCAGCGCTTCATGGCCAGCCGGCTTACGGATCATCTTGCCGAACGGTTGGAGATCGATGTCGATCTAGATGAATTGTTGCTCGGCGGCTAACCAGCGGCACGTCGCGAAGCGGGAACGGACAACAAATCGTAGCCAAGGTCGTGGCGAAACAGTGATGCAACCCTTGCACGGTATAGGTCCAGCGCTTCGCCCTTGAACTGCTCTGCCAAGGCCTCCTTCCGGTTCTGAAGAACGTTCCGCTCAGCTTCTGGATCGATCTTGTCGGCCATGGCATCTTTCGTTCCTGCTCGGAGCGCAACTGCTATGGCCCCGTCGCTAAGGCCCAACTGCCAATGGTCTGAAACCGATCTGAGCGAAGTCTCGGGATTGAGAAGTGCTTCCTCGTAACGCACGATCAGGTAACGGGAACCGTCCGCAGCAACAATATCCCCCCAACGATTCCAGAAACGCGCAAGCCAGTAGATGTCGCATCTATAGCGCTCACCTGACGGATCGCCCTCAAGAAAGGTCAACCAATCAACGTTTAACTGATGCGCCCATTTCGCATAGTGGCTGGCAAGGATGGCCATAGGGTGCCGTACAGCCAGCACATAATTGGGAAAGCCGATAAGCTGTCTCAACCTTCGCCAGTCCATCAACCGGTGGGGTATTGTATGACTGAAAGCGAGCCTTGGAAGAGATGGAAAAACAGGCTGGTCTTTCGGCCACCCTATATAGGGTCTGACGGCATCCTCGGAAAAATACTCAGGAGGTGGAATATCATTGTCTTCGGCAAGCGCCGTCGCGAGCATGTATTTTATCCAGTGGGTGCCTGAGTTTTTTGACGTCACAAGCATGCCGTCAAAGTTGCGGTGACGAACAACGGAGAAGTTGGACCAAAGCTCCGCGCGTACCTTCCGCTTGTAGGAGCGTTTAGCGGCACCATCGATTACCATATTGTTCAGGCGCGCAGTCCGGCCTGATCGCGGAAGATCTGGAGCATTTTCAGCCCCTCCGCCCCAGCTGTGCCATCGGCCTCGGAGACGGCGACCAGCATTTCGTCAAGATCGACCAGTTCCTTTGGCCCTATGCCCGGCGTTGTAATGACAACACGCGCCATGCGCTCACCGACACCTGCAGGAACTTCGACATCACGGACCATCCATTGCGCATGGACGACAAGCGTTTCGGATTCTTCGTTATCCAGTTCAAAATGATCAGCGACTTCATCGAGTATCACATCCCGTTGGGGATCGGTGAGTTCCCGGCCGCCCTGACCACCCGCCACAAGCACCATAAGGATCGTGGCCGCCTCTCTTGGGTCTTCAACACCCTTCAGGCCGACCTGCCTCCCCCGTCGCATGAAGGCGAATTTACGCGGCGCATTCGCAACGCGTTGAGCCGCCTTGCCAATATCGCGCGCCGCACCGCCGATCATTTTGATGCGGTAGTACCAGGCAGCGATAACGCCAATGGCTGTCACTATGGCAATGACTATATGCATTCGTTCAAAATATCACTGTCGCGAAAAAGTCGCCAGATCGCTCACATGAAAAATATGTTTACAGTGTCCTCTTTCCAAGCTCACCGAGCGCCTGCTTAAGCTCCGTCTGCGCAGCTATCATCGCCCCCTCTATCGCGTTCTGCCAGCCCGTAATGTCCCCGGACCTCGTTGCCGCTTCAGGAAAAGTAACCGAACGTGAGGCATTCACCAAGCCCCCCTTTCCGTTCACAAAGCCAGCAACGGCATCCGCCGCACCAGCGCCCTGTGCTCCATAGCCCGGCACAAGGAAAAGAGCTTCAGGTGCGAGGCGGCGAAGCGACCGCGCTTCATCTGGCCCAGTTGCACCCGTCACCAGCATCAGGCTGGACCATCCTTCCGCCCCTTCCAGCCGCTTGATCATGGGCTCAAGCGCTTGAACCACTCGGGCATAAAGAGGTTGCCCGTCTATGTCCTTCGACTGGAAATCAGCCGAGCCTGGATTTGACGTGCGGGCCAAGACAACAACCCCTTTTCCATGGGCTGCGGCGCGATCGACAAAAGGTGACAGAGTATCCATGCCCATATACGGGTTCACGGTTAGAGCATCTGCCTCAAAGGGCGCACCCGGTTCAAGGTAAGCGGCGGCATACCCTTCTGCCGTGGAGCCAATATCCCCTCGCTTTGCATCGGCAATGACAAGCAGGCCAGCTTCGCGGCCAGCCCGGCAGACGCGCTGCAAGGCCGCCACGCCCTCTGGCCCGTGACGCTCAAACAGCCCGACCTGAGGCTTTATCGCAGCAACCTTATCAGCAGCGATTTCAATTATCGCTTCGCCCCAAGCTGCAATCCCCCCCGGAGTGTCACCGCCAAACAGATCCGGAATTCGGCCCGCATGGGGATCTATGCCAACGCAGAGCGGGCCATGCCTTGCAGTGCCGACAATAACCCTATCCGAGAAATTCAACTCCTCACCCGACAGGCAACTTTGACGACTTGCCCGGACCGCCGGATGCCATCTGCCTTCTCGCCATAGTCCTGCAAGTTGAAGTCGACGGCTGTGTTGCTGCCGTACTCCACGCCATTCTCGTTCAGGAATTCCTTGATGATGCTGGGAGCGGCTGTATAAATCCGGCCGCGCCTTGGACTCTCTGCCAGAATGACGCCGCGTACGATGCCCCTGCGATCATAAACTGGTCCTCCAGAAAGACCTCCGAGCGATCCCTCAAGACCGCGGGTCCTTCCAAGCTCCGACCAGGCCAATACGGGCTCCCGGCCCTGCCGCTCACCACTGCTGATGAGGCTCGACCGAGAGTGCAGTTGAGCAACGGCCTCGCCCGGTTTTCCCTGCGGGAAACCGACATGATACCCTTCTGTCCCAACCCTTAGGACACTATCGAGGCTCATCGTGACCGGGTTTGGCGCATAATCTGTTTTCAACAGAGCGAGGTCGTAACGCGGATTAATCTCGACACTTCTTGCAGGCACGTAGTTTCCGGGGCGTACAAAAAGACCAACATGCTCGCACCCTTCAACAACATGGCGCGCTGTCAGCCAGTAACCTTCAGAGTTGATCGAAAAGGCCGTGCCTACACCGTCCTGCGGCCTCGCCACCTGAATAAGAACCTGTTCATCGAAAGGCGATGGTGGGGCGAGCGCAATGCCAACTTCTTCCAGCGCGTTTGGTGGTGCTGGCGGCGCATCCGCATCGCGGGTTCCCGCTGAAAACAGCAGGAGGACGGTCATTCCCAGGACCGAAAGATATGCCAGCAGATCAAGTGTGCGCAATGAGTGGTGCCTCTTCATTCACCGCAAGGAAAAAGTCAGAACCTTCCTAAATTGGGGTCCCAAAGACCGGCTGCCAATAGCATTGCCGCCGATAGTTTGGCTGCGATCAGAACAATAGCCGCCCCGGCTTCGTCATCTTTGAGCCGATCCGGCAGTCCCGAAAGCAGTAAATCAACAATCCGGTAGGTGATCAATTGCAACAGAAGGGCAACGACCGACCAGATACTAAGATCAAACAGTCCAATGCTGGATGCAAGGCAAGACGCAAGCGGAATAGCGAGCCCGACAATTGCGCCAGCAAGTGCGAGTCCGGCAGCACCGTTCCCCCCTTTGACAAGCGCGAGTTCCTTCCAGGGCGTAAGCAGAATATAGATCGTGCTCGCCAAGATCAGCAGCACACCTGCCGCCGCCGTCATCACAAGGAAATGAGGAAATCCCGAAACAAACCCTTCAATAGCTGTGTTCATTCAAGGCACCCTATCTGATAAGCGACACAAATATGTTTGTTTAAGGCGGCATAACAACACCAAATCCTCATCTGATTCCACCCTTTCGGAGATGACATATGACAGCATCGAAAACAGCGCTTGTAACGGGTTCAACCAGTGGTATTGGCAAAGCAATTGCCGAACGTTTTGCAACCGACGGCGCTAACGTTGTTCTTTCGGGGTTCGGAGACACCGACGAAATCGAGGCTTTGCGGTCAGGTCTCGAAAAAGAGCACGGCGTAAAAGTCGGGTTCTCCGGTGCCGATCTCAGCAAACGGGCCGCTATAGAAGAGATGATGGAGTATGTCGCGGCCGATTTTGGCGGCGTCGATATCCTCGTAAACAATGCCGGAATACAGCATGTTTCACCCATTGAAGAGTTCCCGCCAGAGCGGTGGGACCTGATCATCAGCTTGAACCTGACGGCCGCGTTTCACACCATTCGGCTTTCCATGCCGCATATGAAAGAGCGGGGTTGGGGACGCATCATCAATACAGCTTCTGCCCACGCCCTCGTCGCTTCACCTTACAAATCGGCCTATGTCGCCGCGAAGCATGGCATTGCCGGTCTCACGAAAACTGTCGCGCTTGAAGGCGCAGAGCATGGTGTCCGCTGCAACGCGATCTGCCCAGGCTATGTCTATACGCCACTTGTTGAGGGCCAGATCGCTGATACTGCCGCGTCCCGCAATATGAGCGAAGATGAAGTCAAGCGAGACGTGCTTCTGGCAGCCCAGCCGACCAAAGAGTTCGTCACATCTGAACAGGTTGCTGGAATGGCCGCGTTCCTCGTGTCGCCAGATGCCGATCAGGTGAATGGTACCATGATGCAAGTGGATGGGGGCTGGGTTGCTCAATGATCGGTGGGCACCGTTTGCCTGCTTGAGATATTAACAGATTGCAAACGCACGAGCCGGAATTTTCCGGCTGCGGCTTGATACAAATTTACCTGAACATGTCACCCTTTCATCTTGGGGGAAGAGGTGCAAAAAATGTTCTTGAAGCTTGTTCCAAACCCGTATGAGGACGGTTTGCCAAAGCGTGCGGTGTTATATCATCCGAACGAAACACAGACATTCGCCATCGATGCCGAGGCCTTGCACCGGGATCCGCACTTGCTCGAAACTTTCGGCTGGTGGAAGCCCTTCCTGATCCGCATTCTGGATACATTTGCCTATGCGATAATACTCGTTGGCGTCTTCAGCGCGGCGAAATTCGCCTGGTGGCTATTCATTCCATGCACGGCAGCTACGTCGGCCATGCTGCTTCTGAACCGCAAGACAGCAGGTGAGATGGCAAAATCGGCCGCCGAAGAATCCAGCGAGAACCTTTTCTATCTGCACGAGAACAAGGCCATTTGGCTGGTTCCCGAACCCTTTCGCGCCACCGCCTGGGACCGCGCTGCCTGATATCTTCGGTCAAACCCCGAAAAGCAGCAGAACGACCGAGATCACGGCGACCAGTAGAAACACCATGGACAGACCGACCGCGACCGCGCGCTGGCTGGACTTCTGGCGCTGTGTACCAGCTTTCGTATCTCCCGTCTTAAGCGACGCGAGAATCCAGCGATTGGAAAAGAAACCACAAGCAGCCACGAGAGCGAGCGCTCCTGCAACATAGGCACCGGTGAGAATCGATGCAGCCGCCCCGCCAAGCAACATGCCCGCAATCGGGGTCGACCCAGCCAATAGCAGCCGCCGGACCTGGGCATTCGCGGACTGTCCACCAAGATCGTCAAAGAACGCGTTCGGTGCAGCCATTGTGCATATCCAGCCTGCTCCGATCGCCATACCAAGGAGCAATACAGCCAAAGACGTCGACAGATCCTGTAATGCGGTAAACATGGCCACCCTCCTCCACGCGACAGGCACACAAAGCGGTCGCCCAAACGTGAAGTCAATGTCACTCGAACAGGCAGCGGGCCGGGTTTAATCTTCGGGTCCGACGATAGATTGCTGGAGGTTTCGCGAATGATCGGCCGAAGACTTACACTCTGGGTAGGAACAGGTTTGATCGCAGCAATGCTGGGAGCGGCATCAGTGCTATCGTCGGCGGCTGCGCCGACAATACTAGAGAGCGATGCCGCATCTGAAACCTCAGACGTCTCCACAGCACTGTCGCAAGAAACATTTTCGGAGCTTTTGCGGGCTTCGAATAGATCCGACATCCAGGCAACATTCAAAGAAATCAATGCCACGTGGCACACCGCCTACATTCCTTTCCTTCTGGAGCTTTCCAGATATGCCGCTAGCGGTGAAACCGAACGTCTCACCTTTAGGACGCTCCGCCGCCGGACAGGACAGGATCTCGGGCGAGGTCTAAATGATTGGTATCGCTGGTGGTGGAACGAGCCGTCAGCGCAGACCGTTGACTATGGAAACTTCAAAGCAAATCTCTACCGCAATATAGACCCGCGCTTTGAGACCTATTTCGAAGATCGCCAGGACACGGCCCGCATCCGACTTGATGAAGTAAGATGGGGCGGCGTGCTGCAGGACGGGATCCCACCTCTGCGCGAGCCAGACATGATCGCGGCATCGGAGGCAGACTATCTTGCCGACGACAACATTGTCTTTGGCATCGAAATCAATGGCGATGCACGCGCTTACCCAAAACGCATTCTGGCATGGCACGAAATGTTCGTCGACACTGTGGGCGGCGTAGATATTGCCGGGGTTTATTGCACGCTTTGCGGCACGGTCATTCCATACAAGACAACATTCGATGGCACCAAGCACGCGCTTGGCACCTCAGGCTTCCTCTATCGTTCAAACAAGCTCATGTATGATGCAGCCACCCAGTCCCTGTGGAACACACTTACGGGAGAGCCGGTCATCGGTCCCCTTGTGGGCAAGGGTATCGCCCTTGAGCATCTCTCCGTTGTGACGACCACTTGGGGAGAGTGGAAACGCCGCCATCCGAACACGCAGGTCCTCTCGCTCAGCACAGGCCACCGCCGCGACTATGGCGAGGGCATTGCCTATAATGACTACTTTTCGACTGATCAGCCGATGTTCAACACGCCCTTCCAGGATGATCGCCTTAAGAACAAGCAGGAAATCCTCGCCCTGCGTTTCGCCGGTGCGCCGGGTCAACAGCTTGCCATCGACACCGACTTCCTCATCGACAATCCTATTTTCTATGACCGGGTTGGACCGCAGGATCTTGTCGTCTTAACCGACAAGACAGGTGCCAATCGCGTATATGATCCGAACGGCACTACATTCGTGTCCTATGATAGAGATCGAACCGTAATCGATGATCGCGGACGGTCCTGGACCTTGTCAGAATCGGAACTCGCTACGGCGGGTGAAACGGCCCTTCCCCGCCTGCCCTACCACCGCGCATTCTGGTTCGGCTGGCGGGCTGCATTTCCGGAAACCCGTCTGATCAAATAGGCCCCTTGAAATAAGGCGAATTAAGGCGACTCGTCTGGCACGCGAGGTGCATTGACGCGTGGGTCGCCGGACCTGTACCGTCCGGCCAAATACAGACGGAAAAGGCTCGAGAACCGATGCGAATTTCAACTTTTATGGCTGTGGGTGGCCTGGCAATAGCACTTGCGGGTTGTGAAACACGTCTCCGCAATGGACAAACCGTTGCAGACTATTGCGCGAATGCCGACAACGCCGACAAAGCTGTTTGCCAGCTCAACGTCGAAATCAATGGCACGAAAACGGCCCTTGCAGATACCGACCTGAAACTGTCGGAAGCACGGCAAATCGCCGAAAGCGCGACCAGCTCCGCAGCAAATGCACAGTCAACAGCCGATCAGGCCATGAGCATGGCATCGGCCGCGTTGAACTCCGTTGATGATCTCTACTGCGAAACTCACACAATCAATCAGACGAATATCGGCTCCTGCCCGGCAAATCTCAAACTGATGAGTTGCACGCAGACCCGTTATACGTTCCGCGCTGGCGGCCCATCCATTCTGCGTGAAATAGATGACGAAAAATGCCGCTTCCATGACCGCGTTCTGGAAATGCGTCTGCGGTGCTGCACCGTGGCGAATAATGGTCCATCCACCGCATCGTTCGATACGGATACGAACAGCTAGACCTCTCTGAGGGGCACATTGGGGGACCAGGGCGATACGCTCTGGACTGGCGGCTCTCCACTTCGGTGGGGAGCCGCTTTGTATTTGTTGTCATGAATTGATCAAAGAGCTGAAAAACGCGTTCAGCTCGCTGCCTCATATTGAAGTGCCGCCACGGCGATGTAATCTGCGCAAAAGACTAGGAGACATGTGATGCGCAATTTGTTCCAACCGGTGGCAGCTTCCATTCTACTCGTGGGGTGCACAACATTAAACCTTGTCCCGGAAGACGATACGACAGCCACTGACAATGTTGGTACCGTTTCGGAGGCAGACGCGAACGCCGAGCCGAGCCAATCATCAGAAGAAGCGCTGGAATACATAGCGCCGACAGCGGAGGCCATGACTGTCGGCCTCGCCGGGGAAGACCCTGCAGATATTGGTCGGTACCTGTTGGCCCGCGGGGCAAGTGGGCCCCTTCTGTCGCCCGATGGCAATCATATCGCCTATTACACAAATCTGACCGGCGTTCCCCAGATTTGGACAAGGCATGTAGATACAGGCGAAACCCGCCAGCTCACCTTCGGAAATGGCGTCACATTCTTCCGCTGGACCCCTGACTCGACCTCGCTGGTCTATGGCTCGGACAATGATGGCAATGAGCGGGAAGCTTATTATCGGATCAAGGCCGATGGGTCAGGTGAAAAGCTCCTTCTGCCATCGTCGGAAAACGGGTTCCGCGCATTCGGCGATATAGCAGCTGACGGAGAAACGGCGGCATTTGCCTCAACGGAACGAAATGGCATCGACTTTGATATCTACACGGCCAACCTAAACACTGGAGACGCGCAAAGAGTTCTTGAAGGAACCTTCGGATACTTTGCCAGGTCCCTTTCGCCGGACGGCACCAAACTGATCGTTACAGAAACCGTCGGAGAGGATTCCGACAATCTCTTTCTTCTTGATCTTTCAACCGGTGAATTGGAGACTCTGTCCAAACCATCGCCGCGCGCAAATCACTCCGATGGCGGGTTCGCCTGGACGACCGACAGCTCCAGTTTCTATTTCAGCACAAATAGGGACAGAGAGTTTTCAGCGCTCCAGGTTTACAGTTTAGATACGGCGAACGGTTCGGAGATCAGCGATGTTCAAGTCAGCACAAGTACTGACGCTATTGGCGAAAGCCGGGACGTCGTCGATGTAAACCTCTGCGGAGAGAACGGTCGATATCTCATTTATTCCGTCAATGTCGATGGGTTCTTCGAGATAAAGATCGTCGACATAACCGGCGGTGCATCGCCCGAGGTGCCATCGCTGCCCGAGGGCGTGTTCAATATAAGCTGCAGCACCTCATCCAGTCGGGTCGCCATTGGGGTGAATGGCTGGAAGACCCCCGGTGATATTTATCTCTGGGATCTGGAAAACGGAGAGACCGAACACGTTTTCAAATCCAACTATGCGGGGCTGGATCCCGACCGTCTTATCCGTCCAGAGAGCATTAGGATTGCCGCGCGCGACGGCGTAGAACTGCAAGGGCTTTTGTACCTGCCTGACAATGGCTCCCGCAAAAGCGACGATCTGCCTCCAGTGATTTTCCAGGTCCATGGCGGGCCGACCGGTCAATCGATGGCGACTTTCGATCCGGTTGTCCAATATCATGTCGACCGCGGGCTCGCCGTGTTTGAACCGAACGTTCGCGGATCTACCGGCTTCGGCCGCACCTATGTCACGCTTGATGACAGGGAGAACCGACGCGACAGCGTTCGTGATCTCGCGGACTTGCTGGACGGACTTCGCACCGACGGTCGCGTCGATGTCGATAACGCTGCGGTCATGGGCGGCAGCTATGGCGGCTATATGGTGAATGCCGTTCTGGCGCTTTATCCAGACGCGTTCAAGGCTGGAGTAAGCCTGTTCGGCGTTGCCGATTGGGTCACGGCCCTGCAGGTTGCTTCGCCAGCGCTGAAAGCCTCCGACCGGATTGAATATGGCGACATCCGCGAAGAGAAGTGGATCGACTATTACACCGAAAACTCACCCATCCGTCTCGCAGACCAGATAAAAGTACCCGTGCTCTACTCCCATGGTGTCATGGATCCACGCATCGACATTGCCGAAACCGAAACCATGGTTCGGGCGCTGCGATCGAATGGTATAGATGCGCCATTTATCCGTATCCCGGACGAAGGCCATGGCTGGCGCAAAATGAGCAACAGGCTCTTTTATTTTCGGAGGCAGGCCGATTTTCTGGAGAAGACGCTCCAGTAGGAACCGGACTTAGCGGCTGATACGGAGCGGCCGTATCCGCCGCGCAATTTCGCTGAAGTTTTCCTCCAACTCCATGGCATCGCCTGAAACAAAAGCTGTTCCGGAAGATGTCGCGCACTGTCTGAGCAACGTCGTGGCAGCAGCTGGGGCCTGAAAGGACACGGTGAAGATAGTAACACCGTCGGCTTTCAACGCATCACATATGGTGAGCGCTTGAGTGGCCTGATCGCCGTAGGTCGCCGTATCAAGGCGCCAATCGTCAAAGATGCCGTCCGTCATGAGTATTATATATTTACTCACCCCGGCTCCATCATTTTGCGGCTTTGAGCCAATCGGCCAGACACTCCGCCATTTGTCAGAGATAAGGTACCACCCCATGGCGAGACCAAGCGCGCCATTGGTACCGCGGCCCCGGTCCGTCAGGGACTCCACGTAGTCAATTGCGTCCGATTGATCATCAGTAAGCGGAAGAATTGTCGAGGACTGGCAATTGGCATAGCGCATATTAAGGGCCGTCCCGCTCGCTATGCTGAAAAATCCGCCGGGTGCCATTGTTGTATTCCCAGCGAGGCCTTTTGCCTTTTCCTGATCGTTCGCGTCAAAGAACCAGACAGGATTTCCAGTATTTAGATATCGATTGTTGCCAGGGGCCGCATCGGTTGCTGCATCTGATCCACCCCGTTCCCAGACACATGTGCCGGTGAAGGGTGCGTTCACAGTTTCGAGACCTTCCGACTGAAGCTCGTCGAGGCAGTCCGATACACCGGAACAGGTCTGGCCATCGTCCAGCACTTCGCGCGAATATGTCCTTGCCTCATCTTCATTGGTCAGGTCTTCGAAATACGAACCGGCATTGACCACGTGACTATAGGGCGCGAAGGCGATGCGCAGTTCCGATGTAGCTGCCGGCGTACTCGGTAGCAGCAGTTGCACAGCGGACGTCGCTGCATCTCTCAGGGCTTCCAGCCGATCATCATTCATTGACGATGACACATCGAGAACGAAAGCAACGTCAACACTTTGAAGATCGAACCTTGCCTCACTGTCAGCGGCGACAGCAATCTGGTCGATCCCCATAATGTGGGACAGATTGGCTGTGACATTACAGTCCAGCCTCGTATCGATTCGCGTTTCCGCACGAACCACATTGATCGATGTATCGCCGCAAACCATACGGTGCGAATTCTGATCAACGAAACCGTTTACAAATGCCGCGACCGTCGCTTCAATCTCTTCATCATTATCGCCTTCCTGCAACGCCCGCCCACCAGCGAGGCTGGCGGCATCGAGGACATCCTGGAGCGCAGATTGGAGGTTGCTGGCGTTGCGCAGATCGATGGCATAACCGGTGAGAAACAGGAGCGGCAGGATGACAATGGCAAAGATAAGCGCCACATTCCCCCGCCTGTCCGCCACAAATGACTTTAAAAGACCATACATCGCTTCACCGCCTGTAATCCGCCAGCGGTAACTTAAGCGATCACGCGTAACATCCCCTTAAATCCATTACGGAAATTTACCTCACCGCCATTTACCCGGAAGCTACAATTCCCCACCGAAAAAACGCGGCTCAAGCCAGCCGATGCGGCGAGGAATGGTCCCATTCCGCCAGCAGCATGCGCAGCGCCGCCACAAAGGCGAGCGGCTGGTCCAGCATGACATGGTGGCGCGCATGGGGGATCGACACATAGGGCACCTGATGGCCCAAAAGCGCCTGCATATAATCGCCCACATCATCGGTCATCAGCGCGCTCTCCTCCCCCCGTATGATCGCGATCCGGCACGCCGTCGCCTTCAGCATTTCGCCCGGCTCGAACTCGGAGGAAAACCGCCGCCAGATCGCCGGATCGAACTTCCATGTCCACCCGGCGTCCCCTGCCTCATCGGTCACCTCCATCAGGCTGTGGCGGGCGATGTAGTCCATGGCATAATGGTTCTCACAAGCCTGCGGCGGCGCGAGGCGAAACCGCGCCAGAGCCGCCTCCAGCGAAGCATAGACCCGGTTCGGCCGGCCGGTGCGCGGCGGCCCGGCAAACTGACGCTCCGGTGGATTGACCGGACTGTCGACAATCACCGTCCCGCCGAGGCGCGCGCCATGCTTTGCGCCTGTATTCATTGTGATAAAGCCGCCAAAGGAGTGCGCGACGATGATCGGTTTACGGTCATGGGCGAACATGCCCGTCGCCTCCATCACGGCGAGCTGCTCGTCGGAAAACGTGTCGAGCGTATAGTCATCCCGCCGGCCACTGTCGCCCATGCCGCCGAGGGTCAGCGCCACCACATTGTAAGTCTTCGAGAAGTACGGGGCAACAAAATCCCACCAATGGGCATGGGCCCCATTGCCATGGACAAGGAGCAGCCCGCGGGCGCTTGCCTCTCCCCAGCGCTGATAGTGTATCGCCGTGCCGCCCACATCCACATGGCCGGTTTCATAGGGCGCGGAAACGGCCTGATCGAACCAGTCCGGCGCGGGCGGACGCTTGCCGCCATAGGCCGCCAGCGGCCCGCCTTCGGACGGCATCTCTTCAGGTTTTTCAAGGGGTTGGTCTTTTAACAGCTTGTCCGGGGAGGTCATTATTCGCGTCTATTCTGTTGGGGAGTTTCCCGCTTTCTACCCCCATAACCCTAGGTCGCGTCAAATCGGTTTTTCACGGGGGACAGATAGGGGGATAGAGCGGGGATAGGCTCCTCTGTTGAGACTCCCAGATTCGGCGCGCTGAGAGTCCCCGTTCATGTTGAGAGTTTTAGGGGGGATAGAGCCCTTACCTTTTGGCATCCCGGAATGTTCGCGCATGCGTACATATCCGGGACCTAGAAAATTGCAGAACCGCGCTTCAATTACTAGGTCCCGGCTCTGCGCCCTCCAGGCTTGGCCGGGATGACAGGGGGGTCAATCACAAACTCCTTGCCCGGTCTCGCGAAATCTGACGATATGCGGGAATGCCGGTGCACCGGCGCGGGGATCGCTAAACCCCTTTCTATTCAGATCACACGGCTTCGCGGCGCGTGACAGGATTTCCATGCCTTCCGGCTTCTTGGGCCGGATGGTGCGGTCCTGTCCAAGGCTTCGGCCCAAAAGCCGCGCTTCCCTTGAGTGATCTGGGGGATTTAGCGACATCCGGCTTTTGCCGTCCCCGACCTAACGGACAAGGGACAGAGCAATGACCATATCCAAAAGAAAGCCCCAATCTATCGACCAGTGGCTCGGACGGCGCGTCCGCCAGAGACGCCGCGACCTGAAGCTAACGCAGGCTGCCCTCGGCGCGCGCATCGGGATCACGTTTCAACAGGTTCAGAAATACGAGGCGGGCACGAACCGTCTCGCCGTTTCCCGCCTGATCGACATTGCCGACGCGCTGCAAACCCCAATCGGCTGGTTCCTCGGCGAGGTCGATACCTCCCTTGGCCGGACGCTCGCCGGAGCGACCCTTGCCGACGTGGACTTCATCAAGGCGTTCATGGCCCTGCCGGAGCCCGCGCGCAACCAGCTCAGCCGCGCGCTGATGGGGGATAGTGCGTGAGGCGGCTTCCTT
>JBCCUK010000004.1:0-161810 GCA_039196965.1 Pseudomonadota bacterium | reverse complement strand
GTGCGCCGAGACGCGAACAGCCACCCTGATCGCTGGGCAGCTCATCTGGCAGCCCGCCGCGGCTGAGGTCGTTCCTAGGCCGGCCCTGATGCGACGGGATGAAAGGAGTTTAGGCTGAGCAGGAAAGGGCGGGGATAGATTTTTTTGTCGAGCAACTTTCGGGGGCGTAGCTGTCATGAAAGCCATCATTAGAGGCTGTGTGGTCATTTCAAGTGTAAGTCTTGGTAGAGCTTGTGTCCACGGGCTCTCTATATAACCAGAGTTTCCCCCCGCTTAGCCTGCCGTCAATTTCAGATTGATTGCATACGCTATAGCAGAAACCGATTCAAAATTCGTTTGTAATGACTACGAGCAGTCTTGTTTCGACTATTACGAAAGCTCCTGTGATGGTGCCCGGTATAATGCTGCGCTGCCTTCTTAAAGGTTTAGATCATTGTAACACTGAGGTATCCAAACGTCTGTTTCCGGATGATACACCGCTATTCGGTCGGAAAAGTAGGAGGTCTGTTTTGAGCGAATTTCACATTTCTCGTTCGATCTGTCTAATGTCCGCACGCCAACGCAAGCTGTCTGGATCTTATCTCCCTCACCTTCCACCTAGACCTTTCCACCGTTTCCGCTTACATATCACTCGATGATTAGGTATGCGCCCCTTGTGAAAACACTGACCACCCGAACTCGCCGGGCTGGAGCGCGCATGGCTGCCGCTCTGGCCTAATCGCTGCGTGCAAACGCCAAGTGCTGACGCGGCGCGCCAAATCGTTATAATCCCAATCAAGAGCTTTCGACCCCGTCGCACCCCATGGCCCGTATTCGCCATCATATCGCCCATAGCCTTTTATGGCTTTACAAGCGCACGTTGAGCCCGGTCTTTTTCGCCTTTGGGGCACGCTGCCGCCACGAACCGAGCTGTTCTGAATTCAGTGCCGAATGCGTGTCTCGCCATGGCGTTTGGGCTGGCGGATGGATGACGCTCGCCCGCGTTTTGCGATGCCGGCCAGGTGGCTCCTTCGGCCATGATCCGGTGCCTTTGGAGAAGCCTGCCGTCTCATTTTATGCACCCTGGCGCTATGGGGACTGGCGGGGGCCTCGTGACCCGCTAGCCGACGAAGCCGCTTGAAAGCTTGCTCGAACTATTTAGAGACCTGTTTCCATGATCAATGTAACGCTCCCTGACGGCTCTGTCCGCGAATATGACGATGGCGCATCGGCCCATGATGTCGCCACCAGCATCTCCAATTCCCTCGGCAAGAAAGCCATGGCTGCAAAGGTTGACGGTGAGCTGTGGGATCTGACCCGCCCGCTGGAAAGAGATGCGCGCCTCGAAATCCTGACGGCGAAGGATGAGGATGTGCTCTTCATGGTGCGCCATGCCTGCGCTCACGCCCTCGCCCAGGCTGTGCAGGAGCTTTACCCCGGTACGCAGGTAACGATTGGCCCCGTCATCGAGGATGGTTTCTATTACGACTTTGCCCGCGAGGAGCCCTTCTCCACGGAGGACTTTCCCGCCATTGAAAAGAAGATGGCTGAGATCATCGATGCCGACTATCCGATCTTGCGCGAGGTCTGGGAGAAGGATCGCGCCGTCAACACATTCACGCAGATGGGCGAGGATTACAAAGTCCAGATCATCGATGATATTATCAAGCCCGGCGAGCCGCTGACGATCTATCGTCAAGGTGACTGGTTCGATCTTTGCCGCGGGCCGCACATCCCATCAACGGGCAAGATCCCCAAAGCCTTCAAGCTGATGAAGCTTGCTGGTGCCTATTGGCGCGGTGATTCCAAGAATGAGATGCTGCAGCGGATCTATGGCACGGCCTGGGGCTCTGAAAAGGAGCTTAAGGCGCATCTCCGGAAAATCGAAGAGGCTGAAAAACGGGACCACCGAAAGCTCGCAACGCAGCTTGACCTTTTCCATCTCGACGGTGAGGCCGCCGCAGGCTCTGTCTTTTGGCACCCGAAGGGCTATCAGATCTGGCTCCAGCTGGAGGCCTATATCCGCCGCCGTCTGGCTGATGAAGGATACAATGAGATTAAGACACCCCAGCTGATGGATGCCGGCCAGTGGGAGAAATCCGGTCACTGGGGCAAGTTCCGCGAGAATATGTTCGTCGTGCCGGATTTTGTGCCGGACGGTGAAGGTGAGGTGAAAATTCCCGCCGATGCGAAGCTCATGGCGATCAAGCCGATGAACTGTCCGGCCCATGTCGAGGTCTTCAAATCGGGGCAAAAATCCTATCGCGACCTACCCCTGCGTATTGCCGAGTTCGGCTGTTGCCACCGCAACGAGCCCCACGGCGCGCTGCACGGCATTATGCGCGTCCGCCAGTTCACGCAGGATGATGCTCACATTTTCTGCCGCGAAGATCAGATCGTCTCGGAATCGATTGCCTTCTGCGCGCTGTTGCAGAGCGTCTATGAGGATTTCGGATTTACGGGCATCGCTGTGAAGCTGTCCACGCGGCCAGAACTTCGGGCGGGTTCTGATGAGACATGGGATCTGGCCGAAGCCGGGCTTGAGGAGGCTGTCAAAGCCGCTGGGCTGCCCTATGAAATCATGCCGGGTGAGGGTGCATTCTATGGGCCGAAACTCGAATTTCAGTTGACAGATGCCATCGGCCGGGTCTGGCAATGCGGCACGCTGCAACTCGACTATGTGCTGCCCGAACGTCTCGGCGCAGAATACACGGCCGAAGACGGGGCGAAGCACCGTCCGGTCATGCTGCACCGCGCGATCCTTGGATCGATGGAACGGTTCCTTGGCATACTGATTGAGGAGTTTGCCGGTGCATTCCCGCTATGGCTCTCGCCGACGCAGATTGTCGTTGCTTCAATTTCGGAAAGCGCGGGGGCCTATGCGGAAGAAGCGGCGGGCAAGTTGCGAGCGGCAGGGCTGCGCGTAGAGACCGATCTCCGCTCGGAGAAGATCAATTACAAGGTGCGTGAGCACTCTGTGAACAAGGTGCCGATCATCGCTGTCGTAGGCGCGAAAGAGGCTGAGGAAGGTACACTGGCGCTCCGGCGTTTCGGCTCCAAAGCTCAGGAAATGATCTCGCTTGACGATGCGCTCACGCAACTTGCTGATGAGGCCCTGCCACCTGATCTGAAGCGAGGCTGAGCTTACAAGGCGCGTCCAAACCAGCCTCGCCAGGTGAATGCAGTGTAGAATAATGTGACGTCCGATAGACCAGCATTTCGCAGGATTTTCTCGTCGACCTCAGGATCAAACACGTCGATGTCTTCCGAGATAGTTTTGCGCCCATTCTCCGCCATTTCTGGATCAATGCCGGATGCGATGGCGAACTCGCGATGTCGCACAAGCCAGGCTTCTCGATGTTCAGGATCCTGAGGAAAGCTGCAGTGTGCTGCCACAAAGGGGGCACCGGGCTTCAGCCGGCGAACAATTTCCGAGACTGTCCTTTGCCGTTCGGGGGCGTTCAGGAAGTGGAGTGTTAGAAGGCTCGTGGCCGCGTCGAAGGGACCTGTAGGCGCATCATCAGCATATCCATGGTGAAGTTCAACTCGCTCGTTGAACTCGCCCAGCCGCTTCTTCGCCTGATCGAGCATGGGCTTGGCTGGTTCGATGCCCAGAAACGTCCATCCGGGATTTTCCCGGGCAAAAGCCTCGAGCTCCAATCCACCGCCTGCACCATGAACCAAAACATGCGCATTTGGCGGTGCAAACTCACGGATGAGAACACCGGCCATACGCTGCACGTCTCTATAGCCCGGCATAAATTTCGCCGGATTGTCGGCATATTGCTCAGCGTGCTCAGGATCATTGAATATTTCTATAAAGGAGTTTGTCATTATTGTTCCTGCGGGGTTTCAGGCGGCAACGAACTTTCTGCTTCCATCATATAACTCAAGCCGTCGAGAGCGACGGAACGTTCAATGTTGTTTCTGAAGCAACTTAAGTGTTTCAAATATATGTCTCGCAAATGGCCACGACTATTTTTTGCTAAGGCGGATATTTGTCTCCGCTATCCAACATGGGTTGTTGCTTACCATCTTAAGCGAAGCCGCCTTGGTCTCTCCGTCGTCTGAGCTGCTACTTATGTACCAACCGCATGCAGGGCGCTGCCATGGGTTTTCAGCCAGGCGCTTGCCTGTTTCCAATCGGGATAGATCTTCTCAACTTGCGCCCAGAAGGCAGGGGAGTGGTTCATCTCCAGAAGGTGGGCAACTTCGTGGGCGGCGACATAGTCGAGGACAAATGGCTCAGCGAGGACTAGCCGCCAGGAGAAGGAGAGGTTTCCGTCGGATGAGCAGGAGCCCCAGCGGGATCGTGTGTCCTTAATCGAAATGCGCCGGTATTTGACCCCGAGCAGGGGCGCATAGTGCTCCACAGAGCGGGTCAGGTCGGCCTTTGCTTCCCGCCTCAGATATCGGAGCGCCCGCGCGGGCAGGGTCTCAGGCGCGCCGGGTAGTGAGAGGATCCGGTCTTCTCTTTCGATGAGCCGGGCAAGCCGTCCGGAGCCTTCGCCCGTGATCCGGCAAGATTGGCCGCGCAGGGGTATAATAGCCCCTTCTTCTAATGGCTGGGCCTCCGGGATTGCCTCAAGCCGGGCGGCAATCCAGTCCAGTCTCTGCTCGGCAAAAGCCGCGGCATTCTTCAGCTGGCGTGCCGATGGAGCCACGGCAACCGCCTCCTGTCGTCTCTGATCGAGCCTTAAAATGAGGCGTTTGGCTCGGGGATTGACCTCAAACCGCACGGGAATCTCCCGACCGCAGTCTGTACGAAAGGTCATTTTTCTGCCTTTATCGATAAACATGATATTGCAATCCCGGCTTGTTATGCACAGCTAGGGCTAACTGATTCCTTGGGGAGACTTTAACATGAAGAACTGGATCGTCGGATCTGTGGCTGCGGCTGCCTTACTTACAGCCTGCGGTGGAGGATCTGAAAACGATACCGAAGTCGCTGTTACGGAAACGTCAGTAGGCGGTGGCGGTGTGAAATTGCCAGGCCTCAGCCTGCGCACCGGGGATGCTGCGCAAGCGGCAGACGCTTTGACGGCTTTGAGCCTCGTTGAGGGAGCAAATGGCCGGGTCACATTTGGTGGCGTGACGATGGATGGCGCAAACGCGTCATTTACCGATGTCACGATGACTGTGCCGGACGAAGAAGAGGGTGACACTCCTATCAAAGCGGCGTCGCTGGAGCTGGTTGGTCTCGAAATGACCGATGAGGGGCCGACCTTTTCGCAGATGACTTTCAATGACATTTCGGTTGACCATGGTGAGGATGAAGAAGATGTCGATGTGAATGTCGGCTCGCTTCAGCTTACCAATCCTTCACCGCAGCTTGCGGCCTGGGTCGCTTCCCTGATGGGCGCAGGTGTACCTGCCGAATTTCCGGATTCCGAGCAAGTAAGCTTTGATGGCCTGAGTCTCGCCAATCTGAGTGCCACGGGCGACGATGAGGATGGAAATGGCCAGGCTGTAATCCAGTCTATCGAATTGCGGGGAATGGGGCCTGAGACGCTTCAAGCCGCCGTCCTGCAGGGTTTCAATGTATCCGGCCGGGACGAAGAGGAGGGCGTAGACTTCTCGTTCCAGATGGACTCCCTCAAAATGTCCGGGGCTGATACAAAGTTCATAAGCGCGCTTCAGGACGCCGACGGCGAGGATGAAATGGCTGCTGCACTTGCTCAGCTTTCCGCTCAGAATCCGATGGAGCCGGGCTACGACACAGTCGAGCTAGAAAACCTGAATTTCGACATTGGCGGCGTCAAGTTTGATTTGCCGGAGGTCAAAGCATCTGTGACCCGGGATGATCAGGGGCGGGCGACGCGCAATGTGGCGGCACCGTTCACAATGAGTTTCGCGGCTGATCCGAATGGTGCTGCCGGGGCTGAGCTTGCCGGGCAGCTTCAGCAGCTGGGTTTTGAAGAGCTGGAACTGACAGCGGCCCAGGACGTCATGATGGATCCTGACGCCGACACGATCACCACCGCTGCATCAGACAACTATATCGCTCTGAAAGACGGGTTTAAACTATCTGGTGGCGGCAAGTTTTCAGGCGTTTCAGACTTTTATGCCAACCTTGGTGATCCTGAATTCCTGGAAGCAGCCGATGCAAACCCTTCAGCGGTGCTCGGCGCGCTGTCCTCGCTGTCGCTTTATGATCTTGAGCTCGTATTCGAGGATCAATCGATCCTTGAAAAGGGATTTCAGTTTGCTGCGGCGATGATGGGTGAGGACGCTGAATCGCTGAAAGGCCAGGCCCAGCTTGGCGTTGGCTTCCTGCCTCTTATGGGTGCCCAGGCGGGTATTGACGCAGAGATCCTGACGGAGCTGTCAGGCGCACTGTCCACCTTCCTCGCCGAGCCCGGCACTCTTACTCTGAAGCTCGATCCGGAGACACCGGTCACGGCGGCGCTGTTTGAAGATCCAACCCAGATCACGAAAGCGTCCATCGGGTTTAGCGCAACGGCAGAATAGCTTCGGAAAGCCAGCAAAACACCAGAAGCGCGCTGGGCGATGTCCAGCGCGCTTTTCATTTTCTTCATACGAGTGCTATGTGACTCTATGAAACTCGCGTATTTCGGCGATGTTGTCGGCAAGTCTGGCCGGCAAGCCGTAGTTGATCATCTGCCGGGCATCAGGGCACGGCTGGCCCTCGATTTCGTCATCGTAAATGGCGAGAATGCCGCCGGTGGCTTCGGTATAACCGAGGCAATCGCAAATGACATTTTTGCTGCCGGGGCTGACTGTATCACGCTCGGGGACCATGCCTGGGACCAGCGGGAGGCCATGACGTATATCGAGCGGGAAGACCGTTTGCTCAGGCCGCTGAACTATCCGGGATATGCGCCGGGCAAAGGCAGCCAGCTATATACGACGCCTGATGGCCGCCGCGTCGGCGTCGTCCAGGTGCAGGGCAACGTCTTCATGCGTCAGCAAATGGCCAATCCGTTCATCGCTGTGGACGGAGCACTGGCCGATTTCCCCATAGGGACCGTCGCGGATGCCGTGATCGTCGATCTTCATTGCGAGGCAACATCGGAAAAGATGGCGATGGGGCACCATTGCGATGGCCGGGTGAGCCTTGTGGTCGGCAGCCACACCCATGTGCCCACGGCGGATACAATGATCCTCGAAAACGGCACTGCCTTCCAGTCCGATGCCGGGATGTGCGGCGACTATGACAGCGTCATCGGGATGAAGAAGGAGATCTCGATACGCCGGTTTGAGACCCAGCTTCCCGGCGAGCGCTTCCAGCCAGCCTCAGGAGAGGGAACGCTATGCGGCATATATGTTGAAACCGATGATGCGACGGGCCTTGCCACTCGCGCCGAGCCTGTGCGGATGGGGGGGCGTCTCAGCGAAATCACCCCCGAATGACGACGGCGCAACTGCGTGATAGGCTCCGCCTGCGCATTTGGAGGGCGGCTCTATGACACTTCATATTACCGGGCTTTATGTTGGCCTAACAATTATCCTTACAGTGATCCTCGCTGTACGCATCGGTCTTTATCGCGGGAAATCGGGTGTTTCGATTGGAGATGGTGGCGATAAAGAGCTCGCGGTGCGCGTGCGTCATCACGGTAATCTGCTTGAAACGGCCGCGCTGACACTGCTCGCAATTGGTGTTCTGGAGATCAACGGAACATCGCCGACAATGCTGCATGCTCTTGGTGGCGCTTATATTGTTTGCCGGATTCTGCACCCTATTGGATTGAGGGCGGATAATATCACGCACCCTTTGAGAGCGGTTGGCGCATTGGGGTCAACGCTGGTGATGCTGATTAGCGGGATCATGGCCATTCTGCATTTCGCTGGGTCGCTTTAAGGGCCTGTGGCCAATGCGGCGATCCTCTACTAGACTTGCTCAAAACCAATAAGAAAACAGATTGAAATCAAGGGAGGTATGATGGCTGGGACAAACTTATTCGATATGATTGCCGGTGCTGCGGGCGGAGGAGCCATGGAGCAGGTCGGCCAGCAATTCGGCCTCGATCAGAGTGAGACGCGCGGTGCTCTGCAAGCGCTGCTTCCGGCAATTTCAGGCGGTTTGAAGCGAAATGCATCGAGTGCTGACGGATTGCAGTCTTTGCTGGGCGCGCTCGATAAGGGCGGCCATGATCAGTATATTGATCGCCCGGAACGCCTTGGCGAGGCGTCGACCGTTGAGGATGGCAACGCCATTCTGAGCCATCTTTTGGGATCGAAGGAGATGAGTCGGCAGGTTGCCGCCCATGCCTCCGAGCGGAGCGGTGTCGACAGCGGAATTCTGAAGAAAATGCTTCCCGTTGTGGCTGCGATGGCCATGGGATCGCTCTCCAAACAGTCGAAGGAACCGGGTGTTGCAGAAGCCATGGTTGGGGCTCTGCTCGGCGGGCGGCAAGAACCGCAGAGCGGAGGCGGTCTTGCCGATCTTGCTGGATCACTGTTGGGGGGAGGCAACGCTCAAAAGGGCGGGCTCGGGTCTCTGCTCGGCTCGATGCTGGGAGGAAGCACATCGCGGGCAGCCTCGCAAAAACAGCCTGATCTCGGTCTGTTGGGCGGGCTTCTCGATGCTGACGGCGATGGCAATGCCATGGATGATATTTTCAACATGGTTCTCAAGCGCTAGGCTTAGTCTCATATGATCAGAACGATTCTTCTTGGCCTTCTCGGGCTCGTACCCCTCCTTGTCGTTATAATCCTTATACGCACTTTCTCCTATGGCGGGCCGATCGAAGACCTTTTTGAGGTGGAGCTGCCGAACCCGCCTGAGATCTCAGCTGATCGGGGCGCGGAACATCTTTCCGAGGCCATCCAGATACGGACGATTACGCTTCTCGCAGGTGATCCACGACCCGGTCAGGAACAGGCTTGGCTGGATCTCCACGCCTGGCTTGCAGAGACCTACCCTGGGACCCATGCCACGCTGGAACTGGAAAAGGTCGCTGACTACTCGCTTCTCTATAGGTGGCAGGGGTCCGATGCCTCCCTCGACCCGATCGTGCTGATGGCCCATCAGGATGTTGTGCCCGTGAATATCGGCACCGAGAGTGATTGGACCGGCACGCCCTTTGGCGGCGAGATCATTGATGACATTGTTTATGGCCGCGGTGCGCTCGACGATAAGGGGTCTCTCGTTGCGATTATGGAAGCCGTAGAAGCGCTGATCATTTCAGGCTTCACGCCGCGGCGTACAGTCTACCTCATGTTTGGCCATGATGAGGAAGTGTCCGGCTCGGGCGCGGAGGCCATGTTCGCGCTGTTGGACTCCCGCGGTGTGCGGGCGGAGATGGTGCTGGACGAAGGCTTTTTCGTCATCACGGACTCGCCGCTTACGGGCAAGCCATTCGGATTTATCGGCGTAGCGGAAAAAGGATATCTGACGCTGCGCATCACGGCGACGGGCGAGGGAGGGCACTCCTCCAACCCGCCGCGAAACAGCGCCAATGTCCGCTTGGCGCGGGCGATCCTCGCGCTCGACAATGAGCAGATGGAGGCGGACTTCTCCAAACCGCCAGTATCCGATCTGTTCCGCTCCGCAGCGCAGGATATGGGCTTTGTCAGCCGTATGGCGCTTGCCAATCTCTGGCTGTTTCAGGGCGCAGTGGAGGCTCAGCTCGCCGGAGCAGGGGACGCAACCATCCGGACGACGACAGCCCCGACATTGCTGCAGGGGTCCATCAAGGAAAATGTACTTCCCCAGCGATCCATCGCTGTGGTGAATTTCCGTGTTCATCCAAACAATACGCTGGAGGATGTCAAAGCCCATGTCGAACGGGTGACCGAAGACATTGAGGGTGTGACCATTTCAGTAAATAGCGATGAAGGTATCGGCTCACCCGCATCTGCCGTTTCTCCGACGAACAATCTGGCCTACGGTGTGCTCGCTGCGGTAGCCCAGCAGGTTGGTGATGGTGCACCTGCAGGACCGGGACTTGTTCTCGGAGCCACCGATGCGCGCTACGCCGGGATCATCTCCGATAATGTTTATCGCTTCGTTCCGAGCCTCGTCTCCCTTGATGATGTTTCAGGGTTTCACGGCACGAATGAGCGCCTCTCTGTGGAAAATGTTGGCCGCATGATTGAGGGCTATGCCCAGATTATAATGGCGATGGACGAGGGCTAGGAAGATGCGGAGTGAATACCATCAATATACTGCACGCTCACCCCGTGGGGCTTAGGAGACGTTTATGGCTGATGTGATCCAGCAGGCGGAGGAAGCTGATTATAAGCCAGCCACCGGCGGTGCCTTCGGTAAGAAAGCGATTGGCTGGGGCATATTCGAGTTTGCCCGAAACCCGTATTATAATGTTGTCGTTATAAGTATATTTGCTCCCTTTTTCGCTGACAGGATTGTTGGCGATGGTGCGCGGGGGCAATCCATCGTCTCGTTCACCATTGCGGCCGCTGGTGTGGTGATGGCATTTTGCGCACCGGTCCTCGGCAGCATGGTCGACCGCGGTGGCTATCTGAAACCCCCCTTAATGCTGGCCGTTGGCGGACTGGCGCTTACGACAGCATGTCTCTGGTTCGTTGTCCCCGGTGCGCCCGGAGCGATCGCCCTCGGCGTGTTTCTCATGGCGACGGGTTATATTATCTATTCTATTCTGGAGCTGCTCCACAATGCCATGCTGCCCATGTCGGGACGCCCTTCATCCTTACCTGTCATTTCCGGCATCGGTTTGGCCATGGGCAATTTCGCCGGGCTTTGTCTTGTGCTGGCTTTCACAATTGTACTCGCCAGCGAGGCAGGGCCACTCGTCAATATAGCGACCGACGAAGCTCAGAATATGAGAATAATCGGGCCAATTGTTGCCTTGTGGTTTGTTGTTTTTGTTATTCCGTTCTTTCGCCTGATGCCAGACATCACGAAAACGCCGGATCGGAGCTGGCGGAAAGCGGCGCGCGCGCTCCTGTCGGGTGACGACGAGAGTGCTGAGCGGGTCAATCTCTTTGTCAAATCCTACAGATATGTCGCTGAGCTGTTCCGCCTGAATCCAAATGTCATGCGCTTTCTTGTCGGGCGTATGATTTATGCCGATGGCATCGGTGCCTTGCTGACCTTGGGATCTGTATATGTTGTCGGTTTCCTTGGCTGGTCCGCCCAACAAATTGGAATTTATAATGTGGTCGGCGGTTTGTGCGCAGTCGCCGGATCGCTGATGGCTGGCATTATGGATCAGCGATTCGGGCCGAAAAGATCTTTGATCTTTGAACTGTCGGTGCTGATCACAGTGCTCGCATTCCAGCTCTCAATTACGAAGGACAGCCTTTTGTTCGGACTAATTCCATCGGCGCATATTGTCTGGGAAGGGGGGCTCTATCCTACGCTGACCGACCTCGTTTACTTTCTGCTGATCCTGCCCGCCGGGCTGATGCTGGGTGCATGTATTTCGTCGAGCCGTTACATGCTCTTGCACATCGCGCCGCCAAAGGAGATCGGCCGGTTTTTCGGCTTTTACGCCATGGCCGGGAGCGTGACCATCTGGGTTGCGCCTCTGGCTGTGGGGCTGATCACGACACTGACGGGCGATCAGAGGATTGGCATGTCCGGCCTCGGACTTTTGTTTGTTGTCGGGCTTTGGATTATATTGGGCGTGAAAGCAGACCGCACACCGGAGCATATGAAAACCGGTAGTTAGTGACGGCCAGGCGCTAAGGCGGATTTGCGATCTCTTCGGGGGCGTCATCGGGCTTTCGCCGCTTTATCCGGTCGAAGTCCCTTTGCCATCGGAGGCCGATCTGCTGGCCATCCTCATTATCCGATGCTCCGGTCACTGTAATATTCTCGAACGGTTCCCACTCAACCGATACACCGGTTGCGCCGTCGGCCTGGTTTTGGACTTCGACATAGACATTGGGGGCAACGAACTTGCCCGTGGTAAGAACGGCAGCTCCGTCGGCTGTTTCGGTGAGATCGACGCGGTCGAGAAACAGCGCCGACTCGAGCCCGCCCAGGACGTCAAACCCGCTGCCGCCTGCAAGACCGGCAAGCGTGCTAGCCAGACGGGCCGCTTGCACCGGCGTGAGTTCGCCCGGCGAGCGACCAAACAAGACGCGCGATAGTATCTCATCCTCGGGCAGATCGGGCTCGGCCGAGAGGCTGATAACGGGGCGTTCCGGTGTGCCAGTGATTTCGACAATAGCTGTGACATCGGCATCCTCCCGTTCGGCTCGGATATCGAGCCGGATTGGCGGCTCTCCGGGGCGGAGGCGTATGGCGCTGTCGACAAAATCAAAGCGCTGTGTGGCGAATGTATAGTTCCCGCGCACGATATTCGCGTTCCCGCGAACAATCGGTGTGCTGGCATCCCCGGTAATGCGTGCATCGACGGCCAGCTCTGCGTCGAGTCCCAAACCCTCAAGAAAGATCTGACCTGGGGAGCGGACGCGTATGTCCAGTTCCACGGCTGAAGGGGGTTCGCCAACGGTTTGTGGCTCATCCTCAAAGCGGACGGGTAGAGTAGGACGCGTGACGGTCGGCAATGCACCCAAATCGATCTCGGAGCGATCGACTGTCATGTCGGCATTGAGACGAAGACTTGTGCCCTCGAGTGTCGCCTCAATCGGACCGGAGAGATTCGCTGTAATGTCATCGCGCGAGATCCAGCGCATGTTTTCGCTTTGCAGTGCGAGGCTTCCTTGGCCATTGAAAGATGCGCGGCCCTCGCCGAGAAGCGTTCCGCCTCTGCCGTCTTCCGCGCTGAAGCGTTCAAGATCGAGGGCGCTCCCGTCCAGTGTTCCGAATATATTTAGCTGCTCAAGGCTGACGCCAAGCTCGCTGTGTTCAATGAGACCATTGTTGAGTTCCAGATGGCCGCTGACGTTCGGCCCGGATGTCAGTAGGCTCGCCATGACATCGATATCAACTTCACCCGCCAGATTGATGTTTGATGGAAGAAGAAGATCCGATAATTCGGCTATTGCTCCGGAACCTTTGATCTCTAATTGTGTGGTGTAATCGGGACTAAATTGTGGAATATCACCTTGCCAGTCCACGCCGAGGCTCACTGCACCATCCAGATCTAGAATGTCACTTTTGATGTTCGCTGTGCTTAGCACGACACCGTCCGTGTAATTACTGTTCAGCACTATCTGGGTCGGTGAGAAACGGCGCTCGGGATCAGTTAGCCCGTCAGTACGCGCATTCAGCTCAAAGAGTTTGATATCGGGTGAGGATCGAAAGACAGCTTCCCCGTCCAGTTCTCCGACGGCGGCCTGGCCAAGCAAAGCGTCCGTCAGCAGACCAATGGAAATATCCTGTATATTAATATCTGCAGCCAGCCCACTCTGCTGATTGGCGAGATCGAACCCTATGATGCCTTCGAGTGCATTTAGGCGGCCGGTCGCCGTCAGACCGTCAGAGGTCTGCCGAATTTCCACAGGTTGTGGTGTTCCAATGGGAAAGTCATCAATAGATCCGCCAACAGATAATAAGTGCAGACCCTGGCCTATCTCGCTGCTGGATGACAATTTCAGATCCACGGGCAAGGATCTACCATTCGCGCGATAGGCAGACTGCCAATTCAACTCACCCTGCACATGCCCGTCCAGCTCTCCACGGAAGCTCGACTGAATGTCGCCCTTGTCGAGGTCAGCTATGTTCAAATGCGCTAGGTTCGCATCGATCCTGAAATCGCCATCCATCAGCGCAGCGTTCGCTGTTAGCTCGACTATTCTGAACTGTTCGGGAGGTGTGCCTGCCAGCTCCAGATTGGCTGTTAAGCGCTCCGGCTGATCAAGATTGCCCGTGGCGTTTCCTGATACTGAAAGCCCCAAAAAATCGCCGTTTATAGACCCCGTAGACCAGTTCCCCTTCTGCAGAGAGGGAGCCAGCCTCATATTTATATCGCCCAGCGTGCTCGGGGCGGTGAGAGATATCTGTGAAGACCAATCATTGAGCGCACCTGTGCCGGTCCACTCAAATACTGTCTCCTCGAATTCCGTCGCGTTCATCCCCGCCGATCCGAATTGAAGCGTGGAATTAAATTCGAACCCGGTGTTGGGGCCATTTGCGAGATCAAGCTGAAAGTCTGTGTTCTCTATGTTTATGCCCGCCGGGCTGGTGAGTTTGTCCACCGTGAGCGCGGCTATCAGTTCGCCGGAATTATCAGCTGAAATATATGCATCTTCGATTTTCAGGCCGACGCCGGTTCGGCGCGCGGAAAATTTATCAATATGAAGTGTGCCATCTGCGGAGCGGACTGCTGAAACCTCGAACTTCAAGGGGTCATCCATGGACGTCAGGCCAGTCCAGCCGCCAAGGTCAGGGGCCATAAGCGCCGCCTTTGCGTTGGCGCTTAGGCCTTCATTGTCGTCGAGCTGGAGCGCGAAGTCACCTTCGAGTTTTGACTCTTCGCCTAGTTCAAAAGGGGCGAGGGATGACATGAACCGGCCAGTTATGTTTTCACTTGTACCGCCCATATCGACGCTTGCTGTCCCCGTTTTGAGGGATGCGTTTTCAAGACGGAAAGCCTGATCTGCTGGGCCCCGAATAGCGGCAATGGCGACGCTGAGGTCTTTGCCAAATCGGGATGTGAATGCATCGCCAGCTGGATCCTGCGCATCTGCATCAAGATCCAGAAGGAAGTGATATTTATTATTTTCCTCGCTGAAGGATAGAGGCCCGGAGATATTTAATGCGCCCGTGGCGGCGGTCGAAAGATCTGAGATATCAAGGTAACCATCAAATTGAATCTGGTCACTGCCTTCGATGATGGCTTGTCCAGATAGATTCAATGTGCCGGCGGTAAGGGCTGTATTGCCGATGATAGCGGGCAAGTCTGTTGTCGACGTGTTGATGTTCAGAGCAGCATTGCTTATGTCGCCTGCCTTGAGTGTGAATGGTCCAGAAACACTCGCTGTCAAAGTGTCTGACTCCATGTTTGCAGTAAGCTGATGCTCGTTATGCTGACCGATCCCAATCTCGCTATTGATCTGTAGTGCAGGCCCAATTCTGCTGACGAGGGAAGCAAGCTGCGGGAAAGGTTCAAGATTGAGTTTGGCGCTTGAGATTAAGTTTGACTGGGTACGGATTGAGGTGATTTCTGCCGCGGCGTCTCCATTTACATTGAGAAGACTTTGAAGCTGCCATCCCTCACTATTTGTGGTGCCTGTTAGCTTCAGATCGAAGTTATCGTCCGTTGAGAGACCGATGAGGGAGGCAAGCCAGCCACCCTTCTCTCCGATGACGGATAGATCGCCATCAATGCCTTTGTTCCTTGTCCAGATGATGTTAGCCGTCGCGCGGTCATCCGGGCCGTCGATTGGCACGATATCCAAATCGAGCATTGTCGAGCTGCTGGTATAATTCGCCGCGCCGGTCACGGTCAGAGAAGCGCCCTGTCTTATAATATCGTCGCCAATCTCAATTTCGACCAATTGGAGGGCGTCCAGAGCCGCGGCCCTGAAGGGCAGGCCTGATGAGCTTGTCGGAGACCCGTCAGAAGCGTTCTCTATCTCAGGTGTCCGCAGAATATTGATCGTCTGTGTGGTGAGCGATTGAATATTGAGCCGCCGCCTCAGCAGCGACAGGCCTGACCAACGCAATTCGATATCGTCGGCTTCAAGCCAGATGCCGTCATTATCCGCCGCCGTGATATGCGCGATTTGGAAGGCACCGAGCGGGTCGCCGGAAAGACCGTCGATCGAAATGCTCTGTCCTGCCACACTGAGATTATTGAGGGTGTTCGTGATCAGGCCATGACCCAAAGGGGTCATGATCAGCACGCGAGCGACGCACAGGAGAGCAAACAAGCCCAAAAGAAGCCCGATCGACAATCGCAGAAGACGGTCGCGCAGGGTCATCAGAAAGCCTGGCCTATCGAGAAGTAAATCTGCACATCCCTGTCGAATTCCGTGCGGTCGAGTGGGACAGCGACGTCGAGCCGGATCGGCCCGGCAGGGGTCGATACCCGCAGTCCAAGCCCGGCTCCGAGGCGAATGTCTGTGAATTGCGGCAAAGTATCCTCGGTGACGCTGCCGGCATCGACGAAAACGGCTCCGGCAAACCGTCTTGTGGCCTGGAACCGCAGCTCGGCAGAGGATTCAAAAAGAGACCGCCCGCCGGTTGGGTTGCCCTCGGCATCCCTCGGCCCCACTTCCTGAAATCCAAACCCCCGCACGCTTGCCCCACCACCGGAAAAGAATCTCTGTTCCACTGGCAGTTCGAGCAGGGGCGCGCCAAACACAGATCCGAATTCCACCCGGTTGGCGAGGACGAGGCGTTTGGATGCGCCGATGGGGAGATATGTTGATGCCTGCAGGGATGTGCGTAGAAACTGATTTGCGTCGTCGCCAAATGTAAGTCCGGGAACCGTACTCAGTCTGGCGCGCCAGCCACTGCGAGGGTCGAGCAAATCGTCGGACTTGTCTATTGCGGCGGTGCCGGTGAGGGTCACGGTTTGCAGCACACGCTCTTCGGCTTCGCCGCGTTCCTGGACGATATCATATTCACCCCCGAGGGTGAGCACGAGATATTGCGGCCCGATGCGTTCATAGTTCCCGCCGATGGAAAACCCCGACCTGTTGAATGCGTCCGTATCCTCATTGAAGAGTGAGGCTCTTAAGGACACATCGCGATCGGCCTTTGGAAAGTGCGGCAGCCGCCAATCCATTGTTCCGCTCTGCTCGATCTGCGACGCCTGTACGATCAGGCGCAAGGGGTCGGCCCGGCCGGTAAGATTCCATCGGGTCCATTCGATGAGCCCGCCAGCACCCTGATCCGTGGCGAAGCTGGCACCGAGGGCGAGCGTGTTGCGCGGGCGTTCTTCAAGCTCGATGACGACGTTCCGCGGGGCGGATGGATCTTCCGGGTCTACATCGCTCAAATTGACGGCCACATCATTGAAGTGGCGCGTCGAGGACAGCCGCCGGTTGAGGCGTGCGAGGGCGGCCGGGGTATACAGGTCGCCGGTTTCGAATGTTCGCAGACGGTCAACGAATTCCGGGCGGGTTTCCTCCGCCCCCTCTAGCTGGACCGTACCAAGCCGGACCGGATATCCCGTATCCACCTCGAATGTGACCACGACAGAAGAGTTCTCGCGGTTTGCCAGGAGGTCGGGCTCTGAGACGGTGATATCGGCATAGCCAAGGTCTCTATAGGCCCGTTCCAGGCGCTTCTGCTCGACAATCAGGCGTTCCGGGATCGCGGCTTCGCTAGCTCTCAGGTCCCGCTCTGCCTCGATTGCTGTGATATCGGCGGCGTCTGGCGGGTTGCCGAGATATTCGATGCGAAGATCGGATACGGTGTATTGCGGTCCCGTATCGATACGCAAACGTGGCTCATAGGGTACCTCCAAGGTCACGCCGGTTTCGATTTCAGGGCTGAAATAGCCATAACTGTTCAGAAGATCGGAGGCGGCTCTCGCCGCTTTTCGGGCCTCGCGGCGTGCGGCAAATCGTGACGTCGCCTCTTTCGATGTATCGATCAGGTCGCTTAGCTCTTCGGACAGGCTTTTTTTTAGGTTTTCACCAATAATTTCAGTGCTCTGTGCGCCTGAGGGTGCTGCAAATGCCAGCAGACTGACCGCCAGACACAGCGATGTGATCTTGTATGTGGACAAGGGAGGCACTCTTACACTTGCAATGCACTTAGCAAAGCAGATTTCAGGCCAGCGCGCACCGGTTTCGCGCAGGCTCAAACACAGCCCGTATTATCCTATTTCATCGTTGAAAAATATCAGATTATTGGACAGGCACAAGGCCGACCGTTAAGAAGCAAAGACAGGCGACGGATCCGAATATCCAGGCCTTCCAGGCCGGGCCCTCCCGTTTCCAGTTGGCCCTATAGCGGTAGCCGGCAACAACGGCGATGACGAACAAGATCGTCGCTGTGATAGGGGAAATGTGGACACTCGTATTCAGCAAGCCAGTTTCTCGTTCTGTCTATAGTCTGCTATAATCAAATAAAAAGAAGGGATGAAACACTATTATGAGCTTCAGAGCACCGACGTCATATCAGGGACCGACCCGTAAAGCCAAGACGGACAAACCACGTAGGACGGTCAGCCAGTCAAAACATAGCAACATGTCGGGCAGCAATGTCGCGACGGTTGCCAAACTGCTTGAGCAGAAGGGCAATTCTGTCGTCACCATCAGGCCGACAGACACGCTGAAGGACGCGGTTGTGCTTCTCAGCGAGAAGCGGATTGGTGCGCTGGTTGTCACCGATGAGAAGAATAACCTCGTTGGGATTCTCTCAGAAAGGGATATTGTTCGCAAACTGGCCGCAACGCCGGGGCAAACCCTGCCCCAGAGCGTGGATGAGAATATGACCCGGAAGGTCATGCCATGCGCGCCGGGCGACTCCCTTGTCAGCGTTCTTCATACAATGACCAAGGGCCGGTTCCGCCATATGCCTGTGCTGGAGAACGGAAAGCTTGTCGGCATCGTCACCATTGGTGATGTCGTGCACTACCGCCTTGATGAGCTGGAATATGAAGCTCTCCAGCTGAAGCAGATGGTGGTCGGCTAACCTTGTCTGGGTGTGTTTCACGTATCGAGATCATAACGAAGATACATTGCTGAGAAGAGCCTGTTGAGCGCTTAGATTACCCCTGTGCTGAGCAATCAAAGAGTGTCACTATCGCCTTAGAACGATCAAATGGAGGCGAGGATGGCACGTCGCGGTTCGGGCATAGAACTCGGGAGATCTTCCAAAGGAAAGCGGCGGCAGAGCTTGGCGGCGCTATTGCTTGGCAGCATTGTGTCGATGGCTGGTCCGGCGGCCAGTGAAGCACCTGTTGCTCTTGATGATACGGTTCGTCCGGTCATGTTTGTCGGCAACAACTGGGATGGCACTGTCACCGTCATTGATCCTGAGGATGATTACAAACAGATCGGTCGCCTGAGCACGATCCCGGACGAAGCTGTCCGCCTGAAGGAAATCCGGTCCAGTCCTCTGCGGCGGTTTTACTTCTGGGGTATCCGCAACCGGGTTGGCGAGGGTCACAATCAGCTTGTCGACGATATGTACTCCTCCCTCGATGGCCGGTCGCTGATCATTTCCCGGCCAAGCTTCGCCGACGTGGTCTCTATTGATCTCGCCACGGGCGACCTGAACTGGCGTTTCGCAGTCGATGGATATCGGGCCGACCATATGGCCATTTCGCCCGACGGAACGGAAGTCGCCGTTTCAGCCTCCACGGGCAATGTTGTGCATCTGATCGATGTTGAGACCGGGCAAGAAACCGGGCGTTTCAAAACCGGCGACAAGCCCCATGAGAATAAATATTTCGGCGATGGCCGACTGATCATGAATGCGTCCATTGGCAATGTATCTTCCGGCCGGGATGCTCGCTGGCTGGACTTCACCAAGGGCGATCGCAAAATCACGATTTATGATCGCGTCGCCGGCGATGTCACAAAGACCATCGATATTCGCGACGCCCTCGACGATTTTGGCCGAAAGGATCTCACCGATTCGGTGCGGCCATTCGCGATGAACGGGGAGGAGACGACGCTCTGGTTTCAGGTGTCTTTCTTCAATGGCGTGATCGAATACGATCTTACGACGGACAAAATTGTTCGGATTATCGATTTGCCCGAGGGCAAGGCACCGGCCAATAAACGCAAATTCGTCAATGACAGCCGCCACCATGGTCTGGCGGTCAACCGGGAAGGCACGAAGCTCTGCGTCGCCGGAACAATGGACGAGTATGCCGCGATCCTCGATCTTGAAACGGAAATGCCTTTGGAACTGATTCCGGCAGGCAAGCCATACTGGGCGACGGTGAGCCGCGACGGGACGGCCTGTGTCATCTCAGAAAGCGACACGGATCTGGTAACGGTCATCGATTTCGCCACCGGAGAGAAACGCCTCAGCGTTGATGTTGGCAACCATCCCCAGCGTGTGCGCAACGGCGTTGTCTTGCGCGACTGGCAGTCACCGGTGGAGGATACTGCCGACCAGTACTAATCCAAAAGCCAGTTCAACTGAGGTGGTGGAGCGAAAGCTCTGCCGAGGCTGATCAGCCGCCGAAATCGTCCAGCATGATGTCTTCACGGTCAACGCCGAGGTCGAGCAGCATGTTGATCACCGACTGGTTCATGATGGGTGGGCCGCACATATAGTACTCGCAGTCTTCGGGGGCAGGGTGATCTTTCAGGTACTCTTCGAGCAGGACATTGTGAATGAAGCCGGTATAGCCGCTCCAATCTTCCTCGGGTAGGGCATCGGATAAGGCCACGTGCCAATCGAAATTGTCGAACTCTTCATCGAGCTCATCGAAATCCTCGACGAAGAACATTTCCCGTTTCGACCGCGCGCCGTACCAGAAGGTGATCTTGCGATCGCGGTTTTCGAGGCGTTTGAGCTGGTCGAAAATATGGCTGCGCATCGGGGCCATACCGGCACCGCCGCCAACAAACACCATTTCCTTTGCAGTTTCCCGGGCGAAGAATTCGCCGAATGGACCGGAAATCGTGACCTTATCGCCGGGCTTCAGATTGAAAATGAAGGACGACATTTTGCCAGGCGGAATGCCTTCGCTGCCCGGAGGCGGCGAGGCGATCCGCACATTTAGCATGATCATACCTTTTTCCAGCGGATAGTTGGCCATGGAATAGGCCCGCTCGATCGGCTCGTTGACTACGGATTCATACTGCCAGAGATTGAACTTGTCCCAGTCCTCCCGGTACTCCTCCTCCACGTCGAAATCCTTATAGGACACCTTGTGAGGGGGCGCTGCGATCTGGATATATCCACCGGCACGGAAATTCACATCCTCGCCTTCGGGTAGCTTCAAGACGAGGGCCTTGATGAAGGTGGCGACGTTCTCATTGGAAACGACTTCGCATTCCCACTTTTTAACGCCAAAGACCTCTTCTGGAACCTCAACTTCCATGTCCTGCTTTACAGCGACCTGACAGGAGAGGCGGTCGCCATCAGCCGCTTCACGTTTGGTGATGTGGCTTTCTTCGGTGGGCAGGATGGAGCCGCCACCAGCATGGATTTTGACCCGGCACTGGGCACATGTGCCGCCGCCACCGCACGCGGACGGCACGAACAGCTTCTGTTCAGCAAGGGTTTGCAGGAGCTTGCCGCCGGCGGGAACGGAGATGGTCTTCTCGCCATTGATGGTGATGTTTACATCGCCCGTCGAAACCAGCTGCGAGCGCGCACCGAGAATGATCGAAACCAGCGCAAGTACGATGATTGTAAACAGGATGATGCCGAGTCCGAAGGTAGCCATATCTATGCGTCCCTCAAAGCTTGATGCAGCCAAACGACATAAAGGCCATGGCCATAAGGCCAGCTGTGATGAATGTGATGCCGAGGCCCTGAAGGCCGTCGGGAATGTCGGAATATTTGAGCTTCTCGCGGATGCCAGCCATGGCCGCGATGGCAAGGGCCCAGCCGAAGCCGGAGGAGACGCCGAACGTCACGGATTCTGCGAAGTTGAAGTCCCGCTCGACCATCAGCAACGATCCGCCGAGAATGGCACAGTTCACTGTGATCAGCGGCAGGAAAACGCCGAGGGCGTTGTAAAGCGGCGGGAAATACTTATCGAGCACCATTTCGAGGATCTGAACCATGGCAGCGATAACGCCGATATAGGAAATCAGACCGAGAAATGTGAGATCGACTTCGGAGAACCCGGCCCAGGCGAGGGCACCCGGCGCAAGCAGATTGTTCAGAATGAGATTGTTCGCCGGAACAGTGATCGACTGCACGATCATGACCGAGATACCGAGGCCAATAGCGGTGGCGATCTTCTTCGAAACGGCGATGAAGGTACACATGCCGAGGAAGAAGGAGAGGGCCAGATTTTCAATGAAAATCGCCCGTACGGCCAGGGAAAGGAGCTCTTCCATCAGTGTGCTCCGATGGCCTGGATTTCAAATTCGCGCTCTTCGACCTGGGCCGGTTTCCATGCCCGGATGCCCCAGATGAGAAGGCCGATGATAAAGAAGGCCGATGGTTGCAAAAGCATCATACCGTTTGGCACATACCAGCCGCCATTATTGACGGTTTCCATGATCGTGACGCCGAACAGGCTGCCTGAACCGAAAAATTCGCGGAAGAAACCGACGGTCATCAGGATGAGCCCGTAGCCGAGGCCATTGCCGACCCCGTCAATGAAAGACGCCACCGGTGGATTTTTCATGGCAAAGGCTTCGGCCCGGCCCATGACGATGCAGTTGGTGATGATCAAGCCAACGAAGACGGAAAGCGTTCTGGAGATCTCGTAGGCATAAGCCCGCAGGAACTGGTCCACCATGATCACGAGTGATGCGATGATGACCATCTGCACAATAATCCGGATCGAGCCCGGAATATGATTGCGCAGCATCGAAATAAACATGGATGAAAAGCCGGTGACGACCGTCACGGCGATCGACATTACAAGAGCAACCTGAAGTGAGGTGGTAACGGCAAGAGCGGAGCAAATGCCGAGCACCTGCAGGGTGATCGGATTGTTATCGACCATAGGGTCGATGAGCATTTCGCGGCGTGTCTGAGCCATCAGACTTCTCCTGCTTTTATCCTGTCGAGGAATGGGCCGTAGCCGGCATCACTCATCCAAAACCGGACGAGATTGTTGACGCCGTTGCTTGTGAGAGTCGCGCCGGACAGCGCATTTACATAATGGTCTTCGCCGGCGGCTGGCGGATTCTTCGCGACCGTAATCTCAATGTCGCCGTCGCCATCCTTGATTTTCTTGCCGTTCCACAAGGCTACCCAACGCGGATTGGTTATCTCAGCGCCGAGGCCCGGTGTTTCACCATGCTCGTAGAACTGCAGGCCGAATATTTCATTGCCGTCTTTTTCAAGGGCAATGAAGCCATAGAGCGTCGACCAGAGACCGTAGCCGTGTACTGGCAGAATGACTTTATCAAGCTCACCTGCATCATCGCGGAGAAGATAAATCGTTCGGTACTTTGACTGTCTGCTGATGGAGGCGGGATCATCCTCGAGAGCGATGGATGTGGCAGGGTCGTCAGCTGCTGCAAGATCGTCGAATGTCGTGGCCTCGAATTCGGTTGTGAATTTGCCGGTTTCCAGCTCGAGCACATGGGGTTCGAACACTTCAAACGCTTCGGCGATGCTGATATCGGGATCATAGACGCCGGCAACCTGAATAATATTGATCTGTTTGTTCTGAAGCCTGTTCAGCTCTTGCATAGGGCGCAGCGAAACAGCAGCTGCTGACACAATCATAGACGCCACAAGGCATAGGGTGACGGCCGTGAAGATCGTCTTCGGTACCGAATCCGGTGGAAGGGCGAAAAACCGCCCGATGGGGCCTTTCGGCTTATTATCCGACTGTTGCTGCTGCACTACGTTTTGCTCTGCGTCTGATGTTTGCCTGTACGACAAAGTAATCGATCAATGGGGCGAAAACATTGCCAAACAGGATGGCAAGCATCATCCCTTCTGGGAAGGCTGGGTTGATCACCCTGATCATCACAACCATAAAGCCGATCAGGGCTCCGTAGATGTATCTGCCCATATTCGTATGTGCACCGGATACGGGCTCAGTCACCATGAAAACAAGGCCAAAGGCGTAGCCGCCAATAACAAGGTGCCAATACCACGGCATGGCAAACATTGGGTTGGTGTCCGAACCGATGAAGTTCAGCAGACTGGAAAACGCGATCATGCCTCCAAGACAGCCGACGACCATCCGCCAATTGGCGATTTTCGTGGACAGAAGGAAAATCAGGCCAAGCAGGCAGGCGAGGGTCGAGGTTTCACCGATGCAGCCTTGTATCGTGCCGAAAAACGCATCCATCCAGGTGATACCGTTTGCCGCGAGCTCCTGATAGCCGTCTGATGCTGTAATAGAGAGCGCTGTGGCTCCTGAAAAGCCATCCACCGGCGTCCAGATGGTATCCCCAGACATTTGAGCTGGATAGGCAAAATAGAGGAAGGCCCGGCCCGTAAGCGCCGGATTGAGGAAATTCTTTCCGGTGCCGCCAAACACTTCCTTGCCGATCACCACGCCAAACGAAATGCCGAGGGCGACCTGCCAGAGCGGCGCATTCGGCGGCATGATCAGCGCATAGAGCATGGATGTGACGAGGAAGCCCTCATTCACCTCGTGGCGGCGCACCGTGGCGAACACCACTTCCCATATGCCGCCGACAACAACAGTGGTCACATAGATCGGTATGAAGAACAGAGCCCCATGGGCAAAGTTGGCAAACGGATTATTCGGGTTCAGGCCAATGCCAAGGGTCTGGAGGATCCAGCCCCGCCAGCCCGGCGCATCAAGCTCGGCAATGGCCGTATTAACCTGCAGCCCGGTATTATAGAGACCGAAGAAAATGCATGGGACTGTCGCCAGCACCACGTAGGACATGATGCGCTTCATATCCACATATGACCGGGCATGGGGCGCGACTGTCGTTACGGTTTTTGGGGTGTAAACGAAGCTCTCCACCATCTCGTAGATGGGGAAGTATCGTTCCCATTTGCCCCCTTGCATGAAGTGGGGCTCGATACCATCGAAAAAGCTGCGAATGCCCATCGCCTCAGCCTTCTTTCTCGATTTTCGTCAGGCAGTCCCTCAAAGCCATGCCATACTCGTATTTTGCAGGGCAAGCGAAGCCGACAAGGCCCAGATCTTCCTCGTCGAGTTCCAGTGCGCCCAAACTCTGTGCTGTATCGGTATCCATGACCAGCAAGGCGCGCAACAGCTGGGTGGGCAGATAGTCCTGCGGCATAAGTTCCTCAAAGGTGCCGACGGGAACCATGGCACGGCGCCCACCATTCAGATTTGAGGTAAGAGAGTAGAGCTTTTTAGACATCGCCGATCCGAGAACCGGCTGGAAAGAGAACTTGCTGGCCATGGGCCGTATCCAGCCGAGCGGAATCTGCTTGTGATCTTCCTCTATGGCCGTGATCTGGCGGGCATAACGTCCGAGATAAGCGCTCGGGCCGTCGCCCGCGCGACCACTGAGCACGGAGCCGGAGATGATTCGTGCCGGAACCTCCTGACTTATCTCGCCATTGGTAAGTTCACTCATGGAGGCACCCATAACGGTACGCACGAGGCGCGGTGAGTGGCAGAGAGGGCCTGATATCGCAACGATGCGCTCAGGGTTCAGCGTGCCCGTCTGCATCAGACGGCCTATGGCAATCACATCCTGATACCAGATCGTCCAGACAATTGATTCGGCCGACGGTGGCTCCAGAAAATGCATGTGCGTGCCGGGAAGGCCGGCCGGATGCGGGCCGGAAAACTCGGCTGATTTTACCTTTTTCAGATCACCGCCGGGGATTTTCGCCCCGTCAGCATGGCAGAGATAGGTCCAACCTTCGGAGAGTGTGGATATGGCCTGTAGGCCTGCCACAAAAGCGTCCGGGTCTTCATTAATTATTAATTCGGGGTTTGGCGCGAGGGGCTCTGTGTCCATTGCCGTAACGTAAATGGCTTTTGGAGCGCTGTCCGAGGCGGGAACATGGGAGTAGGGGCGGGTTCTCAAAGAGGTCCAAAGCCCAGATGCACAAAGCCGTTCTGCAATTCCGTCGCGGCTCTGATCGTCTCCGATGTCGAGGAAATTCACTGGCGGCGCGGCTGCCTCATCAACTTCGATTTCGACGCTGATAAGGACACGTCTGTGTCCCCGGTTGATTGCTTTCACACGGCCAGACACTGGCGATACCACAGCTACGTCAGGGGTATCTTTATGGGCGAAGATTTTGTCGCCTGCCGCTACAATATCGCCTTCCTGAACGGCCAATCTAGGTTTCAAGCCGATATAATCGGCACCGACGACGGCAACGGTTTTGACCGGAACGGCGTCGCTGATTTCTTGCGCCGGGGCCCCGTTCACGGGCAAATCCAGACCTTTTTTGAGCTTTATCGCCAAAGAACTGCTCTCTAAACTCGCTTGAGATGATATCTGCAGCATTTCTATTAAGTTTGCCTAATTTGGGCGGCTACCTAGTACACAGTTTGCAAGCGTTAAACCCCAAGACAACAGTTTAAGTCGCCGCACCTCCTGGCTGAGATATTCTCGGTCTTCCTGACCCGACTCATTGACATACATAGCATGGCTTAACATCTGCTGAAGGAGTGTAGATTCAGGGTCCTATCATGGTGCGCATACTACTTGTATTTACGGGCCTTTTTCTAGTCAGCTGTAGCGATCAACCGGCCACTTTGTCCTTTACCGGTCAAACTATGGGCACCACGTACAATATTGTCGCAATAGATCACTCTGCGGCACTTGATCGCGGACAAGTGAAAGCAGCAATTGATGCCACCCTTGATCGTGTGAACGGGCAATTGTCGAATTGGGACCCGAATGCGGAGATTTCGCTATGGAATGCTGCGAAAACGACTGAGCCGATCAAAATATCGCCCGCGCTTTCTGATGTCGTTGAAATGGCCCAAATCGTTCACGCCGATAGTGAGGGGCAATTCGACATGACCCTCGGTCCTCTGATCGAGCTATGGGGTTTTGGCACCCGTGAGTTCGACACACCGGTTCCCTCTGAAGATGCTATCCGCGAAGCGCTGGATAAAACCGGGCAGGACAGGCTGATTACACTCGACACAGACGCCCTGACCCTCACCAAACTGGAGCCGGACGTGACCCTCTATATTGCGGCTTTGGCGAAGGGCTACGGTATTGATCAGGTTGCTGGCGCGCTGGAAGGCTTTGGCCTTACAGATTTCATGGTGGAAATCGGCGGTGATTTGAAAACAGCGGGCCTCAATCCCGAGGGCGAAGCCTGGCGCATCGGGATTGAGCGGCCGGATTCCATGCCGGGGGCGATTCGCGAAATAGTGGAGCTTTCCGGACAGGGCATGGCGACTTCGGGCGACTATAGAAATTATTTTGAAGTCAATGATGTCCGTTTCAGCCACATCATCGACAGCGAGACGGGCCGCCCGATTACCCATAAAACTGCCTCGGTCACAGTTATTTCTGAGACGGCCGCTCTTGCGGATGCCTGGGCTACTGCACTGCTTGTTCTTGGTGAGAATGAGGGTATGGCAATCGCAGTGGAGCTTGATGTTGCTGCTTACTTTATTGTGAGGGACGCGACATCGCAGGAAACAGAGTTTATATCTGCGTCAAGTCCGCGCTTTGAGGCGTTACAGAATATCAACTAGTGTGCGGTTTTCTAGTTAGGCGGCCATCTTTGTAGAGGCAGGATCAAACGTGGCGACATTCATTCTGGCATTTGGGCTTTTGATGGTGATCATGGTTGGCATGTCGCTCGGCGTCATGCTTATGGGCAAGACGATCAAAGGCAGCTGCGGTGGGCTGAATGCTATTTCCGATTCCGACCAGTGCCTTGTCTGCAGTCAGAAAATCGATCCAGACAGCCCTCTGCGGGACCGGCTGAATTGCCCGCGCGCCAAGCGCATGATGGATCAAATGGAGCAGACGGGCGCTTAGACGCGTCGCTAGTTGCCAGTCGTCAGCTTCCGCCGCGGGTCCACCACATAATCAGTGGTATCCAGATGAGCGATGTCGTCAGGATGCCTTTGACGGCCTGATATGTGACCCAGGCCCAGAAAAGCTCTTTCCTTCGATGCTTCAACGAGCCCAGCCAGGCAAAGATTGAAGACTGTTTTTTCGGAGACTCTTCTGACACGGAAACTGTCGGCTCTGCGATCTGGCTCATATGGACAACTCCGGTACTGACCACCGAACCTGACATTAGGTCAAGCTGGATTCATCTTGTTTGTGAGCCATATGTCGTTCGTCGGCAGCGCGGGCAAAGAGGCAAGCCGTCGCATAGCCAGTAGTTTGCTGCACGCGCCGGGCTAGCGGCCCAATAGCAAGCCGTTGAGAGGGTTTAGAAAGACACCGTGACATCTCTGCAAAGCCTCTTCGAGCGCGCGCACGCACTGATGCGGAAATCCTCCGGTGGAGAGAATATTGCCGAAGCTGCCGAACTGATGGGACGCGCGGCCAAGGACGGTCATCCAGCCGCAGCAAACAATCTCGGTGCCATGTTGCAGCATGGCCTTGGCGTTCCGCTCGATCTAGTGGCAGCGCGGGAAAACTATGGTCTGGCAGCAGATGCGGGATTGCCCCAGGGGCTCTTCAATCTTGGCTTCATGTGGCTGAACGGGCTCGGCGGTGAGAAGGATGCGACCAAGGCGAGGAGGCTGTTCGAGAAAGCCGCGAACGGCAATGACACGGATGCTCTTTCGCACCTTGGCCAAATGGCCATGACGGGCCTTGGCGGCGTACAGGATTTCGGTGCTGCCAGAGCATACTGGCGGAGAGGTGCCGACCTTGGCGACGATAGGTGCGCTTTCAATCTTGGCGTGGCCAATGCCGGCGGCCACGGCGCACCGCCCGATTTCATCGAAGCCTACGCGTTCTTCGCCTTGGCCGACCAACTCGGCAACGCTGGTGCTAAAGGGGAGCTAAACAAGCTCGCCAGTGTGATGACCGATGAGGAGCTATCAGCCGCGCGCAGCCGGTCACTAACGTTTGATTCGATAGTCGATCCGACCGGCTGACCAACCTTCTTCTGCGCCATTGCCGGACCGCGCTGCCACGGTCAGCTGATGCTGGAGCCGCATGGCATAGTCCGTCTTCTGGGCCTGGGGCGAGATACCTTTTTTGATCTCTGGAATGGTGTCGCCGATCAGCTCCACGGATGGCGGCAAGACGATTGCGAACAGTTCATTCTGTTCTTCATCCGCTGTTGCGTCAGAAACCTGCGCACGGAAATCGAAGCCGTAGGAAGGCGATGGGATTGTAATCGTACGTCCCGCCTCGACCAGGGTTTCGTCCGTCCTTATCCACTGATTGGGATAGATCGGTGTGATGGTTCCGTCTGCTGCACGGTCGAGAACCCATAAGCGGCCGCTAACATTTGGCGTGATGTTGAAGACCACGGTTTCACCGTGCTTTAATTCTGTGGATGGTGAAATGGATACCGACACCCCGTCCTCCAACTCATCAAACAGATCAAAGATGGCCTGCAGGGATTCCTGGCTCACCGAGACCGCCGTTTCCGGCTGGACATCGACGAATTTGGCCTCCGGCACATGGGAGCTGATCCAGTTCCGGTATGTGGATACGCGGGCATAAACGCCGGGAGAGTTCGCCTGGGCGCAGCCGAAGCCGAAACTGACAACGCCGATCTGGTAAGCCCGGCCCAGCTTGTCGAGACCGGCGAGGGGACCACCGGAATCGCCCTGGCAGGAATCGACGCCGCCGCCATCAAAACCTGCGCAGAGATGAAGCGATGTATCATAGCCGTTTTCGGCGAAGACGCCCGTGCAGGTGTCCGGGTCTTTCAGCGGCAGCATGGCGTGCAAGAGATCCTTTGATCCTGCTGCGCCGGTCTTGCCGCTTCGGGTGTAGGTGAAAGGTTGCAAGGTTTGTGGCCATTCCTGTGTCAGGCCATAGCCAGCGACGAATCCACGACCGAAATAACTGTCGGCATCGCTACTGGCGCTGCCGGAGAGGCGGGCAATCTTGCCTGTCCATTTCCGGTCAAGCTTGATCAGGGCGATGTCATTGAGGGGACCTTGCAACGGCGTATCGCCGGTCGGGAAAACCTCGCTCTGATAGTCTTCGTGGACGATGACTTCTATGGCTCGAAACACCTGTTCATCGGCAGTTTCGGAGAGGTCATGCGTGTTCATGACAACCGATAGCGTGCCCCAGATCGGGTGGATCTGCGGCGAGCCCGGCGGGCTATCGAGCCCCGAGACGCAATGGGCGGCGGTCAGCACCCACTCCTCGCTGATCGCCGACACACCACAGAAATGGGAAATCTCGCTTTGGCTCTCCCCCCGCAATGCGCCGATAAAGGGCCATTCGCCGGGTCGCGCTTTTGTACCCCCGACCATTTTCTCATTGCGCCGGGAGGCGGGCGAAAGGGTTTCGGTCCAGTCGTCTTCCGCTGTTTCAGCCGGGCTGGTGTCAGCCGTTTCCAGATCGGCCGATTGCGCAGAAATAGGCACTGAACACGCACCCAAGGCGAGGCTTGCCGCCAGCACAGCGTAGTACTTGGCCGCCAGCACAGCGTAGTCTTTGGCCGCCAGCGCAGCGTAGTCTTTGGAATGTTCCATAGTGTCCCCTCGTTCCGTCTACTAGAACATAAACGTGCCATAGCATGGCGTAGGAGAGAACTCGCTTAGCTGAAGAATTTTCGCGGCCTTATGCAATCAGCCGGTCCAACGCCCTGGGGGAGTCCGGGAAGATATAGGCACCTAGCGTACGCGAATCGAGACCCATATGATCCCTCAAAACGCCTTTGAGGATTGCGCCGATATCATTTGCGGGTGCGAGGTCTCGCCCTTCGAAGAGCTGGTTCGCGCGAAGACCCGGCCAGTCTCCATATATTTGCCCGCCATTCACGGAGCCGCCGAACAGCATGACGAGGCCGCCTGTTCCGTGATCGGTACCGCGTGTGCCGTTGGCCTTCGCGGTGCGACCGAACTCTGAACAGACGACCACGCAGGTCGATGCCCAGTAAATGCCAAGCTCCTTCTTCAAAGCGAGGACGCCCTCATTCAGTTGACGGAACCGCCTGTCGAGGTCACCGGCCTGATTTGCATGGGTATCCCAGCCGTCCAGAGAGACCATACCTACATTGGGGCCGTTTTCAGCGCCCATCAAGCGGCCCATGGCTTCCAGAAGAATGCTATAGTTCTTTCTCCTGTTTCGGCCTTTTCTGCCCATGGTGATATTGGGAGTCATCTGCGCACTTGCCATGGCCTCTGAGAAAACCGGATCTTCTGAGTAAAGATCAGAGAGGCGCGCCAGCAGTTCGTCGGATGCGCCCGAGAAGACTGGCGGAGACCAGTTGGTGACTGGCGCTTCGCCCTGCAGAGCCAGCGGGATGGCATAATCGACGGCAAGACCTTCACCGCCTGAGGCCTGAAGCGAACGGTTCAGCCATCCTGAGTTTTCCCCCGGTTTGCCAAGGGTTTCCAGAACATCCTGACCATCGAAATGGGACCGACCGCGAAAGGGCGTAGCGGCTGCGTGGATGAAGGCCGCTTCTTTCAGGTCGTAAAGGCTGTGCACCCCTGCAAGGGAGGGGTGGAGGCGGAAGCCGTTTTGAAGATCGAGGCGCTCTTGTACTGCGGGCAGGATCGGGCCACGAAGTCCGTTCATTTCCGGATCGTCGGGAATGAGGGCGGATAGTCCATCCATGCCGCCGCGCAGAATGACGAAGATGAATTTTCGTCCCTCAACACCTTTGGCGAAGACAGCTCCGCTGGACAGAAGCGTTGCTGCGCCGGTGAGTTCCAGAAACACTCTGCGGGATATTGGACGCATCGTCATCTCCTCTGAAAATCGGGGCTTAAAAGTGCAAGGGCGAGGGCCTGGGATGAACTTTCGGCGCGCGATACAGCCTGGAGCGTCTGAGGCGAGACCTGTTCCCCGAGGCCGTCTTTAAGCGTCGCCCTTGCGTCCACATTTGACGATCGGAGAGAGACCCGGTTTGCCCATTCGATGCGCTTTGAAAGCGCGTCCGGTCCGATCCAGTGATCTGAGCTGTCGGGCCACCCTGCCGGTGAGGGGGCCGTGAAAGGTTGCTGTGCGAGGCTGGTAAAGACGTCTCTTGGATTTCCGGCGAAGACCGATTGTACGCTCAATAGGCGCGATGCCGATGTCAGCAACTCGTCTGGTGATTTCACCTTGACCGTTTCGGTCGCCCAGAGTTCAGGTGCATCTATCAGTATACGGTACAAAGATTTGAGATCGCCATCGCTATCCAGGAAGGCGGTTTTCAGTGATTTGATCAGGCGTTCCGGAGGTCTGTCGGATACGAAGTGCCGGGCGAGCTTGGTTGCAATATGGTGTGCCGTATGGGGACTTTTTGAGAGATCGGCAAGTATTCGCCTTGCCTGATCTGATCCGCTGTCGGCGTATCTTTTTCCAAGCACACGGCGTGCGCCCGGTTCGTGAATATGCTCTACAAAGACCGTCTTGCCGAGTGCATCGGTGCCGAAACGTTTATGGCCGACAGTCCAGCCCGTCAGGGCTTTGGAAAGCTCCTCCACGTCATCCTGGCTGTAGCCGGCCTCAGGCGTAACGGTGTGAAGCTCCAGCACCTCCCTTGCGAGATTTTCGTTCAATCCCCTTTTGCGGCGTTTGCCGACGCGGGAACTTGGCCCAACCGACTGAATATTGTCGAGATAGATCAGCATGCCCTGATGCAGGATCGCTCGCTCGGCAAGATCGGTAAATGAGCTGAGAATATTCGGTCTGATTGCCTCGCGCTCATAGGCTCCGGCGATGATGGTGGTTTGCGGATTGCGCGCTGCTACGGTGAAATGGTTCGCCCAGAAACGAACGAGCCTTTCATGGAAGGGAGCGTCTGTCATGGCACCGAAGCTTGTCCGGGCATGTGTCTCCGAGCGAAGCGTATTTCGCACCAGCTTCGACATCGATTTTGCAAGCGCAGCGTCGATGCCATTGGATTGACGGGCCTTTTGCCTTTGCTGGCGGGCTTTGATGAGGTCAACAAGTAAATCTTCCGACGACCGAAGGTTTTGAGCCGGGAATGCAGTGTGGACCTTATCGTTCAGTTGGCCGTCCAGCCAGGCCGCAGGATCGCCAGCCACGCGCGCGATCTCTCCACGGCGCGCGCCCAGTCCGAACCGGTTACAAGCTATCGCCGCGTCCAGCGTCATTCGATCTCCCTTGCGTTTCGCTTGATCTTAAACGCCTTACCGATCGAAATCCGTCGGCGGCATGGGAACAATGTCGCATCACCCAATGGTTGGCTAATCCCCCAGCACGCTCAGGCTTTATTATTGGCAGTTTTAATGCCAATATATAGGGTGACCAAAGGAAGGATGGATAACCGATGACGTGGTGGGTGAGAGTGCTCGTTGGGATAGGCGCGCTCGCCTTAGTCGGCGTGCTCGGGTTCAATCTGCTGAAAAAGCAGATTGCCGCAGTAGTATTTAACTCCTTTGTGTTGGAAAGGGTCGGTACCGATCCGTCTGCCGAGTTACCTGATGGATTGCACGTATACATGTGTGGCACAGGATCGCCGCTGCCCGATCCTTCCAGGGCCGGTCCCTGCATCGGCGTTCTCGCTGGGGAGAGGGCCTATGTGTTCGATGTCGGGTCTGGAGGCGTGCGGAATCTGGGATTGATGGGGTTCCCTACGGCAAAACTAGAAGCTGTATTTCTCACCCACCTCCATTCGGATCATTTTGACGGTCTTGGAGAGATGCTGCTGAACGCCTGGATTGCCGGAAGCCGCGCGGACCCTTTATCCGTGTACGGTCCACCGGGGATCGTATCCGTCGTGGACGGCTTCAATGCTGCCTATGAAGTCGATGGCGGCTTTCGCACAGCTCACCATGGGCGAGAAGTTGCAAACCCCGAAGGGCGCGGGGGCGCGGCGATCGAAATATCTATGCCGACGGACCAAACCGGCTCATCGATTGTATTTGCAGACCAAGATCTCAAAGTAACCGCGATACGCGTGTCCCATGAACCTGTCGATCCGGCCTATGGTTATCGCATCGATTATAAGGGACGTTCGGTGTCGATTTCAGGTGATACGGTTTATTCGGAGACGTTCGCAGCGGCGTCCAGCGGGGTCGATATTATGTTTCATGAAGCGCTCGATCCGGAGCTGGTGAGAAAAATCGGTGATGCGATGCTCGCACGAGGTGCACTCGTTGCCGCAAAGATATTTTCTGACATCCCCGATTACCATGCGACGCCGGAGGATGCGGCCAAGGCAGCCGCGGAGGCTGAAGCACGTGCCCTAGTCTACTATCATACGATACCGCCCATGCCGGTTTCGTTTTTGGAACCTCTATTTCTGGAGGGCGTGGACAAAGAATATGATGGTTCTGTCACCATTGGGCAGGACGGCTTTTTATACAGTCTGCCCGCGGGATCAGACCGGATAATTTTTGACGGTCTGCTATAATTAGCTTTCCTGCTGAACGTGAGCTTAACTTATTCCTCAGCGCAGGATCAATTAGGTGTCCTGTAATGGGGTGGGACGACTCAATACAAAAAGTGCCGATGCGGACAATACGACAGCTTGAACGATCAGTACTGTGGTGCTGACCTTCAGGGTAACCGAAAGCAGAAAAACACCGAGCATGGAGATTGCCGATACGATTTTTGCGCGCCGGCTGATTGACCCGTTTTCATTCCAGTTTTTTATCAGCGGGCCGAAGATCTTGTGGCGCAGCAGCCATGCATGGAGACGCTCAGAAGATCTTGCAAAACCGAATGCGGCCAGGAGGACAAAGGGCGTTGTCGGCAGAAGAGGCAGAAACGCGCCCAGCGTGCCGAGGCCAAGGGCGACGAGGCCGAGCGTAAACCATACGGCCCGCATGGGCACGGATGTGCTGGCCTTCTTTGCCGCCGCAGCTGCGTAGGGATCCTCATTGCCAGTCATTTGCCTACTGAAGCTCCGTTTCTTCAATGGCTGGATTTCCTTGATAAGGCGATACTATGCTGGAGGTGCGCTTGGCAGCAAGTAAAGATACCTACAAGTTGGGACTGGCGGTCGCTATTGGCGTAAGTCGGCTATATCATAGGAGTTTGTTTGGGATGCAAAATCTAGGTGTTTGCCTCGGTGTGCTGGCTCTCATGAATGCGGCCTGCACATCTCTTCCCGCCAATAAAGCATCCTTGCCGGATGGGTTCGTCCGCTTAAGCGACGTTGCGCCAACAATTGCTCAGGATATGCGCTATGCCCGTTCGGATAATTTTGTCGGCAGGCGTGTCGAGGGCTACGAGGCTGGTGAGTGTATTCTGGCAAGACGCGCGGCCGAGGCCCTGAGAGAGGTTCAGGCGTCGCTAGTGACAGAGGGTTTGTCGCTGATTGTCTTTGACTGCTATAGACCGCAGCGCGCTGTCGATGATTTTGTTGTCTGGAGTGAGGCCACCGAGGAGAAAACGAAAGCGGCCTACTATCCAAATCTTCAGAAGTCGGACCTTTTTCCAAAAGGATACATCGCTCGCAAGTCCGGCCATAGCAGGGGCTCGACGGTTGATCTTGGCCTTATGGTTGTAGGCGATGAGGCACCAGAAAAGCTTGCTGGCGATGTGCCGTGTACTGAAGCAACTGGCGACAATGCGCCATCATATTATCTCGACTTCGGTACAGCTTTCGATTGCTTCGATACGCTCAGTAATACAGCGGATCCTCGCATCGACGGCAGAGCCCGGGATAATCGGGCTCTACTGGTCGAGCGAATGGCAACGAAAGGATTCGGAAACTACCCTCTCGAATGGTGGCACTTCACCTACCGGCCGGAGGCCTTTCCTGATCGCTATTTTGATTTTCCTGTAAATTAATCCGGTAGAATTTCCACCGCATCAGCATCCGGGCAGGTATCAGCTTTTCGTGTAGACATTTATCCGGCGACGCACTTTATAATCCTCTTGACTTAAAAGATGTATTTCCAGCACTTCGCCGCTTTCAGTCTCGACAATTTCCAGCCTATTACGACCACTGTCTGAAATGAATACGTTTTCAGCAAGAGCGTTCATGGCGACCGTTTGCCTGCCAAAGCCGAAACGGCCAGGAATGACCATGGACAGGCCGTCCTCACCGCTTTTGAGGTCGACTCTATTTGGCAGGTCAGCGTCCGGAAGATGGCCAAGGGCATCCTTCTCCCTTTGGAGGCGATAACGGCCCTCAAGAGGCGTAAAATCTTCAGTAGACGCATCTATCTCCACAAGCTCAGGCATGTGGTTCCAGTCGAGTGCATCTGATAAAGCGCGCATTATTTCAGCGTTCAAGGCCGTCCCGCGGGCTCCATTTGTAAACAGAACAGCGCCATTGCCTGTTTTCAGGCTCACATCGTAGAGCGCCTTATAGGAATTATTTGCGCCGCTATGTTCCATACGGATATTCTCCTTGGTGCCGAGAATTCTTGGCCCCAAGCCGTGCACACTGGGTTGCACTGGTTTAAGGGTGTCGACAGCGATTTCGTTGGTGAGGAAGTTTTCTATATCTCCACGATAGGCTTTGTAGAGCGCGTTTAGCATCGTTCCAAACTCGGACGGCGTTGACCATAGACCGGATGCCGCCGTCTCCGGGAAGGAGTGATATCCGCGCGGCTTTGCGGCAAGCTCACCTTTTCTGTTGTGTGCATAGGCGATGTTTGTTGTTCCTTCAGGGAGGGGAACTTCAAATGTTGTACGGCTGAGATCCAGCGGATCAAAGACCAACGCTTTTGCTGCTTCCGGGAAGCTCATGCCTGTCTTGTCGGCAATCACGAGGCCTGCAACGGTCGTTCCACCACCGGAATAATCATAGGTTTCGCCGGGCTCATGGATTAGCTTGAGTTTGGAGCTTTTGGCCGGGCTTTCGCCATTCAGTATCTGTACAGTCGTGGGCAGGTCCTCACTCGGCGCGAAATCAGCAAATCCGTGTACGTTCAACCCAGCTGTGTGGGAAAGCAGCATACGGAGCGTTATCGGTTTTTCGCCTTCGGTTTCCGAGCGCGGCGCTTGCCAACTGGTCAGAACGGTGTTGACATCGGCGTCAAGATCGAGCTCACCGGAATTGACAAGGCGCAGCGCCGTAAGGGCTGTGCCAGTCTTGCTCAGGGATCCGACGGAGAACACGGTATCTGTATCAATCGGAATGCCAGTGCCTGCTTTCGCTTCGCCATATCCGCGCGCCCAGACAATTTCTCCGTCGCTCAATACGGCGATGGAGACGCCCGGTACGCCATAATGCGCCATGCGCTCTTCAAGCGTCCAACGAATTGCCGGTTCGCCAAGCTGTTTAAGAGCGGGCCTTAGTCCAGCCTCAAATTCGGCGACCCATGATGCTTCTTCTGCGTCTGCGGCCTCAGCGGATGTCTGTTCGCTTTGCTGGGCGATGGCCGGGCTGATCGCAAGGGTAGCTGCACCAAGGAGGGCAGCTTTCAGTCCGGGGTGCGAAGGGACGAAATTATACATAACTTGAAGGCCTTTTCAGCTTTTCCTACCAGTGGAGTTTGACGAGAGAACGCTGCCGGGAAGGGCGAGGGTTCTTTCTCCCTCATCGACGACGAATGTGCCGTTGACGAGAACATAAGGTATCCCGCTCGGATACATGCTCGGATCAAGGTAGGTGGTATTGTCCTTGAGGTTTTCGAGATCGATCACAGTGATATCGGCTTTCATGCCAGCTTTCAGAAGTCCGCGATCCTCGATGCTGAGAATTTCCGCCGGAAGACCGGCGACGGAACGTATTGCCTGTTCCAGGGTGTCTAAACCGCGGAACTGGGAATAGTGGGCAATTCGTCTGGGGAAACTGCCAAAGCAGCGGCGATGGGTGATGCTGTATTTGCGCCGCCCCACGGCTTGTTCCGGCAGCACGACCCAGCCATCGGTGGAGGTTGCGGCCCAGGGCTGAGACAGGAATGTTTCAATATCCCGTTCCGCCATGCTTATGGAGCGAAGCTGCGCGCCATTGCGTTTGCGCGCGTAACCTTCGAGCTGCATGGCGATCGTGGCATCGACCGCGGAGAGTTCCCGCGCCTCCATGAAGTCGGCGAGGGTTTTGCCGACAAAGCTTTCATCCGGATAGTCCAGGATGAGAATGTTCCGCGGACCGCCCCGCGCTGTGATTTTATGCAGGACATCGTCTTCCAGATCTTTCCGGCCCTGCTCATCCAGCTTGTTGAAACGGGTCCTGAACCTGCGGCGATAATTGGTGAACAGTCGCAGGCCGTCCCGTTTGAAGCCGTAAGCCCAATCCGGGACCGCTGAAAATCTGCCGTCGGATCCGCTGCTGTCATAGGGATAGACATCGATATAGATATCGCTTCCGCCATCCCGCGCGGTCTGGATCCGCTCCATCAATTTGTCGCCATTACCCCGATAGCTTCCCCAGGCCTTCATATGGGTGATCACCGTCCTGGCACCGGTTTCGTCGGCGACGGTTATCATCTCATCGATGGCTCCTTCGAGGTTGGGCGGTGTGATCCCTCGAAACCGGCTGGGCGTGAACCACATGGGCGCATCGCCCTGGCTGCGCATATGAGCGATGAAAATCCCATTATATTCGGGAAGAGTCTTCGCAAGCTCGACCTGCTCAGCGGTGTTCGAAGACTTTCCGCTTGTATATTCTGTTCCAACAGACAAACCGAACGAACCATTATTCGCCATATCGTTGAGGAGGATGTCTTTCATCTCGGCGATTTCTTCCGGTGTTGCTTCGCGGTTTCTGTCGCCGCTCAACACCATATCGCGCAGGCCATTGTGTCCGTTCGTCAAAGCAATGTTTGGCCCGATGCCGTTACGCTCCATATTGTCGCGCAGGTCGGGAATCGGCCTCGACTGGTAGCCATCGGGGTTGCCGAGGAGGGTGGTGACCCCCTGCGCGACATAATTCTGGGCGGCCCGCTTTTTCTTGTTCGATGACAGCAAGCCGTGGCGACCATAGACCCCGTCCGTGACGTGGGCGTGGAGGTCTATGAAGCCCGGTGAGATGATCAGACCTGCGGCATCGATGTCTCTCGTCGCTGTGGCGGTTGTCAGATCGCCAATGGCAACGACTTCGTCTCCGATAATGCCGACATCGCCCTTATAGCGGTCTGATCCTGTTCCATCGATGATCGTTCCGCCGCGAAAGACAAGGTCGAAGGACTGGGTATCTTGCCCATGGGCGAGGTAGGGCAGCGCGAGCACCAAGAGCGCACCGGGGATAATTTTTTTCAATTGATATCTTCCCATGCGTTTGAACCCGTTCCTCGTGAATGTTTTCTACCGTTTTCCAATCAAGACGGACAGCCTATTCGGCGTCAATGGTCGCCGCGAGAGCAAGGCGCGCGGCGGCAAGATCCTGGAGGCCCATACCGGTGAGAGATCGTTCTCAAACTGGGATTTGAGCTCACCGGCCGCTTCCTCGGAGGCGTCGTGAATCAGCAGTTTTGAAAATGAGCGCTCAGGCAGCGCTGCCTTGAGTTGATACACGGCCTGTCCGCCGGCTCCCAATATACCAAGGGTCTGACTGTCTTTCCGGGCCAGGTGGCGAATGGAAAGGGCGCTCGCAGCGGCGGTTCGCAGCGCAGTGAGGTATGTTCCCCTAACAAGCGCATGGGGCGATCCGCTTCCCGGGTCAAAGAGTACGATGGTGGATTGATGGTTGGCGATGCCCTTCGCCTTGTTTCCGGGCCATAGTCCCTCGGCCTTCACGCCAAGGGTCGGACCGGCGCGATCAACACCGGATTTGAAGCCAAATATAGCGTCCGCATAGTTCAGGACCTCCCGTACGATTGGGAAGTTGGTGGCCTTGTCTTCTGCCAGGGTTATGAAGATTTCGGAGATCGCTTGGGTGACATCATCCTGTTTTACGCAAGCCCGAACAGCTTTTTCGGAGACATAGTATACGTTGACTATATTCCTGATTACGGTTGAAACCTATTGTGGGTTCAGCATCGGATAGCCGATCACCACCCAGCGATCCGGCCCCATTCACCTACAACTTTATCATCTTCGAGGACCTGATACCCATCATATTGCGTTGCAGTGGCACAGGCATGATTTGGCAGAACACGCACCATCGCGCCAACAGGAAGTCTGTCCCATGGCGGTTCGGCTCCACTCATCGACGCGATCACGCCGTGCTCCTGATTTGCCTGCAGGACATGTAGATCACTGATGGGCGATCCATCCGTATCGCAGACCTGCCCATAGCCATAATCGATGTCCTGATTTGAGGTGCCTCGGTCACGGGACATGGCCATCCAGCCGGCATCGGTGATCACCCAGTTGCGTTCTTTCTGGTGACCAATAACCGTCGCTAGGACCGAGATGGCAATGTCCTCGGTCTTGCAAACACCAACGCCCTGCATGACCAGATCGAAGAAGGTGTAGACGCCGGGTCGGACCTCCGTAATGCCGGTCAGATCGTTGACTGTACAGATGGTTGGCGTCGACCCAATCGATACGGTCTTGCACGCAAAGCCTGCATCGCGCAGACGCTTCGCTGCATGAACCGTTGCGTCTCGTTCGTTCTGTGCTGCGGCTTTAAGTTCGCTTCTGGTTCGGCAGCCATAGGATTCGCCAGCATGGGTCATCACACCGGCGAGCTCGCAGTTTTTGGTCAGATGTCGGGCGACGCCGATCAGGAGATCGCTCTTTGGATCGATTCCAGAGCGATGGCCGTCTACATCCAGTTCAATGATGACCTTGAAAACAACGTCATTCTCTTCTGCAAACTCCGACAGCATCTTGGCGGCGGCCACATTGTCGAGCGTAACCTTTAAATCGCATCCCGCTTTGATCAGATTGGTGGCCTCGAGAAACTTATTCGGCGCGAGGCTTACAGCATAGAATATATCCGTCTCGCCATGCTCGAAAAAATAATGAGCTTCCTTCAGGGTTGAAACTGTCATCCCCTTTACCGGGCCATGACGGCGCACTTCCTTCCAGACCTCTATCGACTTGTGGGTCTTTACATGGGGCCGCAACGTCCCGCCTAGCGCGTCTATACGCGACGCCATGCGCTCGATATTCCGCACCATTTTAGGTTTGTCCAATATCAATGTCGGTGTGGAAAGACCCGTTAGATCCATCGTATCTCCATGCCTCGATATTTGTATACTGCGTATACATTCGCCCTATAGTCACCAATACCGAATTTGCTTTAGAATGAAACGCAAAATCGGATGTGACGAGATCAATTATCGAACGGTGTTTTCATCGCCGGTTCGGTGGTGCGATAAACAAGCGTCGCCAAATCCGATGGCCAGAAGCCAAACGAGGAACCAACAGGGAGCCAATAGAATGAGCCTGCGCAACCTCTCTTTCAGCCCATCTCATTTTGCTGCCAGTAGAGCCATCTTGTCGGCCATTGTGTTGATCACTTGCGCCAGCCATCTGGCTCCCGCGCACGCTCAGGAACCGGAGCCCACCCGTCAGATTATTCTGACGCCGGATATACTGATATCTGGCGGTGTCGAGATTGTCGGCGAGCGCGGGCTGATACTGGTTCCAGAAAACAGATCTCAACCAGAGTCCCGCATGATCGCGGTGCACTTTCAGAGATATCCGGCGATTGAAAAGACAGATGGGCGGGCACCGGTCTTTCTGTTGCCCGGCGGACCCGGGGGTGAATATGAATTCGACACACCGGTGACCATTGCCGCGCTGAACCGATTGCGGAAAACGCGGGATGTCATCGCTATAAGCCAAAGAGGCAATCCCGGTGTCCCGGGGCTCGTGCCCGATCTCTCCATACGCAATGCGGCAATCGCTCCGCTCGACCAGCCCGCGTCGATGATCAAGGCGTCTAAGCGATCGGCCGATGCCTATCAAGTCGCCCTTGAGAGGTGGACAGCCGCCGGGGTCGATGTCGGAGGCTATGACATCATCAATATTGTCGACGATATCTACGATGTCCGGAAAGCGCTGGGGTATGGGAAGATCGTTTTGCGGGGATGTAGTTTCGGTTCCCAGTGGAGTTTCTCGTATATGAAGCGATGGCCTGACACGGTGGACCGCGCCCTGCTGAGCGGTGTTGAGCCGCTCGATTTTGCCTATGACAGCGCAAAATGGCTTTGGGTGTCGATGGCGCGGCTGGCGGCGCAAGCTGAAGCCGATCCGGACCTTGCGCCCGCTATTCCCGAGGGCGGGCTGCTCGCCGCCTATAAAACCGTCTTGAAACGTCTGCGGACCGAGCCTGCAACGGTCTCGGTTGCGGATCCATCATCCGGCGGGACGATAGATGTCACGGTCGGACCTGATGATTTGAGGCTGGGGGCCATTCGCTATTTCGATGTCCTCGGCGGTGAGACGGACACGGACGGTCTCGCTTTGTGGCCGCATTTTATTCTCGAACTTTATAATGGAGATTATCGCGCTCTCGGTCTGATGACCGCCGTTGCAAGGACGACGCCTTCTGACGGTCCCATGATCACCGCGTTGATAGACAACAGTCTTGGTATCTCGGATAAACGGGATGATCAGCTGCTCGCGGAAGTCGAGCGGCAGTGGGTTGAACCGAATTGGTGGTATCGCGCCACGCGGAACGTTGATGCTGCGCTGGAGGTGGATGCCTCTTTCAGAGACGATGAAATGCTACCGATGCCGGTTCTGCTTGTCTCCGGGAGTTTCGATTGGTCAACACCGATTGAGAATGCGCAGCATGCCGAAGCTTTTCTAGAGCAGGGGAAATTGGTCACTATAGGTGGGGCTACCCATTGTCCGCTCTATCAGACCGAGCAGGTCCTTGCGCAGAATCCGGAACTGGTCGAAACTCTCTATACGTTTATCGATCGGGATTTTGAGGATGCGGATGAGGCCACAGAATATTTTGCAAGTCTCCCCGACAGTTATGATCTGTCGGTCATCGATTTTGCACCACGGGACGATATCAGCATCTATCAAAAGATGATTGAGAGCGCGCTGAAGCCGTAATAATTGCCGCTATTTGCTATTTTATATCTCGAAGAGATGACGCTGTCTTCTCCGGCATGATGTCGACGGAATATATTCCCGTTACCTGTTCTAGAGATGCAAAATGCTTCACCCGCCCCGGGCTTCTGAGCAGGGGATAGAATTGTGCGGTGAACTGAAAACGGTCGTCCCTGCCATAGGGTGAAGCCTGGAGCGACAACATGTAGGGGGTCGTCTCTCCGAAGAATGTATCATAGCGCCGGGTGATCTCGCCAAGCAGATGGGCGAATCCGTCCGCCTGCTCCTCAGAGAATGCCCAGGGCCCGGATACCGGATTTCTGGGAGCGAGCCAGACCTCATAGGGAAATCTGGCGAAGGGCGGCGCAAATGCGACGATCCCGCCCGCCTCGGCTATGGCGTAGTCTTCGTCCCAAGTGTTTAGTTGCTTCGACAGATCATAACCATCTCCGAATGCTTGAGCGGCAGCTTTTTGAGGCTCTGGTATGACTGGAAGTGCATATAACTGTCCGTGGGGATGGTGTAGTGTTACGCCGACAGCCTCTCCGCGATTTTCGAAGGGAAGAACATATGCATGACCTTCCTTGTACAGATTTTCATATCGATCGATCCATGCGGCAAGGATAAGTCGTCGCTTGTCCTGGCTGAGTGTGGCAAGAGACCCGTCCTGTTCGGGTGCATATACAATGACTTCGCAACATCCGTCTGCGTCTCTTTGTTCAACCCCTGCGACATCGTTGATCAGTGACATCGTATCAGAATGAAAGGCCGGAAACCTGTTTTCGAAAATGCATAGCTCAAAATTCTCAAAGGGAATTTCGGTAAGCGGATGATTTGGTGTTGAGGCAGCCAAAGGGTCGGCGGCTGCGCTTGGCTTAAAGGTGCGCTGATTGCGCCTAGCCGCATATACCGACCAAGTCTGTCGTAGTGGATGAAATCTGAGTTCGCTGCCGGTCAAACGATCAAGTTCTTCACCGGGGACGGGATCGAGTTCGTGTGGCGAATATCCATACAGGAAAAGACGGCGGCCATCCTGCTTGCGGTGGTCCCGCCGATGGACAGGCTTTGAGCCGACGGTGCGAGAGAGTTGCATGGCCTTCAGCCCTGTCCCGGTGTGGATAGTTTTAATTGGCTTGGGGATTAGTTGCCGTTTTCCATTGCTGCTGCAAGTGCAGCCTGCTGGTCTGCTGATATATGAAGGTAGAGTTTGGAGCGCCGATAGAGAACATCCATAGCTGTCCGCGCAAACTCGTTTTGCTGTAAATAGTCTATCTCGGCTTGATAGAGACCGCCGCCATAATGCGTACCCAAATTATCCACCGAGGTTGCAGTTCCGATTATCTGATCTACGCGTGTTCCATATGCGCGGATGAGGCGGTGGAGAGTATCCTGGTCCATCCATGAATATTTTTCTGAGACCGGTTTGTTGAAGGCTTCGAAATCAGCATTGGGGATATCTCCTCCGGGGAGGGGCGCGGTCTTGGTCCACTTCTTATTTGAGGTTGGAAAGATATCCGTAAGCTCATCCATCACATCTTCAGCGAGCTTGCGGTAGGTCGTTATCTTTCCACCATAGACGGAAATGAGCGTGGCTTCATCTGCTTCGATATGTGTCAAGACATAATCTCGCGTGACCGCGGAAACATTGTCACTTTTATCGTCGTATAAAGGTCTGACGCCGGAATATGTGGCGACGACATCGCCTGCCGCGATATTTTTTTGAAAATACTTATTCACCGAATCGCAAAGATAATCGATCTCGCCCTGTGAAATATCGGCTGACTGTGGATCGCCTTCGAAGGCTTCATCCGTGGTGCCAATGAGAGTAAAGTTTCCATTCTCGTAGGGAATGGCGAAAATAATTCGCTCATCTTCATTTTGAAAGATATAAGCCTGGTCTCCTTCAAAGTGCGAGTTGACGATGATGTGACTGCCTTTGACAAGACGAACATGATCGCTATTTGAGCGTTGGCTGGCCAGACCCGTTACATTATCGACCCACGGGCCGGCGGCGTTCACAACAGCTTTTGCGGTCACTTCCGTACGCGTGCCATCATCGTTCTCAAGGTTTGCCTGCCAAGCACCGCTTTCAGCACGGAGACCTATACATTTCGTGCGTGTTTTGATGTCAGCGCCCCGTTCGGCTGCATCGACGGCATTCAATACAACGAGGCGGGAATCTTCGACCCAGCAGTCCGAATACTCAAACGCCTTCTTGTATTTTGTGGAGAGGGGGGAAAGATGTCTGCTTTTCGAGCGGTGAAGCACTTTCGTTCCCGGCAGTATTTTTCGCCCGCCGAGATTATCATACAGAAAAAGTCCGAGACGCACGAGCCAGGGCGACCGGATATTGCGGTCCTGTGGCAACACGAAACGCATGGGCCAGATGATGTGTGGTGCCATTTGAAGCAGCACTTCGCGCTCGATTAGCGCTTTGCGCACAAGCCCGAAATCATAGTTTTCAAGATATCTCAATCCGCCATGGATGAGTTTCGTACTTGCCGAGGACGTGTGCGATGCCAGATCATCCTTCTCGCAGAGCAACACTTTTAAACCGCGCCCCGCAGCGTCCCGCGCAATGCCGGCCCCGTTTATGCCACCGCCGATCACCAGTAAATCGTACATGAGCTAATCGTATTCCAATTTGAGAGGATTCGGTTTTTGTGCGTGTCATGTGCAAGGTCTGCGCCTTTACAGATAGAAGCACCAACTCGTAAATGAAGTGTGCCGGGTGTATTAAGGGCTGATCACAAAAAAAGATCTCAAGCCTGTAAATGCCATATCAAGCAGGTTTCAGGATGGAGCAATGGCACCTGGATGCCAATCTCCATCAGCATGTCTCCCAATATTGGGCTGCCTCCACCTTTGAGATCCAATGCGTCGATGACGGATGGTTCCGATACCGACTTGATCTTTGACGGCCAGATGATGCGCACCCTGTAGAGTTCATCGGGTTTTAGCCCTGTAAAGACGATCCGCCCTGGTAGCGTTTCACCGTGGCCCGTGACATTGCACCAGGAGAAAATTGCCTCTGATCCGTCCATTGCTACGACGCCGCTGGCGCTGACGCTGGATGGGGTGTCCAAACGGTGCAGGAGACCGCTGTGCAAGAAATCTCTGTGCTGCTTGTAGAGTTCAATACCTGATTTCAGCGTGTCCAGATCGGACTTTGGTACCCGATTCAGATCAAGTTCGAGCCCCATATGTCCGAACATTGCCGTGGCAACGCGAAGTTTCATGCTGAGCCGTCTGCCGGTTATGTGACAGGTCGCCGGTCCGACATGTGCGCCCATAATCTCCAGGGGAAAGAAATGGGACGCATGTCGTTGGATGCGATGGCGATCGAGGGCGTCGTTCGTGTCCGATGTCCAAATTCTATCTGTTCGTTGTAAGATGCCATAATCGGCGCGCGCGCCGCCAGATGAGCAGCTTTCAATTTCGACCTCCGGATGCCGTGCTCGCAATCGATCTATTAAATTATATGCAGCTCGGACATGCCGGCCTGCCGAGGCTCGTCCGCAGCTACCGGGTAAAAGAACATCCCGGTTCATATCCCATTTGAGGTAGTTGATTGGGTAGGCCGAAAGAAGGTCATCAATTTGAGCGAAGAGATAATCTCGCACGTCGGATCTGGTAAGATCGAGAGGAAACTGGTTGCGGGATGGTTCGTGTTCCCGGCCATCTGTCCTAAAAATCCAGTCCGGGTGCGATCTAAAAAGATCTGAGTCCGGATTGACCATTTCCGGCTCAACCCAAAGGCCGAACTCCATGCCGAGACTTCGAACATGATTTATGAGCGGCCCCAAGCCTTCAGGATAAATGTCCGGCGAGGGCGTCCAGTCGCCTAACCCCGCGTTTGGGCCTCGCCTGTCGCCGAACCAGCCATCATCCAGAACGAAACGCTCCACGCCGAGCGAGGCCGCTGTTTCCGCGAGTTTAAACAGAGCCTCCTCATCATGATCGAAATATACAGCTTCCCAGGTATTATAATGCACTGGGCGCGATTTGCCTCTGATCCGGCTGTCCATAACTTTCTGCCGAAGATGTTCATGAAATTTTTGCGACAGGGCGCTGAGACCTTCGTCGGATCTTGCTGCGTAAAGGCGGGGTGTCTCGTAAGCTTCTCCCTTGGCCAGAATTATCTCCCCCGGATAAAGATACTCTCCGAACTGGACAAAGGATCTTCCATCATTCAGGCGGTCTGCGCGTATCCGGCTGTTACCGCTCCATCCAAGATGATAGCCGAAGCAGCATCCGCCATTCTCATTTGTCTCAGGTGATCGTAAAATCAACCCGGGGAAACAGTCGTGGCTTGTGCGTCCTGATCTATTCTCCCTTATATAGCTTCCATGAAACGCCTCGACGTCTTCGATCTGGAATTCATCGGCCCATCGGCCTGTAAATCCCATCATCTTTGTCGCGCTGCTATTAACGGGAAGGACGGCGCTTGCGCACCAGTCCAGGGTCAAATCCATTTCGCCATCGTTTGTGATTGCGGTATTGAAAGTTGCGACATCCGTTTCCGGATCAATTTCAATAGAGTGCTGAGCGGAGACTTTGGTGACCGTATCGATGCAAAAAATTTCGACCGTATTCGGAGTAGCGTGATCAACTTCTCGAACAGAAAACAGCGTCGCCCAATCTTTTCCATGCCTATGGGCTGTGAAGCCGGGCGGACCTGCAAAGCTCGCACCCATCTCATTTAGCAAAGATGCTTCGACTTCCGTATCGGCGCAGCCCGGCGCGTGTTGGCGCAAGGTCATGCTCTTCAATGTGGCCGGATCAATTTCGCTGAGTTTTGGTCCCCAGTACAAAAGACTTGGGCGTTCGCCGATCTCGGCCTCCAATACAATGGAACTGTCGTGCCCATTTAGTAGGATGAACTTATCGGAACCGTTCAAACCTAAAGCCCCTCATCAAAATCCCAGAACGAGCCGCGCAACATTTGATCTATGGAAGTCTATGCTGGTTAGAATTCTGTCGACAGGCTCATCTGCAGTGTCCTGCAACATGCTAGGGCGTTCGGATCACCATAAGCCGAACCTCGGTCATGTCTTCCATGGCCCAGCGAAGACCTTCGCGGCCGAGCCCTGAATCTTTCACTCCACCATAAGGCATATGGTCAACGCGCCAGGATGGGACGTCGCCGATGACGACACCGCCGACATCCAATACATCCCAGGCTTTGTGCGCTTTGTAGAGGTTGCGTGTGAAAACGCCAGCTTGCAGTCCAAAAGCGCTGTCATTCACCTCTGCGAGCGCGTCATCAAAGTCGCTGTATTTTGACAGGACCAATACGGGCCCGAACACTTCCTCTGTGACCACGCTTTGGCCTTTTGGGACATCTTCCAGAATTGTCGCATCTATAATGTTTCCAGTGCGATTACCGCCCGCCAGAATTTGGGCACCCGAATCTGCGGCCTGATGGATCCAGTTTTCAATTCGGTCTGCTTCCTTGCTCGAGATGATCGGACCGACAAATGTCTCTTCCTGTCTTGGATCACCTGCAATAAGTTTTGAGGCCGCTTCTGCGAGCTTATCCTTCACCTCATCATAGAGTTCGTCGCGCACGAGAACGCGCTGAACCGAGATGCAGCTCTGACCTGACTGATAGAATGCACCGAACAGGATGCGATCCACCGCGTCATCGGTATCCCAGTCCTCAACAATGACAGCGGCATTGCCGCCGAGTTCAAGAATGATGGGTTTCTTTCCGGCCTTTGCTTTCAGATCCCATCCAACTCCAGGTGAGCCGGTAAAGGAGATGAGCTTCAGGCGTTCGTCCTCTGTAAACAGACGTGCTCCTTCTCTTTTTGCCGGTAAAATCGAGAAGGCTCCCGGCGGAAGATCCGTTTCCGCCAGAGTCTCACCAATAATCAGTGCACCGATGGGCGTGAGGCTTGCGGGTTTTAGGACGAATGGGCATCCGACCGCAAGGGCAGGGGCGACTTTATGCGCCGCAAGGTTCAGCGGAAAATTAAATGGCGAGATAAAAGAACACGGACCAATCGGAACCCGTTTCCACATGCCCTGATAATTCGCGGCCCGTTCGGCATTGTCGAGCGGCATAACCTCGCCATAGAGCCGTTCGGCCTCGCCTGCGGCGATGCGGAACGTCTCGATCAGCCGGGTGACCTCGCCGCGGCTATCCTGGATCGGCTTTCCTGCTTCGATTGTGAGGGCGTAGGCGAGTTCTTCAAATCGCTCTGTAAATCGCTTGACGCAGTGTTCCAGGACTTCCCGCCTCTGATAGGATTTCATCCTGGCGCACGCTTCCTGGGCGTCTACGGCCGCACCGATAGCCCGATCGATGGCCGCTTCGTCGGCAAGGGCCACGCGTGTCGCTGTCTCCCCGGTGTATTTGTCCGTGACGGCGAGGTCGGTATTTGGCTGCTCTGGCTGGTTGGCGACGTAGTAGGGGTAGGTTTCTTTTAGTCCTGTGGACAGATCCGGCATAGTTTATTCCCAGCTTCGATGATGGTGTATCTTACTAAAGGTGGACTTCGATCTCGCCGAGCCGTTCTGTCAGTTTCAGATTTTCACGATAATCGATGGGCAAAGCGATCAGTGATGGTCCATTATGACTGAAAGCCGTGTCGATAGCTGCTCTGAGATCGGCGGCGGCCTCAACAAACTGACCCTGCCAGCCAAAGGCGGTAGCGAGTTGCAGCCAGTCCGGGTTTCCAAATGCAAGATTGGTATGCCGATTAAATTCGTTTTCCTGCTTCCATTCAATAAGACCATATCCGCCATCGACCCACACCATCATGTTCACGTCGAGATTCAGCCGCCTGATGGTCTCCAATTCCTGGACATTCATCATGAAATCGCCGTCTCCGGCAATTCCGAGAACCCGGCGATCTGGATGGCTAAGCTTTGCGCCGACCAGGCCGGGCAGAGGGAGGCCCATGGAACAAAATCCGTTCGGCACGATACAGGTGTTCGGCTCATGACACTGATAGTAACGCGAGATCCACATCTTGTGGGCCCCCACGCCTGACAGAAGGATATCGCATTTGTCCATGGCTTGCCTGACGTCCCAAAGCACTTTTTGCGGACGGATTGATCCTTCCGTTGTGTCATTTTTGTGGGCTTCAAAATCGGCGATCATTCGCCGCCGGACATCTTGCTGATAGCCTAGATCGAAATCAGGCAGCGGCTTCTCGCGAATACGCTCGTTCAAGGCCCACAGCGTGTGAGCAATATCGCCGACGCATTCGAGCCGGGTGCGGTAGTGGCGGTCTATCTCCGCCGGGTTAAAGTCGACATGGACGATGTCTTTATTGCGTTTCGGGTTCCAGAGCTTGGGGTGATACTCGACCATGTCATAGCCAAGGGAGATGACGAGATCGGCCTCGTCCACCGCATCTGCAACAAAGTCCTTCGATCCTAGCCCGATCGTGAACAGACAATAGGGCGCGTCTTTGTCCACGGCACCCTTGCCCATGAAGGTTGAAATCACGCCGATGCCAGTCTGCTCGCAAAAGGTTCTGAGCTGTTTCGAGGCGCGCCGTCTCAAGGCTCCGTTTCCGGCCATGATGACGGGCCTCTTCGCCCGCTCAAGCAGATCATAAAAGCGGTCGGCGGATTTGTCATCGATGGAGGGGCGACGCACGGGCACGACTTCAATCGGGTTCGTTTTGGTATCGTGTTTCGCCACATCTTCTGGTAGTTCAATTAGCACGGCCCCCGGTTTCTCGGTTGTCGCCAGGCGCACGGCTTTCCGGACGATTTCCGGAATTGTGTTGGCATCGACAATTTGATGGGCCCATTTGGTTACTGGCTCAAACATGGAGACTACATCCATGATCTGGTGGCTTTCCTTGTGCTGGCGGCCTGTCGCGCCCTGACCCGTGAGCACGATCATTGGAGCCCGGTCCATGTTCCCATCGGCCACGCCGGTGATGAGATTTGTCGCTCCGGGGCCCAGCGTCGAAAGGCATCCGGCGGGTTGACCGGTCAGACGACCATAGACGCCGGCCATGAAGGCGGCCCCCTGTTCGTGCCGGGTTAGAACAAACTCGATGGACGAGTTCTGCAATGACATCATAAAGTCGGCATTTTCCTCGCCAGGTACCCCGAAGATATAGGAGATACCCTCGTTTTCGAGGCACTTCGCAAGAAGGTCGGACGCTTTCATGGTGGATCTTTCGGTTATCGCTTGGGGGATCGCTGAAAACTATAGGGGAGTGCACGCCTGCCCGGCTATCACTTTTTGGGTTATTTTGACCCTGTGTATTCAATGTTTCGAGATCGGAAAAACATGTCTTCCATAGCGTGGCAACAAAGGTGTCGAATGCGGCGCAGCTTACCATTATTTCAAGAGATAAGAGAGGTGCTCGTTACGTTTTAGGGCGTATTAGGCCTCTTCTCGAATTTCATAAATGTCAGCGAGTGTTTTCAGCCCACCGGATCGTGGTAAGCATCGACAAGATGTTCAGATTCTCAGAATTGACCACGTTTGGCGGCACCCTCTTTCGTCTGGCAATGCTTTGCTTGGTTTTCCTGTGCTTGGGCCATTCCCTTGCAGGTGCCCAGACACAGCCCATTGATCTGGGCTTTATTGAGGGTGAGCTTGAACGGCTGGGTGAGCTTGATGGACTTTCGGACGCGGATCGAGAGGAAGCGGAGGGACTGCTCTCTGAAGCCCGCAATGAGCTCACCGACGCGGAGCAACGGACCGATACGGTCGACCGGTATGTGGCTGCTGCGTCAACAAGCAATGAGACAATCTCTCGTCTGCGTCAGGACCTTTCGCTGCTCGACAGGGCTGAAGAACCGACGGATATTCCCGACACAAGCGTAGATCTTCGCAACCGGCTGGATGCTCTGCGTTCTGACCTAACGGTAAAGACCCAGAGACTAGTCGATTTGCAGAGCACGCGTACGCAGCTTGCTGAGCGGGCGACGGAAATTTCCGAGGAATCAGCATCTTCCAGAGCTGCGCTTGATGATCTTCTGGAGGTGCAAGCGGCGGAGGAGGAAGATGCTTCGGCTATCGACCGTGCACGCCAGACGCTGCTTCGGGCCCGGATATCGGCACGCCGCGCCGGAATTGCGGATTTACAGCGAGAGCTTGCCAGTCTGCCACAACGCCAAGACATCAATACTGCCCGTATTTCACTGCTTGAGGCGGAAATTGCAGCATTAGATCGCGAGCTCTCCGTTATCCAGCAGCGTCTCTCGGATGTTCGCATGGATCTGGCTGACGCTGCTTTGGTTGAAGCGATCAACAATCGGAATGCTGCGGAGGACCTCTCCGCGAATGACCAAGCGATTGCCGAAGAAAATATCGAGCTCGCGACAGCTTTGGGCGACCTCGCCGATGAAGCTCTGATCGCTGAGCAAGGCATAAGATCCTTTGCCGAACAGACTTTGCTGATCCGCCAACAAGCGGATACCGTGGAACGCATTCTTGCAACGGGGCGCGTTACTGAGGAGGCCGGTGCGCTCTTGCGGCAATTGCGGATTAGCTTGCCTAGATCTCCGGGTCTACGCAATGCGATTGCAGAGACTGTGGAACAACGCGCATCCCTGCAACTCAGCCTAATACTGTGGCAGGATCGGCTAAGGTCGACCCAGCAACTTGATACATCCGTTCTGATTGCCGGACCTGATACAACCGAAGATCCGTCCGCCGAAGGAGACGTTGCACAGGCCGCCCTTAGTCAGAGCTTCCGTTCACATCGCGAGAGACTTCTGACGAACCTCCTAAGGGCAGGGCGGTCTCTTCTTGACCGCCTCAATGAGAAAGAGATTCAGCTTACCGAAGCATTAGAAGAGGCCCAAAGCCTGCGTAATACGCTTGACCGCAGGTTGTTGTGGCTGCCGTCGAATGTGCGCCCGATACAGGACTGGGGCAGAAATGTTCAGAGCAGTGCGGAGTGGCTCGCGGCGGCTGCGGGCAATGCCAATGTCTTTTCCAGCTATCGACAGACCGTTAGCACGATAAGCCTTCTTCCGATTATGATCGGTCTCTTTTCTGTCTTGGTACTGATCAACCGAAACCGACTACAGCTTGCGATCGTAGAGCTCAATGATTCTGTCGGCAAGGTCGCCCGCGACAAATATCTGACAACGCCATATGCTGTTCTCGCCTGCCTTGGATTAGCCCTCCCGATCCCTGCGCTTTTATTGGGGCTGTTTGTTCCGGGGCTTTTTTCAAGTGGGGATGCCGGACTGATCCGGTCGGTTGCCTTTGGCGGTGTCTGCCTGGCCATTATATTGTTCATAGCCCTTTTCGTTCATGCCATGAGTGGCAAGGACGGTGTCCTCGCGAAGCATTTCAACTGGAGCAATAGCGCTCTTGCCAAGGTCAGAAGTGTTCCGATCGTATTTATTGTCGGACTATGTATTGCGGCGTCTCTACTGGTGGCCTCGATTGCCAGCGGCAGGTCGGACATTCAGCACGGCGTTGGTATGGCCGCTTTTGTTGTCGCGTCTTTCGCCATCGCTGCTCTTGGCTATCAGGCGTTCGAATTCCGGCATGGTTTGGTTCAGCAGGTTATTACCGAGGGTCTCAGTCGCTCCTTCCTGCTGCTCGGCTTCATTGCCCTTGCCGTCGCCCCTTTCTTTATCGGTATCCTACCTTTGCTTGGCTATTTCGACACGGCCTATGCGCTTCAGGTTCGGGTGGTCGCGAGTGCTGGCCTCCTTTTCCTCGGGGCTTTGCTATATGGAATTTTGCGGCGGTTCTTTCTGATTGCTCAGCGCCGGCTAGCGCTTCGCAAGGCGATTGAACGCCGGGAGCAAATGGCTGCTGAGCGCGACGAGCAGGGCGAAGAAGAGGACGAGGATGACACCATCTTCGAGCCGCTGTCTGCCGTCGAGGAGTTGGAGAAAGAGCGTCAGCTGATCTCCGATCAAACCCGTCGTCTGGTTCTCTACGTTTTCACCGTTGGCGGCCTTGCTGGCCTGCTTGCCATATGGGGAACCGTGCTTCCGGCGCTGGGTGTTGCCAACGACGTGGTTCTTTGGAACGGGGTCGGCATTATTGATGGTGTGCAGACCAATACGCCTATAACACTCTGGAATCTGCTTCTCTTTATTATTCTCATCGCGGCGGGCGTTGTCGCAGCCTATAATATTGGCGGACTTCTCGAAGTTGGTCCCTTTCAGCTACTGCAGCTCAGCCCGGGATCGCGCTATGCCATCAGGACCATCATAAGCTATTTGTTCGTCGGCACTGGTATCATTGCAGGTTTTCTCCAATTGGGGGTCGATTGGTCCCGTTTGCAGTGGATCATCGCCGCGCTTGGTGTGGGTCTTGGTTTTGGCCTGCAGGAAATCGTGGCGAATTTCATCTCCGGTTTGATTATATTGTTCGAGCGCCCTGTAAGGGTGGGGGACACTGTCAATATTGGTGAGCTTGAGGGCGATGTGACCAACATCTCCATCCGCGCCACAACCATTCGTGATTTTGACAATCGCGAAGTATTGCTGCCGAACAAGTCCATCATAACCGAGAATGTAACAAACTGGACCCTCCGGGATTCCATTGTCCGTATCATTATCGATATTGGCGTCGCCTATGGCAGCGACATCGAGACCGTTCGCGAGATTCTCATCAGAATTGCTGAAGAGGAAAATGATGTTCTGGACTCACCGGAGCCAAGGGTGTTCTTTATGAGCCATGGCGATAGCTCGCTCGATTTCGAACTCCGTGTCTTTATTTCAAGCCCCCGCAAGCGCTTCCGGGTTCGTGACGAGTTGAATACTGCCATAAACAGCGCGTTCACCGAGGCAGGGATCGAAATTCCGTTCCCGCAAAGGGATATACATATAAAGCCCGTTTCATAATGCCTGTGCGATTGAATAAACAATAAAGCCGCGGCGACCGCAGACATGATCACTCTTTGCCAAACGGAGCAATCCTTCGGTGAACCTACGCTGCCATTGCTAGAATCGTCCACGCAATCTGATGAAGCCATTAATGCCGGCATCGGGTCGGGCCACACCGGGAACGCTGGGCTGCAGAATGAGTTCGTCGGTTACATTCTGTATTCCGAAACTAACACCGAACTTCTCCGTGAAATCATAGGAGCCGAACAGGTCCAGCCGAACAAAGCTATCCAGCTCTTCGGCGCCGAATTCAAGAAGATCTGGACCGCCAATTAGAGGCTGTAGGAGATTGCCGAAGCTCGCCGGGTTAGAATTGATTCTATCGTCCTGATAAATGAGACCTACGCCAAAGTTCAGGCCTTCAAGTACACCGGTTTGGAACTCATAGTTCACAAGCGCACTCGCCACATTGCGGGCAACGCCGGGGATCGCATTGCCTTCTCCCACGCTTCCATCCTCCATCGGTGAAATCACGTCTGAATCGATGAAGGCATAGTTGGCGAGGACGGTTATGCTGTCTCCGATCTGGCCTTGAGCTGTGAACTCTACGCCGCTGCTCGATTGCGTTGAGCTGGATTGAGGCCCGAAGAGTTCTGTCAGGATTGGAATATTATCAATTTCAATATCAAAGCCCGTTATGGTGACGCGCAATTGCTCGGGTATCACATCGTAGCGCAGGCCCCCTTCGAAGACGCGGCCTTCCTGAGGATCAATGAGCGACGTATCGAACTCGCCGGGTAGGTTTACCTCAAAGGACTCGCCCCAACTGAAGAACGCTGAAAGTGGTGTATCGCGGAGAGGCTCGACAACGATACCAACGCGGGGCGAGAATTCAACTTCATCGATTTCATCGACCGTTCCGATCCCTGCTTCGAGGGCCTCTAAATCCGCGGCGAAGATGGTTCGCTGGTCGACGAAATCGATGCGTCCACCTCCCAGAATATGAATTCGGTCGCCAATATCTATCTGGTCGAAGAAGATCAGGCCAAACGTATCAATGTTCGCTTCGGACGGGACGCCGCCTTCAAATGTTGCTGGCAGGCCCGCCTCCAAGACTGGATTGGAGATACTGATAAGATTAAAATCGAGCGTTACGGATCCGTCTGGGAGTATTGCAGGTGGAAAATCAACAAAACTGTTCGAGTTAAATGTAAAGTCCTCAATATTTTGATATTCGAAGGATGCGATAATATTGTGCTTGATAAAGCCGGTATTGAACTCCCCGTTCAGATCGATCCGTCCCGTGATGACATCATTCTCAAAGTTACGGCTCTCCACCGATCTTAATAATGTGTCTCCACCAATAATTTCTGGAATTTCCAGTGGCCCGAGATTCGCGCCGCCAGGCAGCGATATCTCCTCGGGAAACAGCAGGGCCGGTTCGGTCGTAGCGCCGCGGAAATCATTCGAAATGACGGCTCCGGTAATGCGCGTCGACCAGCTATCATTAAAGGCATGGGCAATCTCGACAAACCCACTGAAGTCTTCATTGATGATTGGCCCTACGCTAGGGTCTCCGAAGAAGTCATTCCGATCACCGATCAAGTCACCGTCCTCGGTGAATAGAAGCCCGCGGTCGAAAGGGGTTTCAGTACGGAGATATTCTCCGCGCAGCAGGACGGTTGTTTGCTCGGTGGGGGTGAATAGAATGCTCGGCGAGACGAACTGCCGATTGTCCGTAAATGTATCGTCAAACGCGTCTTGTAGACGAAAACTATTGCCGCCCTCCAGCGCTGTAACCAGACGTACGGCCACTTTGTCATTTACTGGCACATTGACATCCAATTCGCCACGTATCCGTGCAACGCTGGAGCCTTCAATGACATAGTTGGCAAAGAATTCTTCCGCTTCGGGACGTTTGCGCACAGCGTTTACTACCCCACCCGGTCCGCCTTGTCCGAAGAGCGCCGAGCCAGGGCCCCTTAAGATTTCCGTACGTTCAATGGCGGCTGGATCGCGGCGGCGCGGGTTCCCGGCGACAACGCCGTTTTGGAGTATGCCATCATCGGCGACGCTCGATTGAAAGCCACGGAAGAGGAAATTTTCGCTATTGCCTCCGAACTGGTTGGCCTGAACACCGCCAACTGTGAAATCGATTATGTCATCGAGCCTTGAGGCCCCGATCTGATTGAAAATATCATTGTCAATAATCTGGATTGAGAGTGGCTGGTTTTCTATTGGTACGTTTAGCCGGGTTCCAACACCCGATCCCTCGGTTTGCTCAATGAGTGTGCCGCGGACGGTGATGGTTTCAACGACGAGTTCTTCTTCGTTATCTGACGCTTCGTCCTCGTTCGCTACTGTGTCCTGAGCCGCTGAAGCGGTTGAAATGGCAAGTATGGATGCACACCATAAACTGTTGAGCCGGGCAAATTTTGTAAGCGCCATGGCTAATCCCTCTTGAAACTGATTTTCATTTGCGGGCTTTAGCCGGGAAGAATTTCGCGCACAAGTGTCTTTAGAAAGGGCATTAGCTGAAAACAGAAGCGGGATTACGAAAAAAGCGCATCAAAACAAAAACAATCATTCGTCAAAGTGATTTTCGTTACGTGACTATCCCTAGGAGACTTCACAACACTGTTATATACGCTCACCACAGAAGATTAGATTTCGTGCCCTAGTATGCCGCATCTCGCTAGCATTGAGGCTTGTTGATGTAAGGCAAGCGGGTGTGATTCTACCGTCAGCCAACTGCCTTTTCCAGCAGGAACCAGTTTCCGATGTCTTTTAGGATCTGAGGCGATCCCGAAATACTGTGATACATATCATTGTATAGTCTCAGCTCCGCATTTGGGACTTTCGATGCTGCGAACACCGAACTCTGGTATGGCACAATCGGATCATCCATGCCGTGCACGAGGAGAGTGGGGACGCGCAATTGATCCACCTGTTCCCAGAGATCACCGGTTACGAAGTCGCGTCTTGGCTTGTCCTTACCGGGAACAGGATCTGCCGTTTCCGGAAGTGCCGCAATCATGGGGCTGAGATCTTCAGGTAAACCGGCGAGGCTTTGCAAGGGCGGGAAATTGGTCTCCATGGGATGGGTTTTGAGCATGTCGATGATAAAATCACGTAAGCCCATAATCCCATTATATTCCGGGTCACCGTAATAGACATCCAGTATAACGCACGCTGATCCTTCCGGATCCGTCTTCTGTGCAAGAATGGACTTTCCATAGCGGACACGTGTTTCCAGAACATGCCCAAACTCGCCACAATAGATATTCGGGTCGCCGCAGTCAAAGCTTCCAAGGGCAGGGCGCTTTATTCGCTCAGGCGCGATAAGAGCCAATTGGGTCGCAATCGATGCCCCCATAGATCCACCATAAACATAAGCTTTGTCCCAACCGAGAGTATCAAGGACTGCGAGATGATCTTTGGCAAAGTCGGAGAGATCCAGAGAATCAAAATCACTTGGAGCGGCTGATTGTCCGACACCCCCGAGATCGGACACTGCATATTCGAAGCGGTCTTCGAAATGTTTGCCGTACATCTCTGCCATCCACTCACAGGGCGGACCAAAACCATTTATTATAAGAAGCGGTGGACCCTCTCACGCGGTTTCGTAGAATATTTTTAACCCGTCAAAAGAGCGAGTAATTGCCATTATAGAAGCCCATCGATATCACTTGTGTGCAGCGTATAGGTGCGGGAATATGGTCAAGTCCGAGCTGCACCTAGGTGTCTACGAAATCAACCTCTATGCCGCGAATGAGTAATCCCAGACTGGCCTTCAGCCTGTCTTTCAAATCGATAGCTGTCATGATCTTGAGATATTCATAAGCGGCTGGTGTCTTGTCCCTGGACGCCTGTGCCTTTGCCAAAAGGCCCTCTGCATCACTTTGCCCGGCCTGCCTGGCAAAATGCAGCATCGCCATTTCCGTAACGAAAAAACCAAGACTCTGAAAGGCGATCGCGGCCTTTTCCTGGCTAAACCCAAATTTCATGAATATGGCGGCGGTTGACTCAATGAGTCTCAAGCCATTGGGCGTATCAAGCGCTCCGTGAAGAATGTTTCGGGCAACGCCGGGATATAAAATCAATATATCGTACAGGTTGAGACAATATGTTTCGACCCGCACCTGCCAATCGAGTGAATCGTCAAGTAGTTCGTCCAATAATTCCTGGTTAAGAGCGCTTGCCAGAACTGTATCTATAATCGCGGATATGAGTGCATCTCGATTGGAATAGTACCGATAAATTGCCATGGGCCAGACGCCGAGTCGACTAGCGAGATCGCGCATGGAAAAGTCGATTCCCTCGCTTTTGACCAATTCCAGGGCTTCATCCAGAATCAGCTTGGAGCTAAGTGCACGTTTCTCTGTCGCATCGGCTGGCAAAGTATTTCTCATTCGGATTCTTAGACCACCATTATGATCATGTTGCTGACAGTATTTCTTTACGCATTGATGACTTACAGAGAAAGAAGTTTCAGCAATACGTTTACCAGGCCGAGGAATTTTCCCACGTCATTTGATGGGTGATATGGTCGTGGATTTGTGATGTTCCGAAGACCTCCCATGCAAATGGAAATACTCGCCTTTTGCCCAAGGGGCTGCCATGTCATTCCAATGTGGCGAATATGCGTTCGCGGACATTCCGGGAGCTGATGCGTATTGAGAATTGGCAAGATTCGAAAGATCTATGATCGATCTGAATGTCGCTACATGCTGGCTATTAAATCGCAGCGTCCCTAGCAGGCCTTTTTTCGCAGATTCGGGACGGGACATGGCGGCCACGTTGAGTGTTGCTTCTGACCCGCCAATCTCGGCCTTGATCTGGGTTAAATCCTTAAGAATTGGGATGGCACTCCAGGAATATAACGCATCGAATTCTGCAATATGAGCATCGCCCCAGCGCCATTTTGATATGTCTTCGCCATGCTCGGCTGACAGGCGGTCTATAGCGGCTTCCAGCGCTTCATTTACAGCCATCTCACACGTTTCTATACGATCGGTTTCTAGATGGTCGCACCACTCAAGATCGCGTTCCAGAATATGTTGAAGCCGGATCACCTGACCGCTCGTGCCCGCCAAAACAGGCGCGCGATCGTTGATCAACCTCTGCTGAAGCGCCAGTTCGAATGCGGCATATAGCAGTGGTTCTGGACGATCCTTGTCCATTTTCCTGTCCCAGGCGCGCAATAGATCAAAGGCACCTCTTCCGCGCGCGCTTGTCATCTCAAACTGACCAAGCGTTTCCAGCAGCCACTCGGCTTTTGTGGAATATATATCGAGCTGGATGGACTTTATGCTGTCCAAATCATGCCTGGCTTTGTTGCCGAGCAATTGTGTGGATCTGGAGACGCGCCAGGGCGGCGAATATATATCTGCCACGCGGTGGTCGAAAGCATCCGAAACCGCCCGGCTATTGGAGTCGGCGATCCAGCCTTTTGGCGGGTTGAGCACAAAGGCGAGCTCATCGAAGGGGACAAAGGTGTCCCATTTGCCTTCACCGAGCCAGCCTCGGGCGAAGCGCTGTCCGTTCCAGCCATTTATCTGCCGCCGCAAGGGAATCTTCGCCGACATTTGCAGGCCGATATTTCCATCCACATCTGCATAGACAAGGTTATTCGTCGCCTCGTATTCTCTCAGCGCGTCGCGAAATTCGGCCCAGTTCCGGGCTCTGCTCGCCTTTATAGTCGATTGGATGGAAAGACTTCCATTCTCCATCACCGTTTGCTTCATGGCGACAACGTGGCCAGGGCCAAAGACCTCCCTGACAGCTGCAAACTCCGATGCAAGAAAGTCGCCTTCGCGGTCTGAGACTTCTTCGAGACTCGTTGGGATATCGCTGACAATGATCCCGTTTTCCGTCGTTCGCACATCGATAGTGACGGGATCTCCACCGCGCACTTTGAAGACTTCTTCTCGCCTGCCAAATGGCTTAGGCCCATCCAGCGTCATATATTCGTCCGGGTTTTCCGGGTTTATTTTTTCAACGATAAAGTCAGTCGTATCGGCATAGAGGTGGGTCATGCCCCAGGCGATACGGCTATTGTGACCAAAGGCGACGGCTGGTGATCCGATCCAGGCACCTCCCGCAATGATCTTGTCCGGAAGACTTATGGATACGGGATAAATCAGGCCGGGCGATTGTGCGGGAAGGTGTGGGTCGACCGCCAGAATGGGCGATCCTGTTGTCGACCTCTCCGGACCGACAACGAAAAGATTGGTTCCGTATCCTTCCAGGGCCGGATCGCCAAAAGCTGATGCGGCCGTCGTCTGTTGCGCACACTGATCAACAATTCGCTCGCCTGCCCAATCGGATATCTCAACGTCTTCATAGGTCGTCGGGAAGCAACCTTGTAAGGGCGCGTAGGCAAGGGTCAGGTCTTCCTCATCCAAGACAAGCTGGTGATTGGCGCGTCGAATTTCAGTCGCGCCACCAGTAGAGAGATCAAGTGAAGCCGTCATCATGTTGTTGATATCGGCACCGGTCCAGGGCTCCGGCTCAAATCCGAGTAATCGCCACTCAGGCGATCTTTTCCCTTCTCCGTTTTCAATCGCAAAGTTCACGCCGGCAGCGAACGCCTCAAACGTCTGACGCATTTCCGGATCGAGCCGTTCAAAAGATCGCTCACGGACGAAGCTCGTATTGAATCGCAGTCGGTAGCGAATATCGAGTGGAAGCAGCATCTCCCCGAGGATTTCGGCCGCGCGGCCAAGCACAGCCCGCCGCATGGCTTCCATTTGCCATAGCCGATCCTGCGCCTGCACATACCCAATAGCGAAAGCTGCATCATTGAAGGAGCCCGCTTCAATATGGGGAATGCCGAACTCATTCCGGACAATAGTAACGGGACCTTCCAAGTCTGCATTTGTCAGCGTTTTTTCATAGTCGGGCAGGGTGGATCGCAACCACAGAAAAAACGCTAAAGCGATAAGCCCTATCGACCCGGCCAATCCGATCGCGACGTATTTGAGTATATTGGAAACGCCTGTCATACTGGGCTTGTCTTTCTTATTGGCAACCAGTTCATAACGCGTACCTATGCGCCATTCAGAAATATGATTGTTCCGCTGCCCTTCACCGGTTCGTAAACAGTAAGGCCGAGGTCATCCTCGATCGCTTGGATGTCCGTCGATTCCAGAACCGATTTGGTTACGGCAATGTTCTTGACTTCAAAACCTGCTCCGAGCGTCAGCGTTGTCCGGTCACCGAACTGATCCTGAAGAGGGGATGGCAGCTTATCTCGTAAGACAAGGTAGAGGAATGTATCCTGACCTAGGTCGATGCGCCGTCCGAGTTCGAAAGGCTTACTTTCTATTCCCGTCGCAGTCTCATATCGCGCGCAGGTGCGGTCGAGATCCGTTGTGCCGATCAGCGCATAGACCATGCGGTCCGTGCCATTGGCATGGTCGAAGTGCTCCTCGGGGATCGGCCATTGCCCCAGCTTGTGCTCTCCACCTGTCAGCATGAAAGGGTCTTCGAAAGAGGTCGGGTACCCAATTAAACGCGTTCTTTTGGAGCGGGTAGGGTCGGGATCGAAGTCTTCGCCATCTGTGTACCGATAAAGCGTGCTTGGATCAGAAACCATCAGGCCATCAGCACGTATACGTTCCACTTCCCTGTCGACCGACGCAGTGTGAAGCGTAATCTTGCCCCAGTGATTTCCGTAGACTTCGAGTTGCCGCGAATAAAGACCGGCGGGATAATCGGGATAATAATGCCCGATAAACTCCAAAAGTCCGCCATCTCTGAAATTCACACAATGATTGGCAGTTCCCCAACGATAGAATTCGCCATCTTTCCCCTCGAGGTAGTGAGTGCCGCGCGCAGCGAGATTAAAACCCAAGCGCTCATATATATTTCTGGTTTTATCAAGATCGAGAACAATCAAACCAATATTATCGAGATAGAGTATGTTTTCGCTAGAACGACTGGTGGCCTTTTCGGTTGTGGATGTGGGCTCCGTCATCTTTATCCAGTGTTTTTAGTCAAGGCTGCACATACAGTGTACACTTGTCAAAGAAAAAAGATGAGGCGGTCGTGATTGATCGGCCCGGACCTCTGCTCAGACGTGCATTTTTTCTGTGTAGAATGAAAGTACTGGTGAGGATTTTTGCGTTCTCGGAGTTATCCCAGACGCCTTTCATGAAGCTCAAAGTATAATAGAATAAGTAAAAGGCACCGGAGCCCTTCATCCCCGGTGCCTTTGTTCTTTGAACCTCTAAATATTTAGAGTGTTCTAGCGACTCGCTATGAACATCCGCTTGTAGAGCCGCATGTAACACATTTAAGACAGGTTCCATTACGAACCATAGTGAAATTGCCGCATTCGCTGCAATTCTCGCCTTCATAACCTTGAGCCCGGGCGATGATGCGTAGCTCGTCCTCCCGCGACTCCGGCTCGACGGCGATTTCAGGCTCCGGTGTTTCCACCGTTTGCAAATCCTCAACGGGCGCAAGTTTCAGCGCGGCGGAGCCGTTCATAGCGATCGAAGCAGGCGTTCGCTGGCTCGATGATACTGATGCTGAAGCGCCTCCTGACGCGCTCGACCCGCCGACCACCTGAAAGCGCTGTGGTGTTTGCGACCGCACGAGACCAGCCGACACTGGTGATGTTGAGAAGGGCTTCTCGGCATCTTCCCCTTCGCCAAGGGTCGTGGCCCCCGGCTCTGTTGGCTGGACGTGGGCGAGATCGTTCCGACCGAGATAGGAGACGGCGAGTTCACGGAAGATGTAATCAAGAATGGAAGTGGCATTCTTAATGGTCTCGTTGCCTTGCACAAGGCCAGCCGGTTCGAACCGGGTAAAGGTGAAGGCGTCGACATACTCTTCAAGGGGTACACCATACTGCAAGCCGAGGGAGATACCTATGGCGAAATTATTCATCATGGCACGGAAGGCTGCACCTTCCTTATGCATGTCGATGAAGATCTCGCCGAGGCGGCCGTCTTCATACTCTCCGGTCGTGAGATAGACCTTGTGACCACCGACGCGGGCTTTCTGAGTATAACCCTTGCGGCGGTCCGGCAGCATTTCGCGGGAGCGGACTTCCTTCTCAATGATCCGCTCCACGATTTTCTCAGCGACTGCCTGAGCCTGAACGGCTTTTGGCGCGGCGATTAGCGTTTCCAGGGCATCCTCGGCCTCGTCCTCATCATTGTCATTATCCGACAGGAGTTGAGCATTCAGAGGCTGCGAGAGTTTGGAGCCATCGCGATAAAGCGCATTGGCCTTTAGCGCGAGCTTCCAGGAAAGCATGTAGGCGTTCTTGCAATCCTCCACGGTTGCCGAGTTTGGCATATTGATGGTCTTGGAGATTGCACCAGAGATGAAGGGCTGAGCCGCGGCCATCATACGGATGTGGCTCTCCGCGGAGAGGAAACGCTTGCCCTTCATGCCGCAAGGATTGGCGCAATCGAATACCGGATAGTGCTCTTCCTTCAGGTGCGGCGCGCCTTCGAGCGTCATTGTCCCGCAGGCATGCTCATTCGCCATGTCGATCTCTTCACGAGTGAAGCCAAGCTCGATGAGCATTTCGAATGTCGGATCGTTCAACTGTTCCTCGGTGAAGCCGAGCTCCTTGCAGACATCGTCGCCGAGGGTCCAGCGGTTGAAAGCGAATTTGATATCGAAGGCCGAAGCAAGACCGGCTTCGAGCTTCTCTATCGCTTCATCGGTGAAACCCTTGGCGCGAAGGGTCGCGTGGTTGACGCCAGGTGCCTGGGCGAGGGAGCCGTGGCCCACAGCATAGGCTTCAATCTCGCCAATGTCCGATGGGCGGTAACCTAGCACTTTCAGGGCTTCTGGCACAGCGCGGTTGATGATTTTAAAGTATCCACCGCCGGCGAGTTTCTTGAATTTCACGAGGGCAAAGTCCGGCTCAATACCTGTTGTGTCGCAATCCATGACGAGGCCGATTGTACCAGTCGGCGCGATCACCGTGGCCTGCGCATTGCGGTACCCGTGGGCCTCGCCAAGCTTGATGGCTTTGTTCCAGGCTTTGCCGGCCCGCTTAACGAGCCGTTTATCAGGACAGTTTTCACCATCCAGCGGAACGGGATTCACGCTAAGGTTATCGTATCCGTCCGCATGGCCAAGGGCGGCATTGCGGTGGTTGCGCATGACGCGGAGCATATTTTTAGCGTTGGCTTTGTAGCCCGGGAAGGGGCCAAGCTCGGAGGCCATCTCGGCGCTCGTCGCATAGGATACGCCTGTCATGATGGCGGTGAGTGCGCCGCAAATCGCCCGGCCTTCTTCGGAGTCATAGGGAATGCCCGCTGTCATCAATAAGCCGCCAATATTAGCATAGCCAAGGCCGAGCGTACGGTACTCATAAGAGAGTTTCGCAATCTGCTTCGATGGGAACTGCGCCATGGCGACAGAGATTTCGAGCACTATTGTCCAAAGACGAACGGAATGTTCGAAAGCATCGATGTCGACCCGGCCGTCCTCACCTTTGAACTTGATTAGGTTCAAGGAGGCGAGATTGCAGGCCGTATCGTCTAGGAACATATACTCTGAGCACGGATTAGATGCGCGAATGCGCCCGGCTGACGGGCAGGTATGCCAGTCATTCATGGTCGTGTTAAAGTGGAGGCCCGGATCGGCAGAGGCCCAAGCGGCGGTGCCAATCTTTTCCCAAAGCTCGCGGGAGTCGACGGTCTTCATCGTCTCGCCGGTGGTGCGGGAGGTCAGGTTCCACGTGCCGCCGGTTTCCACCGAGCGCAGGAAGTCATCGGTAATGGACACCGAATTGTTGGAGTTCTGCCCTGCCACTGTGTTGTATGCTTCGGAGTCCCAATCGGTGTCGTAGGTCGAGAACTCAATATTGGTGTAGCCCTGTTTGGCGAACTGGATCACGCGGTAGACATAATTCTCCGGGACGAGTTCGCGCTTGGCCGCACGGACAGCTTTTTTCAGTGCGCTATTTGCTTTGGGATCATAGGCATCGTCACCTTCGACATCTGCATCAACGCAGGCGTCCATGATGGCGGTGAGATGCTTCCGGACGATTTTTGATCCGGTGACGAGCGCTGCGACCTTTTGCTCCTCTTTCACCTTCCAGTCGATATAGGTTTCGATATCCGGGTGGTCGACATCGACAACCACCATCTTGGCGGCGCGGCGCGTTGTGCCGCCGGATTTGATTGCGCCCGCGGCACGGTCACCAATGCGCAGGAAGCTCATCAGGCCGGAGGACGTGCCGCCACCTGAAAGCTTCTCACCCTCGCCGCGGATGTGGGAGAAGTTCGAGCCTGTGCCGGAGCCGTACTTAAAAAGGCGTGCTTCGCGGACCCAGAGGTCCATAATGCCGCCTTCGTTCACGAGGTCATCGCCGACGCTCTGGATGAAGCAGGCATGAGGCTGCGGGTGTTCATAGGCAGATTTCGATTTGGTGAGTTTGCGGGTCTCAGGATTCACATAGTAGTGGCCCTGGCCTGGCCCATCGATACCGTAGGCCCAGTGAAGGCCGGTGTTGAACCATTGCGGTGAGTTCGGCGCGACGCGCTGGGTGGCGAGCATGAAAGCAAGCTCATCGCGGAAGGCGAGGGCATCTTCTTCGGAATTGAAGTAGCCGCCCTTCCAACCCCAGTAGGTCCAGGTCCCCGCGAGGCGATCAAAGACCTGACGCGAATCGCGTTCCGGACCGTAGCGCTCCTCTTCCGGGAGTTCGGCCAGTGCCTTCTCGTCGGCGACGGATCGCCAGAGCCAGGATGGAACAGAGTTTTCTTCGACTTTCTTCAGGCGTGCGGGAACACCAGCCTTCCGGAAGTATTTTTGAGCGATGATATCGCTCGCAACCTGGCTCCAATCGTCGGGCACCTGAATGCCCTCGAGCCGGAAAACGATCGAGCCATCGGGGTTGCGAATCTCGCTCTTTGTTTTGCGAAATGTGATGTCTGCATAGGCGGACTGTCCCACCTTCGTGAATTGCCGTTGAATATCCATATCTCGTCGCTCCGTGAGCCCTCTTTGTCCAATTAAAAGCCCTGGCCCCCTGCCAAGCCTTGAAAACACTGGATTGCCTGACGCATGGGTCAACAATCGGTTGAGAATCAATTGCATTGATACGCTCAACTATCAACATATAGTGTCTAAAATAGTTACCGAATTCTATATATAGTGTCGCTCTAACTTGTGGAAAACCGCCATCCGATCACAAATTGTGCGATTCCTGAGCGCCGGTTCGGCCAAGCGTTGTGCCGCATGTTGCTCGCCAACGATCGAGATTCCTATTGGGACTTCCGTGGAAGCTTTTGCCACAAGCTGACTTTGAGTTTGGAAACCCTGGGCTTGCGCATCACCAGAGATGTGAGGCACTTACAGAAGGTGTGCAAACTGTAAGTTGGAGGGGTCTATGGGCGGATCGCTGAAACTGTTTATCGGATTTTTCGTTGGGCTCATTGTGGCCGCGGCTGCGGCATGGACGTTCATGCAGCCCCGTCAGCTCAATATCACGCCGCCTAGCCAGGCGTCCGCCGATCTCGAGACCGCCTGGGCGGGCTATCTAGACGCGGTGGATCAGGTGACCCAGAATTTTCTGGCAAGCGATACGTATAGTATCGATTCAGCACATAGAGCGGGAGCCATAGAACTGCTTCAGGCGATTATGGCTGGTAATCTGAACGGTGTGATGTCCGGCGGCGATGGTGGCCACCCCTATATCCGCCTTGTCCTCTCTCCATCGATGAAGCTTGGCGTCGACAATCCGGATACCTTCTATCGCGGCGCGACCATTTCGAATCCGGACGGTGATGCCGTTTATCGGGTCTGGGGCAATCGCGGCACAGCGTCCGATTTCCTTCTCGAGCAGTTTTACGGGCCAGACCCGAACGGCGCGATCAGTGTTTTCGAGGATGAAGACCTCGTCATGGACGCAGATGGCAATTTCGAGCTCTTTCTGTCGGCGGAGCGCAGGGGCATTAACTGGATGCCGTTGCCGCGGGATGACCGGCTCCTGCTGCTGATGTTTCGTGACAGCTTCACCAATTGGGAGACCGAGCAGCCGGCGACCTTACACATCGAACGCCTTGGCGATGCGGGAACACCGTCTGTGAACCTCGATGAAGGCCAGTTGATCCGTCAAATCGATAACGCCACCCAGATTCTCCTCCGTCAGGGCCAGTTCTGGCCTGAATTCTCGAACCGCCTTCGCTATCTCGGTGAGAACAACTTCACCGCATTTCGCGCCACCGGCGATCTTGGCATTCTTTCCCAGTATTTCGCTCCGGGCTTCTTCTCGCTGGGCGAAGACGAGGCCCTTTTGGTGACAATACCCGATGTCGATGCCGGATATTGCGGGTTTCAATTGACGAGTTTCTGGTCGGCAAGCCCCGACTGGCCAAACCGCCAGTCCTCTCTGAGCTGGTGTAATGAGGGCGCGCAGGCGCATCAATCCGAGGACGGATCATATACATTCATCATCTCGCCCAAGGATCCGGGCTACCAGAACTGGATCGACACTTCCGGGAATACGCAGGGTGTCTTGTACATCCGTATACAGAGCCCAAGTTTCCCGCTCGACGCTGCCCCGACGCCGATATCGAGGAAAATCTCAATCAGCGATATCGACGCGGAAGTCCCAAGCGATATGCCGAAATTTTCGGCTGAGGATCGCGCCCGCCAGATCAAGCTCCGTCAGGAGCATGCCCGTCGGCGCTACCAGACCTGGTAGGTCGATCGGTCATGAAGCGGATTTTTCTCTACGGTGTGTTTTGCGGAGTGGTCGGCTTTGCTGCCGTGGCTGTTGTTGCCGCGGTGCTGATCCTCAACCGCGCGCCATCTGTGCTCGCCTCTGATGCGGAAAGTCTTGCGCCGGGCGAAGCGCTTGCTTTGCACTCGGCTGAAAGGCTTGAGCGTGGCCGCACAAGGCTGGCTTTGGAGGACCCTCGCATTATTCGCCGCTTTCTCTCAGGTGGCACGTTTGGCGGTAAGGCATCTCGGATCGCCGGGCAGCATATGTTTTCCCGCGATCCTGCGGTGACGGCGGACATTCGGGCAAAGACGGAGCGTTTTGAGATTGCTCCACGAACCTGGTTTGTCCGGTTTCCCATTGTGAATGCCGTTTTCTTCGAGACCGATGAAGGCGTTGTTGTGGTCGACACGGGAATGGCCGGGGCAGGCCCGGTGCTGTTGGAGCAAATCCGGGCCGTCACCGATCAGCCGATCGTCGCCATCCTATTCACCCATGGCCACGTCGATCACATGACCGGAGCCTGGGCTTTTGATGAGGCGGGCGAGTTACCTCAGCGCATCATCGGCCATGAAAACATCTTTCCTCGGCTTCAGAGATATGGAGAGCTGCGTGGCTCGATCTCCAAATATATGAGCCAGCCAGAGGCAGAGCTGCCCATGCGTCCCGATGATCTGATACTGCCGACCGAGACGTTTTCAGACCGGCTGGACATCGAGATTGGCGGCGAGCGGTTTGTGCTGCAACATCATCGCGGCGAGACCGATGACCAGTTCTATGTCTTTGTGCCGGGCCGGCGCGTGCTGGTTACTGCGGACTACTATCAGGGTTTTCTGCCCAATCTCGGCAACGGAAAGCGCGTGCAGCGTTTCGGCCGCGAATGGATTGCTGCCTTGCGTGACATGGCGGACCTCGATGCGACTGTTCTTCTGCCGATGCATGGACGCGCCATAGAGGGCGCAGATCAGATCAGGGAAGATCTGAATTTTCTGGCCGATGCCCTGCAGCACATTGAAACCGCAGTGATCGACGGGCTCAACCGAGGTCTGCGCAAGGATGAAATAGTCTCGAGCCTTGACTGGCCCGAGACATTTGCAAAGGATCCGAGGCTCGCCACTTACTATGTCACGCCGCGCGATATCGCGAAGATGTATCTGAAGCAGTGGACGGGTTGGTGGAATGACCAGCCTGCGCACTGGAACCCGGCCAGGCTGCCCGAGCGGTCAAAATTGATTGTCGATTTGGCGGGCGGTATCGACTCGTTTCTTGAGCGGGCTGAAAAGGTTGCGGAAACGGATCTCGCGCTCGCGTCGCACATGGCTGACTGGGCGTTTTTTGCGGAGCCCGACAATGACGATGTTCGGGCCTTCGCCATTGATACCTATACGACGCGATTGCTGGACCCGGGAGTAACGGAGCAGGAGGCGCTGACCTATTTTGACCATGCCGCGCTTGTGCGTGCTCTGCAGTTGTCAGATGCCGAGTAGTGCCCTGAAACCCGATCTACTCCGAGGCGAATTCATCTGTTGCGAATAGAGCACACATCTCCAATGAAATCGAATTCATCAATTACATCTTTGATTATATTCATATAAAATGAATTTACATTTTTCAGTCAGGATGTAAGTAGAGAGCCGCTTTACAGATATTGTGGAAAGTGAAAACTGGCCTTAAAAGGCCACAAAAGCTCAGAAGAATTCGCAGCACTCAAAGGCTGCACCATCGTGGAGATCCTGAAAAATGGCCCGTTCCCTTAGCCGCAAGAGTTGTCTGCTGGCAACGACATTCCTCACTGTTCATTTGATGTCGATCTCGGTGGCGGATGCCCAGCAGCGAATACGCGAACGCCTTGATACCGACCGTGTGCTCGACACGATTGAAGTGACCGCTCAGAAGCGAACTGAGAACCTTCAGGACGTGCCCATCGCAATCACCACATTCGACTCCTCTACCCTTGATGCGCTGCGTATCGATGGCTTTGACGACATCGCCAATTTTACCCCCAGCGTCGTCGCATCCCCTAATCCGGGAGATAGTTCAGGCCTTCGCATATCGATCCGCGGTATCGGGCAGGATGATCCCCAGATCGGTCTCGACGCCACGGTGGGCTTCTATGTTGACGGCGTTTACATCGGTAAAACGCCCGGTCTCTCCTTTGACCTGCCTGACCTCGAGCGCATTGAGGTTGTGAAAGGTCCGCAGGGTACGCTCTTTGGACGGAACGCCGTTGCCGGTGCGATCAATATCATTACAAAGGGGGCCGAAGTCGGCGCTGGCTTCAAAGGCAACTCCACCCTCGAGTTCGGCAACCTCGACACCTTTGCGATCCGCGGTGCCGTTAATATCCCGCTTGGTGAAAAGGCGGCGCTAAAAGTGTCCGGCCTGAATTTTGACCGGGATGGCTTCATTGAAAATGTTGAAACCAATTTCCCGCTTGGATCGCTACCCGGCGTGCCAGATGCAGCCGGTTTTATCCCCCTCGGCCAGGGGGCAGACTTCGGTGGAAATGAGCGGTCGGCCATTAATGCCGAGATCGCCTGGGAGCCGACAAACAATCTGCGTTTCGAATATGGCTTTGAAGATAACAGAACAGAGATCGAACCCTTTTTCAGCCAGGCGGGTCCTGATCCTGCAACCGGGGAATTCGGTATGTTTCTCGCGCCGACTCTGGTGCCGGGTGGGACACCTCTCATACCGATAACGGAAGGACGGCAGGATCAGGTTGTCAGCTCGGTTCCTATCGATGAAACGCGAACCGACGTTATCGGTCACCGCGCCGAGGTGACCTGGGACTGGCATGAAAACCATTCGAGCAAACTTCTATTTGGATATCGCCGCGCCAATGTTGATGCCTTCACAGGCTTTTTCACCGAACTGAATCCGTTTGTTCTCGATGCGGTTCTTTCAGCAGGGCAGGTGGACCCAACGGCACCGTCGAGCCCACTCGCCAATCCATCGCTTCTGGATACATTCGCTACGGTCCTTCCTCTGGTCGGAGACATTGTTCAGCCGCTCGTCAGCAATGATACGACACTGCGGCCGGATTTTGCCGTACCGTTCACTACACCCTTCGATGCGCCAACATTCTCAGGCCCATTCGTGTCACTAGGTATAAGTCCCGAGGGTGGTATTCCAACGCTGGATAACCATGAACAATTCCAGCTCGAGTACACCCAGACCGGTTCCATCGGGTCCCGGATCGATTATACATTCGGCCTCTTCTATTTCGATGAACAGACAGCCGCTGGCGTATTCAATGATCGTCCGGGCGACGCTCTAGGGATCCTGCAGCTCCTGCCAGCCCTTGCGCTTCTGCCCGGGATCCAGGATGCCCTTGCGGGATCACCCGACCAAGACCTTGATGCCTTGACGGGGAATGAGGGCTTAGGGGGTATTCTGAGTGCAGCTCGCTCACCTGGGGCTCGCCTTGAGATCGATACCCAAGCCTTCGCTGTTTATGGTGAGGCAAAATATCAGCTGACGGATCAAATCAGTATTACCGGTGGCTTGCGGTACTCCCGTGATGACAAGGAAGCCTTTCAGCAGGGGATCAGCCCGTTTTTCAACGACACGATAGATCTGCTTGGCAATCCCATCCCGGCGCTGGAGGGCGATGAAGTCTTTGACAGTCTCGATCCGCGCGTTGTGATCGAATATGAACCCAAGGATAATCTGCTGTTCTATGCGAGCTATTCCCAGGCGTTCCGGTCTGGTGGGTTTAATCAGTCTTCTGTCAATTTGTCGGATTTTGTGTTTGACGAAGAGCGCATTCGCTCTGGCGAAATTGGTGTGAAATCAGATTTCTTCAATCAGCGGATCCGATTGAACGCCAATGTGTTCGCCAGCTTCGTCGACGATCAGCAATTCACCTTTACGAATCCGCTTATTCCCGTCGCCCGGTTTGTCGAAAACAATGATGCCGAGTTTATCGGCTTTGAGATCGACGGGCAGGTTGTTGTCGGGGATTACCTCACCGCGAGTTTCGCCTATGCTTTCCTTGAGGCGGAGGCCGACGATTTCATCAATCCGTTCACAGGTGAATTGGCCGGCGAGGTCGACAATGCGCCCCAGAACGCCTTCTCGATCAATCTTGACTATAATCGGCCCGTTGGCCCGGGCGACCTCCAGGCTCGCCTCGGCTTCAACTATCAGGATGAAACCACAATTATCGGCGTACCACGGACAGATAGCGCTCTGCTTGATGCACGGCTCGCCTACACATTTGGTGCAAACACCGACCGCGAGGTCACTGTTTTCGTTTATGGGCAGAACCTTACGGATGACGAGTTTACGATTGACGCGTTGGATGTCTTCGCGGATCTCGTCTCGGCCACACAGGTTTTCGGCCTTTCGCGGACCTATGGCGGCGGCATAACGGTCTCGTTCTAATCTCAGGCGAACTGCTCGGAGCCGGCAGGTTTGCCGGTTCCGGGCGTGCATCTGGTCTCAAAAAATATCGGCTGGCTGCACGTCCAGGAAGTCGGCTTTCGGTGTGTCTTCGAACTGAACACATAGGATCTCCGTTTTTCCGAGGGTGAGTGACTTGGTGGCTCGATGCATTCCGTCCATTACGCGGCCTTCCGAACATAGAATGATCGGATACTCAAGATCTGCCTCCATCATGAGCTTGAAATGCTCTGCAAGGTTTCTGCAGGTAGGGGTATCGCCAGTATAGAACCAATAGGCTTCATCGAGTTCGGCGATTTCATCGAGGGTCCTCGTTATTACCGGCAGCGACGTGGCGAGCTTTACAAGGCGATGTACATCCCATGCGTAAAAGCCGTTTGGACTTGGCCGGAAGTGAAACTGCTTTCTCATTTCGTCTCCTGTCGCATCTCAGATTTTTGACTCAATGGATGGGTCAAAAGTCAGATTGTTGCCGGGTTGATCGCTGTGTCATCCTTCAGGCTTTCCATGGAGAAGGCCGAACTGACATCGCCAAGGTCCGGGACCAGCCCGATCAGGCGCTGATAAACCGCATCATAGTGAGGGATGTCTCGCACCACGACTTTCAGCAGATAGTCCGTGTCCCCGCTCATACGGTGGCACTCGATGATTTCCGGTAGCTTGTTCACACCCCTCGCAAACGCCTTAAGCCAGGCAGCGTCATGGTGCTTTGTGCGGATCGTTACGAAAACCGTCACGCCGAGGCCCACCTTGGCCGCATCCACAATCGCCACACGGCGTTTGATCACGCCTTCGGTTTCCATGCGTCGAATTCGCCGCCAACATGGATTGCTCGAGAGGCCGACAGCATCGGATATGTCTTGAATCGACAGCGTCGAATCCTGCTGCAGTAAGCTAATTATTTTCTTATCTATATCATCAAGTTCTATAATTCCTTGCATTTTGGGATGATATTCTAATTCGATCCTGGAATCCATATGAGATTGGGAAGTCTTATCGCGCGAGTTTTACTACTCTGTGATTGAGATATCGATTATTGAGGTCGCCGCGATGAGACATTTCCGCCACGCGTTCACACAGCATCCGAGCTCCGTAGGTGAGAGCTATTTTCAGCATATGCGTGCAGCATTCGGATTTGGCTGGTCGATGCTCTTCGGAGGTTTTGCCTGCTTGATCCACGGTATCTTCCCGTTTCTTTGTGCAAAGACCGGAAGCCGGTGCATTGGCCGTCTCCACCATAGAATGGTGATCCATCGGGACCGAAGGCCTGCTGGTGTCGATGGTCGGCCAGTAATGAACGGGTCAGCGAATTCCCATGTCTGATATCAACGCCGCCAAACAGTCTTTGTCACAAGTGCCCTCCCTCCGATGGCGTTTGCAGGCGCGCATCGCCGAGTTTTTGCCCGGCGTTTTGCTCGCGACGATCATCGCAATGGCCGCCATGTTCCTCAATGAGCGTTATGGCGGCCCGGTCATGTTGTATGCCTTGCTGCTCGGAATCGCTTTCAGTTTCCTGCACGATCACGAGAGACTCGCTCCCGGCATTTGCTTTGCAGCTCAGCAGGTGCTCCGTATCGGGATAATGCTCCTTGGCATCCGGATTACGATAGGCGAGGTGGCCTTGCTAGGCCTGCCGACCCTCGCTCTTGTGATTGCCGGGCTTGTTATGACTATCGGTGTAGGCACCTTGATTGCTCGCAGCTGTGGTTTGAAGCCCGACCATGCCGTCTTGTCGGCTGGCGCGGTGGCTATATGCGGGGCCTCCGCTGCCTTGGCGATCTCAGCCGTTCTGCCTCAGCAAAAGAACAGCGAGCGCAACACCATCCTCACCATCGTCGGCGTTACAGCGCTTAGCACCATTGCTATGGTTATCTACCCATTTTTGGCTGCTGCGTTTGATCTCACTGACCGGGAAGCTGGCATATTCATCGGCGCAACGATCCATGATGTAGCGCAGGTTGTTGGTGCGGGATACACGATCTCCGATGAAGCGGGCGAAACCGCCACTATTGTTAAACTGATGCGGGTCGCTTGCCTTGTACCGGTCATTTTTCTGATCGGAATGTCCATGCGGGGTGGGGAGGAGAGGCCAGCCGGTGCTGCGCCGCCACCATTGCTCCCGCTCTTTCTCGTCGGCTTTGTGGTTCTGATGATCCTGAACAGTGGCGGCCTGGTGCCGGAAGCGGTTCAACTCAGCCTTGGCGATCTATCTCGCTGGGGGCTGATCACCGCCGTCGCTGCCCTTGGCATCAGAACCTCGCTTAGCGATATTTTCAAAGTTGGGCTGATCCCGGTCGCTGTCCTGACTCTGCAAACCGTGATGCTGGCGGCTTTCGCGCTCGCCGGGATATGTTTATTTATCGCGGTCTGAGTCTCCGGCGAGGATAGTTTGGACTTATCCTCACGTTCTCCTCTAGGCCTTCACTAGCCCGATCTCGCGAAGGCGTTCCATCAGATAGTCATCCGCTGTGATTGCGGGCATGGGGGCCTCGTCGCCAATGCAGGACTCCAGCGGATCGATCAGCACACCTGACTCAAAGTGGAGGAAGAACGGCGTGGAATACCGCGCATGCCCTGATCGTGCCGAGGACGGATTGACAACGCGGTGCGTGGTCGATGGCAGAACACCATTGGTCAGTCGTTGCAGCATGTCACCTACATTGATGACCAGGGCTCCGGCGGGCGGGTTTACGGCGAGCCATTCACCCGACCGGTGCTTTACCTCAAGACCGGCTTCCTCCGCACCGAGGAGCAGCGTGATGACATTGATGTCCTCATGGGCACCGGCGCGCACCGAGCCTGGCGGCGGCGCTTCACTTTGTGCAGGATAATGCAGGAGGCGGAGGATCGAGTTTCCATCATCGACCCGGCCGGTGAACCATTCCTCGTCGAGCCCAAGATGGATCGCGACGCCGCGCAAAAGATCCTGACCGAACAAGTCGAGTTCTTCATAGAGCTTCCTCGTAGCCGCGTCGAAACCTTCAATTTCCGATACAGAGGGCGTCGGCAACATGCTGTCCGGGAGGGGATCGCCGCCCGGGTGCTCGACCCGTCCTGTGTGCCAGAACTCTTTCAGATCAGCCTGTTTACGGCCCTTGGCATTCTCCGTTCCGAAGGGCGTATAACCCCGCTGGCCGCCTAACGCCTCGCTATAATAGGTGCGTTTTGTATCATCCGGCAGGGCGAAGAAGTCCTTCGTACGGGCCACAGCGGTGTCGATGATCGACTGTTTCAGGGGATGTTCGGTGATCACGGCAAAGCCGGTCTCGCGAAAAGACTGGCCGAGGCGATCAGCAAAAGCCTGTTTGTCCTCGCGCCATAAAGAGAAAGGGATGGGTTCGAAAAATTCGCTCATAATGACTTTTCATAAGGTGTTTTCGTCAAAATTGAAACGCGCACGGGGCGCTTTTTCAATCATGGTTAACGAGCGGCCCTGTCATGGTTAACACACTGGGGGTTTGGGCGGCCTCCTGTTAACCATACGACAAATCTTGATCGGCATCCTCACCCTCGTCGCCGGACAGATCGGCGACAAAGATGATGGGTTCTCAGGCATTAGAGACCGACAATGGTCCGGTTGCCTGGAACGGGTGTTGAAGGGAAGAAAAAATGCCTTATTCCGACGGTGCAACCGAGCTGCCATGCGCGAGCCTGACCTCTGAGTCACGCCACGAAGACCTTTACCAGATGGGCTTGATCTATTCGACAGGCCAGGGCGTCGCCGAAGATCTCGTCGCCGCGCACAAATGGTTCAATCTTGCGGCGCTCCGCGGCAATGAAGACGCCAAAATTCAGCGTACGGAAATCTCCGACATGATGAGTTCGGATGAACTTGCCGAAGCGCTGAAAGCTGCGCGCGAGTGGCTTAGCCTAATGAACTGATCTCTGCAAACCGGGGAGCATATCCTTGCTTCTCCGGTGCGGGATAGATCTCCGGCCTTGATTGCGGCAGCGCTATATCTGTTGCCCGGCCTAGTCGATTTTGTTCATATAGTTCGGCAGCCAGCTTTCATGGACTTCGCGTAGGCGGGAGAGGGGGAGCGATCGCGCGGTTTTTCCTAGTTTTTCGAATGAGGCTAAATCAATATTTGCTCCACCCATCTGGCCTGCCCTTGCAACAGTTATCGCATGCTCGCTGGCCAGTTGCAGAATCGTACTAGCGCTAACTTCTTCTAATGCAAGCAGGTATCGAGCGGTGGTTTCGTCAAATAGATCACGTGCCAGCAACTCGCGAAGCAAGCCGTTTTCTCCCGGATAACGAACGGCGATTTCAGCGCCGAACCCGCTCGCCAACGCTATCTCAGCCGCTGCGCATGCAATGCCGCCTTCGCTCACATCATGAACGGCATTGACCAATCCTTGCTCAATCAGGGAGCGGACGAAATCGGCATTCCGCTTTTCGGTTTCCAGATCGACCGGCGGGGGAGGCCCGGCGGCATCGCCTTCAAGCCCCAATATCTCCCGCGCATAAAGTGAGGCACCGAGGTGTCCTTTGGTCTCGCCAATCAGGATCAGGACGTCTCCCCGCTGCGCGCCCTTCAGGGTGCGGATCTTCGAAATATCCTCAATCAGTCCTACGCCGCCCACGACCGGGGTTGGCGGTATCCCCACGCCATCGGTCTCATTATATAGCGACACGTTCCCAGACACGACGGGGAAATCGAGCGCGCGGCAGGCCTCGGCCATGCCTTCTACGGCTTTAACGAACTGACCCATGATTTCCGGACGTTCCGGGTTTCCAAAGTTTAGATTGTCCGTAATTGCAATGGGTTTTGCGCTGACGGCGGACAGGTTCCGATAGGCTTCGGCGACCACCGCCTTGCCGCCCTCATAGGGATCGGCGGCGACATAGTGAGGATTGCAGTCCGAGGTGATGGCGAGGGCTTTGTTCGTGCCATGGATGCGGACAATCGCGGCGTTGCCCATGCTTTGCGAGCTATCGAGTGTGTCGCCCATGACATGGCGGTCATACTGTTCCCAGATCCAGCGTTTCGACGCCATGTCCGGCGACGACATCAGCTTCAGGAGTACTTCGCCATAGTCCTCCGGTTCCGGAATGCTCGCCGGATCGAGCGGTTTACGCGGAACCGGTTCTGTCCACGGCCGGTCATAATTCGGTGCGTCATCCGCCAGCGGAGCGACCGGGATATCGCAGACCGTTTCACCAAACTGAATCAGCTGTAAGCGGCCCGTGTCCGTCGTCTCGCCAATCACTTCCGCATCGAGATCATATTTCTCGAAGATCTGCTTCGCGAGGTCGATCTTGTCCGGATAGAGCACCATCAGCATGCGCTCCTGAGATTCTGATAGCATGATTTCATACGCCGTCATGCCGTCTTCGCGCTGGGGCACCTTGTCGAGGTCCATGCGAACGCCAATGCCTTCGCCATTCTCGCCGCCGCTATCGGCCATCTCGACCGAAGAGGAGGTGAGGCCGGCAGCGCCCATATCCTGAATCGCCTGAATGGCATCGGTCGCCATCAGTTCAAGGCACGCCTCAATCAGAAGCTTTTCCGTAAACGGATCACCGACCTGAACCGTTGGGCGTTTTTCCTCGTCGCCCTCGGAGAACTCGGCCGAGGCCATGGTCGCCCCATGAATGCCGTCGCGTCCGGTCTTCGAGCCGACATAGAAGATCGGATTGCCGGGCGTCGCGCCGCGGGCGTAGAAAATCTTGTCCCGCTCGGCGAGGCCAACAGCCATGGCATTGACGAGGATGTTGCCATTGTAGCCTTTGTCGAACTGGGTTTCTCCCGCAACGGTCGGCACGCCGACGCAATTGCCGTAGCCGCCAATCCCCGCGACGACGCCTGCGACGAGGCTCCTTGTTTTTGGATGATCCGGATCGCCGAAGCGCAGCGCGTTGACCAGCGCGATGGGCCGCGCGCCCATGGTGAAGACATCGCGGAGGATGCCGCCGACGCCCGTCGCCGCGCCCTGATAGGGTTCGATGTAGGAGGGGTGGTTGTGGCTCTCCATTTTGAAGATCGCGGCGAGCTTTTGCCCATCGGGTCCTTCGCCGATGTCGATCACGCCGGCATTCTCGCCGGGACCCTGGATGACGTGGTCATTCTTGGTCGGGAATTTTGAGAGATGCCGCCGGGAGGATTTGTAGGAGCAGTGTTCCGACCACATGACGGAATAGATGCCAAGCTCGACAAGGTTCGGCTTCCGCTCCAGCCGGGTGATGAGCCGGTCCCACTCTTCAGCATTGATGCCATGGTCGAGGGCGTCGTCTTCGGCTTGTTCGGCGCGCAAATGGGCGAGAATCGCTGCGGTGTCTGTCATGGCAGCGCTTTAGCGCCGATGGTGCAAAAGCGCCAGATTGCAGTCCCAGTAAAGATGGTGGCGGTGGCTAATTCGGCATGGGTCTGCGCACGTCTTGACGACGATCCAGCCTAAATATATATTCAACTTGAAAGTTGAATATTGGATTTGATGAATGCTCCAGCTTAGCGTCGACAAGACATTGAATGCCCTGGCCGACCCGACGCGGCGGGCGATCATTGAACAGCTTAATGGGGGTGAGCAGCGCGTCAGCGACATCGCAGAACCACACCAGATGTCGCTCAATGCCGTGTCGAAACATATCAAAGTGCTGGAGGACGCCGGACTTCTCAGCCGTCGCCGGGAGGGGCGAACCCATTATCTGTCGTTCGATCCTGGCGGCCTCGACCCTGCCACCGAGTGGATCGAGCGAACCAAGGCGCTCTGGTCGAAACGATTTGATGCTTTGGAAGAGGCTTTGCTGGCTGATGACGCGAATCAAAATGGGAGAGAAGATGATGACTGATAAATGCGAACGCCTTGATGAAAAGACGATCCGGATTGTTCGAACATTTCCGGGGCCGATTGAGCGTGTCTGGGCATTTCTGACCGAGGCGGACAAACGGGCCAAGTGGATTTGCGCTGGTGAGTGGGATTTGCGCCCGGGCGGAAAGGCGCGAATGGCTTTTGACAATATGGCGCTGACCCATGGGGGTGACGGACCGCCGCCCCGCTACGCCGGCGAGACGGAGGAAATGCCCTATGATGGCGAGATCAAGGCCGTTGAGGCACCGAACCGGCTTGTGCTCCTCTGGATCGAGCATGATGGTTCATGCTCTGAAGTGACATTTGATCTGGAGGCGCGGGGCGATCAGGTTCGCCTTACCCTGACCCACACAAACTTTGATTCAGATGATCTGCTCACGGGTGCTTCGGCTGGTTGGCACGCCCATCTCGATATCTGGGTTGCCGTTGCTGAAGGCCGAGAACCGCCGTCTTTCTGGTCCAATTTCAACAGGCTTGCTGAGGAGGTCTATCATCATCGGCTGGTGGCGGGCTGAGGGGAGGCTGATCGCCCTCAATAGGTCCACCGTCGCAGCAGTAACTCCATCGGGCCTCGGGCAAATCGCTTGCGCCACAGGCTTGTGAAGACGAGCGAAACGAGACCAACGCCAAGTCCGATGATTATGCATGTCGCCGCACCCAGCTGCCCGAAGTATCCCAGCCCATAGCCGCAGAATGTCAGCGATAGGATCACGCTTTGCAGGAGGTAAGCGGTAAGCGAGGCTGTGCCGCCGCGGGCGAGAAATACTTTCAATCGGCCGGCCGGGCCCTCTGCCCATTTCGCGATGAGGCCGAGGTATCCCATAGTGGAAAACGGACTGAAAAGTACGATGATGAACATGCCGAACATCATCGGCGGGTCCATAAAACCATCTCCCCTGTTCATGATGTAGGCCCCCAGAATACTGCCGAAAATGCCGATCGGTAGGAACATGGTGCGGCAGCGCCGCCAGAAGGGTGCTGCGGGGGTGGCGATTGTGTCCAGACAAACGGCGGCAAACCCGAAAAAGAAAAAGGACAGGGCACCGATGCCCTGCATCAGATTGCCGAATACCAGCATGTCCAGCCACTCTCTGAAGCGGAGCTGCGAAACTTCCAGAAAGCTGCCGCTTCCATAGACGGCGAGCGCTGTGGCCGCTTCATCTTCCATAAGCTGCAGATCCTCGGCCATGGCCTCTGGCTCGAATGCTGCGCCAAGGGCAAGCAGACCGGCAATCGCGCCAATAACCAGAAGCTGGCAGAGATAAAGGAAAATGCCGATGCGAATGAGTGATTTCACATCGCTGTTTCGAAACGGAAAGAGGATTGCGCCGAGCATCGCATAGATCGCGAGGATATCGCCTTGAAAGAAGAATGTGCCGTGGATCGCGCCGAGGATGAACAGCCCGGCAATGCGCCGCCAGTAGAGATTTGAGAATGCAGCACCCCGTCGCTCGGCAGACCGGAGCTGATAGGCAAAGCCGACACCGAACATGAATGAAAACAGAGTGTAAGATTTCATGAAGGTGAGGGCATTTACCGCGAAGTATGCCCCTTGATCAGCTGCCGTTTCCATTCCTCCCGCTGAGTAGCCCGCCACGAATGGATGGGCGAACACGCCGACATTGACGACAGCTATGCCGATTAGAGCGAATGCTCTTGCTAGGTCGGGAAAGATGTGGCGACCGGCGGCGGAGGATTGCTCGAGATAAGTCATTCAACGCTGCTGAGCTTGGGCCGAATCTATCAGTTCCGGGACGCTAGCCGGCAACGATCGCATCAATGGCCTCAATATGAGCGCGTTTTTCCGATGGCGAAAGGAAGCTCGCTTCAAAGCTGTTCTTGGCAAGCTGTATAAGTTCTGCGTCGGTGAGCTTCAGGCCCTTGGCGACTGCTTCGAAATTCTCGTTCATGTACCCGCCAAAATAGGCTGGATCGTCGGAGTTTACCGTGATGAGCAGACCCGCATCGAGCATCTTCTTCACCGGGCTGTCTTCCATACGGTCGAGCACTTTTAGGGCTGTATTCGATAGAGGGCAATTGGTGATCGGCGTCTGACGGATTTTCAGCTCTGCCATCAGGCTGTTATCCTCAATCGCTCGATTGCCATGGTCAAGGCGGTCGATACCAATGTCGAAGAGTGCCTGGCGCACATAGTCCGGAGGGCCTTCTTCGCCTGCATGCATGCAGAGTTTGAAACCCATCTCATCGCAGCGCTTGAACAGGCGCGCAAATTTTTCGGGCGGGTTGCCAACTTCTGAGGAATCTAGCCCAACGCCAATGAAATGCTGATGCCAAGGGGTGCTTTCTTCTAGCAGCGCAAACCCATCTTCTTCGGATAAATGCCGGAGGAAGCTCATGATCAATTTCCAGCTGATTCCGAAATCTCGCTCGCTGTCTTTCAGTGCCTCCAGGACACCTTCGACCACGGTCTGAAAAGGTACGCTGCGACCGGTATGGGCCTGAGGGTCGAAGAACACTTCGACGTGGCGGACATTGTCAGCTTCTACGCGCTCTAGATAGGCAAAGGCGAGGTCATAGAAGTCCTGCTCGGTCCGCAGCACGTCCATGCCCTGATAGTAGAGCTCGAGAAATTCCTGCAGATTGTTGAAGTTGTATGCGGCGCGGGCATCTTCCAGAGTTGCCCAAGGCAATCTGATTTTATTGCGTTCGGCGATCGCCATCATCTGCTCGGGTTCAAACGAGCCTTCGATGTGAAGGTGCAACTCTGCTTTCGGGAGGGATGCAATCAGGTCTGACTGTGACATGGGTGAACTCTAAGCCGCTCCCATCAGACTCTCAAACAGTTTCAAGCCATCATCTCCGCCTTCGTGGCCGCCAATCGCGCGCTCAGGGTGAGGCACCATGCCGAGGACGCGGCCGTTCTCGGACAAGACTCCGGCAATATCCCGCGCTGAACCGTTTGGGTTGCCATTGTATCTGAAGGCGATGCGGCCGCTTGTTTCCAGCTGATCAAGCGTCTGTTCATCGGCGATATAGTTGCCATCATGGTGCGCAATCGGAATGGTGATGTCGGACACTTGGGAATAGGCGCTGGTAAAGGCAGTATTCGCACTTTCGATCCTTAGGGGCTGCGGCTTGCAGGCGAAGTTCAGGGAGGCGTTGCGAAGTAGCGCGCCGGGCAGGAGCCCTGTTTCGGTCAGGATCTGAAAGCCATTACAAACGCCGAGGACATAGCCGCCCCGCTCTGCGTGATCCTTTAGCTGGTGGATGACGCTGGAATTCGCCGCCATCGCTCCACAGCGCAGATAATCGCCATAAGAGAAGCCGCCCGGCACCATGACAAGATCGGTGCCGGGCGGAATGTCTCCATCCTTGTGCCAGACCATGGCGGGTTCTTGCCCCGTTGCCTGGTGCAGGGCGACTTGGGCATCACGGTCGCAGTTCGACCCCGGAAAAACAATGACAGCAGTTTTCATGCGCCCCGTTTAGCAGCGAGTCGTGACAAAAGGGAGGGATAGCTGCCTATTTCGTCAGACTCTCGGCGAGCATGAACGCATTTCCATCAGGATCATAGAATGTCGCGAGCTTCACCATTCCATCGATATGGATGGTATCGCCATCAAAACGTGTCTCGGCAGCTTCAAGGTCTGATCGCGCCTTGGCGATGTCGGCGACACCGAATACCGGCACGCAATTGCCATGCTGGACTTCGGTGGCGTCACCGAATCCGAGGGTGACACCCGGCGTGTCTGTCGAGATTTCCGTCCAACCTTCATCTTCCATGGAAAACATTTCTTCGAAGCCGAAATGGGTTTTGAACCAGGCGGCCGATACGGCGCGGTCCTTCACATTGAACGAGATGGTGATTTCACCATTGGTCTTGATAGTTGGCATCGCTGTCCCCTTGTTGATAATCAGAAATTATACTAAATATACAAAATGGACAACAGCTCTTTTGTCAAGCTCTGTTCGAAAGCGTGGACGCTGCCGGTGCTGGCATGTCTTGCCGAAGGAACGCCTTGCCGGGTTGCGCCGATCGCTGCGAAGCTTGGTGCCGGGCGTACAAGTGTCTCGGCGGCGTTCCCGCATTTGCTAGAGCTACGGCTGCTTCAGAAGAACCCTGGCCATGGACATCCCCTGAGGCCCGAATTCGAGCTCACTGTGGACGGCAAGGCCCTTTCCGATTGGGCGGCATCTGTCTTGGCGGATATGCCGGGGAAAGACCACGCCTTCATTCGCAAGCAGTGGACGCTGCCAATACTGCGGCTCTTTCACCGCCCTCGGCGCTACTGCGATATCCGTAGCCAATTGCAACCGATAACCGACAGGGCATTGTCCATCTCGCTGAAAGAGATGACAGCGCTCAACTGGATATCGAGAACCGTTGATGATGCCCATGCGCCGCCTCAAGTGATCTATAGGCCGGGCAGATTTGTGACGCAGATGCACCCGGTGATCGCCGAAAGTTTCGAGCTTCAGATCGCTTGATTAATCAGGCGATCAGGTCTGCACATATTTGGTCGGCGGCACGCCGTACCAATTCTTGAAGGCGCGGGTAAAGGCGCTGTGCTCACTATAGCCAAGCAATAGGGCAAGGTCTGCCACAGACCGTTTGCCTTCTCCGAGATATAGGTCGCAGGCATCTTTGCGTGCCCGTTCCAGAACTTCGCGGAAGGTCGTGTTTTCCTCACTCAGGCGCCTGCGCAAGGTGCGTTCCGTGGTGCCCAGTGTTTCGGCAACACGGATAATGGTCGGCGTGCCATCTCGCAGGCTTGACTGGATGCAGACAAATGTCTGGTTTTCGACGGTTTGCGGCTTATCCAGCGCTTCCAATGCTCTATCGAGCCGGGCGGCAAGAATCTTTACGAGTTCCGGATTCGCCTGGGGGAGGGGACGCCTGAAGAGCTCTGTCGGTGCGACGACCATATTCTGATCGGCCTCGAAAACGAGTTTGTAGGGAAACGCTTGCTCATAGACTGAGATATCTTCAGGGCGCTTGTGGCGCATATGGATTTCTTCGATTTGCAAGTCGGGATCCCATGTCACCCATCGGCCAAAGAAAGCGTATCCAGCCATCGTGCCTTCGGTGACGGGCCGTTGATACTCCGGATCATCATCGTAGAGCGGAGTCCAGATCAGCTGTGACGTCTGGCTCCCAAGCTCAAGGTGACCGGTAGCGATCTGCTGGGTGATCCTCTGATACTTTTCGTTGAAAGCGATCATATCGGCGAGATTGTCACAGGATATCAGGGCATATCCGATATCCATTAGAGTGGAGGGCCGGATATTCTGACCGAAATGGATTCCCATCCCGGTGATCCCGGTTTGGTGTTCCGCCGCTAGGAGCACATCGATAATGACATTGTTCGGAAAGCGCGCCGTCGGATTATCCAACATACTCGGAGTTCCCCCGATGAGGGTATCGAGAGGTTCTGGCGGACAGCCATGGGCAAGACAGGCCAAGTATGCGCTCTTGAGATAGGCGGAAGAGACGCTGGGTTTGGAGACCGATTCAGCCACGGCATCTATCCGCAATATTTTCCGTTACGCCAATAAAGGGTGTCTGGATACTGCAATTCATCCGCGGGACTATCAAAAATCATGGCCGAGTTTGTCAAGTTTCAGATGCGGCTGCTATTCGAGGGCTGATGTTCTCTTCTCAGGGTAGAAATTTGATATCTTGTATGCTGATCGGTTAGTTTCCTATTTTTGCATACTTTTCGGTTGAGCCACGGTGTTTAGACAAATTTTCGAACTTTGCCGATAGGCTGTTATAGCATGACGGTTTTCTGTCCTTTTTTGTCACAGAACCTGACCGCTGAGGTCAAGACACGAAGGCGGTTTGAACGAATAATGAATTTCAGAGCTGGGGTGGGGTCCACGCTGTCAGCTCTAAACACTTGGGGACACCAGTCGCTCCGGCACTATTCACAATAGAATGTGCCGGAGCTTTTTTGTTTGGTGAGCTTACGATTTTGCCGGAATCTTGCCATGATCGTCGGCCAACTAACCAGCGAAATAGATGGAATGGTCAGGGCAAAAGCTTCCATCATTGTGATCAAATCTGTTAGTGTGGCGGACCCGAAAGGTTGCCAAGACGAGTATTTTGGAAGATAGCGCCACCATCTAGTTACAGGGATAAGGCTAATGAAAACTGGATTGAAACTTTTCATCGCGGCGGGCGTTCTGGCCTCTGTTGCAGCTTGCAATACCGTTCAAGGCATTGGCGAGGACATTACGGCCGTTGGCAAAGGCGTCGAAGATGAGATCACCCGCGATCGGGATGATGAATAGCCAGAAAAGAGGGCATCAATGAAGAATACTATCAAATGCTTTGCGGCGGTTGCCGCGCTTACGGCTGTTTCGGCCTGCAATACGATTTACGGCATTGGCGAAGACATTGAAGCTGCCGGTAAAGGGCTTCAGAGTGGGTCTGAGACCGTTGAAGAGGAATTGACAGGCGACCGCTAGGTCCACTGCAGCGCTTCCAATGAGCCCCGTTTGTCCCGCAAGCGGGGTTCTTTGATTTGCTGGACATGCTTGTGCGGATGCAGGGATCGGCCTCTAAGCAAACTCGATCCGGTAAGATTCAATCACGGTGTTTGCGAGGAGGTTCTCGCACATTTCGGTGACGCGCGCCTCGGCAGCGTCCGCCGAAAGTCCGTCTTCCAAATCGATTTCAATGACCTTGCCAATGCTCGCGCCGAGCACCTCCGAATAGCCCATTCGTCCGAGCGCATCGGCAACAGCCTTGCCTTGGGGGTCGAGAACGCCTTGCTTCAGATCGACATGAACGATCGCCTTCATTTGCTCGCTCCCTTGAGGCTCACAATATCCGCACCCTCGCCGGAATCGCGAATGATTCCAAGGCGTCTCGCAACCTCCGCATAGGCTTCTGTAACGCCGCCAAGGTCCCTGCGGAAGCGGTCCTTGTCGAGTTTCTCATTGCTGTCGAGATCCCATAGCCGGCAGCTGTCGGGACTGATCTCGTCGGCAAGGATTGTACGAACGAGATCGCCCTCATAGTGGCGGCCAAATTCAAGTTTGAAATCCACAAGCTTGATGCCGACCCCGGCAAAGAGTCCGCTCATAAAATCGTTTATACGCAGGGCGAAAGAGATCATATCGTCCATTTCGGGAGGCGATGCCCAGCCGAAAGCCGAGATGTGCTCTTCAGCGACTAGCGGATCGCCCAACTCATCATTTTTCAGGCAGAACTCGACAACGGCACGGGGAAGGGCCTCTCCCTCCTCGAGCCCCAGGCGCTTGGCCATGGTGCCGGCGGCAACATTGCGGACAATCACCTCCAGGGGAATGATCTCAACCTTCTTTACAAGTTGCTCGCGCATATTGAGGCGCTTGATGAAGTGGTTAGGAATGCCGACGGCGGCGAGCCGCGTCATCATGAATTCCGAAATCCGGTTGTTCAGGACACCCTTACCATCGAGGACAGCGCGCTTTTGCGCATTGAACGCAGTGGCGTCGTCCTTGAAATACTGAACCAGCGTTCCCGGCTCCGGGCCTTCATAGAGAATCTTGGCCTTGCCTTCATAAATCATTCTTCGGCGCGACATGGGTCTGCCTCCATGGAAAATGGGTACAAATCCGGTTGCCCCGTGATCGCCCCGGACTGAGCATCGGACACTACAGCTGCCGAATGGCGACCACAAATAGTGATTCCAGTTTGTCGCATATTGATTCCGGTCAGGTAGGATGACTATATCCGCCATACCGAGGGATTAGGAGCTAAAACATGTCTCAATTCGATGACCGCAAGCGCGGCGAAGAAGCCAAGTTTGCCATGGACGAGGCGCTTCAATTCAAGGTTATGGCGAGGCGCAACAAGCTTTTGGGGCTGTGGGCTGCGGATTTGCTCGGTCTTGATGGCGATGAAGCGGCTGAATATGCCAAGAGTGTGGTTCGGGCTGATCTTGAAGAGCCGGGTGATGAGGATGTCTTCCGCAAGGTCCGGAAGGATTTTGACGATAAGGGCGTCGACCGCTCAGATAACCGCATCCGGGAACATATGGCAGAACTGATCGCTGTGGCGAGAGAGCAGATCCAGAAAGAGGCCGAATAAAGTAGGCGTCCGGTATTGTCGCCGTGCCATGGTTAGCTGGAGTAGGGTAGTGTCCATCAAGGCTTAGTGGGTGCCACAGGTTGCAGGGTGGCAGGCAAGCGGGTTTGGCGAAATTGGCCTGACGATGAGAAACTTACGATTGTTGAACAAATTGTAGGTTCCGAAGGGGGTGGCAAAGCAGCAGCCATTGCTTATGCCCTCATCGAAACAGCCACGCTCAACGCATCCATCCACACGCGTGGCTCACAGGCATGCTCGCCCACATCGCCAACCATAAGATCACGCGACTCGACGAACTCCTGCCTTGGCGGTACGCTGAAATAACAGCATAGCTAGCTATGGGCAATGCAACAGGGCAGGATCATTGGACGGTTACAAAATACACTTAATATAATTAACCAAATAGCAAGTGTCCTGGTCCGGAATTTGCCTAATCTGAGCATTACAAGCGTGGTCCCCGATGATGGGTCCAGAGCCTAATAATTGTCAAACCAATTTCGATTGGTAGCCGAGCTGTAGGGAGAGTTTTTATATTATGATTATCGACACCACCAATCAGATCGACGAAACGTTCACAGTGACCAAGAGGCAGTTGAAGGATGTGCTTACTTATTCCTATTTCAGTCTAATACTACTCTACTCTGCGGTATTGATACTGCGCCATGGGCTTGGGTATTGGTCTGCATGGGGCCTGAACAATCGCTTTCATATGCAGGGAGAAGCGACTTTACCGGCGCTCTATTCGGGAGCTCTTATCTTTCTTTGCGCTATTTTACTCATTCGCATCAGTCGGTCATCATCTACGGAGGCTCGACTAAAGCGAGGTTACCTTATGCTTGGGTGCATCTTCGCCTTTCTTGCGCTTGACGAATGGATTGCACTTCATGAATTAGTCGGTTTAGAACTTGAGAGAAACTATGAGTTCGGGGGTATATTTTACTATTCATGGGTAATCCCGTACGCCGGATTACTATTACTTATGGTTGCTGTGCTAGCTTCTTGGTACATCCAGTTACCGAATAAAGAGAGAATTAGATATACGTTAGCGGGCGTGGTTTATATCGCTGGGGTAATGGGTCTAGAAATGTTAAGCGCCTCGTTTATTGATCGGTCGTCTCGCTCAATGGAGTATGAGATGTACGCAGCCACGCTGGACATAATTATTGGATTTGAAGAGACATTTGAAATCGTCGGTATGTCACTCTTTGCTCTTGCTCTATTCGATGTGTACACCCGATATAGCGGCAAGCTTAAGATCCGTATTAGCGCTGGGTAGATCAGTTTTTTCAAGGCGCGAAAATATTTATCATATTTGGTTTATGCAACAATCACTGGCTTAGCTTTAAAGCCAAAGTGGACTTTGAAGACCGGTCGAGAACGTGTCGGGAAACCCGCGTCCCGGCTGCTTCGCCGTCCTGATGCCATGCGGCACTGTGATCGCCGGTTCGGTATTGCAAGAGCGAAAGAGCGGAGCTGAAGGCTTGGGGTCCGGATGTGCGTTGAGCCATGGCACAAGCACCTCAAACACCGTCTGATTAACCATCATTAATCATCACGGTCCGGTAGCTTTCCATGTTTCAGAATAAACGAGGGGCGTTAAGGCTATTTAGCCTTATCAGTGCATTTCTCGCTTCATATCCTCTGCCGTGGGAAAGGACGGCTGCGCGCCGGCTTTTGTGGTGGCGAATGCCCCTGCGCGACAGGCGAATTCAAGCGCACTTTCCTGAGGCTGCCCCTGGCAAAGCGAAAAAACGAGGGCGGCAGAGAATGTGTCACCTGCACCAGTGGTATCTACAACATTTACCTGCGGCGGTGCTGCCTCGGCGATCTCTACACCACTGCGGAATAGGGCTGCACCTTTGGCACCATAGGTCACTGCGACGAGGCCGCCACAGTTCGTCAGCTGGTCACCATAGGCCTCCGCTTCAACTTCATTGACGATGATCAAATCAGCCAATTGAATAAGCTTGTCTGGAACGGCGAGTGCCGGTGCCAGATTGACTGCGAAAAATCCGTCACATCTTTCGGCTGCGGCAAGAACGGTTTCCACCGGCACTTCCAGCACGGCCAGCACAGCGTCCGTTTTCAGGGCCGGAATGTCTCCCGGTGCAAGCTTTTCATTGGCGCCTGGGGCAACGATGATCTGGTTCTCTCCATCTGCTGAGACAGCGATCAGTGCGACGCCGGTCGCTTCATCAGATAGTTCAGTACAATGCTCAAGATCGACACCCTCCCGGCGTAAGAGTTCCAGCGCAGCGCTTGCATTGGTGTCGGCTCCTGTGCGGCCGATCAGGGAAACGTCTGCCCCCAGACGTTGCGCAGCTAGAGCCTGATTCGCACCCTTACCGCCCGGATATTCCTTATATAATGCACCTGTAACGGTTTCGCCCGGCGATGGAAGCGTCGCGCCCAGGGCGACTAGGTCGAGATTTACGGAGCCGACGACTGTCAGAGTAACGGGATCGCTCATATGTTTGCGAACCTCTCATTCAATAGCTGGTAGATCGCTGTATCATCTGCTTCGGTGAGCCATGTTAGAGGGCCTTTGGCGCTTTCGGTTAGAACAGTCTTTCCCTGTCTGTCGCCTTCTTCAGTCTCAACATCTATAGATACGGACTTACCGCTGAATAGGTTGGGGGCTAGCAGATAGGCGATGGTGGACGGATCGTGCAAGGGGCCATCGCCCCAATTTTTCATCTTCTTCTCGAAATCATTCGTCGCCTGTAGCAGATTGGCGATGTGCTCAGTATTCGGAGACCTGATATTCCGTATATCGGCTATGCGGGCATCGGTCGTTCTCAGCTTATGGGTAATATCAAGACTGAGCGCGGTGATCCGCGCGCCGCAATTAAAGACAATCTCGGCGGCGTGCGGATCCGCGAAGACATTATACTCCGCATGGGGTGTAATATTCCCACCCTCGGTATCGGCTCCGCCCATCAACACAACTTGATCGATCGTATCGAGAATATCCGGAGCTTGACGTATCGCCATTGCGACGTTGGTCATCGGCCCTGTGATTACAAGCGTTATCGGATCTGTCGCAGTACGGAATGTTTCGATCAGAAAGCTGACGGCATGCTGATCCTGCAAGGGCGTATCGGGTTCAAAGGCCGGTATGCCTTCCAGCCCATCCGCGCCATGAAAGTCCTCAGCTGAGACTGCGTCCCGCAAATAGGGTGTGGGGCACCCAGCAAAAATGGGAATGTCCCGCCGTCCGGCAAGATCGCAAATGCGCCTGGCATTTTTCTGGGTAAGATGCAGCGGGACATTCCCGGCAACGGTTGTTATCGCCCGTACATTGAGAATTTCGGGGGCCGAAAAAGCGAGAAACAGGGCGACCGCATCGTCCACCCCTGGATCACAGTCGATAATGATATTACGTGCACTCATCATCTATCTGAAAAGGAATTTTCCAAAGACTGCAAGGGTGTAGGGGAGTGCGCCGAGGGGAACGGCGGATTCCAGGTCATGATGTTAAGTAATTCCACGCAAGAATTGTAGGGGATCAGTAGGTTAACCCGCCGAGACGACTGACCATGTCATCGCCAACCCCACGCCGATACAAAACCCGGATAATCTGATAGCCCAGTCGCGCATTGGTGAAACTATGCACGGAACAGGCCATTTCCTATTTATAGCCTCTAACCGGTGATGGGCGGGTACACCGATACAAAGTCTGCCTATTACCTCTATATTTATCAAAGATTTAGTTTGTATGTTGAGAGTCGAAGAGAAGAGACGTTGTCAATTTGCAACAGCTGACACGGCCGATAAAGGCTGTTTGCTATCGTAGGCTTTCCTGTTGTCCTTTATGGTCCAATATTTTTAGTGTTTCGCCCTTGTGTCTATACTTATTGGATTTTGAGGTTTCATGTTCGAACCGGGGAGGCGGTACCAGATTTCCAAAGCTTGAAGCAGGTTAAGCGGTGAGTATGGCGGTGCCCATATAGATGATTGTCGTCGATGGCAGGCGGCCGAAGATGAAGTCGCCGCGCCGGTTTAGCCCTATGGGGCCGAGGCCGGTGAATTTGCCGACGTCAAAGCCTGAATTCACAAGATGCTGGCGCAGTTCGGCTGGCTTGATGAACATTTTTGGATCGTGGGTGCCTTTGGGCAGCAGGCCGAGTATGTCTTCTGCCGCCGTAACCGCCACGAGGGATGCAATCGGGTTACGATTGATCGTATCGAAGAGAAATTGGCCATTCAGCTTCAACACGCGGGCGACCTCGGCGATGACCTGGGCGAGATCGCTGACATGTTCCAGAACATCGACGCAGACCACGGCATCAAAGTTGTTGTCCTTAAATGGAAGGGATTCACCGACGCCGACATTATAGTCGATGTTCAGGTCATGGGCGCTCGCGTGGGCGCGCGCTGCTGCGATGGCAGGTTCACTCGGATCAATGCCGGTGACACGGGCACCACGGCTTGCGATTGCCTCAGCCATGAAGCCGCCAGCGGAGCCAAGGTCCAGCACAGTCTTGCCTTGCCAGTCTATGTGCTGGTCGAAATGTTTTAGACGGCCCGGCACCATGTTCTTGAGCGTCCGCACCCATTTGATATCGTCCGACCACCAGCTTGAGGCGGTGTCGTCATAGATGTCCTGTCGGTTCCGCAGGTTGGACGATTTTTGAAGCATGGCCTGCCTGTCTGCTGTCACCAATCGGGACCTAGTGCGCTGCGCAGGCCGGGCAAGCGCGGGAGAGATTCATCGCGTCGAGGCTAATCCCCTCACTTCGGATTTCCTGTGCCCCAGGGAGTAGTAACAGTTTGCTCAATTGCGCCGAAGACTGACTTACCGGTTGTGTCCTTCATATCGATGCGAACGGTATCGCCTGGCTTCATGAAGGTCGTCTTGAAATCTCCTGTAGCAATTTTCTCTATCATCCGGATTTCAGCAATGCAGGAATAGCCGAGGCCGCCCTCGGCGACGGGTTTGCCGGGACCGCCATCCGGGCTTTTATTGGAAACTGTCCCGGACCCGATGACCGTGCCCGCTGTCAGCGGCCGTGTCTTTGCCGCGTGGGCGACAAGCCTAGCGACAGAGAAGGTGGCATCTACGCCGGCATTCGCGCGACCAAAAGGTTCACCGTTGTAGTCCACGTCGAGCGAAAGATGGACCAGGCTGTCCCGCCAGGCTTCGCCGAGTTCATCGGGTGTTATGGCGACGGGGGAGAAGGCGCTCGGCGGCTTGGATTGGAAGAAGCCAAAACCCTTGGCAAGCTCCGGCGGTATCAGGCCACGCAGTGACACGTCATTGCAGAGCATGATGAGCTTGATGTGAGTTGCTGCTTCGGCTTCGGACACGCCCGTGGGCACATCATCAGTAATCACGGCGATCTCGCCTTCCATGTCGCAGCCCCAGGCCACATCGCCAAGGGGGATATCATCGCGCGGACCGAGGAAAGCGTCAGATCCTCCCTGATACATGAGCGGATCATCATAGAAGCTCTCAGGCACCTCCGCGCCGCGGGCTTTCCGAACAAGCTCGACATGATTGATGTAGGCAGATCCATCTGCCCACTGATAAGCCCGTGGTAAAGGGCTTTCGCACTCACTCTCATGGAAGCGAAAGGTTGGCACGGAGCCTAGTTCTACACCCTCGGCCATACGCGCAAGTCTTGGAGCAGCCGCGTCCCAATTATCGAGTGCGGCTTGCAAGGTCGGCGCGATGCGGGCGGCATCAGTCGCTTTGGTGAGATCTTTCGAAACGACAACCAGACGACCATCGCGAGAGCCGTTTTTCAGCGTAGCAAGTTTCATGAGATATCAGTTGTCCCGATAAGCTTTGATAATGTCGACAATGGCATCGAGAATGTCTTCGGCCACGGCCTCAGGTGATTGCAGTGTGTCGGAAAAATCGTAGCGATTGTGAAGGGCGTCACCAAGTTTCAAACGAAATGTTTGACGGTAGTCCGGGTCATCTAGACGCTCATGAAGCTCGGTGTCCTTTAGCAGTATACGCAAGAGCACATCCCGCGCGATGCGATATAGCCGATCATCCGGCTTTGCTGGCATCTGCGCTAACCTTCTTCGGCGATTTTTTCGTGGAGCCATGCCGCATGGCGCGGCGCTCTCTTTGTCTCACTCCACTCTTTCAGCATTACCGGCGCAACCCGCTTGAGCTCTGCCAATTGATCCGGCGTCGCTGTATTGCAGGCCAGTTCGATGCGGTGGCCATTTGGATCGAAAAAGTAGATCGACTTGAAGATACCATGATTAGTGGGCCCCAAGACTTCGAGGCCGTGATCTTCGGCGCGCTGTTTTGCCTCCATCAGATCGTCCATCGTCGCGACTTTAAAAGCGATATGCTGGACCCAGAGAGGAGTGTTCTGATCGCGATCCATATCGGGCTGGGTTGGTAGTTCGAAGAAGGCCAGCACATTGTCGTTTCCGGCGTCGAGAAAGATGTGCATGTACGGATCATGCTCGCCCGTTGAAGGTACCTTGTCCTCTGCGATAGCAAGCTGGAAATCCATCCCCATAACTTCGTGGTAGAACTCGACTGTCTCCTTCGCATCTTTGCAGCGATAGGCGACGTGGTGAACGCCTTGCAGGGCAGGTGCTTTGCTCATCTCATTCCCTTTTTGGTTTCATAGCCGTGGTTATTTCGCATTGCGCATCTGGGTTATGTCGCATATGTAACAGTTGCAAATGCAACAATCAAGAGAGGATGTTCGATTGTCCTTTGATATGGAGACTTTCCTGCCTTACCGGCTCTATCAGGCCGCTGAAATGACCGGGCGGGCTTTTGAACGGGAGTACGGGGCGCGGTATGGCTTGCGGCGGACTGAGTGGCGCGTTCTGTTCAATGTCGGTCAGTATGGACCTATCAGCGCGGTGGAGATTTCCAGGCGAGCCAGTTTAGAGAAAACGAAGATTTCCCGGGCTGTCCACCGTCTACAGGAGCGAGGTTGGTTGAAGCGCCTTTATTCCAAGGGCAATCGCCGGACACATGATCTGGAACTGACTGGCGATGGAAGAAGAATTTTTCAGGAGCTGACCTTAATGGCGTCAGAGTTCAATGCCCGATTTGAAGACAAGATCGGACAAAACGAGCTGGATAAACTGATTACCCAATTGAATGATTTACAGCTTTTAGATCATTCGACCCCTGCAATGTGAGGGCTCTTAGCTCAGAAATGAAAACGCCCCGAGCTATCGGCCCGGGGCATTCTCGTATTGATTGTAAATCTGCTTCTAGAATTGAATATCAAGACCGAAGCGGACCAGGCGCCCGCGGGGGTCATGGACGCGGGATTCAAAACCACCGCCAGTATTCACGAATGGCGGCTCCTCATTGGTAAGGTTGGTCACACCAATTGTGAAGACTGCTGAATCCGTCAAATCGATAAACTCAGCGAGGTTGACTCCCCACTGCATATCGAAACGGGTTTGATCACCCACAAGCGCGCCCGGGTTCTGATCATCATCCAGCTCGCCGATATATCTCGCGAAGAAATTGTAGAAGAATGGGCCATTGCCATAGGTGAGACCAAGGTTGGCACGTAGCCGTGGGGTCGGAGCACCAATATTGGTAAAGTTACGATTTCCTTCGCCGTCAATATCACCAGCTGTCGGATCCACGATATCATAGTCGATGATGAACGTACCTTCCAGCGATGGACTAAACGTGCCCCACCGGCCAGCATCGTGGGTATAGCGGACGCTGAAATCGAGACCACTTGTGTCGATCGCTTCTGCATTGGTGAAGTTTGTGTTCACCTGCGTAATTGCACCGACGGCTGGATCACCGGCGCGGCACACAACCGTGAACTCGGCAGTACATGGCTGTGTGGCAATGCCACCTTCGAATACGCGTGTGTCAACGGGATTGGCTAGTACGAGGGCCTGGAAGTTCACCTGAGTAATCGCATCATCGAAAGCGAAATTATAATAGTCGAAATCGAAAACCAAGTTCTCGATTGGCTCATAGGTTATCCCTGCATTGAAGGCGCGAGAGCTTTCCGGCTCCAGCTCGACTCCTGCAACAGCGCTGCCAAATGCACGCACCGCTCCAAATGAGTTCGCGGCGTCGTCCTCAGTTCCAATAATCCCATCAGGACCTGGATCAGAAATATTGTTCAGCGTTGTGCTTTGGCCAAACTGCTGGAAGACTGTGGGCGCACGGAAAGAGGTAGAATATGTTCCTCTCAGTGACAGATTGTCAGTTGGCCGGATCAAAATGCCGACTTTCGGATCGACTGTCGTTCCACCATTCGCGCCAAAATCCTCAAACCGCACAGCTGCGTCAATGTCGAGCCAGCTTGTCACTGGCACGCTGACCTCGGCGAAAAGAGCATAAACATCGATACTGTCATCGAAAGGCTGGCCACCGATCAGGAAGCCGAAACCATCTACTGCTGAGACTTCGTCAACACGGCTCGTCAGCTGGTCATTGCGGTACTGGAAGCCTGCTGCGATCGCCAACGGTCCTGCTGGCAGATCAAACAGCTCTGTTCCAGTCACAATATCGACGACGTCGAGCTGCGATGTCGCATCATCGACGCCCGTATCGATGATGAAATCCAGAATCTCAGGAGAATTGGGTACGGCCCCAAATGATGTTGCAAATGGGTTGAAAAATTGTCCTGTCGGTATTGGTCCGTCCAGTCCCACGAAAGTTTCGCAGTTTTGCGCGCCACCGGCAGATGGGTTCGGCGCGTCGGTTCCCTGGATGCCGGCCAGGGCGCATTGGAACCGGTCGGTGACCGTGTCCTCGGTGAAAGATACGAAGTCGTTTTCGGCTCGAGTATAAGCAATTTCCCAGAAACCGTTTCTCAGGAAATTATCGTTCTCCAGTTTGATCGTGAAACGATTGGTCGTTGACTCGAAATCCGCTGGGGAGACTTGACCACCATTGCCGATTGCTCGGCCGAAGAAGTTCAAATTGAGCGGAACACCGAAGGCTGCTGAGAATGCGTTCGTTGGCGCATCGCCTGGAACTACTGCCGTTTGCAAGAAAGGGAACGTTGGAGAGTTGCCGCGCTGCACATCGAAGTCGCCATAGCTATAGTTTATCGACGCCGTGATGTTTTCGGTAATCTCGAAATCAGCCTCAGCATAAACGTTTACACGTTGCTCATCTGGAACAAGATTAAAGAAGTTGCCGAAGTCGAATTGGCAAAAACCGATATCGAGGCCTGCCGGTGCCGTTACTGGCGGGGCGAGGAGCAGCGGGTTACCACCTTGTTCGCCACAACCCGTTGGGTCAATGATCGGCGTTCCAGCGAGGGGGGTAAAAGGGCTTCCTGGTGGAGGTAAAAGGAAAAACGCGCCGGGATTACCTAATGAAGATGCATCAGGGCCAAAAAGCGGGCTCAAGCGACGTTCTTCCGTCGTCAATGGTGATCGATCATTGTAACTCGCTGCAACGAGTACTGAACCGCGGTCAAACGTCTTTCCGACGAGACCTTCAATCCGGAAATCGTCCTGACTTTGTCCGTCCGGGGTATGGAATTGATAGTTTGTTGAAAAGCGAACGCCGTCGAAATTCGAGACTGTGATATAGTTTGCAACGCCTGCGACAGCGTCAGAGCCGTAGAGCGCAGACGCACCGTCCGTGAGGATTTCAAGTCGATCGATTGCGATCAGTGGGAGTAGCGAGTTCGTATCGACGAAGCTGACGCCGTCATTGGTCTGCTGGGCGCTGAGCACCTGCCGATGTCCGTTTAGGAGCACCAGTGTTGATTGCAGGCCAAGACCACGCAGGTTGATGTTTGATGTACCTGTCGTTCCGCCTTGGGTGAAGGCGTCGGGGTTGTTCTGGGCCCCGGTATTGATGGTGAGAGTTTGCGTAATGTCGGCGAGGCTTTGCGCGCCAATTTCGGCAATGTTTGCGGAGCCAACGGTGGTCACCGGCGATGCGATGTCGGCCTGATTCGTACGGCGGATGAATGAGCCTGTGACGACGACCCGATCCAGGGTGCGTTCGTCTTGTTCAGCCTGGTCAGGAACCGAGACCGGATCCTGCGCCAAGGCTGGGGTTGCAAATGCCAGAGCGCCAAGCGCGCAAGACATTCTGAGTGCAAAACTGGGATATTTCATGGACTGTACCTCCTGTTATTTTTCTTTATCTAACCCTCCCAAGCTCCCCTCAGGCTGGTCAGTGTCCGGACGCTATCTTTGGTTAGTTACGCCTTTCGTATGTGTTCAAATTAGAACTGATGCGTGTCCTTGGGGAATATGTAATTTATCGACGCTCGACGATTTTAAGCTGCAATGGCATTTTGGCAACGGTTCTGTGATTGTTCAGCGTTCAGGGCGAAAAGCTGTTTTGCCGAAGCTCTGCGTGTTTCCTTTATCGTTTCTTAAAGGAGTTGCAACTGCCGCAGCATTCAGACGGCAGCTCCGACATCTACCGGGACATATTCAACTCTGGCGCTTGCTGCATCGCAGCATTCCTTACGGGAGGTCGATTCTGAAGTGAGGACGAAAAGTGTCTTGCCATCTTCACCGCCAAGGGCAGTGGCAATCGCCATACGACCTGTCTGAACGCTATTTGTTACCTCGCCGCCTTCTACAAAGCGTAAGGCTTCGCCTGTTGTCGGTGAAGCCACCCAGATGCCGCCTTCTGCATCGAGACATATGCCATCGGGAACTGCACTTTCCGGCATCTCGGCCCAGGTCCGACGGTTGGACAGGATGCTATCCTCGTCTATGTCGAAGGCTGTCAGCTTCCTTCCGAACGTCTCCGCCACAACCAATGTCTTCCCATTATCCGTGATAACCATTCCATTCGGAAACATGAGGTTGTCCGCGGCGAAATGGTATGAGCCATCTGGATCCACTCGCACAAGTACAGTCGAGGCGGGCGGTTCGCCCTCATCGAACAGAAATCCGAAATTCCCGACCCACGCCCGGCCAAGCGTGTCTACGATCATGTCATTGATCCTGCGGGGCACCAGAGCGCTGACGTCCGCATGCTCGCTTACTTTCCCGTCGGGCTTTCGGCGGAGCAGTTTCTTGTCGAGCATGGAGACAATCAACATGTCCCCGTTCGGCAGCCATCCGAGGCCGGAGGGCTGTTCGGGAACATCCATGACCTTTTCGTAGCTGCCATCGAGTGAGATCTTGAACACAGCATCGCCATGCATGTCGGAAACCCAGAGCACGCCGTCGTGCCATCTCGGGCCTTCGAGAAATGCAAAACCATCGCAGAGTATTTTCGGTGTCATTCGTATCCTCCCTGATTTATGTGTCGAATTGATCGGTCTTTCGGTCGCCCATAAGAAGCCGTTGTTCTAGGTGCTTGCGAAGGCTCGCATAGAACGCCTCGAGGAAAGCTCTATCGGTTTCCCCCTCTATACCGGACCATCCGATTTTTGCCCTGATTTGCTCGGCAACTTCAGCTTTGGTCTTTCCGCTGGATTGGCGCAGAACACTTTCCAGAACCTGGAGTTCATAGACACCGTATGTGTCCATCTGCTCATGGGTGAACGCATAAGGGGATCCTGAAGTGGAATCCACTGTCTGCCCGGCGGCCATGTCCTGCTGGAGCTTCATTTTTGGCGCATGGATCACCCAAGTGCCCGCAATGATATCTCCGGCTCTCAGCTTGTCCCGATTGAAAATGGGAAAGAACAAAAAAAGAGCTGACCAGATGAGCCCCAAGAGGGCGATCAACCCGTTAATGTCATCGCTTGCACTCAGAAGGAAAGATAAAGGGAGGAAGACCTCAATCTCGCGAATGAAATTCCGGGCGAAGACGGCATTCGCTGTCAATCGACCGCCGTTTCGTGCTGCCACGCGAAGACCGAGTAGGCGTTTGCCCGGAGTTGCGGCGCGACGGCCCATCTCGAAGAAGATGAAATAGAATGTCCTCAAAACGAACGAGAACAGCATTGCCACGGCACCGGCAATGTTCCAGCCTTGAAAGCCGAATTCCTGCGCAACGAACCCAATCAACAGTATCCCAATGATGAGCGCGGTGATCAGGATAATGAAATCGATAATGAAAGCGCCGGCGCGTTCCGAGGCGGAGGCAATGCGCAGGTGCAGCCTGGCCCCTTCCGGGGTCAACAGCTCCCGCACTGTCTTCTTCTCGCGCGCCTGGTTGGCCATGCGGGCGCGACGGCGTCGCGCTTTGTGGACGTTCTCAGGAGACGCTACGGTCTCAGACATGTGTCTTCCTCTTGCGTCTTGGCAGGTAAAAATAGCTCGCCCACAAAATCGCCGTTGTGATTGCGATGATGTAGCGGACCGAATCTGAATTGATCAGTTGTCGCCCGAACCCTTCGAGCAGCGCGGCGATAAACATCATAACCACGACCCCGGCGGCAATCAGAGCGGCTGTTTGCCCCTTATCACGAGCCGAGGCGAGACGGCTCTGATCGCTCGGGAATGCCACTGCGCCGCCGATCATAAATCCGGCGGCCCCCGCCAGAACGATGCCGAATAGCTCCGTCACGCCGTGAATGAACAGCCAGCCGGTCACTTCGTAGCCGAGCCCGCGGCTCCAGAACAGCGCATAAAATGTACCGAGAACGACCCCATTATAAATGAGCAGCAGGGCCGTGGGGATGCCAAACATGAAACCAAGGGCAAACGCAAACAGAGCAACGCCGGAATTGTTCGAGAACAGCTGAGCCGAAAAGGCGCTGAGCATTCCGTCGACATCCGTTACATCGCTATAAAGGGTCGCTCTCAGTGCATCTGTAGAGGCGTTCGGGTTTCGGTCCCCCATCAATCCGCCTGACTGGAGAGACCAGAACCATTCCATATCAACCATGCAGAGGATGAAGGCGACCAGTGTCCCTCCGAATAGGCATAAGGCGGAGAGTAGCGTTGCCCTCCATGCGCCGCTCACCGCCCGTGGCCAGTCACGCCTGAAGAACTGTGCCAATCTTTGACCAAGCGTGGTGCGTGTCCCGTATACGAAGAAATAGCTGCGTGTACAGAGGTTTTCCAGATAGCTAATAAGACTGTGATCCAATGAGATGGATTTGGCCACAGAGAGGGACGAGACGGCTTGTCGATACAGCCGTGGGAGATTTAACATCTCGTCGTCCGAAAGCGACTTTATCCCGTAGCGCTGTGCCCGGCCGAGTATGTAGTCCAGCTTCTTCCAGTCCGCTTCGCGTTCTTCCCGAAAACGGTAGGATTTGAGAAGGTCGCTCACAGCATGTCCCTTTGCTTGATTTCCAGGTATCGGGATATGAGGTTGGAACTCAATCGCTCCGGGGTGGTTTCAATGATCTGCACACCAAGTCTTTGAAGTTTGCGAAAGACGAGCTGGCGCTCGGATAAAAGACTATCGGCTATAACTGCCCGGCTGATGGCATTTGGCGTATCGGGCGGCGCATCCACCATCATTTCCAATGCTGCATCCTGAAACGTTGCGAACAGAACCAGATGACGGCCCGTTAGCCGCGTTATTGTGTCCAGCATCAGCTCTGATGAGACGGTATCGACAAAGTCTGTGAACAGAATGATCAGGGATCGCCGTTCGAGACGGCTTGAAAGATCGGTCAGGGCCAGCGTGTAGTTTGCCTCATTGGAGGTGTATTCAAGCTGTGCAGCGAGGGCCTGCATATGGTTGAAGGCGCTTGGCCCGGTCATGATGCCGCTGGTCAGGCCGGGCCGCGCATCGAAACTGTAAAGAGCCGTCTTGTCGCCTGAGCGCAGGGATACATAGGCGAGCAATAGCGCCGCATTTATTGCCCGGTCGAGTTTGGGGATTTCGCCGAGCGGCTCACACATCAGCCGACCTGTATCGAAGGCAAAGACAATGTTGTGATTGCGCTCTGTACGGAACTCTTTTGCCAGTAGCTGGCGATGCCGGGCGGAGTGTTTCCAGTCGATGGCGCGGCGATCCATGCCGGCTGAGAATTCTCTCAACGCATCGAATTCCGATCCATCGCCGCGATCGATCTGGCGTTTGATGCCGAAATCAGCGTCGCGGGAATATATGCGCACCGCTTCTTCTTTCACCCATCGGATGTTTGGCACGACGGCGATCGATATATTGAGGGGTTTCTTCACGCGTTTCTGAACGAGGCCCAACGGCCCCTTCCAACGTACCCAAAGGGTTTCGAGGTTGGCAGTGCCTCTCTGCAGGGCTGTGACGCGGAACGTGTGAGGGCGCTGATAGCCATCAAAACCGCGTAGCCCCTGTGTGGGGATGTCTTTCAGGAGCGGGTCCGTATCGAGTTTGACTTCAAGCCTTTGTGGCAGGGGACCTTCGTTGAATGATAGTCGTACCGCAATGTCTTCCACACCATCGATGTAGATAAGGCTTGGTGGATCAATATCTGCCTGGAATTCACTTAATTTTGCGGCGCGGATGGCATCATAAAGTATCAGTCCACTGATGCCGATAATCCACGCGCCCGACAATGCCCATAGCGCCGGGACCCATATGGCAAGCGCCAGCAAAACCGGTATGCCAATGGCTGTGATCCATACAGCCCGGGGCGTGGGAGCAATCATCGGGGCGCGGCCACCTGTTCGATAATATCGCCAAGGGTTTCGTCTGTGGTTTTTCCCTCAATCTCTGCAGCAGGTGACAAAATAACCCGGTGACGGAGGGCAGGTAGGGCAAGCGTCTTTACATCGTCCGGAATAACGAAATCGCGCCCGTCCAGAGCGGCGCGCGCTCGCGATGCGGCGGCAAGCGCAGCAGCGGCCCGCGGGCTTGCGCCTGTTTCGATGGCCGGGCTGGTGCGTGTGGCGCGAATAATGTCAACGATATAGACAGCGATCTCATCTTGCAGTCTTGCGCCGGCGACGGACTTAATTGCTTCGCCTAGCTCATCTGCCGATATCGCGGCTTCGACGCCCAACGCGCCGACCTTGCGCATGCCCGACCGCTCACCATGCATAGCAACGATTTTGATTTCATCATCACGGCTCGGATAATCCAGCGTGTGCTTGAAAAGAAACCGGTCCAGCTGGGCCTCGGGCAGGGGATACGTCCCTTGTTGTTCAATCGGGTTCTGGGTTGCGACAACAAAGAACAGTGGATTCAGCGGATAGGTTTCTCCATCAATTGTCACCCGCCTTTCCTGCATGGCTTCAAGAAGTGCGGCCTGCGTTTTCGGTGGTGTCCGGTTGATTTCATCCGCGAGGAGTATGTCGGAAAAGATCGGGCCTTTTGTGAGGGTGAATTCATTTGTCTGGAAGTTGAAAAGGTTCGTGCCGAGGACATCTCCGGGCATTAAATCTGGCGTAAATTGTATTCTGCCGAATTCGAGTGAGATCGCTTTTGAAAAGCACTGGGCAAGAAGTGTTTTCGCCGTCCCAGGCGGCCCTTCCAGCAAGATATGCCCGCCGGAGAAAAGCGATGTGAGCATCAAATCTATCGTGTCCGTTTGCCCCACAATACCTTTGGCCACCTCGGCGCGTATTCGCTCCGCCAAGCCCTTGATATCACTTAATTCCATCGCTTTTCTCCTTGCGCCAGCGATAAATACGCTGCGCCTTGTCCAATAAATCGTCCCGTGATTGAGCAGGTTTGCTGAGATCGCTGGCAAGCTCTGACCATCTGCTTTGCGCTTCGCTGCCCTCGCTCATCTGTTCGAACAATTCCGATATCTCTCTTTCCGAGAGCCCCTTGGGAATGCCCAGTTCTTTAGCCGCCATCTTTCGGGTAAGAGCAAGATAGCCCGGAGCCATTCTTGTTTCGCGGCGGGTCATGGCGATGAGGCCGGCTGTGTTGTCCGTGAGCGCTTGTTTCCCTAGGGCGAAAGCTGGGTCCTCTCTCAACGGATTGCCAAAGCGAATAAGGGCGGTCCAGCCCAGCAACGCCATGGTAAAAACGGCGGCGAGCGTCGCACCGACAAATGGAATGTCCAGCACGATCTTGAGCAGATTTCTTGATCTCACGAAGCCGTGTAGTGTGGCGTCAAAGACAATCGGATCATCCGTGGAGAAACGGATATCATCCAGAATGACGAGCATGAGTTCTGCGTTTCCTGGCCTGGACAGGCCAAACGTATTGGCAAGGTCGGGATCTGACAGGAGGTATATACTGGTTTCCGGAATGCGAGACAGTAGCTGACCTTCCGGCAGCGAAACAACCGGTATCAGATAGTCCGATTGGATGAGCTGGAGCTTCTCTTCGAATTCCGTATCAAACCATCCCCAAGGGGTGTTGAGTCGGCCGGGCGGCTCTATCCTTTCCATTGTCGCGTTTTCATCGAGGGAACTAAGTATCGAATATGTTCCCTGTACTGATCCAAGATCAGTGTAGCTTTGCCATCTTTTGTTGCGCCTGTCGGTTTGACCAAACCATTTCGGAAAAATGATCAGAGCCGGCTCGGCGATAAAATCCGTTTCATAGTCGATGCCGTTGCTGAACATGGGCGGTGTCAAGACCAACAAGCCGCGATCGAACTCGAACTGCCCAATGGTCTGCTCAACACGGGAGATCGAGACCGTGTCTCCCCGCATCTCCAGAAGCTCGACCAGCCCTGCATAGCCGATTGCCGATACCGAATAGGGGTGAGCACCCGCTTGGTCATTGCGGGCAAGGTCCGGAGCCCAGGCGAGTAGGGTGATTACAGCACTGAAAGACATTAGCGCGACACCAATTAGTACGACGAGTGTCCGCCTTTCCATGAATGCGCTGGAAGGTGTGTCCGCCGAGCTCATGTCCAGCCCGTTCCGAATGCAAAATTCTCATAGGAGGACCGTGCCGTTTGCCAGTCTTCTTGCCGGAGTTCGCGCCCGCCAAAGAAGCTGAACTCTACCAGCCGAACGATCGGGCTCAGGGCAGATCGAGGACCGTCGGGTAGATCGGCGAGGTTTCCAATCTCTCTTGCCGTCATGGCATCTGGTAGGCGTTCTTTCCGTTTCGTCTGTATGTCCTGGATGGAGCGAAAAAGGAGCAAGTGCACTGCCTCGCTGAAGCGGCCTTGCTTTGCGAGCGCATCTGCCTCGTCGAGAAGAGAAAGAGCGGCCCCCTTGTCCGGTCTTGCCGACACAAGAAGATCATCGTCGACGACTTTTTTGCGCTTTCGCATGCGATCAAAACGAATGTCGGTAAACTGGGTTAGAATGAAATAGAGTATGCTGCCTGCCGCTATCGCCAGCCCGGCGTAGAAAATCAGTCGAATCACGGGGCCGAGACTACTCAGGAGATTTGCGATCCAGCGGAGAAGTCCATTTGAGGAAGGTGGTTCTTCCGGCTCTGGCGTGTCCAGTTCCATCGTTGGACGCTCGAACTGGAGCCCTTCCAAATCGAGAAAAGCGCTGTGAAGATCAGCAAAATCGCTCGTTTCCAGCGGTGCGAGTGCTTCAGGTTCTTCCTGTCCTTCGCCTTCGGCATGGAGAAAGATGGTCGAGGCGATCAAGATGACTAGCAGCCCGCGCAAATACCTCGTTTTTGAACCCATACTCGGCTTTGCGTCCCGCTCTGTTTCCCGACGCCGCTACACTGTACGGCAGATTTGAACTTTGCAAGCTTGTGGAAAGCGGTGAAACGCCCGATATCGGGCGCTTAATTGAACAGGCTCACATCTATGGATCGAGAACGTCTATACACTGAATTGGCGATAGAAATCGCGAGCGTAACCGCTGGGGAAACAAGTTCTGTGGCAAGGTATGCCACTGCATCCTGCCTGCTCGCTGAAGCCTTTCGGCCGCGTTTCTTCTGGACCGGGTTCTATGTTGTCGACCCGCTGAAGCCTTCCGAACTGGTGGTCGGGCCTTACCAGGGTACGCTTGGCTGCCTGCGAATACCCTTTGGTAAAGGCGTTTGCGGAACTGTCGCTGCCTCGGGTGAGACACTTATTGTTCCCGATGTTCATGCATTTCCGGGGCATATTGCCTGCGACAGCCTAACGAATTCGGAGATCGTCATTCCCGTTCTCGGCGCTGGTGGACAGCTTGCTGCTGTTCTGGACGTTGATTCTGAACAGCCGGACGCGTTCGACTCGATTGATCAGTCAGGGCTGGAGCGCATCTGCGCCAATCTGCTCATCAACTGACGCTTCAGTTTCAACGATCGGTGGTCTGTCCAGCCGCCTGAGCAGATTGCTCTCGAGGACATCGAGCTTGCCTTTGCGAACGCCCGTCCGCGTGCGGATGTCGTGGTCAAGCTGTATCCATGTGTCCTCTACAGCCGTGTAGGCAGGCCAGTTCGGTACTTCTCCGCTATTGGGGTCCCCGGTTTTGGCGAAGTTCGTCCAGTAGGTCGTCATGATATCGGTGAGCGAGGCGTCTGCATCGGTGAAGCCAAGCGACTTTATGTGGCTGTCAAATACGAACGCGATTTCCGAACCATGCCAGGCTCCAAGCGTTTGCTTTTTCTTGGGCGGCGTTCGTGAGAAAAGGTAGAGCCAGGTCGGTAAGCCAGCATCGGCATTCTTCTTTGCGAGAAAGCGCATGTGCATGCCGAACATATCGTCGCCCAGCATATCGGTGGCTGCTTCGTCCCAGGTTTCCGACGGTGAGAACCCATAGAGATTTGCCAGCGTGTCCGCGTCTTCGCTGCCAAAAATACGCTCCAGTTGGTCCATGCGTTCAGTATGGTCGATGGGAAAGGGGCCATAGTTTAATACGGTGGGTGTTTGCATTCCGGGAAAGAAAAGCGTGCCTTCATCGGCATTGTACCCTGCAAGAATTGGAACCGACAATGCATCACCATCGGCGATGGCTCTGCCAATCAGATCAGGCAACACATAGCCATCGACATTGGGGAGGAAATATCGTTCGAATTCCCTGACCTCTGGAATCCGACTGAGGATACTCTCTGCGGGCAGGGTGCGCAGCTCCGCTGCCGACGCTTCGATTGCATCATCGGGGAGGAGTGGGGAGAGAAATGCCTGTCCAACAGACTCCGCGCTCCGCGTATCCCCTACTTGCTCAGTCAGGTGGATGCGGTTGTAGGTGCTGGAGCCGCTCTGGAGGATCGCCTTGTCGTAAAGTTCGTCGCCCAGAGGTGAAGCCATGATCTCGCTGACCGATTGGGCCCCAGCGGATTCACCAAAAATCGTCACATTTGTAGGATCGCCGCCAAATGCGGCGATGTTTTCTTCGACCCATTCAAGCGCCTTTATTTGATCCATAAGTCCATAATTGCCCGATGCAGAATTAGGGCTTTCCGCGCTCAATGAGGGGTGGGCGAGATATCCAAACGGGCCCAGGCGATAGTTGATGGTTACGAGCACAATGCCTTTATCCACAAGCCCATTGGCCTGATAGAGGTCGGTTGAGCCACTGCCGATCTGATGCGATCCTCCATGGATCCAAACCATAACAGGTTGTAATTGGCCGGGGTTGAGATTGGCTGTCCGTACGTTCAGGAACAGACAGTCTTCCGAGGCAACCGGCTCGGGGGCAAGCGCCAATACCAATTTCGCCATTTGCCGTTCAAACCAGTTCAGGCCATGGCCTCGAACGATGCCGTCGACAAATGTGTTGAGGCTCTCCTTATACTGAATACACTCAGCGCCGAACGGCCGTCCGTCGCGGACACCGCTCCATTGCAAAGGGTCCTGGGGCGGACGCCAGCGCAGATCGCCTACTGGCGGAGCTGCATAGGGGATGCCGTTGTATAGGGCGACGATTTGTTCCTCGCTTACCCATCCCCCGGATATCTCGCCAGAATTGATTTGAATCACCGGACTGGGATCGAGTGGCGGTGCGGGTCGTGTCACCATCCAGACTACACTGCCCACTAGGATGGCAACTAAAACAAGGACAATATGAAGCGGCTTCAACATGGTACTCAACTGACTATCTGGCTTGAGATCCTTATGTTCTGCGTAAAGGGCATCGCAAAAAGCGTCCAGCCTAAAGTCATGGCTTAGAGCCCCGGAGGAAAGCCAGCATGACTATAATATGGATGTCGGTAACTCGGTAATCTCGATCAATTCCTGATGGGCGAGGCCTGCTTCGCGGTGATGGTGGATTGCCTGATACTCGGCGCTTTGTGTCATACTGATCATGGCTGCGCGGGACGGGTACCGCACGAGCGCGACCACATCCCATTCCCCGTCACCGATCATGAAATTGGGTTGGATTCCGGTGATGATTGGGGTTGCCCCGATATCTGAAAGAATACCGGCCACTTCAACGCCATATCTGCGATAAGCTTCCGCACCCGAAATATCTTCGCCGTATTCAGCTGTTCCTTCGGCGTAGCTTGCTTTGTCTTTAAATTTTAAGAGGTTGACCATGACGATGGAGGCGTCTTCATCGCGCGCCATGAAGGCAGAGGCTTGTTCCGGTGTGGGCTGGATGGCTTTCAATTCAAGTCTCCTTTCTGATGGGGCGCGTGGTAATCAGCTCCTGACACAAGAGCCCGGCATCGCGGTGGCGGTGCATATTCTGATAGTTCTCATGGTTCAGTGTTGCGATGAACGCTTTTCGATTTGGAAAGTGCATCACCATGACGGCGTCCCAGTCGCCATTGCCAATGAAGTAGCGTTCCGCCACGCCCATGAGCAGGCACGTCCCACCCACTTCCTCTGCCGCAGCAGTAAACGCGTCGACATATCGCTGATAAGCATCGCCGCCGGACTCATCTTTTCCATGTTCGGGGTCGGTTGGCGCATATTCGGCCTTCACTTTGAACTTCAGTAGATTGACCTGAGCAATTGCGCCCTCATGGGGGTCGTCCCGGAACGCCCGAAATTGATCTGCAGTGGGTTGGAAGGCTGGCATTCTTTTCCCCTAGGCTGGTCTTTTATCTGGATGATTGGTGAAATACCGCTCTGCATAGAAAAGAGCAGCTGCGTGATGGGTGTGCTTTGCGCCCTCGAAATCATATTTCAAGAATTCTCTATAGGGACGAAGCTGCACAATGATATCTTCATTCGTATCAAGATTAATCTGCCCCTGTGGTTGCGCACCGAAGCCAAGAAAGAAGTGAACTTCATTAGAGCGATCGGCCCAGTTTGCGAATGCTCGCCCAGTCGGTACGAGATCCCGGCATATAAAACCGGTTTCCTCTTCAAGCTCTCTTGCAGCAGATATTTGTGGTTTATCATCTGATACATCGCAAACGCCGCCCGGAATGCCGAGCGTGATGGCCTCCGCGCCGTGGCGATATTCCTCGATAAGCACGACGTCGCCATCATCTGTCAGGGCAACTACGTTTACCCAGTCCGGCGAATCGATGACGTGGAATGCATCGATAATCTGTCCATCAGGCGTTTCGCACCTGTCCGATCTCAAGTGTATCCACTTGTCAGTATAGGTGGTCGTGCTGGAAAGGACACGCCAGGGCTTAAGACTCTTCATTGTGCTGACTTGAGGTGGCGGTTGAGAAAATTCATCCGTGTTCGCATTAGGTGGATCTGCAACTCTTCATCGCGAATACCATGGCGCTCGCCCGGATAGGTCATCAGGTCAAAAGTCTTTCCGCGCTTCTGCAGCTCTGCCATCAGACGGGTCGAGTTTTCGAACACGACATTGTCGTCCGCCATCCCATGGATCAGCAGCAGCGGGTCTTCGAGATTATCTATGTGGGGGAATACGGAGGAGGCGGCGTATCCGTCCGCATTGTCTTCCGGCGTGTCCATATAACGTTCCGTATAGAATGTATCGTAGAGCGACCAATCAGTAACAGGAGCGCCGGCGATCGCGGCCGCGAAGGTGCCCGCCGGTGCCTGCAGAAGTGTCATCAAGGTCATGTATCCGCCATAGGACCAGCCCTGAATGGCAATGCGCTCCGGATCGACAAAAGGCTGGCTCTTCAACCAGTCCACGCCCGCCAATTGATCACGCACTTCCGGTCCGCCCATCTGGCGATAGATCACGTCTTCGAATTCTCGTCCGCGATTGGCCATGCCGCGATTGTCGAGCCGGAAGAGAATGTATCCTTCGCGGGTAAAGTACTGGTCGGACACGGGGTGCCACTGGTTCACGACGGTTTGGGCGTGAGGCCCGCCATAGACCTGAACAATCACGGGATACTTTTTCGTTTCGTCAAAATCCGGCGGTAGCTGTATCGAGTAATAAAGGTCCTGTCCGTTCTCGGCTTTGAGTGTGCCGAATGTCGGTGTCACATGGTTGTCAGTATATTGCGAATAAGGGTGGTTATCGTCGAGGCCGTTCTCTTCTATCCATGTGATCAGTATGCCGTCGGATTTGTAGAGCCCTACCTGCGGCGGCTGCCCCGGGCTCGACGAGGTTCCGATATAGGATGTTCCGTCAGGTGACATCGTAATCGACCAACTCGCGCCGAGGGGGGTGGTGCGTTTGGGATCACCGCTTACCAAAGGCACTGAATAGAGATGCTGTTCCAGTGGGGTGTCTTTGTATCCTGTGAAATATACTGCCTCGTCATTGTGCCCCTTGAGCGAATCTACGGACCATTCGCCCGATGTTATCGGAGTTTCTTCAAGGCCGCGATCGACGAGATAGAGGTGCCGAAAACCTGTTTTCTCCGATGAGATGATAATCTCGTTCTCGAGATGTTTGATATCCTCGGACAGATTGATCCACGTTGTATGTTTTTCTTGTATTCCCGGGGCTGTTAGCACTTCAAAGGTTTCAGGGTTTATGGATACGAAGAGATAGTTGAGTATCGTCTGTTCCCTGTTGACCGTTTGCACAGTCATCGAACCATCGCCCCAATTTACGCGCGCCAAGTATTGATCCGTCGCTGGCCCCCAGTCTTCCTGCCGCCATTCAACCTCTATTGCTTCGCTCGTTTCCATATCCCGCACGAATAAATCCACCACGGCGTTCGGCCGACCGGCTTTCGGGTAACGCTGATTGATGACCGTTACGTCGTCGGCGGCAATATCAAAACGGGGAACGATATCGACAGTGGATTCATCGACGCGCGTATAGGCGACATACCGGTCATCCGGGCTCCACCAATAACCCGTAAAGCGGCTCATCTCCTCCTGGGCAACAAACTCCGCGACGCCATAGGAGATCGCATTTTCAGGGTCTGCGTCCGGCGAAAGCTGTTGTTCCTCGCCTGTTGAAAGATCGATTGCATGCAGCGCGCCGTCCCTGATGAAAGAGACATATTTCCCGCCGGGTGAGATTTTCGCGTCAAACTCGAAAGCGTCTGTCTCCGTCAGGCGGCGGACGGCTGGGGTCGTCTCGTTAATATCCACCAGATACAAATCGCCACCGAGGGGAACGAGCAGTGTGGTTTCTGTGCCCCATTCATAGCGGACGATGCCCTTGCTTCCGGCAATGCGCTGGCGTTCGCGCAGGGCTTTTTCCTGCTCGGACAGTTCGACGTCTTCCGGTTCCAGAAGTGTTGAGTCGACGAGGAGGGATGTTTCTCCGCTCGTCACGTCAAACGCCCAGAGATCGAGGCGGGAGATGTCATCTTCCCTTGATTTCAGAAAGGTCACCTTTTTGCCGTCTGGCGAGAAAGCAAGCCCGCGCGGCGTTGGGCCGGAGAGGGAGGGTGACTGGAACAGGCGTTCAAGGGGCAGATCGTTCACGTAGGCGGGCTCCTTTGAGGTCTTAGCAATGTCGTTGGGTTCAGCTGAGATGTCTGTGTTGCTCAGCCCATTGATGTCGACGGCGCAGCCACAGAGGCCAATCGTGGCGAGAACGGAAAACGCAAAATATTTCATGGCGGCACCTTAACGGCCTTATCTGCTTTGTCATGTCTGCGTGTGACGGAACCAAATGGAGAAAGGGCGACACCCAATGGCATCGCCCTTACAATCGCGAATGTCGGTCTGAGGTGGCTCGGTTTTATTCGGCCGCCTCAACCTTATTGAACTCGCCGGAGATCAGGATCTTGACGTCGTCAGAGACAGCCGGCGCGTAGGCACCAAGTCCGAAGTCAGACCGCAACACGGTCCCCGTGGCTTCGACCCCGACGGTTTCTTTTTGGTTCAGCGGATGTGGTCCAGCGCCAATCAGCGTCACATCAAGTGTGACCGGCTTAGTAACGCCCTTGATGGTGAGATCGCCCGTGAGTGTTCCCGTGCCAGCATCGGTTTGCTCCAATGTGGTGGAGACAAATGAAATCTCTGGATAGGTCTCCGTGTCGAGCCAGTCTGCGCTGTTCATATGGCCGTCGAAGACGTCAACACCTGTATCGATCGAATTCGCTGCAATGGTAACATTGACCGAAGACGCCGCAGGATCATCCGCATCGAGATCGAGCTTGGCGTCGACGGTGCGAAAGCGCAGCTGCGGATTGGAGAAGCCGAGATGGTTGTAAGAAAAAGTGACGTAACCATGGGTGACGTCCATCACATAGCTGCCTGAGGAGACTTTTTCGGACAAAGCGTGACCGTCTGCGTTTGCTGATCCAGCGAAGGCGATGCCTGTGGCGAGGAGCGAGGCGACGGCGGTCGCGCGAAGGGAAGTAGCGAGTTTCATTGTGTGCGTCCTTTCATGGGTTGTTAAACCCGACCCAAAATGACCTTCACCTCATAGGAGAACAAGTAACGAGAGTGTGAAGGCATCGTTCTTCACTCGCGAATGAACGAGATGCCTAGTGTTAGGGCTAGTACCCTCAACCTATAAATCTGATGTCTGTAGCTTGATATCTGGCCTGCTGTGTTTCAGACACGCCCCTTAATTTCAGTCTCAAGAGATGCATGCACTTATGGCAGTTCAATACGTCTATACCCTGCAGGGACTTTCCAAGACCTATCCCGGCGGCAAAAAGGTCTTTGAAAACATACACCTGTCCTTCCTTCCCGACGCGAAGATCGGTGTTGTCGGTGTCAATGGCGCGGGTAAGTCTACCCTGCTTAAAATCATGGCGGGCCTTGATACCGAGTTCAACGGCGAGGCCTGGGCCGCTGACGGCATCAAGGTTGGCTATCTGCCCCAGGAGCCGAAGCTCGATGAAAGTTTGAACGTCTTCGACAATATCGCCTCGAAGTGCCCTGAAAAGCAGCTTCTCGACCAGTTTAACGCGATCTCGACACGGCTCGGTGAGGAATATACCGACGAACTCATGGAAGAGATGACGGCGCTGCAGGAGCAGGTCGATGCTGCCGATGCTTGGGACATCGATTCCAAGATCCAGATGGCAATGGAAGCCCTGCGCTGCCCGGATGATTTCGCCGATGTGTCTAAACTCTCCGGAGGTGAGATCCGCCGGGTGGCGATCTGTCAGCTACTGCTATCAAAGCCCGACATGATCCTGATGGACGAGCCAACCAACCATCTCGACGCCGAGACCGTGGCCTGGCTACAGAACTACCTGATCAATTTCCCGGGCTGCGTCATCCTCGTGACCCACGACCGCTACTTTCTGGATGACATCACCGGCTGGATCCTCGAACTCGATCGTGGGCGCGGCATTCCTTATGAAGGTAATTACTCCGCCTGGGTTGAGCAGAAAGCGAAGCGCATGGAACAGGAGGCCCGCGAGGATAAGGGCCGCCAGCGCACGCTCTCCAAAGAACTTGAGTGGGTCCGTGCTGGGGCGAAGGCCCGCCAGGCGAAATCCAAGGCCCGTATCCAACGCTATGAGGAAATGGCTTCGCAGGCCGAGCGGGAGAAAGTCTCGACTGCGCAAATTCGCATTCCGCCTGGCCCGCGTCTCGGCAGCGTGGTGCTGGAGGCCGAACAGCTGCGCAAGGGCTTTGGCAATAATCTCCTGATCGAAGATCTGGACTTTAAGTTGCCGCCGGGCGGCATTGTCGGCGTGATCGGGCCGAACGGTGCCGGTAAATCGACCCTGTTCAAGATGATCCTAGATCAGGAACAGCCGGACTCCGGCACGCTGCGCCTCGGCGACACGGTTGAACTCGGCTATGTCGACCAGTCTCGCGACAAGCTCGATGACAATAAGACCGTGTGGGAAGAGATTTCTGACGGGCTCGATATCCTTGATATCGGAGGCATCGATATCCACTCGCGGGCCTATGTCGGAGCCTTCAATTTCAAGAAGACGGACCAACAGAAGAAAGTCGGTATTCTGTCTGGCGGGGAGCGCAACCGTGTCCACCTCGCGAAGATGCTACGTGAGGGTGGCAATCTGCTCCTACTCGACGAGCCAACGAACGATCTTGACGTTGAAACCTTGCAGGCGCTGGAGGAGGGGCTCGACGGTTTCCCTGGTTGTGCCGTGATTATCTCTCACGACCGCTGGTTCCTCGACCGTATGGCGACACACATCCTTGCTTTTGAGGGCGATAGCCATGTCGAGTGGTTCGAGGGCGACTTCTCATCCTATCTGGAGGACAAGAAGCGCCGCCTCGGCGAAGACGTGGTCAATCCGAAACGGGTGAAATTCAAGAAGTTCGCAAGATAGCCTACGAATTGCTACTCGCAGACGGCGAGCGCTTAACTGCGCTCGCTCTGCAACTCTTCGGTTAGTTCTTTAAGCTTCTCTATTAGGGCGTCAGCGGATCCATTTTCCCGATCGAGCAGATCGAGAAACTGGGCTCGCTGCTCGATAGCCAACCAAAGCAGATTGCCATCTATGTTCAGCGCAACATCGACAACTTCGTGTTCGCCGTTGCGCAGAAGCACGCGCCAGCGTACATCGAACTCTTCGCCGTCTGAGTTCATCAGCGTCGAGTCTACTATTGAGTCCCGCTCACTTCTGTCTGTCGATCCTGTGACGGTCAGATTGGCTCCCCGATATTGGTCGAATTGGGTCTCGTAAGCCACCAGATTGTATTCGCGAAATGCGGCGCGATATCTCAGCAGCTCCTCGCGCTCGAAGCGGCGGGCATATTTTCCGATCACAAAGTTTGAAATCCGATCGAAGTTCGAAAACTCGTTCAGATACGTGCTGAACTGTTCTGTCCTTGCAGCCTGATCAAGGGACGGGTCGTCGAGAGACTGGAGGACAAGCGTCGCATTTTCCTGAACGAATGCCTCAGATGCTTCGTCAGCAATCGCCGCGGTCGAGGACAGGGCAGCGATCAGCCCTATGGCCGCTGCAAACATAAGTACGCGCACGTTGTTGCTCCTATTCGCCCGGCTCTGCCGCATCATCGAATTCATCAAAGTCATCAAATTCGTCAAAATCTGGGAGATCTTCGTATGGGTTGGCGATTTGTTGGCCGTCACGGATCGCGGTAACGCGGCCATTCGTGTAAGCGCGGCGAAGGGCCGTGTAGGGCTCTGGCTGGCGTTGCAGGGCTTCGAAGGCTTCGTTGAGCTGAGCACGTGTGTCGATGGCGACCGCTACGGTTTGACCAACTTGCAGATAGGTATCGAAAGTGCTCGAAACGCCAAACTCCATCCATACCAAAGGATTGAAGACGGTATCGGTCACTCCACCTACAGTGTCGCGTAGATTTGTCGGTCCTAGAAAAGGCGCGACAAAATAAGCTCCCGACGGCATTCCCCAGTATCCGAGGGTTTGGCCAAAATCCTCTCTGTGCGCCTTAATGCCGTTTTCTCCCGCGCCGGCGACATCGAACAGACCGCCAAGACCTATGGTTGAGTTGATAATGAACCTCGCAAACGTCTCCGCTGCTCTTTGAGGTTTGGCTTGCAGCACATCATTTGCAAACGTCGTTGGCGTATTGACGTTCACCAGGAAGTTACTGACGCTATCGCGCGCCGGTTCCGGAACGGTATTGATATAGCCACGCGCAACCGGCCCGAGAAAAATCCTATCAACAGAGTTGTTAAAGCCAAAAACTTTGCGATTGAGATTTTCAAAAGGGTCGTAAGTCGGATCGTCGCTGTTGACCCGGGCCGTTTGGCACGCTGACAGGCATAAAGCCATCACGCTCAAAAACACTGCTTTTTTCATAAATCTAGCCTGTCTCCGCAAGTGGGCATTGATATGGACTTTTCAGCAGCAAGCTTCAACTCAATCGGTTGTGAAAATCATGCTGCAAGGCAGTAGCGGGCTATTGCATAAACATATAAATATATGTTTATATGTTTTTATGCTGTTCGAGCCGGAAAAAGTTGTGTCCTCCCTCCGTGCGGCCGGTGAACCAAATCGCCTGCGTATTCTGGCCCTTTTGCGCCATGGCGATCTGGCTGTGGGCGAACTTGTCCAAATCATGGGACAAAGCCAACCAAGACTTTCACATCACCTGAAAGCTTTGACAAATGCTGGCCTGGTCGATCGGCTGCCAGAAGGTTCGTGGGTGTTTTACAGCCTGCCAACCCATGTGAATGCAAGGCATATCGTTTTGACGGTATTGGATTTGATCGATGTGGAGGCGGGGGATTTTGGCCGTGATGCTGCCAATCTGAAACGCGTCAGGGCAGAGCGCTCTGATGCGGCAGAAACCTATTTCAGCGAAATGGCCGATACCTGGGACACGGTTCGGTCGCTTCACTACCCTAATAAGGCGATAGAGAAGGCGCTTCTCGATATAGCTGGACCGGGCCCGTTTGCCCGCCTTGTCGATATCGGTACTGGCACCGGACGGATGTTGTCGCTTTTTGCCGATCGCGTTGGCCGGGCCGATGGCGTTGATCTCAGTCACCGCATGCTTACGGTCGCGAGGGCAAACCTCCAGCGTGACGGGACAGAGAATGCGTTCGTGCGGCAGGCAGATGCCACGGTGCTGCCATTCGATGATGCTTCAGTAGATCTGGTGATCATCCATCAAGTTCTCCACTTTATAGAAGAGCCTGATCGCGCCCTGGCTGAAGCGGCGAGGATCTTAAAGCCTGATGGGAGGCTCCTGATTGTCGATTTTGCTCCCCACCAGCTGGAATTCCTGCGCGAAAAGCATGGCCATCGCCGGTTGGGTGTTCGCCATGATACGCTTGCCGAATGGGCGGCAAATGTTGGTTTGGGTATCGATATGCCAAGGCGGTTTGAGCCGCCGAAGGATCTTAAAGAGGGTTTGGCCGTTGAGATCTGGACCGCAACCTATCTAAATCAATCCAAGGAGGCCGCCGAATGAGCGCGCCCAATGTGTCTTTTGAGTTTTTTCCGCCGAAGTCCGAAACGATGGAGGACCGCCTTTGGGATGCCGTCGAGCGGTTGCAACCCATGGAACCCGGCTTCGTATCGGTGACCTATGGTGCCGGGGGCTCAACGCGGGATCGTACCCATCGCACCGTGAAACGAATTGCCGAAGAAACACGGCTGAAACCCGCCGCTCATCTCACCTGCGTTGCCGCTACGCGGGAGGATGTCCTTGGCGTGGTGGGTGATTATGCAAGTGCAGGGGTCCGCCACATTGTTGCGCTGCGCGGTGACCCGCCGACAGGCATGGGCACCTCATTTGAACCTCATCCTGGTGGTTTCGAAAGCTCTGTCGAACTTATCGCTGGCATCAAGGACGCCTATTCAGATCAGTTTCAGATTTCGGTTGGGTGCTATCCTGAGCCGCATCCCGAAAGCCGGGGATGGGATGAAGACATTGCGCTTCTAAAAGCAAAACAGGATGCCGGTGCGGACCGCGCAATTACTCAATTCTTCTTCGAACCAGAGATTTACTTCCGCTTCGTTGACCTCGCCCGAGCAGGTGGCGTTCACATGCCTATTGTGCCGGGCATTATGTTGCAGGCGAATTTCAACGGATTGAAGCGCATGGCTGGTATGGTGAAGGCGACGCTACCGGACTGGCTGCATGAGCGCTATGAAGGTTTGGATGAAGACTCCGAAACGCGGGACTTGGTAACAGCAACCGTGGCCGCCGATCTCTGTCGCCAACTCGCCGACGAGGGCGTCGAGCATTTCCATTTCTACACGCTGAACAAAGCACCACTCGCCTTATCGACGTGCCGACTTCTGGGTCTGAAGCCCCAGAACCGCGCCGCGGCATAGGAGGGATTTATGTCCCGTAAACAACGTATCACAGATCTTGAGGCCGAAGCTGCCAAGCGAATCCTCATTCTCGACGGTGCCATGGGCACGCAGATTCAAGGCTTTAGTCTTGAAGAGATAGACTTTCAGGGAAATCGTTTTGGCGATTGGTCCGTCCCCCTGAAAGGCAACAATGATCTCCTTAATCTCACCCGGCCGGATATCATTAAGACGATCCACCGGCGGTATATTGATGCCGGAGCGGATCTCTTTGAGACCAATACCTTTTCCGCAACGACAATCGCCATGGCCGATTACGATATGCAGGATCTGGCTGCAGAGATTGCCAGAGAAGGCGCGCGATTGGCCCGTGAGGTCGCCGATGAGGCCAGCGCTGAACTCGATCGGCCGATTGGTGTGCTCGGCGCGATCGGCCCGACCAATAAGACGCTCTCTCTCTCGCCCAATGTGAATGATCCGGGCTTCCGTGAGGTTACTTTCGACGATGTCCGAATTGCATACCATCAGCAGGCAGAAGCTATGGCGGAGTTCGTCGATTTCTTCCTTATAGAAACCGTTTTTGACACCCTGAACGCCAAGGCTGCGATTAAGGCGTTGCTCGATCTCCGCATGGAGACGGGTGAAAATATACCGATCATGATATCCGGCACAATCACCGACGCGTCCGGCCGAACCCTTTCGGGTCAGACGGCAGAAGCGTTCTGGCATTCGGTGCGTCACGCAAAACCCTGGGCCGTCGGGTTGAATTGCGCGCTTGGGCCGGATCTTATGCGCCAGCATGTGGCGGCGCTGTCTAAAGTCGCCGATACGCGCATTCTGACCTATCCCAACGCGGGTCTGCCGAATGCCTTTGGCGAGTATGACGAGACCCCTGAACAGGTAGCGTCTGCCCTCGGTGAATGGGCCGAAAGCGGGCTAGTCAACGTGCTTGGCGGATGCTGCGGGACGACGCCTGAGCACATCGATGCCATCGGCAAAGTAGCCGCGCCTTATGATCCGCGAGAGGTGCCGATGCTCGATCGGGCTATGCGTTTGTCGGGGCTGGAGCCCTTCGAACTGGCATCATGACAGACAATGAAACTGTCTCCTCTGGCGATCTTTTCGTCTTTTACGGCCTTCTGAAACAAGGAGCGTCCGGCATGCCGGATCATATCGATCTGGACGCTGCTGGAGCGTTTTTGGGCTCCTGCAGGTTTGCTGGATGCATGTACAGTCTGGATGGGTTTCCGGGTGTCGTAGAGGGTGAGGGGCTTTGCCACGGCATTCGCTATCGTGTTGATGATGCGAAGGTTGTCGCGGCACTCGACGCGTTCGAGGATGTTAGTGGAGATCCTAGTACATCTCTCTACATTCGGCGGCAGGTTCCGCTGCTTGACGACCGTGCCCAGAAAACCGGCGAACAAGCCTGGATTTATTGGTATAATCAACCTGTTGATGCCTCGCAGCGGGTTGAGAGCGATAACTGGCCCCTTGAGGCCGGTCGATCAAGAAAAGGAACCTGAGCCGATGGGAAAAATGTATGATCACATTACTGAAAAACTAGAGAGTTTCATCAGTAAACAGAAGATGTTCTTTGTTGCGACCGCGCCGCTGTCAGCTGATGGTCATGTAAATGTCAGCCCCAAGGGCTATGACAGCTTTGCCATACTTGGGCCGAACGAAGTCGCCTGGCTAGACCTTGGCGGGTCAGGCATTGAGACAATGGCGCATTTAAAGGAAAACAAGCGCATCACCATCATGTTCTGTGCTTTCGAGGGGTCTGCCCTGATCCTGCGGCTCTATGGCGAGGGCGAAGCTGTTCAGTTCGACGATCCACGATTTCCGGCGCTCCTTGAGCACTTCCCGAACTTTGAGAAGGCCCGGGCTATTGTGAAAGTGAATGTCACACGAATTGCCGACAGTTGCGGCTGGGGTGTGCCATTTATGGACTTCAAGCAGGAACGCGATCAGCTAAAGCGCACCTGGGATCACGCCTATGAAAAACACGGTGACGCGGTGGACGAACAGTTCTTCGTTGAGAATGACCAAAGCATAGATGGCCTTGCAGGTATGGAGCGTAGCAGATGACCTATATTGACGGGTTTGTGCTCGCTGTTCCAACCGAGAACAAGCAGGCCTATCTCGATCATGCGAGTGCCTCCGTCGCCGTATTTAAAAAGTACGGTGCGATACGCGTTGTGGAGTGCTGGGGGGCTGATATACCCGATGGAGAGGTGACCTCGTTTCCCATGGCAGTGAAATGTGAACCCGGCGAAACGGTTGTGCTTTCGTGGATTGTGTGGTCATCGAAAAAAGCGCGTGACGCTGGCATGGAGGAGGCGGTGAAGGATCCTTTCTTTGCGGACGAAGATGCCAAGGTGCCATTCGATGGCAGCCGCATGATCTTTGGCGGATTTGAAACCATTCTCGACGAATAAAAGGCTATTATGACCCAGGCCTCCCAGACCTTCATCAATATCGGTGAGCGGACAAATGTCACCGGTTCGGCAAAATTCCGTAAGCTGATCACAGCTGGCGATTACGCTGCGGCTGTCGAGGTTGCCCGCAACCAGGTCGAAAACGGGGCCCAAATTATTGACGTCAATATGGATGAGGGCATGCTCGATGGCGCTGAGGCCATGACGACTTTCCTCAACCTGATTGCTGCAGAGCCGGACATTGCCCGGGTTCCTGTCATGATTGACAGCTCAAAATGGGAGGTGATCGAAGCCGGGCTGAAATGCGTTCAGGGCAAGGCGGTTGTGAACTCCATTTCGCTTAAAGAAGGCGAGGAGCCTTTTATTGATCAAGCCCGTTCCGTTCTTGCCTATGGCGCAGCCACAGTTGTCATGGCTTTCGATGAGGTGGGTCAGGCAGACACCGCGGACCGTAAAGTCGAGATCTGTGAGCGGGCCTATAAGATATTGACCGAGACGGTCGGTTTCCCGCCGGAAGATATTATATTTGATCCAAATATCTTTGCCGTTGCCACAGGGATAGAAGAGCATGATCCCTATGCGGTCGATTTTATCGAAGCAGCGCGCCGCATACGCGCCGCATGTCCGGGGGTGCATATCTCTGGCGGGCTGTCCAATGTCAGCTTTTCGTTCCGGGGCAATGAACCTGTGCGCCGGGCCATGCATTCTGTATTTTTGTATCACGCCATTCCTGCCGGCATGGATATGGGCATCGTCAATGCCGGTCAGCTCGATATCTATGATGAAATCGAACCGGAACTTCGGACACGGGTCGAGGACGTCATCCTCAATCGCAGGTCTGATGCCACGGAGCGCCTGATCGAAATTGCCGAGCGGTTTAAAGGCCAGAAAGGCAAGACGAAAGAAAAGGATATGTCCTGGCGCGAAGGCCCGGTATCTGGCCGTCTTGAACATGCGCTTGTGAATGGCATTACCGAGTTCATCGTGGAGGACACCGAGGAAGCTCGTCAGGCATCGGAACGCCCGCTCCACGTTATCGAAGGCCCCTTGATGGACGGAATGAACGTCGTCGGAGATTTGTTCGGGTCCGGAAAGATGTTTTTGCCGCAAGTCGTGAAATCTGCCCGGGTGATGAAGGCTGCTGTAGCTCATCTGGAACCCTTCATGGAAGAGGAGAAGCAACAGCTTGGTCTTATCGGGAAATCGAACGGCAAGGTGCTGATGGCCACGGTGAAGGGCGATGTTCACGATATTGGCAAAAATATCGTCGGAGTCGTACTCGCCTGTAATGGTTATGAAATCATCGATCTTGGTGTCATGGTTCCCGCCGAAAAGATACTCGAGGAAGCTGAAGCGAACGAGGTCGACATGATTGGCCTCTCTGGCCTTATTACGCCCAGCCTTGATGAAATGGTTTATGTTGCTTCAGAAATGCAGCGCACAGGGATGGAGATGCCTCTGCTTATCGGCGGCGCAACCACCAGCCCCGCGCATACGGCGGTAAAGATTGATCCGGTACGGATTAATGGGCCAACCATTCATGTGACCGACGCCAGCCGGGCTGTTGGCGTGGTTGGGGCCATGATGTCCGATGAAGAGCGCCCCGGTTTTTGGGACATGACTCAGGCGCGTTATCAGCGCTTGCGTGACACCCGTAAAAATGGCCCGCCAAAGGAGCGCATTCCCATTCAGGATGCGCGTGCGAATCGACTTGTCGTATCTTCCGAAAGGCGGGCGATTGAGCCAAACCTTTCAAATGATGTGAAGGTGTTAGAAGATCTCGACCTCGGAGAGCTTGCGCGGTTCATTGACTGGACGCCATATTTTGCGAGTTGGGACCTTGCCGGGCGTTATCCGCGAATTCTTGAAGATGAGAAGGTTGGGGCGGCGGCAACAGCACTTTGGAATGATACCCAGGCCATGATGCAGCAGGTTATCGGTGAGGCCTGGTTCAAGCCGAAGGCTGTGATCGGTTTCTTTGGTGCGAAGCAATTTGGTGATGATATCAAGCTCGATAATGGAGAGACGTTCCACGCGCTCCGTCAGCAAATGCCGAAGACGAATGACAAGCCGAATTTCGCGATGTCGGATTTTGTCGGGGACGACAGCGATCATATTGGGGCCTTCTGTGTGACGGCGGGGCCGGAAGCAGAGACGATTGCAAAGGACTTTGAAGAGAAGGGTGATGACTATTCGGCGATCATGGTAAAGGCTCTGGCTGATCGCTTTGCCGAGGCTGCCGCTGAATACATGCACTGGCGTGTGCGGACGGAATATTGGGGCTACGCCAAAGATGAAACGCTTTCCAATGACGATTTGATCAGAGAAAAATATCAGGGTGTTCGCCCTGCGCCGGGCTATCCGTCACAGCCTGATCATACCGAAAAAGAAACTCTCTTCAGGTTGCTCGATTGTGAGAAAAATATTGGTGTTGGTTTGACGTCAAGCTATGCTATGTATCCGGCGGCGAGCGTTTCGGGCCTTTATTTCAGCCATCCGGAATCTGTTTACTTCGCCGTTGGCCGGATCGCCCGCGATCAGGTAGCAGAATATGCTAAACGCAAGGGATGGGATATGCGTACCGCCGAACGCTGGCTCGCACCGATCCTCAGTTACGACCCGTTCGACCAGGTCAGTGTGGCGGCGGAGTGATATGATTTGCCTCGCATAGCCACAATTACGCTTCTCGTGCCGGATTATGATTCCGGTATTCGATTTTATATTGATGATCTCGGTTTTGAGCTTCTAGAAGATATGCAGATTTCGCCGGGCAAGCGGTGGGTTCGCGTCGCCCCCCAAGGGGCAGAAACGGCGATCCTCCTTGCCAAGGCTGCTACACCGCAGCAGCACGCGGCAACGGGCAACCAGACGGGCGGGCGAGTCGGATTTTTTCTCGAGACGGACGATTTCGATCGGGACTACGCCAGAATGCAAAAGCGCGGCGTCACCTTTCTGGAAACGCCGCGCCGAGAGAATTATGGCACTGTTGCCGTCTTTACTGATCCGTTTGGAAACAAGTGGGACCTAATCGAGATGATGCGTTAGCCCTCTGCGTCAGTCCCACTTTCCGCGTTTGCCGGATCATATTTCTTAAACCATCCCATGATGTTATCCGTCTTCGCGATCAGGCGGCTGGGTCGGCCCGCAATATAATGGGAAGAGCCCGGAATTCGTATCAGCGCCGTTTCGATCTCGCGAAGTTTCAGGGCTCCGTAGAATTGCTCGGCCTCCCAGGTAGGTGTGCGCCAGTCCTCTTCGCCAACCATGACGAGGGTCGGCGTGGTAACATTGCCGACGAGGGAGATCGGTGAATGTTTCCAGAATGCATCCGGGTCAGACCATGGATCTGAACGTATCCAGTGACGCCGTACATAGGCCCCAATATCAGCGGTAAGGGCCATGGTCAGCCAATTGATGACTGGTTTGATTGTAGCTGCGCCCGCGAAGCGATCGGTCTTGCCGACAATCCAAGCTGTCAGCACGCCACCACCGGAGCCACCGGTCACGAAAAGCCTATCCTCATCGACATAATTCTCCGCAATCAGATAATCCGTGATGCTCATCAGATCATCATAGTCTTCTCCCGGATAATTGAGATCAATGAGCTGTGTGAAGTCCTCCCCATATCCCGTTGAGCCCCGCGGATTGGCATAGACGGTCACATAGCCTTCCGCTGCGTAGCGCTGAATTTCGGCCGAGAAGTAAGGGCCGTACATTGTCTGTGGCCCACCATGTATCTCAAGGATCATAGGGAAAGATCCATCGGCGACAAAGTCCGGCGGCAAAGCCACCCAGGCCTGAATGTCGAGGCCATCGAAGCTTGATGGAACACGTATCTCTTCCACTTCGGCCATATCGAGATAGGGTAGAAGATCATCGTTCAGGTTCGTGAGCTGACGATCTTCTACATTGCGCCCCAGAACACTAACATCTGCAGGTGCCGAGGCATCAGCGGTCGTGAAAGCAAAGGTTGGCCGACGCTCACCGGACACCGAAAAACTTGCCCCGGCATAGGGGCGGCCGAAAGACGTGCCGCCGAGCCCTGTGGCGAGGATATTTCTCGATCCGTCGAGATCAATCTCGACGAGTTCGATCCGGCCATCATTCTCAACCTGCGCAATTACTGCGTCGCCGCCTGGATGCCATTCAAAGCTTGTAATGCTGCGGTCGAAGTCCGCTGTCAGATGGCGGGGTTCGCCACCGCCCGATGGCATAACGTAAAGCTCCGTGATCTGATAGGATTTCACTTCATCATCATAGCCGAGATAGGCGATTTGATCGCCGTCCGGCGAGGTCTTCGGATTAGCATCGGGCCCGTCGCGGGTCGTCAGGGGAGAGATCGAAAGATCCGAAAGGGACACCGCATAGATCTCACTTTCAATCGGATCAAGGTCACGATCCTCGCTTGTATTGCCGACGACCAGCAGTGTGTCGTTGTCCCGCCATTCCGGCTGTCCGAATCTTGTTTCTCCGGAAGTCACCTGGCGCGGTGACCCGCCTTCGGCAGAAAGTGTATAAATCTGGTCTGCACCTTCGCGAAGATAACCGGCTCCGTCAAAACGGTAGGTCATATCGTCAATGACCTTAACTGGTGGCGACCATTCTGCGCCTTTTGGTTGCGTCGGAGGTTTTGCAAAAGCGGGCGGGGCCGCTGGGGTAAATTGGGTGAAGGCGATTTGCTCGCCATTAGGTGACCATACCGCCTGGCGCGGAGCTTCGGAGAATTGAGCGAGGGAAAAGTCCTTGCCCGAATTCATATAATAGATGCGGAGTTCGGGGCCGCTTTTCGATGCTGTTGTGTAGAGAAGGCGCTCACCTGCCGGGTCCCAGCGCGGCGCGCCTGCCGAAGCGCCTCCTTCAATCAGGGGCCTGTGTGCGCCAGTGCGTGTATCTATAACCCAAAGATCGCCGCGAATGGCATCTTTCATCCGATCCATGGATTTGCGGACATAGACAATTGTACTGCCATCGGGCGAGATTTGCGGATCGTCTGCAAATTCCAGATCGAAGACACGCTCGGCGGTGAACCGGGGGGATGTGTCATCGGCAAATGCCGGGCAGGTGATGGCTATGGCGGTGGCCAGCCCGGCTGAGAGTACATGTTGCTTCATCGTGAACTCCATTCTTGCTTGCCCAAAGGGCTAGCATATCCGGGAGGATGGAAAAGACGTTGAGGCGAATTTTCTAATTATGCCATGTGGTTGGCCGGGATTGGAAAACGTTGGAAAACCAAGCGAACCTTTGCGAGCCCGCCGGCATCAATGGTCAGTTGTTCTTCACGTACCTGGCGAGGCGGCTGGAGAAGCGCCGGGATGAACGGTCGGCGTCCTGCCACAGGCCAATACGTGGCCGGCCGTCATTCAGAAATGTCTGGTCGCGCTCTTCGATCTCAACCAGCACGTCGTCCTCCTCGATCAGCCGAACGGCATAGTCGGCCCCTCCAGCATAAATCGAATTACCGAAATCAGTTTGAGAGTTTACATCCAGTTCGGCGAGCGTCGGCCGCGTAGAGCGAAGACCCGTGAGTGTCGCCTCGACTGTCAGAATGCCCTCACCGGGAGCTTCTGCTAGGGTGAATTTTTTGTCGAAGGCACGGGTCAGATCCCGCTGAAGGCGCTCAGCACGCCGACCCTGATCGATCTCAGTGACCGGCCGTGGAGATCTCAGATCACGAATATCGCGGCGTACATCGTCGCCGAGATCGACTTGCACAGGAGCGATGTAAACGCTCTGATACGATGCCAGAGGATTTTCAGCCGATTTGTTGCTGACTTCATCGAACGGGCGCGCGCTCGCCGATGCTGTTAATGCCGCGGCGAATGCGATGGCGATAAGAGCATGATGTTTTGGGGTTTTGAGGGCCATATCTTTTACTCCTTTATGCAAGCGGCGGTTCTAGGACTGACTTTCGCGGGGCTGATGCTTCGATGTATACTTCGCCAGTTGGCGGGAAAAGCGCTTGAAGGTCTTGTGGGCATCCTGCCACTGGCTGAGGCGCGGCACTTGGTCCGTCAGTGAAGTTTTGTATCGATCTGAAATCTGTACGAGTAACTCATCATCCTCTTTCAGTTCCACACGATAAGCGGCACCACCAGCGCTGATCGAGCCAAGGCTGAGAGCCTGTGAACGGCCGAGATCGTTAGAGGTCGGGCGGTTTGAGATGAGTTCGGTGATTGTTGCATCGACTGTTAGCACGCCATCACCCGGTTGATCGACCAATTCGAACTTCTTTGCGAAGGCGTCTGTCAGAGTTTCCTGAAATTCTGCGATATTATCCAGCTGGTCGCGCTCGCTGATATCTGAATCCTTGCGGCGGGTAGGGCGGTTCTCGCGAGCCCGGATCTGCGCATTTTCTCCGCTCTGGTTCGGCGAAAGATCGATCTCGACCGGTGCAATGTAAACCTGCTCATAACTGCTGAGAGCAACATTGCTTGTATGCTCCACCTTATCGAACCTTTGGGCAATGGCTGGACTGAGGCTTGCGACGCTGAAAACAGTCGCTGCCAGTGAAAAGCGTAAGGTTGGGTATGACATGGGCGTATCTCCTTGGTCGTTTTGAGCCCTCATCCTCCGACGCTTATAATATGAACTTAGTTCAAAAATTCCCGATCCACAAATCGAGATTGCAAAAACCCTATTGGCTCGCCCAAATAATTCTCGCCAGCCAGAGCACATCGTCAGGTACGAACTCGCGAGGCGGGTGGTCGGGGTTAATAGAGATTAGTTCGATCCTGTTTTCCGTGCGTCGCCCGAGAATCTTTGCCATTATCTCGCCATTTCTGGTTTTGGCCACAACACGATCTCCACGCCGCAAGGGAGCGTCGGGTGATACAATAATTCTGTCACCTGCGCGGTAGGCCGGTTCCATACTGTCACCGGATATTTCAAGCGCGTAGACCCGTTCAGCGCCAAGCCCGGGGAACCTCACCTCGTCCCAGCCCTCGCCGATCGGAAACCCTGCATCATCGAAATAGCCATCGCTGCCGGCCTGAGCAAAGCCAATCAGTGGGGCGGTCGCGCCGCGCCTTCCTTCAATAAGACTGGCAAGATCATCGAAACCCGCTCCCACCGCCGAAAGCGCCCTGGCGACGCTTTCCGTCGATGGCCAGCGAAGCCGACCATCTTTTCCTCGGCGCTTTGACGGATTGAAAGCCGTCGCATCAAGACCAGCGAGTTTTGCCAGACCTGAGGGACTTAACCCATGCAGAGCTGCGAGCTTATCGATCCCATGCCAGATATCACCGTGTTTCATCGGCTAACCCAACCAGCAAAGTTTACTCTCCTGAATTTATAGCTTCGATATAGGAAAATCAACCTATGCGTGGGTAAATTGTCCTAGGTGCCCGGTCATCGGCACCTACTCAATTGCCGGATGGTTCGAAGCCTGTTTGAAACGAGCCATGGTTGATCAAATTTTCGCATACAAAATTTTGAGCGCTTCAGACTGGCGCGCCGCTGAAGCGGAAGGCGTCACCAAGACAGATCTCGATCTTGCTGATGGCTATGTCCACCTTTCCACACGGAAGCAGGTCGGCGAAACTCTGAGCCTGCATTATGCTGGTGTCCGGAATACCCGTTTGCTGGAGTTTCGAATTGATGATCTCGGCGACCTGAGATGGGAGACTTCGCGCGGCGGGGATCTGTTTCCCCATCTATATGAGCCATTGCAGATAAAGCTGGCGGTCCGCACATGGCAGCTCTCGCTTAATGATGAAGGCATACCCCGGCTCCCGGAGGATCTTTAGCCTATGACGCTTGTCGATATCGGTACTGTTCTCGCCCGCCAATTGCCCCCGGAGCGGGCGCATAATGCGACAATAAAGGCGCTGAAAACCGGCATCGGTGTGCCGTCGCGAATCCCTGCTGACGATCCGGCTCTCGCGATTACCCTGCCCGTCTCAGGACTTCGTTTGCCGAACCCCGTTGGACTTGCTCCCGGCTTCGACAAGAATGCGGAAGTGTTCGGTCCCATGTTTCGCTTTGGCTTTGGCATGGTGGAATGCGGCACGGTCACACCGCGCCCCCAGACGGGCAATCCAAAACCCCGCCTTTTCCGTCTCACCGAAGACCGCGCAGTGATCAACCGCATGGGGTTCAACAATCAGGGGCTCGAGGCGTTTGTCCGGCGATTGAAGCGAGCAAGGTCGCGGCAAGGTGCGCTCGGAGCCAATGTGGGAGCTAACAAGATGAGTGAGGATCGTATCGCCGATTACGTCACGGGGCTATCCGCTGTCTGGCCCCACGCCGATTACATCACCATAAATATTTCGTCTCCGAACACACCCGGCCTGAGAGGGCTCCAGGATGGCGGTGCGCTGGAGGAGCTGCTTGGCCGTTGCGCCGAGGCGGCGTCGGAGCTTCAGCCGGCACGTCCTGTCTTTCTGAAATTGGCTCCGGATCTTGATGACACGGCGATTGCGGACATCACCAAGGTGGCGCGCGGTGCGAAACCATTTCTGACCGGCTTGATCATTTCGAATACGACGATTGAGCGTCCAGACACGCTACAAAGTTCAGACAGGGGTGAGACCGGCGGGCTTTCAGGCGCACCGCTTATGGCAAACTCCACGGACGTGCTTCGCACGTTTGCTTCTGAGGTACGGGGTGAATTCGATCTGATCGGTGTTGGCGGGATATCAAGCGGGCAGGATGCCTACGAAAAAATCCGCGCAGGAGCCCACGCTGTCCAGCTTTACTCCGCCCTTGTTTACGAGGGCCCGGGCCTTGCGGCACGGATCAAAAGTGAGCTCCTTGAACTTCTGAAGAAAGATGATTTCAAGTCTGTCAGCGATGCTGTGGGGCAGGGTCTTTAGACTCTCAAGCAATGGGTTATCTGGGCATAGATCTCGCGATCAGGAAGTCGGCATCGATGGCGGCTGAACTTGCGCCATAGCCATAGGCTCGTGCATCGGGATCGAGCCGCGTTGCGCAGTATCCGCTAAAGACCTGATCCGGCACTGATTGAGCCAGAGCCGTGGCTGACAGCAAGGTTCCGAGGTGTTCTGCGAAGCCGCGGGCATTGTATTCGTTCAGCTCTCCCGGCGCGCTCCATTTCGACAGACGATCGGCAGCCATGTCGAATGTTGGATTGCGCCCGCGGATAGCATTTATCTCGTCTAGGAGCGCGTCGAAACTCTCTTTCTCCCGGCCTATCGCCCTTAATATGTCAAGGGCGATGACGTTACCGGAGCCTTCCCAGACCGCGTTCAGAGGCGCTGTGCGATAGTATCTTGGCATCGGGCCTTCCTCGATGAAGCCGGCCCCGCCATGGCATTCTAGTGCCTCATAGACAAAGCCCGGCTGTCGCTTGCAGACCCAGTATTTGGCGACCGGCGTGGCAAGCCGTGCAAATGCTGCCTCGCGCTCATCCTCGCCCGCCCGGTCAAAGGCGCGCGCAAGGCGGAATGTCAGCGCCGTTGCCGCCTCACTGTCCAGGATGAGATCGGCGAGTGTGCGCTGCATGGCGGGCTGGTCGATGAGCTTGCGCTGGAAAGCTGTGCGATGGCTCGTATGCCAGAGGGCGTTCGCCAGGGCGACCCGCATACCGCCGGCAGAGCCGACGACGCAATCCAGCCGGGTGTGTTGTACCATGTCGATAATCGTTCTGACGCCTCGGCCAGGCTCGCCAATCATCGTCGCATAGGCTCCGTGATACTCGATCTCTGATGACGCGTTGGATTTGTCCCCTAGCTTGTCCTTCAGGCGCATGACGTGAAGGGCGTTTCGCTCCCCATCCGGTGTCCAGCGCGGCACCTGAAAGCAAGTCAGCCCCTCATCAGTATGGGCGAGGGTCAAAAACGCATCGCACATGGGGGCCGAGCAAAACCATTTATGGCCGGTCACCCGCCAGCCATCCTCTGTTTTCTCCGCCCGCGTTGTATTTGCACGGATGTCGGAGCCGCCCTGTTTTTCCGTCATGGCCATGCCCATGGTCGCGGCGCGCTTTTCGGAAATCGGCACGGCGCGCTGATCGTATTCGTGTTCTGTGAGGAGCGGTTCCCAGACCGATGCGGCCGCATTGTTCGCCCGAAGCGCGGGAATGGCTGCATAGGTCATGGAGATCGGGCAACACACGCCGCCATCTGCTTGCATTAGCAGAAACAGCAACGCCGAATGCAGCACATGGCCTGCCTCATCCACCCGCCAGGCTCCACCAGACGTGCCTGCGCTCAGGCCGAGCTGCATAAGGTTATGATAGGCTGGATGGAACTCCACTTCGTCTATGCGGTGCCCATAGCGGTCATGGGTTTTGAGCACTGGCGTGTGTCGGTTTGCCTGAACAGCCCATTCCTGTACCTCGGCCGAGCCGGTCCTCTGGCCGAACTCTGACAGGCGAGATTTGTGCACATCACCGCCATGGGATGTCACTGCCTCGCTAACCGCGATATCGCCGTCAAAAAGATTGATGTCCAGAAAAGGCGGCGGCTGATTGAAAACGTCATGCGTGGCAAGCTGGCTTTGTGGTTTTCTCGGTTGCATGGCTCAACGTCCCTATCGGATTTCATAAGGCATAGAGTTTAGAGGTTTTGTCCCGAGATCGGAAAGGATAAAATGGCCCACCATCAGGGAGGAGCGTTTTCGCTGCCCACATCGCTTTCTTCGACGGACTTCATCAATCCCGGCCAGTGGATTGCAAGCATGCCGGCGCGCCAGAGATACATACTTAGAAAGGCCAGCCAGACGCCGAGATTGTCGTATGGTCGAAGCGCCAGATCCGTCATCACATAGCCGAGTGTCGACAGGACACCGGCGTTGCGGATGGCCCGGCCCTGAATTGCACCAATGAAGATTCCGTCGAGCTGGAAAGCAAAGACGCCGAGCACGGGCATCAGCGCGCAATATGGCAGGTAGGCGAGGGCTGCAGCTTGCGCTTCCGGATCCAGAATAAAGGTTCGGATAATTACTCCGCCGCCGAGATAGAAGATCAGTGAGATGATCACGCCCGATATGAGGGCGAGTTCCGTGGTGATGCGCACGGCCCGCCTCAACCGGACCGGATCATTGCCACCAACGGCTTCTCCAGTTTCCTTTTCCGCAATGAAAGCAAAGCCATCCAGAACGAAGGCGGCGACCGTAACGAATTGCAGGAGCACTTCATTCCCGGCAAGTTCCGCTGTTCCTTGCCGTGCACCGGCATTTACAAACCAGGCAAAGCTGAAGAGGAGCGCGAGCGTTCTGATCATAATGTCCCTGTTGGCTGTGAACAGACGCACAAGCTTGTCCCGGTCGAACAGTGCTCCATGACCGGTGAATGCCCGCCGGACTAGGACAAGGCCGAATATCAGAGCGGACCATTCGGCAATCGCCGTGCCCGCACCAATCCCAGCGGGTCCCCAGTCCAGAATCGCAACGAAATAGAGGTCCAGCGCCACATTCACGCCGTTTGTCACGATTTGAAAGGCGAGCAGCTTGCCAGTCCGCCCGGTGCCGAGAAACCAGCCTGAGATGCCATATCCCATGAGCAGGGCAGGCGCGCCCCATATCCGGGCGTCGAAATAGGCTTTTCCGAGCGTCTCGACATCGGCCTCTGCTTCAAAAATAGCGAATGCCGCAGTTTTCAGAAGTGGAGACAACATCAAAAGGACAATGCCGAGCCCGCCGCCCAGTATTAGCGACCGCAGGAGAACTGCCCTCATCTCCGGAATGTCCTTTGCGCCGGCAGCCTGAGCCGTTAGGCCAGTCGTGGACATCCGCAGAAAGCCGAACCCCCAATAGATAAAGCTGAATGAGACGGCTGCGACGGCTACAGCAGCAAGGTCTGTCTTGTCGCCGAATGTGCCCATGGCCGCGGTATCCACGATACCGGTCATGGCGATGGCGGCCTGGGCGAGGACCACCGGCCAGACCAGTGATAATACGCGCCGCCTGTCGAGCGGCTCCGGATTGGAGGCGATTTGCGTCATAAGCGACGGTTTAGGTCTATTGGGCCGTTAAGAATAGGATCTGGATGAATGATACGGTATTGAAAGCTGGAAATCCCATGGCCACTCGGCGTAACAACAGGGACTGGCACCTTTCGTGATAGGATTTGCAACGGACCTCTGTTGAATGCTGCAGGAAACGACACGGCAAAACTCTTTATTCAAGCGTTCGCTTTTCGCCAAGGGCGGGCAGTTCGATGCGTGTGCCCTGCATATCGGCACCAAAAAGACAGGTACGATCTTACAATCGGCTAAACCGTCTGCCTTTATGGGTTGGCAGTGTGGTCCGCGCCGAGATAACTCCAGCGGTTCCGTCATGATGCGGCTGAAGCACCTTGGAGGATCGAAGTGATTCCAGATCCGCTCGTTTCCATCGTCATGCCCTCATTCAATCAGGCTGAGTTCATCACTGCATCTATCGAAAGCGTGCTAAAGCAGGATTATCGCCATTTGCAGCTCATCATCTCCGATGGTGGATCTACCGACGGCACTGTCGATATTCTTCGGGATATCAGCAGAGATGATGCACGGCTGATCTGGTGGTCGGCTGAAGACGATGGCCCCGCCAATGCGATTAACATGGCGCTTGCGCGGGCGCAGGGAGAGATCATTGGCTGGCTGAACTCCGATGACCTCTACAAGGAAGGCGCTATTCAGAGGGCGGTCGATGCGCTGACCGGTCCTGGTCATGCCATTATGTGCTACGGACATGGCGAGCATGTAGATGAAAGCGGTGCGTGGCTCGATACCTATCCGACAAAACCGCCTGAGATCGGCATCGACGCATTTTCGGCCGGTTGTTTCATCTGTCAGCCTACGGTGTTCTTTAAACACACCATGTATCAGCTGCTGGGGCCTCTCGACGAAACGTTGAAGACGACCTTCGATTTCGATTACTGGCTGCGGGCGTTCAAGAGCTTTCAAGGGCGTATCAGTTTCATTGATGATATACAGGCTCGCTCCCGACTGCATGGGGACTGCATTACCCAACGTATGCGGCGGCAGGTGGCACTTGAAGGTCTGCAAACCGTTCATCGTCATTTGGGGCATGGTCCGAAACACTGGCTGGCCACATATCTCGAAGAAATCACCGAGGACAGTCAGGCCGGTGGCGGAATTGATGACTTTGTCAGTCACCTTGATGCGTTGCTGGAGGAAGCTGCACCGTTTCTTCGCGATGAGGATCGAGATGGGCTTTGTGCGTCTTTCTCACGCGTTGCGATGGAGGCCCGGCGAGCGAAAACAGCTGAGGTGATCGCACAGTGACGGCATCGCCTCTTCCACTGAAACAGAGAGTGCTCGGATCTGCCCAGCGCGCATGGCGCACTCTGCCTGAGCCCGCGCGTCACAGGTTCTGGACCGCGCTGCGTCCAACCATCGAGTTCTATCGCTTCCAGTCGCTTGCGCGGCCGAGCGATATAGTGCCGAAAAGGCAGGATGCCCCTCTCGTTGTTGCCGGGCTGTTCAGCACGGCAAGTGGCCTCGGGGAGGGGGCAAGGTCGACATGGAGGTCGCTAAAGGCGGCGGGTTTGTCGCCTCTCGCAGTTGATCTATCGGACAAGTTCGCACCGGTGGACTACCAGCCTGAAATGCCGCTTCACTCGATGCCAGACGACGTTGACGGCACCCTTATTCTTCAGATGAATGCACCTGAGACACCCGCGGCTCTCAGGCATCTCTCCATGAAGCGCGGCCGCAGCTGGTACACAATCGGCTATTGGGCATGGGAGCTACCAACCTTTCCGACGGGCTGGGAGCGCCCGTTCCCGCTCCTGTCGGAAATCTGGGCTATCAGCACTTTTACTGCTGGCGCGTTTCAGCGTGAGGATGCACCGCCAATATCTGTCTTTGGCCACGCCATCAGCCCGCCTGAGACCATCACTCCCAGCTGTCAGAAATTTGGCCAGAGATACGGCCTGCCGGAGGACGCCTTCGTCTTTCTCGCCACCGCCGATTCCATGTCATCGGTCGAGCGCAAAAATCCCATGGCAGCGATTGCTGCGCACCGTGCGGCTTTTGGTGATGACCCTTCTGCTATACTGCTCGTAAAGACCCGTAATCTCGACCGCGCTCCAAAAGCAAAAGTGCATCTGGAAAGTGCAACTGCGGGTTATCAGAATATCCGTCTGATCGATGAGTCCTTATCGGAAGCGGCAAGATGGGAGTTGCTAGACGCGGTCGATGCCGTGGTGGCCCTGCATCGTTCTGAAGGGTTTGGCCTTGTTATCGCAGAAGCGATGGCGATTGGAAAACCGGTGATTACAACAGACTGGTCTGGGAACATGGACTTTTGTGATGAGGATACGGTCTGGCTTGTCCCGTCGCGACTGATCGATGTCCACGATCCCTATGGCGTTTACCGTGTCAAGCACTCCCAGTGGGCTGATGCCGATACTCAACACGCCGCCGAATGCTTGAAGGTCGTGCGCGATGACGCCTTTCAGCGGGCTCAAAAAACTGTGAAAGCACGAGACAGAATAGCGCACCTCGCGTCTCCGGAAAGCCTCGGTAAATCAATGAGGAAGCATCTTTTCGACGGAACATAAACGTAAATGAGATGCGGTGTTGAAATTGAGGGAAGTTTGCGTACTCTGCCGAGAATTTGAAATTTTTCACAAAGCAACCAAATACCCGAGCGGAATAGTCTAAACAGAGCGTAATACATCTAAATCACCATGTCTAAAATTGCGATTATCGGAGCAGGTCTCTCTGGAACGACACTTGCGCGCCGCTTATCGGAGCGCGCCAACGTTCAGGTTTTCGAGAAGTCCCGCGGCATTGGCGGCCGTATGGCGACGAGATATGCGGGCATCTATGAGTTTGACCACGGTGCGCAGTACTTCACCGCGCGAACGGACGCTTTTAAGGAAGTGCTCCAGCCTTTAATAAAGGAAGGCGTCGTCTCTGAGTGGAAGGACAAGATTGTCTCGATTGTGCCCGGTCAGACGCCGACACCATTCACCCGGGATGATCCGATATATGTGGCGGCACCGCGTATGAATGCTTTGCCCAAAGCCTTGGCAAATGGCGCGGAAATGACAGTGCGCTGTCAGATTGAAGGTCTCTCCCGGTCTGATAGCGGCAGCTGGACATTGAAGGACAATGAGGGCGGCGAGTATGGTCCTTTCGACTGGGTTGTCAGCACAGCACCCTCTATCCAGACGGCTGCGCTGTTTCCGGAAGATGTTTCTTTTGCCGAGCAATTGTCCGCTGTTCGTATGCCCGGATGCTTTTCTGTTCTTCTGGGCCTCGACCAGGATCCGGGTATTGAATGGGCGGGCGCGAAAGTGACCGATAGCCCGATTGGATGGATCGCTGTGAATTCGGCGAAGCCCGGGCGGCAGTCGTCCACCAGCATCGTCGTTCAGACGACCAATGATTGGGCTGAGGACAATTTGGAGCGTGATCAGGGTGAAGTTCGTGATCTTATCTGCCGCGAGCTGAATAGCCTGATCGGTCTTGATGCATCTGGAACCGCCCACCAGTCTCTCCATCGGTGGCGCTATGCCCATACTTCAGTTCCTGCTGGTGCGCCCTTTTTGATCGATGAGGCGCAGGGCCTTGCCGCTTGCGGAGACTGGTGCCTTGGCGGCCGGGTAGAAAGTGCTTTTACGAGTGCCACCGAGTTGGCCGACGCTCTATCAGATAGCTGACGATAATGTCGAAACGTGAAGAGGCTACGATCTGTTGAGCTCAGCCTCGGTGCGGATGGCTTTCCATGATAGGACTTTGGCGGCGAGCTTGCCGTCGGTATTTCGCCATTCCGCTTCGACATAGCCGGTGGTGCGCGACCGGTTCTTCACCTCGGCCGTGATAGTCACATCGCCGTGCCCTACGGGCCGGAACAGCTTCACCTGCAGGTCCTGAGTTGTGAAGGCTTCTCCGTCTTTCAGGGCGGAAAACATGCAAATCGATACGATATGGTCGGAGAAGCCTGCCACCCAGCCGCCAAACGCCCGCCCTGGCGAGATATCGCGTTCACCGGAATTCGGCCAGACATAGGTCACGCGGCCAGGCTCCAGCTTCTTCAGCCAGAGATCCGGTCTTATGCCGAGGGATTGAATGCCCTTCGGAATCCCTGAAGCACCTGGTTCCGTCAATACTGCTACGAAGTCGACGAGGCTTTTTGGGAAGTCTGCCGGATTGAAATCGAGTCCGGTGCTTGCCAATGCTTCACTCTCCGACATAGGCGATCAGCTTTATCTCAACGAGGCCGCGTTCCGGATAAAGACGATCAACGTCAATCGCGGTCCATGCCGGGTAGGGCTCTGTCAGGTATTTGTCTTTGGACACCATGAAGGCGTCGATCTGGTGGATGAGTTCGGTATGGAACGTCGTCATCTCAATCACATCCGACCAGTTCGCTCCGGCCTCGGTCAAAACGCCTCCAAGGCTCTCAAAAGCCCGATCAAAAGCTGCTTCCAGATCTTCATCATCCTGCTCGCTCTCTTCGCCTTGAAGTGAGGCTATGATGCCCGACAGGTAGATTGTATCACCGGCCCGGACGGCCGGGGCATAGTGGAAAAACTCGTAAGACTGTTGCCAGCCCTCCGGAACAATACGCGGGGCATTCGTCTTCTGCTCTGAGTTTGGCGGCTCAGTATTATCCTGCGCTGTGGCGCAGGCCACCAACAAACCCGCGATAGCGGCTGCGAAAATGCATCTGAACATAAGCTTGATCGCTGCTCCAACTATTGCGGGATGTATGCGCTGACCCTGATTTCGACAAAACCAAGGGGATCATAAAGCTCCGCCACGCCGATCGCTGTAAGGGATGGGTAGGGTTCCGGCATCCATTTGTCTTTGATGCGCGCCATCGCGAAAAGATTGCTCATCATGTTGATATGATACGATGTGATGTCCACCACATCGTCCATTGATCCACCGGCTTCTTTAAGGATCATGTCGATCTGGGTGAGTGCCTCATCTACGGCTGCTGCGTACTGTTCGTCTGTGCCTTCCTCTCCCTCTTTAAGGGCGGCAATGACGCCGGACGTGTACACCATATCGCCGGCACGGGTGGCTGGGGCATAGTGCAGGGTGTCATAATTTTCTTTCAGGCTCGCTGGGACAATCGGTGTTCTGGGCATGGCTGGTCTTTCTTTTGTCTGTTTCTCGATCAGGTGACGGTTGCGCCGCCATCGACGACCAGCATTTGCCCGGTCATATAGGAACCAGCCTTCGAGGCGAGATAGACCGCAGCGCCAGCGATTTCCTCCGGCTCACCAATCCGCGCCAACGGTGTTCCGGAAAGAGCTGTTTTCAATGTCTGCTCATTTTCCCAGAGCGCTTTGGCGAAATCTGTCTTGATAAGGCCTGGTGCAATGCAATTCACACGGACATTATCATAGCCGAATTCGGTAGAGAGGTTGCGGGCCAGTTGGAAGTCCGCCGCCTTGGAAATGTTGTAAGCACCGATGATCGGTGTGCCGCGCAGCCCCCCAATGGATGAGACGATGATGATCGACCCATCCTTGCGCTCACGCATTTGCGGTGCACACATTTGTACGAGCCAGTGATTGGAGATGATATTGTTCTGCAGGATTTTCTCGAATTGTTCGTCGGAGATTCCCCCCATCGGACCATAATAGGGGTTCGATGCAGCATTGCAGACGAGAATATCTACCTGACCAAATTTCGCCGTCGTATCATCCACGAGGCGAGTAAGGTCCTCCTTTGATGAGATGTTCGCTGGCACTGCGAGCGCGCAATCGCGTCCCTCCGCGTCATTGATCGCACCGGCCACTTCCTGACAGGGTCCCGGTTTTCTCGAAGAGATCACCACGTTTGCCCCCTGGGCCGCCATGGCTTCGGCAATAGCCTTGCCAATGCCCCGCGACGATCCTGTGATGATGGCGGTTTTTCCGGTCAGGTCGAACAAACTCATTAAGCACTCTCCAGCTTCAACTGCTTCGCCGGAGGATAAGCAGGTCACGATTGGTGAGGCTAGGGGTATCGCGAGGGAAATCGTTCTTTGCCTCTAAATATCGTACTCCCAATCCTTACAGAGTAGCTTGGCGAGCAGTGCACTTCGCGCGCCAACGGTGCCCGCCGTCCAGGTATGCTCGTCTTCAATTGCCTGGGTCAGGGCAAAATGCGCTTTCCCTTCATTGCTGAAATAGAGCTTTTTCTTTTCCTGGTATGTCAGCGTGTCGGCTTTCTCATTGATGGACCGCGGCAAGAGCACGAGGTTCCCGATTGTATCGCATAAGTTTCGGCGTTTGGCCTCCTCGGGCCATACGGTTAGCCAGTAGCTACCTTTTCCGGGGTTGCGCGGCAGGACATGCTCCACTGTTGCATCCGATCCTGGTGGTATGGTCCGGCTGCCATCAAGGGCTGCATTGAGGCGCAGCACCATAGCGCGGCGCTGGGTGAATGTGGCAAATCTGCCCTGCAGGCGATCATAAACCTGCTTGCCGTCTTCCTTCGTCACCGTGAGTGCGCCGCCCCGGCCAAAGAAATTGTCACGACCTCGGGCATCAATCGCCGTGATGATCTTGCGATAGCGCTTGTTGCGCTGATCGCGGTTCGGCACGATCATTTGCAGGAGATAGCCGAGCCTTTCCAGCCCTTTGAAGAAATCGAGAGTTCCTTTCGAAGCCGCTCCGCGCATGGCAATGTAATGGATTGCAGGCGCTTTCCATGTCTGGTGATCGAGATAGTGAAGTTGATAAAGCCGATCCTGAATTTTATCTGCATCCGGAATATTTCCGAGATCGGCGCGCGCCACCATATCATAGGCCTCGACATAATTTGGCAAGGTCTCGGTTAACAGCTTCACAGGAGGAATTCTGCCGAGGGGTGACTTTCGGAATCCGCTGACGAGATCGCCCTTGCCGGATTTGTCATAGGTAAATCTGATCTGCCTTAGGAGGTCATCAAAGGCCGATCCGCCAAGAAGTGCTTCATGCTCGGCCCAGCGTCGCGACTCGCGGTCTGCTTCAGCTACGGAGAAGCCCGCACGCTCGAAAATCTCTGTTTTGATAATGTCGTGGGAGTTCGGCTCCTTGCCGCGATCGTTCAGTACACGAAATACCTTGTAGCCTGCATCTCTGTCGGCCACGCTAACACGCACAATGGCACATCCGTTAATGATGGTGTCGGTCAAAGCCCGGCGTTCTTCAATGTTCAGCGCCTTGAGTTCGCGGTGGAACACGGTGGCATTGCGGGTCATGCGCCTTTGGCTATCGCTTTCTCCAGCTTCGCCTTCGGACTGAACAGTGGATCCCTTTTCCTGGATCATCGCTCTGAAAAATGGCCCGTCAATATGGTTGAGGGTCAGCCGCCACTTTGCGTCTTCGTCCAGCATCGGGCGGCCGGTGTCACCGATCAGGCTGTGGATGGTGTCCGCCTCTTCAGTGTCCGTTTCGAGGTCTCGCAGTGCCGCGAGCAGTATTGTGAGTGTCGTCAGGCGCTGTTGCCCATCGACGATCTCGAAGGTTCCGCCGTCCTCATCCTTTACGACTACAATCGCGCCGATGAAGTGCACCTCATCGCTTTTCGCAGCATCACGCAGGTCGCCAATCAGCTCGGTTGCTTCTTTTTCGGTCCATGAGTAGCTGCGCTGATAGGGAGGCATTGTCAGCGCCTGGCCCGGGGCAAACAGCTCGCCAACTGTCGTTTCTCGAGATGTTATACCAAGCCGCGTGCCTCGCGGGAGTCTCACTTTTAACATACCCGACCTCTACAAAATCGTAACCTCTAGCCGTTGGACCCTATGCCCACAACGCAGCTTTTTCTGTGGATTCCATTTATTATTAACCATGTGGCACTTTCACCACGCCCAAATGCATAAATCTGAGGACAGGCAAAATGAAATGGCTGAGTTTCAAGCTGGGACGACAGGTCCACTCCGGCCTGGTTGACGGTGACAAAATTGCGGATCTCGGACCAGCTCCGCTCCAGGATTGGCTGCAGAGGCCGGAAGAAGCTGCCGAAGCGGTACAGCACGCGCCAAAACTGTCCCTTTCTTCTGCGGAACTTGTCCAGCCTATCCTCCGGCCGGGCAAGATACTTGGGATAGGCCTGAACTATCGCGATCATGCTGCAGAAACAGGCCGTGAGCCGCCGGCGGTTCAGACCTGGTTCGTGAAGCAGGCGACAGCGGCAAATGCTCCCTATGGGCATGTTGAAAAGCCGAGCGTTTCAGACAAGCTCGATTATGAGGCAGAGCTTGTCGTCGTGATCGGCCAGTATGGCCGCCATGTGCCGGCAGAGAGGGCTATGGAGATCGTGGCCGGCTTTACTTGCGGCTGCGACTACTCTGTCCGCGACTGGCAGCGCGCGACGCCCACCATGAATATGGGTAAAGGGTTCGATACCCATGCACCCTTTGGGCCCTGGATTGTCAGCCCTGATGAACTCGGCGCGACAGATGAGCTGGGCGTCCGTTGCTTTGTAAATGGCGAGACCCGTCAATCCGGGCGGGCAGGGGATATGATCTTCGATGTCGCCGACCAGATTGCCCACCTGACCGCCGCCTTTACCCTTGAGCCTGGTGATCTACTGTTTACTGGCACCCCGGCCGGTGTCGGTGCAGCTTTCGATCCTCCGAAGTTTTTGAAGACCGGGGACCATGTGCGCGTTGAGATCGATGGCATCGGGCACATCGAACATGAGATTGTTGAGGATCCGGGAACTGTCAGAATCGGCTAAACTCCTTTTATGGTGAGCGTCCTGCCTTCTGCTTATTCGTCCTCTGGATTTGCCTTTGGCCTCTGCGTGATGGTCGCAGCATGCGGCGAACCCGCCGCGAGCAAGTTTGATTCTGCTCCTCTTGAAGAAGACGCGATCAAGGACATCGCGCCCAGTGACTTTGCGATTGCGCCTTGTGATGGGGTAGCGGCTGACGCGTTCTGTGCCATTCTTGCAGCTGGCGGGAAACGGGTTCTCATCGGCGCGCCGTCGGGTGTTGCGGATGGACGCATCAAGGGCGATGCCATCCTGCCAGACGCGGTTCTGCTGCCAAGTTTGCACCCTTCTGCTATCGGCGGGCTTGATGAGCTGCGATACGAGACCTGGCGAGCAGGCCGTAATGGCCTTTTGCCTGTGGTAGGCGGAATCGGTGCCGGTGATCTTGTTGATGGAATGAACGCAGCCTACCGGGTGCCTGATGCCATGGCATTTCTTGCAGAGGGGCAGGATCGCCAGGGCTTCGATACTATACCTTTAACTGCAAAAACCATCTCGGCTGGTGACTTGGCTTTCGATACCGGCGACTTGACCATCGAGGCTCGGCGGGTCGGTCCGGACCTATTCGGTTTTTCTGTTAAGTATGATGATCAGATCGTATTGATCCTGCCATGCGACGCTGCGCTGCCGACTTCCATTGATGGGGATACGATTATCATCGCCTGCGACGACGTTGTGGGCACTCTGATACCCGATATTCTCTGGCCTGCCGATGCGATTGTCTTCATCAGTCGAGATGACGCCGAATAAAGAACGGGGATCTTGCCCCTCCGCAAGATCCCCGTTGCCCCACACCCCGCCTCAGGCCGCTACGGCCAAAATCTTCCCGATGCGGCATAAATAATGTAATCACACAAATTATGCAGTTCGTGGGTGAAACTAGTGACTGGTTGGTTGAAAAGTATCGAACGCCCAAACATTCGTTCTGTCAAAGGATGAAGCGTGATTTCTCCTCGATCAATCTGCAGGCGTGACTTTCCTGCAACGAAAAAACTGGTTTAAGAGACTGACTGGGAAATAAACGCTATTCGAGGGTTTCGTTAACAATTGAGGTCTTATTGTTAACGAAATTGGCTGAGAATCTGCGCTGGGCTGAGCGATAATGACGATATTTCTGTTCATACTTTATATAGCGCTAGGCGGTGTTACCGGATGGATTCTGAACACCGAGTTCGCTCAATCGGTACCGATCTCCATCGGCGGCGGCGCGATCATTATGCTGATTTTTGGCCAGATCCACCTGCTGCTTCGCAACCCGAAATCGAAGCTGGAGGAGACCAGTCAGCACATCGACGCGCTTAATGATACCGTGACCGACACAGATCGCCGTATGAAGGTCGTCGAAGCGCGAACCGATGCTGTGGAGACCACGGTCAAGCACGAGCTGACCGAACGCCGCGATGCCCTTGTCAGCGAAATGCGCCAGCTTGAAGGCCTGATCGATCGCCTCAGTCGCAGCTTTGAGAGCCGCCTCTCCGAAACCGATGCCAGGACGGTTCATCCGCAGGAAGACGCTAATTTGCGCGCCGTGAAGGGTGCCCTTGAAGATGGCCGCGTAGATCTGCACCTTCAGCCCGTCGTTTCCCTACCTCAGCGTCGTGTCTCGTTCTATGAAGGCTTCACCCGCCTGCGCGATCCGGACGGGTCCTTGATCCTGCCCGCAACTTTCCTCGATGCAGCCCGCCGGGCAAATCTGATGGGTGTCATCGACAATATGACCCTGTTCCGCTGCGTGCAGATCGTCCGACGTCTTGCCGAGCGTGACCGCCGCGTTGGCGTGTTCTGCAATATCTCCGGTAGTTCATTGGAAGATGACAATTTCTTCCCGCAGTTCCTGAACTTTATGCGGGAAAACCAGGATCTCTCCGGGGCCATGATCTTCGAGATTCGCGCCGACCGGTTTGAAACACGCTCCCGCAAGATGCGGGACAATATGGATAAGCTGATGGCCCTCGGCTTCCGCTTCTCCATCGATCATGCACCCAATCTCGCCCTTGACCTGCCGCGCCTTCAGGATGCCGGCGTCCGCTTCGTCAAGATGTCTGGCGACCAAATGCTGAAAGAGCTGCGCGATCCCGATGGCCCTCGGCCGATTTCATCCATCCAGCGCCGCCTTATGGGAGACGATGTATCGGCCGTCTTCTCGCGCTATGGCATTACGCTGATCGCCGAGAAGATGGAGGACGAGGCGAGCGTCGTGGAAATCCTCGCCTATGACATCCCATATGGTCAGGGCCATATCTTCGGCGCGCCGCGGCCGATTAAATCTTCCCTGATGGAGGAAACTGCGCCGCCACGCGATTTTCTTCAGCGCCTCAGCGTTTTTGGCTAATCTGCCTCAAAACCTCTTTGGAGAGTTTTGCTACGATGTGTGGGCGGGAATTCACGATCACAGCGATGTCGTATTCGATAGATGAGCTGAGAAGTGCGGCTATCTCGGAGTCGTTCAGCTCGTAAGTCTGCCTTAGCCATTTAGACATGCCGGTGGTTGCTGCCTGAAGAGCCGCATCCAAAGTCCTGTCAATCCCGTGAACCATTACATAGTCGCTGTCTTCGGACCATAATTGACCAAGGTTTTCTCCCTGGATCAGGTCGACTTCGAACTCGACATCTAGCGATGTTTCCAGCCCTTGTCCGCTGATTTCCCCATCACCCTGAAGGGCGTGCCCGTCGCCCATGGATAGGTAAGCACCGCCTCGATAGACCGGTATATATAGCGTCGTGCCTTCAGTAATCCTTTGATAGTCAATGTTGCCGCCATGTATCCAAAGATCGCCGGCGTAGAGTGACGTGTTCAGAGGTGGTGCCACACCAATCGACCCGATCATCGGTCTTGTCGGAAGCGTCAGCCCTTCGATGGCCGAACCCGTAGCTTCAATGCGCGCTTCGCTTCGATCCTCGCTAAAGGTCCAGGTGCGGCCCCAGTTTTCAGCTGGGGTTTGCTCATATCCAGGTTGAAGTGCCGCCTGATTCAGCGCTCTACTATACATCTTTGCGGTGTCACGATTTAGCCGGACCTTGTGCAGCTTTACGACAAGCATGTCGCCCGGCATCGCATTTTCGATAAAGAAGGGACCGGTCAATGTGTTTCCGGGCATCGCTTTCCAGTCGAGGGCGTCATCCTGGCCTTCATTATCTAGCAATGTCGTCCGAACTCGGTCTCCGGGAACAAGGGTCAGCACAGCTTGGCTGCGCGACTCAAATTGCAACTCGTAGGTCTGGGGATTGAAATCGTGCCCCATGGGAGCTCGTAACGCTCGATCGGACGCAAGAGCAACGATCGAGACAGGAACACCATAGAGTGTGCCTGCGCCTTCAAAGCCCTGTTCTGCGCCTTTGACAGATAGCCTGCCGACAACATCGTCGCGAAAGCTCAGAACGAGCTCAGCTTTGTCGCCGTCCAAGTCACCGCTGAGGCTTAGCGGAAAGAACTGATTCTCATCCAGTGGCTCCGATGTGCCCGAGACGACGCCGCCCTCGGTTTCAAGCCGGACCACACCTGCCGAGCGACCTCCTGGAAAAAAGACGGTAGCATCCCACACGCCATCGAAGTCGCTTCCACCATAAGCGCTCGAGAATGGAAAAAGAGTAACGGCAAGCGCAGATAAGACATGCTTGAACATAAGTGGTTATTCTCCTGTCACCGTCGGCGCATCCGTAAATGGCTTCACACCGAGTTCTGGATAGATCTCGCTCGGGAAATAGATCACGCCGCTGCGCGACACCATTGAGATCGTCTTGATTGCCTTCAGGTCTTCGGTCAGATCTCCGACGATGAGAAAGAAGTCGGCAAGCTTGCCCGGCTCAATCGATCCCAGCTGATCCCCGAAGCCGAGATAATCTGCCATATCGTAGCTTGCCACAAGGTCGCCGATGATCGTGCCCGAACCAGCACTTGCGACACTGAATCGTTCATCGCCAAGGGGGCTCTCGGTAACCTGCGTTTCTTCGAGAGCGGCTTCGAGATTCTTTTCGTCGCCGCCGGAACAGGCCACAAGCAGGGCAAAGATGCCTCCGCTTACCATGTACCTCATATCTATCCTCGCCTTCGTAATCAGAGTGCGGGAAGCATACGCCTATCATTGCTCGGTGACGACTGGAACAGGATTGGGTCGCCTCGGCACCTTATGCCCCACCAGTCTCGCAAAGGGTCAATTGTGCCAAATCCTGGTCTGTTTCCCGGTCTCTCAACTGCTGGAAGTCGAAGTGTTTCTCGCTCAGAAAAGACCCCTTGAAAGCAGCTGACGCGGCTCTTTCGGATAGTCGAGATCGACATTCGGCTCCGGACGATAATCGTCCGGTTCAGGCTCTGTAAAACTGATATCAATGAAAAATGCTTCGGCGAGGGGTTCGTGGCGTTTCCCATTCGGATCGAACAGGGTCCATTTCAGGCAATAGAGGTCCGAAACCGGGTCGATCACGATTGGTGCGCCCGCCATGGATGATCCCTCAATATTTCCCAGCGAGGTTTCTATAGCCGTTGGACTGACCGTGCCTGGCTCCACAATGATTGGCTGAAATTCCGGCATATACAGTTTCGTATCTGTCAGTTCGCATCTCTCGGTAGATGCGGACTGGAAGATCTCTAGATTCGAAACAACAATCGGCCGTGTGCCGCGATTTGACAGGATCAGCTCCAGCCGCGGGAAGAAGCGGTAGGTGGCCTCCTGCCGTTCGCCATCGGAATATCCTCCGCCCTGCTGGGAAACCGTAACCTCGGCCACGGCCTGCGTCAGCGTATATCTGGCATCGAAGAAAGTCAGATATGTCGTAAGGCTCGACAGGGTCATGGCTGCGAGCGACAGCACGGCGCTTGAAAATCCTCTCATAGGTAATGTCCCCTTACTCTACTGGTGAAACTGGTTCTGGTTTTCTATCTGGGTGGTTTCCCGCTTCGCAATGCGTTTGAAGAAGCGGCGCATTTCGCCGACTTCATCAAGGGAAAGCCGATGAAAATCCGAGGGCTCCCGATTTGCTCCGAACCAGATCAGCTGTCCGCCGGGTTCGTCCTCCGGTAGGGCAAAGCCCTTGTCGGAGAAGACGCGCCGCGCTTCCGTCCACTCGCCGACCGGATCATAATCCTTCCGCCGTGATGCATTGTTCGGCGGGTCGATGATCACCGTTTTCCGCATCAGTTCCGATCCAAGCAGGGTCTCAACCTCCCAGCGTGTCCCGCCATCCGGCGATGGCAGCATGATGATCAGTTCCGCATTAGCCATCAGGGCGCTGATCGCCTCTTTCCAGATGTCGTCACTGAGGGTGATCCGGCCCGCGCCTTCATGTTCCAGGGGGCGTCCCAATCCGACCATGGTGCCAATAGGTCGAACGGCCCGTTCGATCTGTGTTTCAAACTCCAGATTATCCGTGCCGAAAATCAGATGTTTTGTTCCGGTCTGCACCTGAATGGTCGAGATTTTCACTTCGCTCATCGCGTCCGTCGATGAAAAAGGACGTAAATACAATACATAAGGCTCTTCCGGCAGGCCGCCATCGCGCAGTGTGTGCCAGATATTCTGGGCTCTGAGATCCCTGCGGCGCTGGCCGTAAAGGCCTTCCATTGTAAAGAACCCTTCTGCGACAACCATGCCCAGGGCAATCATCGACAGAAAAAGCGAAAGGGTTGTGAGACCACCAAGAAAGGGCCTGCTCGCGACGTACGCCCCGCCAATCGCACCGAGCGTCACTGCGATGACCATGCCGACAATGCACCACCGGTGTCCACGCCGGGCGGCTTCATCGCTCGCTGCATGCATAACCAGTTTGCGGATCGCCGAATTCACCATACGTCCCTCCGGCGCCCGCCCAGCGCATTGTCTATGGAGGAATTAACCAGGCGCGGCAATTGCCCGGCTGTAACCAAACTTGACACTTGCGGCCAGCTCGCCACGTTGCCTCAAATGGCGCTGCCTCTCATCCATCATCCGGCCTATGACGCCGCAACAGTTGCCGACGGCCATCGTTTCCCCATGCGGAAATACTCCCATGTGGCCCGCATGCTCCGGCAGGATGGCCATGCCCTTATAGAGCCGCGTCCGGTGACCCAGGAACAGCTCGAAACAGTCCATGATCCCGCCTATGTCGAGGCGGTCCTGACCTGCACGGTGGACTCAAAGCTCTCCCGCAAGATCGGTTTTGAGATCACCCCCGCCATTGTCGAGCGGAGTTGCGCGTCGGTGGGTGGTACGCTCCATGCCGCGCGGTTCGCCATCACCGCTGGCGCGGCCGTCAACCTTGCAGGCGGCAGTCACCATGCCCATCCGGAAGGCGGTTCAGGGTTCTGTGTGTTCAATGACGTCGGGGTCGCTGCCCATATGCTGCTGGCGCGGGGCGAAGTGGCAAAGGTGCTTGTCGTCGATCTCGATGTTCACCATGGAGATGGCACAGCACGTATGTTTGCTACGCGTGACGAGGTTTTCACCCTGTCTGTTCACTGCGAGGACAACTGGCCCCTCGAAAAACCACCCTCGGATATGGATATCGGCTTGCCGCGCGGGGTGGGGGACGCCGTATATCTGACGACGCTGCGCAAAGCTCTGGGAATCGCCCTTGAGCGCGCGCAACCGGACTTTGTCTTCTATAATGCAGGTGTCGATCCCCATAAGGATGACAAGCTGGGCCATTTACAGCTCAGTGATGGCGGTCTGGTTCAGCGCGATAAAATCGTCGTTCAGACCTGTATTGGAAGGGAAATTCCGGTCTGCGGCGTGTTGGGTGGGGGATATTCGGTCGATCCGCTCGCCGTGGCCAAACGGCACCTGTTTCTCGTCGAGGCGATGACGTCCTGCCTGTCGCCTGCTTAGCGCAAGGGTATCATCGCTCCTGTCGCACATCCTCATAATGCCGAACCAGCTGCTCGGCCGGGCGGCCAATCCCCCAGAGAATGCCGACATGTAGAAATGTCAGATTGGCTTTGAGGGGCCCCCATTTCGCCAAGCGTCGGTCTGAGGACCATACTTTGCGGTTGACCTGCCGGACCCTGCCGCGTCCCGCCCGCACCATGCGCAAGCACAGATCCGCTTCCTCCATAATGACCTGTGTTTCATCGAAGCCACCGACCGCCTCAAAGTCTTCCCGGCGGCAAATCATCACCTGATCTCCGAACAGCAGTCTTGTGCCTTTCAGAAAGCTGACCGGGCGAAACAGAAGCGGCGCATACCATGTCTTGATAAAATTATGGGCAGTGGTGAACCAGCGAAGCTTTTCGCCGCGCATGATTGAGACAAATCCGGCAAGCGCAGTCTTTCGGTCATCTAGCGTCGAGCAGGCGAGGGAGATAAAATCCTTTGGGAGGGTTGTATCTGCATGGAGGAAGCAGAGAATATCTCCCTTAGTGGCGGCCGCTCCAGCATTCATCTGGGCGGCGCGTCCCGTCACCTGGCTCTTGATAACTCTGGCACCTAGAGTCTTGGCGGTTTTTATCGTTGCATCATTGGAACCGCCATCGACGACCACCAGGTCTAACTGGTCCAAGGGGAGGTCAGCTACGGACTGCAATGTAGCCGGTAGGGCTTCTTCCTCATTGAGCGCTGGTATGATGATGGAAATTTTTGTCACACGATAAGAATAGCGCTTCGCGTAACGAAGACTATCAAAATCGTTTCACAACTTTTCTAACTTGCACTTTCATTTTCCTACTCAAGCAGGAAATGCGCGCGCAGTGTCGCGATAGGTTTTTCGCGAGCGCTCTGCCACGCCTCACAGTGGACATTGGCCATCCGGCGTCCAAGCTTTTTTATATAGGCTCGGGCATAAGCATCTTCTGCGCGGCCTGATCTTAAATAATCTATTGTTAGATCAATCGGTTTCGGCGGATATTCGAGTTCCGTCATCAGAAACACCTGAGCCATGGCGGTGAGTTCGAGGAAGGCACCTAGTGTGCCGCCATGCAGTGCGCGGATTGCGGCATTGCCAATAAGCTTTTCCTGGAAAGGAAGCACCGCTGTCATTTCATCGCCGTGGATTTCACACCGGACGCCGAGCGTCTTTGCAAAGGGTGCGCGGGCGAGAAATGCCTGAAGGTTTTCGGCCTGACTCATTTGCCGTTCGCCTCTTCGCCAACCTTTCCTAAGCCGCTCGACCATCGTTTTGGGTCGTTGAGTGCGAATGCGCCGGTAGCTGTTGCGATCATGCGGTCGCGGCTCTCCTGATAGGCCCAGGCTCTGGCGAACGCGACAGAGCGGGTAATGTGGTAGCACTCAGCTTCACCCATAATGTCCTGATCACGATCCGATGGCCGCATATAGTCGATGCGAAGGTCGAGCGTGGCCGTAGACCGGAATTCCTTCAGCCCTGAGACCACGGCCGCACCGCAGAGATTGTCGAGCAGCGATGTGATCACTCCGCCATGGATCACCCCGTTATCAGGATCGCCGAGGAGGTGTTCACTCCATGGAACAGATCCGAATACACGGCCCCTCTGCACATCGGTGAGTTCAAAGCCTAATTCCTTCGCCCAGGGCACCACATTGATCATCTGGTGCGCGAACGTCTTCATGATTTCAAGATGATCCGGTTTCTCGGCGTCCGTCATATCCTGATACATCCCATTTGAACGCCTCGTCTTGTGAAACCTAGTGCTGAAGGCGTCAATCGCTCCCGTTGCGGAAATTGACGTCCCGATTGGGCAGGTTAATCTCAACACTCGATTATGATGCGAGGCAACACCGATGGCATTTGATCAGAGCGACGATAAGCGCGTCTGCATTATAGGGGCGGGTTGTTCCGGCTTTACCATGGCGAAGCGCCTGAAGGATTTCGGGATCACCTATGACTGTTTCGAAGCGTCCGACAATATCGGCGGCAACTGGTATTATAAAAATCCGAATGGGCTCTCATCATGTTATGCCAGCCTGCACATTGATACCTCCAAGTGGAGACTGGCCTTTGAAGATTATCCGGTTCCGGAGGACTGGCCGGATTTCCCTCACCACTCCCAACTGTTTGATTATTTCAATGACTATGTTGACCATTTCGGACTGCGTGAGACGATTACGTTCGATACAAGGGTCGATGCCGCAGCGCCTATGGAGGAAGGGCGTTGGATGGTTGCCATGTCGACAGGAGAGACAAGGGAGTATGATGCGCTGGTCGTGGCCAATGGTCATCATTGGGATCCGCGATTGCCCGAATATCCCGGTACATTTGACGGCTATCAGGTACATTCCCACCATTATCGCGATCCGTTCGAGCCCTATGATTTCAGAGGTAAGCGCGTCATGGTGGTCGGTGGTGGCAATTCAGCCATGGATATCTCATCCGAGCTTGCTCAAAAACCGCTGGCCGAGACATTGTTTATCTCCATGCGACGCGGCGTATGGGTCATGCCGAAATATCTGAACGGTCAGCCTGCGGACAAAGCAGTTCTGCCGGGATGGCTGCCGACCGGGGTCGGCCGTTCTCTTGCGCGCGGCGCGATCAAGAAAGCAATTGGCAATATGGAGGACTACGGTCTTCCCAAGCCGGATCACGAGCCTCTGAATGGTCATCCGTCAGTATCAGGAGAGTTTTTGACCCGTGTAGGCTGCGGCGACATTGTGCCAAAAGGCGCAATGGAGCGGCTTGATGGCGATAGTGTTATTTTCACAGATGGCAGTCGTGAAGCGATCGATGCGATTGTCTGGGCGACGGGTTACAATGTGACCTTTCCATTCTTCAGCGAGCCTGAACTAACGCCGCAGGAAAACCGGTTTCCGTTGTTCAAAAGAATGGTGAAGCCGGGCTTTGACACTCTTTTCTTTCTAGGGCTTGCCCAACCTCTGCCGACACTGGTGAATTTCGCCGAACAGCAGTCGAAACTCGTGGCGGCCTGTCTTGCCGGAAGCTATGCGTTGCCGGACGTTCAGGAGATGCAACGCATAATTACTACTGATGAACAAACCCACCTTGGTCATTTTTACGAAAGTGCGAGACATACAATGCAAGTTGATTTCAACCTTTATGTCTCAGACTTGATGAAGGAAGTTTCCCGTGGGTCGAAACGCGCAAAGGCGCTTGTCTGAGGTATAGCGGGGGCGGTAGAATTAAGGAGGCCTCGTCAATGAGGCTTGTATTTGTTTCGGCGATTGCGGCGTGCTGCCTTGCCGCTTGCGTGACACCCCCGCCGGCTTCGCCATCTTACCCAACGATCGCCTCATCCGGTGACTTCCGGCCGGATCGGAGCATGATGATTTGCAGGGGCTTTCGTGCGACGAATGCGCCTCCATCTGACGCACGGGGGCGGCTGTCTTCTTACACCCCTTATGTGAACTACAATAACCGCGTGATACTGGCTCTGAAGCCGGTGAATGGCGGATGTCTCAGCTCCGGGTTTGGTCCGCGTGGCCGCTCCCGGCATGAAGGCATTGATATCAGTGCAGCAACCGGCACACCGATTTACTCCGGCGCGAAGGGCGTGATTTCCGAAGCGCAGTGGCGGTCCGGATATGGCTATCAGATCGTCGTCGACCATGGCTGGGGCCTCTATACGCGATATGCCCATATGAACGATTTCGCGCCGGGCATTCGGGTCGGCACCCCGGTCGATGCGGGTGCACTGATCGGCTATGTCGGCTCGTCCGGAAATGCGACCGGTGCCCACCTGCACTATGAGGTTCTGACTGGTAACATAAGGCGCGGGCGCGGCTCTATTGATCTCAAGGCCCGAGATCCGTTCTCCCTGCCGCCCTATCAACGATCGGTCAGTTGATGCCATAGGGGTCTTCTGGCAGGTTCCATCTCTGCTGAATGGGACAGATGCATATGAAGATCTATCTTGGGGCGATGGCGCTGTTTGCGGCCACTGCTTGTTCAAGCTGGGGCACCCTGAACACGGCCGAAGTCCTCCCGCCCGAAGCGCAGCCTTTAGGGACAGCGGAGAGCGCGGCAACGCGCGGCCGACCGACGAAATGGCAGAAGCAGACCTTCGGCAAATTGGTGAAACTCGTCGGCCACACCTATCGCGGCGAACCCTTGGAAGGCAGCACTGAGGCAACTGCGGATATCCAGTCCTGGGACTGGGCTCTGGGCGGAGCGGGCCTATCGATTCGCCACGCCCTCGAAGATCGCAGTTATGGCGGTGAGACCCTTGTTTATTACGATAAAGCGACCGACGGGCTCGCCTATGTTTATGTTACTAATGCTGGCTTTCGTACTGAAGGCGTTTTCGAGATTGCCGAAGATGGCTCATGGATGGCGGAAGAGGATGTGAAAGGTCACGCCTCCATCATCAAGGTGCGCAGTAAGGGACAGCTGAGATCCGATGGTTCGCTATTGACGGCATCTGAGTATTATCAGGACGATGCCTGGACGGCCGGAAATAGCTTCCTTTACCGGGAAGTACTGAACATGAGCCCGGTCCTAGATATACCGAAACCGGACTAGGTATGCGCAGGGGATGGGAATGATCAGCTGGTTACGAAGGACCCTGGCTGATCCGCTGGCAATCGGCACGCTGATCGTCAATCTGATACCGATTTTTGCGGTCGTCGTCCTTGGGTGGCGTGCGGTGCCGCTTGTTTTCCTCTACTGGCTGGAGAATCTGGTTCTCGGTCTTGTGACCCTTGCACGGATGACAGCGACCGCAGGGAAAGACGGTCCGGCGGGGCTCTCGATCATGGCGGTCACCGGCCCATTTTTCATCGCACATTATGGCATGTTCTGCTTTGTACACGGTGTGTTTCTGGCGACGTTTGCCACCTTCAATGGCGATGCTGGACCGGGTGATTTCTTTTCGCCGATTGCCGTGCTGAACGCCGCGCTCACATCCGGTTCCGGCATGGGGATTTTCATAGGCTTGATCGCGTTGTGGCAGGCGGCGGTGTTCGCAATTGATTATATCGGTAGCGGCCAGTACCGCCGGACTGATGTTCAAAAGGAAATGATGGCCCCCTACGGCCACATTATTGTGTTGCATGTCGCCCTCATCCTCGGCGGTGGATTGCTGATGATCTTCGGAGAGCCTATGGTTGGTGTATTGGCGCTTATTCTTCTGAGGGTTGCATGGGGTGTGTTTCAGGACGCGCGGAGGTTGCTGCGGCGCAGCGAAACAGCAATAAGAAGTTGACGCCCCGTCATTTTTGTCGTTTGCATCGCCCCTTGGAGACGCGAAATGACGGCATCGGATACGCTTCAGATGAATGATGGCAAGCGCGCCCGTGCCAAGGCAGCGAATCGTCAGTCGATTCTCGATGCTGGCCGTATTGTCTTTGCCAGGATAGGATATGAGGCGACGACTGTGCGCGATATTATTCGCGAAACCAATCTGGCGGCCGGCACTTTCTACAATTACTTCAAGTCCAAAGAAGAAGTTTTTGAAGCCATCTCGGACGAATCGACGAGAAGGTTTCGCCCCATCCTGCACAAAGTACGCGAAGATTCAGATGATTTTGTGAACTTCATCCACGGAGCCTATCGCGCCTTTTTTCAGTTTCTCGCGGATGAAAATGTTGAGGCGATCCATCGCGGTGCACCCCATTCGGCGATGATCGGGGTCCGCGTCGATACACCGGAAATGAAGGCTGTTTTCGACGAGATCCGGAACGATATTGAAACCATGATGCCGAGTGATTTTGCGCCTGGTGTGGATACCGAGTATCTGACGGCTGCGGCAATCGGGATCGCCCGCGAAGTGGGGGATCATATGTTGCGAAGGCGGCCCGCCGATGTTGAAGGCGCGACCCACTTTGCGTCATCGTTAATGTTAGCCGCCATGACAGGCTTTTCCGCTCAGGGTTAAGATCACATTCGGGGGAAGGACGTGCGGCATAGCCGCCGAGGGAGAAAAACGATGAGCTTACAAGCCTTGCTGATCAAAACGCTGTTGAAGCTGCCGCCGTCATGGTTGGTGAAAATGTCCGGAGGAGAGTCGGTCCAGATTGGGGGCCGTACCCTCGATCCCTATTTCCAGTTCATCGCCCATGGTGCCAAGCGGCAGCCCGGCGTTTCAACACTGAGTGCGCAGCAGTTTCGTGCGGCGTCTGCCGATGCCCTCGCTATGCTGGCGGCTCCGATGGAAGAAGGTGTATCGGCCGAAGACCGGAGCTTGAGCGCTCCGGGGCGGGACATTGCAGTGCGGATCTACAGGCCGGTTCATCAAAACCCTGATCATCCGGTCTTCGTTTACATGCATATGGGCGGAGGCGTTATTGGTGATCTGGAGACCTGTCATGCGTTCTGTTCACTGCTGGCCAAGGCGATAGAAGCGCCAGTGTTGTCCGTCGACTATCGCCTTGCACCCGAAGACAAGTTCCCAGCAGGTCTCGATGACTGTCTCTTTGCCTATGAGTGGACGTTGAAAAACGCGGAGACTTTTGGCGCGCCACCCGCTCAGGCTGCGATTGGCGGAGACAGCATGGGTGGAAATTTCACTGCAATCATCGCGCAGGAAATGTTGCGCCAGCAAAAACCTGTTCCAGTGCTGCAGCTCATGATTTATCCGGCAACGGATATTCTAAACAAGCGCCAGTCCCATACACTCTATGGCGAATGCTATCCTCTGACCACGGAATTGATGGACTGGTTTATGGCCCATTATCTGCCCGAGGATCAGGACCAGAGTGATTTGCGTATTTCTCCCGCGCTTGCGACCACAGACTTCGAAAAGCTGCCGCCGACGATTATTGCAACGGCGGGCTTCGATCCCCTGGTTGACGACGGTGAAGCCTATGCCCGAAAGCTGGAAGCAGCGGGCGTGCGGACAGAGTATGTCTGCTTCGACAGCCTTGCCCACGGTTTTACTGCGTTTATGGGTGTGTCCCCGGCAGCCCGCGACGCTTGTAATGAAATTGTTCATAGGACCGCCACAGCCTATTCGAAATTGCAGCTTGCGCCTGCCAAATGAAAGCATTTGTTTGCCACGCTATTAGCGAGGATCTCAGCGGCACCGGGATTGCGGATATTGACCGCCCGGAGCCTGGGCCAGGTGAAATCCGCCTTAAGATTGAAGCGGCGAGCGTCAATTTTCCCGACATTCTGATTTGTCAGGGAAAGTACCAGTTGAAGCTCGACCCGCCATTCACACCGGGTATGGACATGGCGGGTATCGTCGACGCTGTCGGCGAGGGCGTTATCGATTTGAAGGTTGGTGACGAGGTCGCCGGTGGCGGGCGCTTCGGTGCGCTGGCAGAGTTTGCTGTGGTTCCCTCAGAGGGACTGCATCGCAAACCGGTGAAAATGAGCTTTGCCGAGGCCGCCGCCTATCCGGCCGCGTATCTTACCGCCTATGTGACCCTCGTGCGCAGGGCCAATCTGCAAGCAGGGGAAACTTTGCTCGTGCACGGAGCGACGGGTGGCGTAGGATTAGCCGCGGTTGATGTTGGCAAACTACTCGGTGCCCATGTTATCGCCACATCGGCAAGTGACGAGAAACTCCAAAAAGTTGTCGATTACGGCGCGGATCAAGCCCTCAATGTCACGCAAGGCTTCAAGGACCGGGTTAAAGCGCTAACCGGAGGCCGCGGTGCCGATGTAATTTTCGATCCCGTTGGTGGCGACGTGTTCGATGAGAGCGTTCGCTGTATCGCTTTTGATGGCCGGCTTTGTGTGATCGGGTTTACATCGGGTCGTATCGCAGATCTTCCGACCAATATGGCCTTGATCAAAGGGTTCTCGCTCGTCGGGGTTCGAGCTGGAGAATATGGTCGCCAGTTTCCAGAGCGGGGGGCGGAGAACATCACTGCTATCTGGGATTGGGCGCGCGAAGGGAAAACGCGACCCCGTGTACATCAAGAGTACGCCTTAAGTGAAACGCGCGCTGCTATGGCAGCACTGCAAAACCGTGAGGTTGTCGGGAAGGTGATTGTGCGGCCAGGTTTAGAGTGAGGGAACTGGACGGCAGCAGGGTCAAGCGTGGGTCAGGTGAGGAACCCACAGGAGGGAGGGGCAAGACCCCGCTACCGCCTGACGATGTTTGTCTCACAAGCGATAACAACTGAACCGGAATGGCGTATTCATCTTCCAGTCATTTTTGAAGAATCTGGCCAGCTCTTGTCGGGTGCGCCTCTTCAATCAGCCTCTAATTATCTATCTTGCGCGATTTGAATGCTGCCTTCTGGGCGTCGGTCGCCGTTTTTTGATATCGGTCTTTCCATTCATTGTAGGGCATACCGTAAACCCGCTCCCGGGCAGCATCCTTGGTTATCTCGATGCCTTGCTGCTCGGCCGCTTCGCGATACCAGTCGCCGAGACAGTTGCGGCAGAAATCGGCGAGGATCATGAGATCGATATTCTGAACATCCTTACGGTTGTCGAGGTGCGAGATAAGTCTGCGAAAGGCTGCCGCTTCAATCCTGTCGGCCTGTTCTTTTGTTAGATCGGTCATCGTGAAAATCTCATCTTGAAATCCAATCAGAAGAGGTAGTTGCCGATGCTGAATATGTCCATGAGGTGAGGAAAATCCGCTCGGCAATGAGGCCAGAACTCATAGGAAATCCCATAATCTAACGGCTCTTCAGCGTGGGCCATGGTAAAACGGCAACAGTATCGACCGCAAATACCTTCAAGCGCAGATCTCGCTTGATAAGAATGGAGCGCATACGTTACATAATCACATTTTGGATGCCTTATTGGCAGGGAGAGTGCTGGTGCGCTCACGCATGGCCTTAGTGATTGTCGCGATGTTGGTGGTACTAGGCCAGCTTGCCCTGCCTGCTTTCGCCAGCGGCCATGATTTCGATCCGGCCCATGCCGATCATGACTGCGTAATGTGCACGGTCATTCATGTCGACGAGGGGGATCCGGATGGCTTATCGCCTGATGACGTCTCCACCATCGTGAAATCTGAGGGTGATAGGTGTCTTTTGGCTGTGGCTATTGTCCATGCTGACCTGACACCGTCATCCTACAACCCGCGTGGCCCCCCTCTCGGTTTTTCCTGAAAATTCAGTTTCCAAAGTGTTTTAATGCGCAGGTTGGCCAGAAAAGTCCTGCGCGCGATCCAGTATCAAAGGTTCCCTATGTCCTCGAATCTCAAACGTGCTGCCGGCGTATCCGCAGCCGCCCTTTTATTTTCAGCCAATCTTGCTTCGGCGCAGGTGGCAGGCGACGATGTCGATCGTCTTGACCTCGATCAGGTTGTCACAACATCAACCCCGCTCGCCCGGCCACTTGGCCAAACGATTTCGAACGCGACAGTCCTTGAAGAAGAGGAGCTTGCCGAGCGGCTCGCCACAACAATTGGTGAGACCCTTCGCCGTGAGCCCGGCATTTCTTCGACAGCATTCGGAGCTGGTGCCTCAAGGCCGGTCATTCGTGGCTTGGGTGGCGACCGTATTCGCGTTCTGACAGATGGCATCGGTACGTTTGACGTTGCCCAAACCAGTGTGGACCACGCTGTACCTGTGGAACCTGCGCTTGCGCAACGGATCGAGGTCTTCCGCGGCGCAGCATCTCTTCTCTACGGAAGTTCTGCTGCGGGCGGCGTGGTGAATACGATCACCGGCATTATTCCAGAAGAAGCACCTGAAAATGGCTTTGAGGGCGCTGCGCGTTACTCTTACTCTACCGTCGACAATGGCAACGAAGTTGCTGGCGGTGCAGATGTTCAACTGGGGCAGTTTGTTTTTCACGCCGAGGGGTCTTTCCGCGATGCTGGCGATTACGACATTCCCGGCCTGGTCGCGTCGAACGAACTCGTAGGCGCTCTGGCCGCCGAAGCCATTGAAAACGGCGTTCCTTTCGTTCCGACCGAGGAATTCGAATCAGGTTTTCTCCCCAACAGTGATCTTGAGACAGCGTCTGGCGCATTTGGTGCTTCTTATCTCTTCGATAATGGCGGCTACGAAGGTTTCTTCGGTGCATCTGTCAGTTACTACGAAACCAATTATGGTGTCCCTGAGGGAGTGCTCTCAGAGGAAGACATTGAAGCTGCGGAAGCAGCTGAAGAGGGAGAGCTTGGCGAGGAAGAAGAGGAAGAGGGCGAAGAAGAAGGTATTCGTATCGACCTCGATCAGATCCGTTTCGATGCGAAAGGTGAAGTTGCCGGTGATCTCGGCCTCTTCGAGAAAGCCAAGTTCCGTTTTGGCTATGCGGATTATCAGCACTTCGAACTTGAGGGCGAGGCAATCGGCACAGAATTCAACAATGACGAATTCGAAGGTCGTCTGGAGCTCACCGGCAAGACATTTAATGCGCTGGGCGGTGACATTCGCACCGCAGTTGGTGGTCAATTCCGGGTTCGCGATTTCGAAGCCATTGGTGCCGAAGCTTTTGTTCCGCCATCGGAGCAAGTTCAGCTCGGTGTGTTTGGCCTGGGTGAATTTGTCAGAGGCCCCTTCATTGCCGATTTTGGCTGGCGCTATGAGAACGTTGATAACGAGACAGAAGAGTTCATTGATGACGAGGACGCAACGCCGGTTCCCGTCGACAACAACTTCGATCTATTCAGCATTTCTGGTGGCCTAGGGTATCAGGTAAACGATGCCTTCTTCGTCGGCGTAAATGCCTTCCGCACCGAGCGGGCACCATCGCTGGAAGAAAACTTCTCCTTCGGGCCACACCTAGCTACTCAGAACTTTGAGGTTGGCGATCCAACGCTTGGCGAGGAAACCGCCCGCGGTTTCGAAGCAACCGTACGCGGGGAATTTGGCCCTGTCACAGTCATCGTTAATGGCTACCTGACCGACTATGATGATTTCATCTTTGAGCAGGAAACGGGTGAATTCGAAGAAGTAATTCTTCCCGTCTTCGAGTTTATCGCGGCTGATACCCGCTTCCGGGGTTTCGAAGCTGAACTTGATGCAGATCTTGGTACCTATTCAGCCGGTGGATTGGGCGACGTGCGGTTGTCTGCCCAGGCCCAGGCGGATTTCGTACGTGCGACATCGGAGGATCTCCTGGATGAGGACCAGCCCCGTATCCCACCTTTCTCGACGCTTATCGGTATGACCGCAGACAGTGATCTGGCGACATTGCGGGCTGAGGTGGAATACAATGCGGCCCAAAACGATGTTGCTCAGTTTGAGCTTCCAACCGGCAGCTTCACCTTCGTCAATCTGGCTCTGGCGGTGCGGCCGTTCCGGGATCGCCCAAATGTGACCCTCGGCATTCGCGGACAGAACCTGTTTGATGCAGAGGGCCGTCCGGCTGCTTCCTTCCTGCGCGACACCGCGCCCCTTCCGGGCCGGAATGTCCGCTTCGATATCAAGGTGGCTTTCTAAGCCCGTTATCTGCAGAAAATTCGCTTGCGCCATAGGTCTCCGGGGCCTATGGCGCAGGTCGACATGTAAGCTAACCACGACGTGGCGGCCGTCTGACTTGTGATCCGCCTCCAGCCAGTACGGGGGAGCCCAACTGTCTTCATTACCGTTATCGGCCGTTTATCGACCGACGCTAAGGAGGATATGTGGATGACCCCTCTTTCTCGGGCCTTGTTCTCGCAGCCTTCGCTACTATCAACGGATTTTGATCAACTTGGCTTGCCGGCCTTTCGGACCGTTTCCGATGCCCTTGCCAGCGATACATCTGACGATGCTTTCGCTGTTCTCTATCCTGCGACCCTCCGGGCCACGGCGATGGCTTTTCTAGATGGTTTTCCGGGGACGACGCTTTATGCGGTGAAGGCCAATCCGCACCCTGCCGTATTGTCGATCCTCTGGTCTGCCGGTGTCCGAGATTTTGATGTGGCCTCGATCCGCGAAATAGATCTTGTGAGATCTCTCTGTCCCGACGCACGGCTTCATCTTATGCATCCGGTAAAGTCGCGTCAGACGATCTGGCACGCCTACGCATCCGGCGTCCGGGATTTTGCCTTTGATTGCCTTGGGGAGCTTGAAAAGATCCTGAGGGAGACAGGTGGCGCGCCGGATTTGCACCTTCATATTCGTATCGCCGTGCCTTGCGGTGAAAGCAGGATGCCGCTTGAGGGAAAGTTCGGAGCGCAGTTTGGAGAGGGCATTCGCCTCATTGAGGTTGCGCGCAATAAGGCCGCTAGACTCGGCGTCGCATTTCATGTCGGATCTCAGTGTGTGGATCCGCTAGCTTATATTTTTCCACTGGAGCAAATCCGCAGACTGATTGATGAAGCCTCTCTTCCGATTGATATAATCGATTGCGGGGGAGGGTTTCCTGTGAGCTACCCCGGAATGCGATCGCCTCCCATCAGCGCATTTTTCTCGGTGATTTCAGAAACACTATCTCGGCTTGGCCTCGATCATCTGGAGGTGCGTGGTGAACCGGGCAGAGCCTTGTCTGGTCCTGCTGGGTCAACACTCGCCCGAGTGGATTTGCGCAAAGGATCTGAACTCTACATAAACGATGGAATTTACGGGTCGCTTTTCGACGCCGGTGTGCATGGTTGGCGATACCCGGTAAAGCGACATCGCTTGGAGGCTGATCAATCCTTCGATGAAGAGATTTCTGCTTTCGGCCTTTATGGTCCGACCTGTGACAGTCAGGACAGAATGGCGGGCCCGTTTCTCCTGCCAAACGATATTGATGAGGGTGACTGGATCGAGTTCGGTCATCTTGGGGCATACGGACAGGCGATGCAAAGTGGCTTTAATGGCTTCAGGGTTGAGAAGACCGTGGCTGTGTTTGGTGAGACTTTTGGTCACGATGACTTAAGTCAGGCATAGACAGCCAATCAACTTGAAGTAAGTTATCGAAATGGAAGAATCATCCGTAAATTGAGCTTTAGCAGTTATAAATCGCAAACCAGTCAATCAGACGGTATAGAGGATTGGAAACGTTCTCAGCATGAGCGTGACAGATAGCTTTCGTAAAGTATTTGAGAAAACGGCGGAGGGTACCGGTGCTGCGCCAGCCAGGGTCAACCTCATTGGCGAGCATGTGGACTATAATGGCGGGAAGGTTCTGCCCGCAGCCCTGACAAACCATGTCTCTGTTGCCCTGGCCGAGAACACCTCGAAGACCCACACCATTATATCTGATCGTTTCGAGGGTGCCGTCACACGAACGATTGCTGATAATGCAAATGGTCATTGGTCTGACTATATTGTCGGTGCCTTGCAACATTCAGCGAAACTTGGATGGGGCAGCCAGGGGTTCGATATCTATGTGGCAAGCGGCATTCCGCCGGGCGCTGGCATTTCCTCATCGGCCGCTCTCATAACTGCGGTCTTTCGCGCCGCCATGGATCGCAAGGATGCGGAGATATCAGCGGTCGATACCGCCCTGGAGGCCCGCAAGGTTGAGAACGCCTATATCGGCGTGCCGTGCGGTATCATGGACCAGATGGCTGTGGGGATGCTGCAGCCGGGCGAAGCTCTCGCGCTGGATACGGCATCCATGGATACCGAAGTCATGGAGATCCCGTCTGGCTGGACGTTTGTAACGCTACATTCCGGTATCAATCGCGCCCTGACGGATGGTCGATACAAGACCCGGTTTCAGGAATGTGCGTCGGCCACGGCCGAACTTGGTGCCAACTGGCTCTGTCAGCTAACGGACGAACAGATATCGAGAATTCCAGAACTCAATGCAGACCTCGCTGCGCGCGCTCGCCATGTTGTCTCCGAGCATCGTCGAACCAATTGGGCCATCGGAGCCATGAGAGCTGACGATATGGATACGTTCGGACGGCTGATGCGCGAAAGTCATCGTTCGTACTCTGAGGATTTCGATGCCTCGACGCCTGAGATTGATGCCCTTGTAAAGAGTGCAGAAGAACTCGGTGCCATTGGCAGCCGCCTCACTGGTGGCGGTTTCGGCGGCTGTTTTGTGTCCCTCGTGCCGGGCAACAGCGCTGAGGACTGGAAAGCCGATATGCTGTCCCGGCATCCAGGTATATGGGCAATCTAATCGAGCGGAACGAGGCTCTCCCGGATAATGTCGATGGAGGGCTTCCGGATCAGTTTCTTGTTCCCGTGGTAGGCTGACTGGGGCAGCTGCGCCAGCGCCTCGGCGGCAGATCTCGCGACGCTCATCAGCTCACCGGGAGGGACGGCCTGATCGAGAAAGCCAGCTTTGACGGCGTGATCAGGATCGTACATGTGCCCCTGAATGGTGGCAGCGGTCAGATGATCCTGAGCCAGCCGCGCTCTTGGTAGCTCGATCCCGAATGTTGGCAGGACCATGCCAATCGCTGTCTCGTTCAATCCGATCTTGAAGTCACCCTGCACACCTATCCGGGTGTCTGCTGCAAGGAGGAACAGGCTCCCCGCCGCCAGAGCATGCCCGGTGCAGGCGATGACACTTGGAAGCTTACCTTCGAAAATTCGCAAGAGCAGGTGCCCGCCTGCATTCACAAGCTTTGGTGCCTTGGACGGATCCTCACGCATCACCGACAGATCGAACCCGGCGCAATAGCGTCCCTCGCGACCGGAGAACAGGACGACCTTCGCATTCGCTTCTGCATCATCGAGCGCGGCGTTGAGGGCATCGATCATGGCGAAGCCGAGGGCATTCGCCTTACCATCATCGAGGTGGATGTGCGCGATGTCGTTTTCGATTGTCAGTGTGACGGGCTCCATAATGCGTCTCCAGAATTATCTCGTCATTTACCTATCGCATAGTCCGGATGGCGTCAGTCAATACATCCCGCCACGTCACCATTGATGCCATTCAGCCGCCGTGCCACGCTGACTTAAAATAGAGAGACGGGAGTTCGGCTATGGATCTGGCGTTAAGCACTGAATATGAAGCCTTTCGCGCCGAGACCGCAGCGTTTTTGACGGCCAATGCGGATAGGGCTCCCGGCTCCGGAGATCGCGGCCTGAAGCACCCGAAGCGTCTCGCCTGGCAGTGCCTCCTGATCGAAAACGGCTTTGCTGCGCGCACCATTCCTACCGAATATGGTGGTTACGGCGCAGATCCGGATATTCTGAAATCCCGCATCATCGCGGAGGAGTTTGCAAAGTCAGGACTTCCGCGCGGGCTGGCCGGACAGGGCATCTCCATGCTCGTGCCGACACTTTTGGAACTGGGCACAGAAGAGCAAAAACAATCCTACATTGCGCCAACCCTGAAAGGCGAAATTGTCTGGTGCCAAGGTTATTCCGAACCCGGCTCCGGCTCGGACCTCGCGAGCCTTTCAACGCGAGCTGAAATTGACGGTGATGATTATGTCATCAACGGCCAGAAAATCTGGACCTCCACGGCGAAGCAGGCCGATATGATTTTCTGCCTTGTCCGGACCTATCCGGATGAGAAGAAGCATCACGGTATTTCCTATCTCGTCTTCTCCATGGAGACGCCGGGTATCGAGGTGCGGCCTCTGGTCGACATGACCGAGGCGGCAAACTTCAATGAAGTCTTT